>JADGDX010000017.1 GCA_016744675.1 Desulfuromusa sp. | reverse complement strand
CTTCGCCACTCTTTAGTGCTTCTGTTTTGGAATAAATATTAGCTTTTTATAGGGGTATTGTGCAAAGATTCACACCTGAGTTTTCTTGGTCTGTATAAAGGGCATTAAGTTCCCTTTTTATGGCTGGAACCACCTTTCTTCAGTATTTTGCCGATGAAACCCAGCTAGCCATGATCGTCCATTGGACCTTTGGTGACTTGGATCGAGCGACATGGCCGGAACTTTACCTAATGGGCATTGTTACGGTTCTAGCTTCTGGCTATTTTTTTGCCAATCGACTCAACTACAACGCCATTTTAGCTGGTGATGAAGTGGCACAGAGCCTTGGTGTCAACGTCATCAGCTTGCGCCTCGTTACCATGTCGATGGCTACCCTGACAACTGCAGTCACCGTTACATTTTTCGGTATTCTGGGGTTTGTCGGTCTCATTGCCCCCCACATGGCTCGCCGTCTGATTGGTTCCGACAATCGCTATTTACTGCCACTATCCGCAATATTGGGAGTTTTAATTCTTATTTGTGCCGACCAGTTGGGGAAATTACTCCTTGATCCCGTTGCCCTGCCTGCCGGAGTGATCACCTCTTTTCTTGGTACTCCGGTATTTTTGTTATTACTTTTTGGCCGTAGGAGTTCTTGAGCGTGGGTGTCGAATTTAAACAGCTCTCGTTTGCCTATGGTGGACAACAGGTTTTGGACAACATCTCTTGCCGCTTAACAGCTGGGCATATTTATGCTGTTCTTGGTATCAACGGTACCGGCAAATCGACTTTAATTAAACTCCTTGCCGGGTTTTTGCAACCAGCCGCAGGCTCAGTCCTCCTCGGCAATAGGCAGTTGAAGAATCTCTCCCTGAAGCAGCGTGCACAAAGAATCGCCTACGTTCCACAGCACCAGCAAATCAGCAATCTGTCTGTGTTCGACTATCTGCTCCTGGGTCGTAAACCCCACCACACTTGGCAGTCGAAACGTCGGGATGATGCTCTGGTTGGATCCATGCTGGAAAAACTTAGTCTCAGACATCTGACTATGCGGCCGTTGCAGCAGTTAAGTGGTGGCGAATTACAAAAGATCGCCTTGGCGCGAGCTTTTTTGCAGGAACCAGAGATCCTTCTCCTCGATGAACCAACCAGTAGTCTCGACCTGAAAAATCAGCTGGAAGTCATGGAGCTTATTAGTGCAGAAACTTTTGCTAAAAACCTGACAACAATCATTACTGTGCATGATGTCAATCTTGCCCTACGTTTTGCTGAATATTTTATATTGATGAAGGATCGAAAAATTCTCGCAGCTGGTGACCTTGAGATAATGACCAGCGAGCACCTTTCTCAACTTTATGAACTACCTCTGCAACTTTATAGGCAAGGAAAGTTATTGCAGGTTGCCCCAAGTTGATGAAATTTTAAGCGACATATTAAACGCAGATATGGAATTCAAACTTCAGTTAAAGGATCTAATATGGGAACCCTCCCTGTACTACTTACAAAACCAGAAATACTGTTAATTGGTGGTGGTAAAATCGCCTCGCATAAAGCCAGTGTTTTGTTGAAAAACCATGTTGATTTTACTCTGATAGCCTCACATGTTTGCGCTGAGTTGTTGGCCCTTGATATTATTGTAATACAAAGGGAGCTGCGTGCCACAGATCTTAAGCATGCTCAGATCATTGTTGATGCAACTGGCAATGCCAATGTTGCAGAACTTGTTTTGCGTGAAAAGCAACGACGTGATTTTCTATTCAATTGTGTCGCTCAGTCAGATCTTTGTGACTTTTATTTCTCCTCTCTTCTTAATTACGGAAACCTCAAAATTGCTGTATCTACTGAAGGGAGCAGCCCCACTATAGGACAAGTTGTCAGAGATAAAATAGCGACAATTATTCCTGACAATATTCAGCTTTTACTGGAAGAAAAAAAACAGCACAGAGAGCAAGGGGAGATCAATATTCCCATTTCAAAAGAGCAGTGCAACAAATTGTTATCAACCGTATACCTCATTGGTTGTGGCCCTGGAGATGTCGAAATGCTCACGTTGAAAGCATATCGGACCATTCAGCAGATGGAAGTCGTTCTCTATGATCACTTAGTGACCCAGGAGGTCCTTGACTTGATCCCGCAACAAGCACAACGAATTTCTGTAGGCAAGCAAAAGGGAGAACATAGTTTACGGCAGGAACAGATTAATGAGCTTATTTATGAACAGGCAAAAGCCGGTCTGAAAGTTGCGCGCTTAAAAAGTGGGGATTCCTACATTTTTGGACGGGGTGCTGAAGAAGCAGAATACCTGATCAAACGGGGAATACAGGTTGAGGTCGTCAGTGGTATTAGTTCCGCCATTGCCGGTCCTGCTGGAGCTGGAATCCCACCAACAGCACGCGGTTATGCTACTAATATGTCGATTGTTTCCGCTCATTTGGCGGGCAGTCGGGTCAACACCGACTGGCTCCCTTTGTTAAAAATACCGAACCACACCACGATTATTTTAATGGGTCTGAGTTTCGCCACCATCATAGCGCAAATGGCTATTGATTTAGGAGTGAGCAGGTCAACACCTGTTGCCATTATTGCCAACGCTTCACGGTCAAACCAGCAGGTTTTAATCACCGACATTGAGCAATTACCGCAAAAAGCCAAACAAGCACAGCGCCCCGCAATTATAGTCATTGGAGATGTTGTTAATCTGCACAAGGTTCTCAATGTTACCAATGGATATCAATAAATTCGCAATAATACTCCTGCCGCTACGATGCACAATGAAACGACAACCATCAACTGGAGTGTCGTTTTAATTTTTTTCGAATGTATTCTTTCTGACGGATCTCCCAGATAAGGGCGGAATGACGCTTCCCCGCCATAACAGATCTCTCCACCCAATTGAATCCGCAGAGCTCCAGCGAAAGCCGCTTCAATCTGGCCTCCATTGGGGCTGGGATGTTTGTGCCGATCGCGGATAAAAATGTGCCATGCGTTTGCGCTATCCTGCCCAGTTATCTTGGCGGCCACTGGCACCAGAATGGCACTGAGTCGTGCCGGAAGAAAATTGGCTAGATCGTCGAGACGTGCAGCGGCCCAGCCAAATTGAAGGTAGCGCTGGTTTTTATAGCCATAAGTTGAATCCAACGTATTGATGGCTTTGTAAAAAATAGCGCCTGGAGCACCGGCTAGAAAAGCAAAGATTAGGGGTGCCGTAACGCCATCGACGGTATTTTCGGCAACACTTTCCACGGTTGCACGGGTGATTCCCGCTTCATCGAGTGTCTCGGTGTCGCGCCCGACCAGCATGGCAACCTTCTTCCTTGCTGAAGACAGATCTCCAGACTTCTCTCCGGCAATAAGAGCGTTGTGAACGGCTAGAGCATGTTGCCGTAAATCCTGCATGGCAAAACAGGTGGTGAGAAACACAATGGAGACGAGGTCTCCACAGAGGGGATGGAGCGCAGCCGCTAATTGGCAACTGATCCAGACAGTCGCCGTACTGATTACCACAACCAAAAGCCCGGCAATGATCCCGGCGGTGCGAGGAGAAAATCGGCTCCGCAGTGGATCTTCGAGCCAAAGCGCCAAAGCGCCTATCCCTTTAACGGGATGGGGAAGCCAGCGGGGATCACCTATCAAAAAATCCAGAAATAGTGCCAGCAAAATCTGTAGAGATAATGGAATCATAAGCCGAGAATCTGATAAATTTTATCCATGTCTAAAGAGGCACGGACATGGTCGGCCAACCGATCGAGAGCCGGTTCAAGGTCATAAGGAGATTGTACCTTGCCAATGGCCTGCCATCCTTTGCGTTGTCGCAACCGATCCAGAAACCAACGGCGGAAGCCATCCGCATCAAATATGCCATGCAAATATGTTCCCCAGATCTGTTCCCGGTTTGTGGCACAACTGCCGATCACCATGCCATCCTGACGTTGAATCAGGGGCTTAAGATTGCTTCCAATGCTGGTGCCATGATGTATTTCGTACCCTTGGAGTGATTCATCCGACGGAAGATGGCTGGCTTGACAACGAGTCATGATCTTGTCGGGGAGAAGGGTGGTCTCCAGTGCCAGTAATCTCAATCCTTGGCAGGTTTCTCCGCTGGATTCAATAGCATTGGGATCCGCAATTTTTCTGCCCAACATCTGATAGCCACCACAGATACCAACAATTTCAACCCCTACTTCAGCCAATTGACGAATGGCTGCGGCCAACCCGGAGTTCTGAAGGTAATCAAGATCACTGATGACATTTTTGGTTCCCGGTAGGATCACTACATCAGGAGAGCCCAATTCCTCTGTATGGCAGACTCGGCGCACATGGACATCCGTTTCGACGCGCAGTGCATCGAAATCGGTAAAGTTGGAAATATGTGGCAAGTCAATCAGGGCGACATCGAGGACATCCTTCCCTTGTTTGTTTGTATCAAGGAGTCCATCTTTGAAATCGACCGAATCCTCTTCTGGAAGTCCCAGGTTTTGCACGTAGGGAACGGTGCCCAAAAAAGGTTTTCCCGTGTGCTGACGGGTCAGATCAAGGGCATTCCCAAGCAGTGATGCATCGCCGCGGAAACGGTTGATGACAAAGCCATGAACCAGCCGCCGTTCCCATTCAGAGAGCAGCTCAAGAGTCCCAACAAAGGAAGCAAATACGCCACCCCGATCAATATCACCGACCAAGAGAACTTTGGCATCGGCATAGCGAGCCATGTTCATATTGACAATGTCATTCGATTTAAGATTGATTTCTGCCGGACTTCCAGCGCCTTCTAGGACCATCACTTGGTGTTCGTTTGCAAGGCTGTCGTAGCAAGTTTTGACCTGGGTGAAGATTGAGTTGCGGCGTTCTGAATAGTCGCGAAAGTGCATCGTTTCCAGAACCTTGCCACAGACAATCACCTGTGATCCGGTGGCACTGCTTGGTTTGAGCAGAACGGGATTCATTCGGACATCTGCATCAAGTCGACAGGCCTGTGCTTGGAGTATCTGTGCGCGCCCCATTTCGCCGCCGTTGTAGGTGACCCCAGAATTAAGCGACATGTTTTGTGCTTTGAAGGGGGCAACTGACACGCCGTCCTGGTAGAGAATGCGCGATAGAGCAGCAGTAAGGATGCTCTTGCCGGCATTGGATCCAGTTCCTTGGAACATGATGGCCGGGGTTTTGCGCGCCGGTTTTTTTATCGAGACGGCATTGAAGCCTCTATCAAGTTCAGCGCAGAGCTGTTGCTGCTCATCAGCCGTACGCACAGCCACACGAAAATAGCGCTTGTCAAGCCCCTGAAAACTGGCACATGGGCGAATCATCATCCCTTTTTTGAGGAGTTTTTGCGCCAGAGAAAGGGCGTCTTCTGAGGGATTATCGATGCGAACTAAGAGGAAATTAGCATCACTTGGAAAGGGGTGCAGACCGCGAATCGATTCAAGTTGTGCAAAAAGATCCTGTCGTTGTTGACGCACATAGTCGCAAGTTTTGGTGAGATAATTGCTGTCTTGTAAAGCGCGAACACCTACGGCCTGAGCAATCGTATTGACCGACCAATCGGGTCTCATTTGGTGCATGGCAGAAACCACTTTTGGATCAGCCAGAGCATAGCCCAACCGCAAGCCGGGGATCGCCCACGCTTTCGTCATCGATTGGATAATAATGAGATTCTCAGGTCTTTGGCCTCGCAGCGAATATTCCTTGCCTGCAAAATCGATAAAGGATTCATCAATAATGAAATAGTTATGCGGTCGTTTCTTGATCAGCTCTTGTAACGCAGAAACATCGCACAGTTGACCGCTGGGATTGTTGGGATGGCCAAGAATGATTAAATGATCATCTCTAAGCATTGACGAAAGTTGTTCCATATCAAGCTGAAAATCTTTTTCAGGCATTAATGGCAGGGAGTCTATTGGGAAACCAGAAGCTGTTGCTATAGCAGCATAATCATTGTAGCTGGGAATCGGCAGCAGCACCCGCTTGTGGTTGAGAACCTGTGGAAGTAGGTAAAGGAGTTCGCTGGCGCCATTACCGATGATGACCTGGTTGGAGTTTATCTGATGATGTTTGGCCAGTGCTGTAACGAATTCCTCTGCTTGAGGGTTGGGGTAGTGTGCCAGTTGACTTATCTGGGAGCTGATGAGTGGTCGCAACCAATGCGGAAAACCCAGAGGGTTGATACTAGCTGAAAAATCAAGCAGATCCTCTTGTGGCAATCCGCTAGCCTTACTCGCTTGGCGCAGATTTCCTCCATGTTTTGGCAGGTCTCCCATTAGATCATCCCCCGATGAGCGAGAATAACAACGCAAAGTGGCGGCAAAAGTTCGACCAACTCACAGGTTGCCCCGAGAGTATCACCAGTAAAACCACCTACCTTATGGCGACTGTAGATTCCCGTTAACCAGACCCCACAGCAGATAGCGCTCGTGACGATAGCTCCCCAAACCCAACCTAAAAGTGAAAATGTCGGTATCGCCAATGTGACCAGTGGTATGAATAGCCGTTTTGGACTAAATCCGTTGCGAATAAAGGCCGCCGTTCCATTGGATCGTGCATAGGGGAGCCAAGCACTGATTGTCGGCAATGCACAGCGCCCGGCCAGTGGCATCAGCACGATAACCTGCCAGCGCCAAAGCATCGGTAACGCAAGGAGCAACATCAGCTTGAACAGAAGAACAATAATAATTGCAGTCACACCCATCGGGCCGGAGCGGCTGTCCTTCATGATTTCAAGCATCTTCTCCTGACTGCGGCTGCTAAAAAAAGCATCGGCACTATCAGCTAGACCATCGAGATGCAATGCCCCTGAAATGGCTATCATTACCAACAGCAACAACACACTGGAAACTTCAACGGGTAAAAGCCAGCAGAGAAAAATATCCAGCAGTGCCAGCATCAGGCCGATCAGTAGTCCCACGAGGGGATAGTAGTCGGGACTTTTATGGAAGCTGTTTTCATCACCACACCACGATTCGGGTATTGGTAGGACAGTGAGGAAGCGCAGGGCTGAGAAAAAAGGTTTTAGATTCATTTCGGTAACTTTTTGTTAGTATTTGGATTAATAAACCAAACCACAAAGTCGCGGGGTTGCGACCCCGCTCGACGCTTTACTTTCTTGTTATGCGACAAGAAAGTAAACAAAGAAACGCACCCGAGCTTCTTGCCCTGCGGGTTCCCTCCGTTTCCTTCCGCTTTGCAGCTCAGAAAAAAACTCGCCTGCGGCTCAGACATTTTTCTTCGAAACCCTGCCAAGCTACACTGCACTCCGGCTGCGTCACACGGGGGGGCAGTTCAAAATCTAGATCAAGGTGATCTTTTATTTTGCTTCTGATACAGCGGCTTCACTGAATGTCGCCATTTCGGTTAAAATCGCTACGGCACCTTCGACCAGATTCATAGCGACGGCAGCTCCTGTCCCTTCACCGAGACGGAACTGCAGGTCCAGCAGCGGTTCTTTTCCCAGGTCGGCCAGTGCTGCGACTTGTCCTTTTTCGACACTGCGGTGGGCGGCAATCATATACTCTTTGCTTTTTGGTGCTAAACGACCCGCTAACAATGCTCCCGCAGTTGAGATAATGCCATCAATGATAATCGGTTTTTTGAGTGCTGCCGCACCCAAAACCAGCCCTGCGATTCCGGCGATTTCGAAACCACCGACTTTACTGAGAACATCAATCGGATCAGCTGGGTTCGGATTGTTGAGAGCCAGAGCTTTTTCCAGAACGTTAATTTTATGCTGCAGTTGATCGTCGTCCAGCCCGGTCCCGCGACCGACGACATCAGCAACGGGTTGCTGGCACAAAGTAGCAATAATTGCACTGCTTGGAGAGGTGTTGCCGATTCCCATATCACCGGTACCAAACAGGTCGGTGGAGTTCGACATCTCGTGTGCGACATTAATACCCGCTTCAACAGCGCTGATAGCTTGCTCCCGACTCATTGCTTCTTCTTCAGCAAAGTTACGGGTTCCAGCTGCGATTTTTCGGTCAAGGACATTGCCGTTTTCTGAGAGGTCGGAGAGATCCCCAGCAACTCCCATATCGACAACCTTAACGTTGGCACCAGCTTGCTTGGCAAGGACATTGATTCCGGCGACACCGTTGACAAATCCACGTATCATTTCTACGGTGACTTCTTTAGGGAATAGGCTGATGCCTGCATTGGTAATACCGTGATCCCCTGCCATAACAACAATTGTTTTACGTTTAATGCTGGGGTGCAGCGTCCCGCAGATACCCGCTAGATCCAGTGCTAGATCCATCAACCGTCCTAAAGCCCAGTGGGGCATGATCAATTGATCGAGACGCTCTTTGGCCTGTGCGCGAGAGGTTTTATTCTGTTCGGTAATAGAGTCGATGGTTGCGTTTAGTAATTTCATATGAATTGTTACCCTTGCTTTAAGGTAAGAGGAATCCCTGAGACCATAAAGATAGCTTCATCTGCTAGTTTTGCTATGGTTTGGTTACACCGCCCGAGGCAGTCCCGGTAAAGCCTAGAAATAGAATCCGCTGGTACTAATCCCATCCCCAGCTCATTGCTGACAAAAATAATTGTCTGTTCCTTTTTGCGGCAGGTCTCGATCAATTCCAAACATTGCTTTTTGATTAGTTGTTCAGAAAGAGTGATTTCCTTTTTCTCTGCTTCGTAGAGGAGATTATTAATCCACAGTGTTAAGCAGTCGATGAGGAGGACGTCAAAGTCCCGAGCTTGTTCAATAGTTTCTGCGAGATCACGTGGGGCTTCAATCGTTTCCCAATTTCTGTCAACACGCTGCTGCTGGTGCAAAGCAATCCTCTGTTCCATCTCTACATCAATCAGCGGACATGTGGCCAGATAAGCTCGACGACCGGGAAGGCTTTCGGCGAGGTTTTGTGCGTATGCACTCTTGCCGCTGCGGCATCCACCACTGACATAAATCAAACGGGCCATCGTTGCCTCCAATAAAAAATCCCGGGGCCAATTGTTCAGGCTCCGGGATACCGTTTTTTATCCATGGATTTATCCACCCTATCCTCAATCCGCGAAGCTTGGGCAGTGGGCTAACAAGACGAAGTGTCTGGCTTCCAGGGTGAAGAGTTCCTGGTTACAGTGGCGGGTCCGCGACGGATTTACACCGTCTTCCTTCTTCTTTATGCCATCATTTCTTTGAGCGCTGATTAGAAAGCATAAGATCATTTTCTGCAAGCGAATATTTCTATACAGTATGAATCAAGAGATTCTTCAGGGTGCTCATCAGCGAAATAAACAGCAATGCTATACCGATACCAGCTTCATGTATTGTCAATCCTAAAGGGTTTGAGATTGTTTTCCCGATGAACTGAAACGCCAGTAGTAATGTAAATTCTTGAAATTGAGCCTCGTGTCGTGTTTTTGAGATCCTTTGCAATCTACTCAAATCATGCTAACTATATTGCTTCTAAATAGTGAAACTCTTCAGCTTTAAAAAGAAAGGCCATCGTTGATGAATTTTGAAAAAATAGCAGTACAGGTCCCGAAAATTCTGTTGCCAAAAAAAGGGACAGATATGCAGTCATGGGCCGTCATAGCCTGTGATCAATATACCTCCGATTTATCTTATTGGCAGCGCCTTGAGCAGCAGGTAGAAAGAGGGATCTCGACGTTGAACCTTGTTTTTCCTGAAGTTTATCTTGAGGATAGCGATGCCGAAAAGCGTATTGCAGCAATCAATCAGGCGATGGAAAACTATTTGGCCGATGGCAGCCTTGAAGAACAGCCTCCTGGGTTTATTCTGGTTGATCGTAAAACGACAGAAGTTGAGTCACGTAAAGGTCTGATTCTCGCTCTTGATCTCGAACAGTACGAATATACCAAAGGGGCACAAAGTTTGATTCGATCAACCGAAGGGACGATTCTCGATCGCTTGCCACCACGGATCAAGGTACGTGAGAATGCTCCGATTGAACTGCCACACATTATGGTCTTGATCGATGACCCGGAGCAAACTGTCATTGAGCCTCTTTTTAATCAAAACCTAGAATCCGTGTACGATTTTGATCTTTTGGAAAATGGGGGGCACCTTAAAGGGTATCGAGTTGATCAGCCTGAATTAATTTCTCAAGTTGTCACTGCCCTTGAAAAATTGGCTGACCCCGCTGACTATCATGCGAAATACAATGTTGATGGTGATGTCATGCTCTATGCCATGGGGGACGGAAACCATTCATTTGCGACTGCAAAAGCAATCTGGGAAAAACTAAAAGGTGAGGCCGACGACCTTGCAACGGTCATGAACCATCCCGCACGCTATGCTTTGGTCGAATTGGTCAATGTTCACGATTCCGGTCTTGAATTTGAAGCAATTCACCGAGTTTTGTTTAACGTCAATTGTGTTCATCTTAGACAGCAGATGGAGGCTTTTTTCGCAGCTCGTAAAACCCCTTTGACTTTCACCCCATGTGAAACCCTCGCAGAGGCGGAATCTGTAGCAGAAAAGCAAGGGGACGCTCACGCTTTTCCCGTTGTTTTTGGTGGAAAATTTGGAGCCTGCGCTGTAGGGAGCCCGGAATATACATTGACGGTTGCAACATTGCAGGCATTTCTTGATCATTACCTAAAAGAGAACACAACTGCGCGTATCGATTATATCCACGGGGACAAAGCGGTGACGGACCTCGGTGGTGAGACGGGTTGTGTGGGGTTTTACTTGCCAGCGATTTCGAAGCACGATCTGTTTAAAACAATCGTGCTTGATGGCGCTTTGCCGCGGAAAACCTTTTCATTGGGTGAAGCTGACGAAAAGCGTTTTTACCTTGAGTGCCGAGGTATCCAGGAGTCGTGATTTTATCGGTAGCTGGGGGATAAATGTTGTTATGTCTTGAAGGGTGGTCTCATATGGCCACCCTTTTTAGTATTTAAAATGGAAAGAATGCACCATGAAGTTGATACAGTCTATCACCGTTATATAGAGCACCTCAAGCGAACAGCAACCATAGCAGTGGGACGATGATTGAGGTTGCCAGCCCGTTCAAACCTATGGCCAAGCCGGACACAGCCCCGGCAAAGCGATTTTCTCCAAGCACTCTCGCTGTGCCGATGCCATGGCTGGCAGTCCCTACGGCCAGACCAAGGGCCGCCGGCGTGCGAATCCCGATCAGCCGACAAAATTCAGGGCCACAGATAGCTCCAAGGCAACCGGTCAAAACCACCAAAGCAGCAGTCAGCGGAGCAATTCCGCCGATCTTTTCAACGATTCCGATGGCTATTGGTGTGGTCACTGATTTCGGAACCAACGACAGCACCACCTTGTGACTGCCGCCCAGCAGCCAAGCTGTTCCGGCTGCGGTTATGATAGAGGTCATCGCTCCGGCGAAAATCCCAAGGAGAATTGGCAGTTTGCGGTTAAGAATTTCTTTGCGGCGCTGATATAGGGGAAGTGCCAAAGCGACAACTGAGGGGCCAAGAAGAAAAAGAATGATATCGCCACCACGGGCATAGTCATTGTAGGGGATATCACATATTTTCAATAAGATAATAATAGCAACGATCGATAAAGCGACGGGGTTGAATAAAATGAATCCGGTTTTGCGATAGAGGATCTCTGCCAAACGGTAAGCTAATAGGGTCAGAGTAATACCAAACAACGGAGTGTGGAGAATCTCAGTCATTGGAGGTCTCCTTGTTTTTATCCAGTAGGTTTTCTGTCCATCCTGTTACGGCCATCACGGCAAATGTACTGAAGACTGTACCAAGGACAATCGGTAGCCATTCGCGCTGAATCAAATCGAAATAAAGCATCACACCGACGCCAGCTGGAACAAAAAAAAGTGCCATGTGGGACAGGAGAAAATCGGCTGTTTCACGAATCATCTCTTCTTTGATAACACCACTTATCAGTGAAACCAACAGCAGTGCCATGCCGATGACATTGCCAGGTATTGGTAGCCCTAAAAAGTTAGAGAGAATCTCTCCGATGAACTGAAATGCTAAAAGTAAGACAAGTCCCTGCAGCATTGGATCTCCTTGAAAGATAGGAGGAAACGATTGAAGGAAGTTTTCGGGTCTCTTCTGTCTAATGCTCAAAAAATCATGATAGCTCTGAGCCTTCAGAAAAGAAAACGGGGTGAGTCTCACAACTCACCCCGTTTATACCTTAAATAACCCAAAGGCTGTAGGTCTTAGTTTTTGTTTTTATCGTTCAGATTGTTATTTAGCTCTCGTTACTTTGAGGAAGAATGAGATTTAACAGAACTCCGATGACCCCTGCTAAACCGATCCCTCCGAGCTTAACAATCGTGAGGTCGAAACTCATGCCGCCGATACCAAAGACGAGAATAATTGCAACGATTGCCAAGTTGCGTGGCTCCATTAGGTCGGTTCCCGCTTTGACTAAGGTATTGATCCCGATGACTGCAATAGCACCAAATAACAGAACCATGATGCCTCCCATAACGGGAACTGGAATGGTATTTAGGAATCCGCCGAGTTTGCCGATAAAGGCAAGGACAATAGCGGTGATAGCTGCCCATGTCATTATGGCAGGGTTGAATGATTTCGTCAGGGCAACGGCACCAGAAACTTCTGAGTAAGTGGTGTTTGGTGGACCGCCTAAGAAAGCGGCAAAGCTGGTTGCGACACCGTCACCGAGAAGGGTGTTTTCAATGCCGGGGTCTTTTACGTAATCTTTTCCAGAAATTCCACCAATTGCGAGGACATCGCCAAAATGTTCAATCGCTGGAGCGATGGCAACAGGAACAATAAACAGAATGGCTTCAAGGTTCCAGACGGGGAAAGTAAAGTCTGGCATTGCAAACCAAGGGGCTGATGTTACTTTTTGCATCGAAATTAATGCGGGGCCAGTCCAGTTTTGTAGAGTCCCTGGATCAAAGGCCGCTTGAGTGGAGGCGGTAAACCCGGTTCCATCGAGGACCAGAGAAGTGACATAGCCGGCAATAATTCCACTGAGAATCGGAATGAGTTTGAATAATCCACGTCCGAGCAAAGAGACAAGAATGGTGACTGCTAATGCAACGCCAGCAATGATATAAGCTGTTGTCTCAGGGACGAGCCATGCGGACCCATCACCAGTACGACCCGAAGCCATATGAATCGCAACGGGTGCCAAGACCAGTCCTATAACCATGATGACTGGGCCAGTAACGATCGGCGGTAATATTTTATGCAAGATCTCCGAACCAAAGATTCGGACCACAAAACTTAAAATTGCATAAAGCAGACCGGCAGCAACAAGTCCGCACATGGTTCCGGCAATTCCCCATTGACCGACGCCATAAATAATCGGGGCGATAAAGGCAAAACTTGAAGCAAGAAAGACTGGCACTCGACCGCGGGTAATGACTTGGAAAATCAGGGTTCCGGCGCCGGCGGTAAAAAGTGCGACGTTGGCATTAAGTCCTGTCAGCAGGGGAACGAGAACCAGGGCGCCAAAAGCAACAAAAAGCATCTGGGCACCAAGAAGTCCGTCCTTTAGACGAAAGTTGTAATCTGTGGGGGATGGGGTTTGACTCATTTGTGTAAATCCTTCTCCGCAAAAGGTTATGGTTTCTTATTTCGTCCCAAATATTTTATCCCCAGCATCGCCTAAGCCCGGGAGGATATAGCCATCTTCATTCAATCGTTCATCAATTGAAGCAACATAGATATCAACATCAGGGTGCTCTTTTTCCAACTGTGCAATCCCTTCGGGAACGGCAACAAGAAAAAGGCCACGAATACTGGTGCAGCCTGCTTTTTTCAACATATCTATACAGGCAACGAGTGAACCTCCGGTTGCCAACATCGGATCAAGGATCAGTGCGGTTCGCTCGCCTATGTTGCTGGTAAACTTTTCGTAATAAGTGACCGGTTCGAGGGTTTCTTCGTTGCGGTAGAGGCCGACAACACTGACGCGTGCACTGGGAATAAGATCAAGAACCCCATCCATCATCCCAAGTCCTGCACGCAGAATTGGGACAACAGTGATTTTCTTTCCTTTTATTTTTTCAACCTCAACGGGGCCGTTCCATCCCGTAATTGTCTGCGGTTCAGTCTCAAGGTCTTTTGTTGCCTCATAGGTGAGTAGTCGGGCGATTTCTGAGGCGAGATCACGAAAATCTTTGGTGCTGATATCGTGTTGTCTGATCAGGCCTAGCTTATGTTTGACGAGAGGGTGATTGACTTCAAAGACGGCCATAGTATTCTCCTTGGGAATGCATTTTGACAGATTCAACAGCGCAGCATAAAAGTATCGATTCCGTTGGTCAAGAGATTAGCTGATGATATTGTGTTAGTCTTACGTAATGTAATTGTAGCGCAGAGGAAAACGCCCTTTCTTCTTGTCGATCAATTGCGCTATAGTGCGCGGTTGATCAGGATTACGTTTTCTCGAAGGAGTTATTGCCGGATGGCATCTGTGTCACTTAAACACCGTCTCGAATATATTGCTGTGGTGGCTGCTGCTGCCGTCGTCAGGCGTTTGCCTCGCCAGAAAGCCCTAGCTTTAGGGAAGGCGTTGGGGCGTGTCTCGATGAAGGTTTTACCGAGCCGTTATCGATTGGCAAAAGACAATATGATCGCGGCATTGCCAGAGTTAAGTGCCGCAGAAATAGAAACCAACATACGCAAAAACTTTGAGCATATTGGTATCTGTGGTGTTGAGATGCTGCGCTTTGATATGTTCCAATCTGGAGCGGGGGTGGAAGAAGAAATTTTTCATTCTGAGGGGATGCCATTCCTTGAAGAGGCATTAGCGCTTGATCGTGGTGTTCTGTTGCTGAGTGCCCATCTTGGATTTTGGGAGGTTGGTAGCTTTGCTCTGGCCGAGCATGATGTTCAAGTCGACATCGTTGCTAAGCCCCTTAAGAACCCTTTGACAGAAAGATATTTTAGCGAATTGAGAAAAAATTTTGGGGCCGAAATATTGAGTAGTCGTAAAGGGGCTAGGCGGATACTTCAATCGCTAAAATCTAAGCATGTTGTTGGTATTTTACTTGATCAGCACATTTCGCCACCTGGTTCAGTCGCAGTCAATTTTTTTGGCCGGCCGGCTTTTACGACAACGGCGGTGGCCAATATGGCGATGAAACTTCAGGTTCCGGTCGTCCCAGTGTTCTGTCTCCGCCAGCCTGATAATAGCTATCATACTTGGGCCGAACCTATGTTGCTGCTCTCAGGTGAAGGGGAGGATGCTGTCGTTGAGAATACTCAGTACTTGACAGATATCATCGAAACAGCAATCCGCAAAGATGTTAGTCAGTGGTTTTGGATGCATAAACGTTGGCGGGAAAAGAAGCAAAAGAAAAAGGTTATGAGTCAGTAGGGACTTGTCCTGATAGTCTCTTTAAAATAAAGGATAAATTTGTGAGTAAAGAATTACAGCGAGAAATTGCCAAGCGGCGCACCTTTGGTATTGTCAGTCACCCTGATGCCGGTAAAACAACTTTGACTGAAAAGTTATTGTTGTTTGGTGGGGCGATCCAAATGGCCGGGACAGTCAAGGCGCGTAAGTCAAATCGGCATGCGACCAGTGACTGGATGAGTATTGAGAAGGAACGTGGCATTTCAGTCTCTTCGTCGGTGATGAAATTTAATTATCGAGATTTTGAGATCAACCTGCTTGATACTCCGGGGCACCAGGACTTTTCTGAAGATACTTATCGCGTCCTGACGGCTGTTGACAGTGCTTTAATGGTTATTGATAGCGCTAAAGGGGTTGAGCCTCAGACCGAAAAATTGATGGAAGTTTGTCGGATGCGCAATACTCCGGTTCTGACTTTTATCAATAAACTCGACCGTGAAGGGCTATCGCCTCTTGATATTCTTGCTGATATAGAAGAAAAGCTCCAGATCGAATGTACTCCACTCTCTTGGCCCATTGGTATGGGGAAGCGTTTTCGCGGGGTTTATAATCTTTACCGAAAAGAACTGAACCTGTTTCGTTCTGGTGATGATATCCGCAGTACAGAGACAATCAAGATTGCCGACTTGAATGACCCACAACTTGATGAATTGCTAGGCAATCAGGCAGATGAACTACGAGAAGATATTGAACTGTTGGAAGGGGCGGCAAATCCATTTAGTCTTGAGGATTATTTGTGTGCCAGCCAGAGCCCGGTTTTTTTCGGCAGTGCGATCAATAACTTTGGTGTTCAGGAGATGCTTGATGCTTTTGTTGACTTAGCTCCGGCACCGGGCCCTCGTGAAACTGTCGAGCGGGTGGTTGAACCCGATGAGGAAGCTTTCTCTGGTTTTGTTTTTAAAATTCAAGCAAATATGGACCCGGCTCATCGTGACCGGATCGCTTTCTTGCGTATTTGTAGCGGTAAATTTATCAAGGGGATGAAAGTCAGGCATCATCGGATTGAAAAGGATGTTAGCCTTTCCAAAGCAACGATATTCATGGCTCAGGACCGCGCCCATGTGGAGGAAGCTTATCCTGGAGATATCATTGGCTTGCATAACCATGGGACGATTAAAATTGGTGATACTTTTACTCCAAAAGAACCGCTCAAATTTACAGGAATCCCTAGTTTTGCCCCAGAACATTTTCGCCGTGTTCGTTTGAAAGATCCGCTTAAGTCAAAACAGTTACAGAAGGGATTAACTCAGCTGGCTGAAGAGGGAGCGGTACAGGTTTTTAAGCCAGTGACGGGTGCAGAATTTATTCTTGGTGCGGTCGGTGTGTTGCAGTTTGATGTCACCATGGAACGACTGAAGGCTGAATATAATGTGAATGCTATTTATGAGGGTGTTGATTATACAACGGCTCGTTGGATTGAATGTGATGACAGAAAATTGTTTGAAGAATTCCAAAAAAGGGAGCAAGGTCGGCTAGCTCACGATGCTGAAGGATTCTTAACCTATCTCGCTGCAAGTGAGTGGCGTCTTGGGCATACAATGGAGCAATGGGAGGGAGTCCGCTTTCTGAAATCTCGAGAGCATGGTTAGATTGAGATGATCACAGAATAGAATAAAGAGGAGGGTGCGCGATGCGGGCCCTCTTTTTTTGTTGTTTATAGAAGGTTAAATTTGTTATATTTGTGGACACTAATTTTACGCTGTTATTTCTATTCTCAAAGAGAAATGATGGTTCGACAAGATGTCGTATTCGTCTGAAGGTGCAATTAGAATTTCCTTAGGAGTAATTTGAAGAGTGTTCGAGTTTAAGCCAAAAAACACGATCAAGGGACGGTTGGAACGGATGTCCCTCGTTGTCCTCCTGATTTTTGTCCTGATGGCGGTTAGTTTGCAGTTTGCTTCTAGGAAGGTTCGCTCAACGACTGATCTAGTCGTGAAGGACAGCCTTCAATTTATTGCTGAAAATTCACAGAATAATCGTGATTTTGGTTTATTAAATGCGCGTTTAAATCTTTTTAAAAATACCTTTTATGTCGATGATCAATGGTTTGACACTGAAAGTGAAGGGATCCAGAAAGATATTGACGTGTTACGGGAGGCTGTTCATGACGTCTCTTTTGCCAATTCATTAAGTCAGCTACAAGGGCAATTTTCTACATATCTGAAACGTCGTGAATGGATTAACTATCTCTTGTTCTGGCGCTTTGAAGAAGATCGAGATATCGCTGAAATCTTTTCCCTTTTGCAGGAAATTGTTGCGGAAAAATCAATAGAATTAGAGTTGAAAGGTGACGAGACAGACTCTTTCGATCAGTTGGTTCTTCTGCTTTCCGGATATCGGGAAAGCTTGTCTGAAATCGCGAAGCTCAATGCAGAAGAGAATCCTGCTCAATTGCTTCTCAACTCAATAGATGCTCCCATTCCTCTTGAGGCTGAATTACGGAGTCTGGTGACTCGGCTGAAGGCTCTACTAGAGTCAGAGCCGCCGATTGATCGATTAGGGCAGCATCTTGTGGATCGTTTTGCTCACTACCAATATCTTATGCAGCTTTATCAGGATGAGATGGTTCGTTTGGGTGAATTTAATCGTGAATTGGATCGAATCGCGGAAAAGATTTTGTTTACCTTGGAACAGCTCGACCAACAAGCGACAGCAACAATTGAGAATTCTAGGCTTGAAATTAAAAGGACGATCGGGACTGCGGTCGTTATGGTTCGTCTTGTTTTATTCGTCTTTGCCTTTTTTGTTTGGTTTACTCTTAAACGATTATTCAAAAATCATATTCAAGCTCCTATGGCACAGATTCGTAGTAGCTTGGGGCAATTTCAGCAGGGTGATCTTAATAGCAAAATACAATTAGGCCGGGAGGACGAATGGGCTGATATTGAAGTGGTTTTTAATCGGATGTCAGCAGAGCTTCAGGAGAGCTTTGCTGCTTTAAAAAAATCTGAACAGCGATATCGGGACATTTTTAATAATGCCACAGATGGCATTTTTCAAGTTGATTTGTCAGGACGTTTGCTTAATGCGAACCCCGCTTTAGCTAATATTTTCGGATTTGATGCGACTGACGAAACGGAAGTCATGGCAAAAATGGGCCACCTCAATCTTCGAAAGGATGTCTATTGCCGTGCGGAGGATCGTGAGAGATGGTTCAATTTAATTCAGCAGGGGGAGGTTCGCGATTTTAGTGTCCAGATGTTGCGCAGCAATGGAGGCATTTTCTGGGCTGCAGTGGATGGACACCCGGTATATGATGAGGAAGGTCGTATTGTCCATATAGAAGGGACGATCAGAGATATCTCAGGGCAGATTATCGCTCAGAAAACCCTCGAACAGTTACAGGTTTACCTGCAGAATATTATAGATTCGATGCCTTCAGTTTTGATTGGCGTTGATATCAATATGGAGGTGACGCTTTGGAATAAAAGGGCGGAGCAGGAAAGTGTCCTTACAGCAGAAGAAGCCAAGGGGCTTATGATGATGAAAGTTTGTCGACTCTTTGAGCCCGATGCCTATTTGCCGAAGCTTATGGAGACCTTACGAACGCGAAAACCAACCCGTTTACTGAAAGTACAAAGCATTAAAAAGACAGAGAATGGAGAGACCCGTTTCTTTGATATTCTGATTTATCCACTATCGATGACAGAGGCTAGTGGCGCGGTCATTCATATGGATGATGTCACGGAACGTTTGCGTCTAGAAGAAATGATGGTTCGGTCAGAAAAAATGCAGGCTATCGGTGGATTGGCATCTGGGCTAGCTCACGAAATCAACAATCCATTGGCCGTTATTTTGCAAAATGTCCAAGTTCTCACCCGACGTCTTTCTCCCGAGTTGCATAAGAACCGGGAAGTTGCTCTGGAGGCAGGGACAACAATTGAGGCAATTGTTCAGTATTCTAACCTTCGAGGGTGTGAACAAATGCTCCATTCCGTCCTTGATGCGGGACAGCGTGCGGCAAAAATTGTTGAAAACGTTCAGAGTTTCAGTCGACGAGGTGGTTCAGACTTCACTTCCTGTACACTTCCCGACATCCTCGAGAGGATGGTGGAATTGGCGGGAAGTGATCACGATATGCGCCACCACTTTGACTTTAGAAAGATCTCTATTGCTCGTGATTATCAAACGGTTCCTGATGTTTGTTGTGATTCTGGCCAGATTCAGCAGGTTCTCCTCAGTTTGTTGAAAAATGCTGCTCAAGTATTAAGTCTTGCCGAAGGTGACTCCCTGATAACATTGAGAATATTTCCTTCCGGGCACGACAACGTCTGCTTGCAGGTTGAAGACAATGGTTCGGGGATGGAGGCAGATGTTGTCGCGAGGATCTTCGACCCATTTTTTACAACACGAGAAGTTGGTCAAGGAACAGGGCTGGGATTGTCAATTGCCTATTTCATTGTGACACATAATCATGGTGGGAACTTAAGTGTAACCTCTGAAGTGGGCAAGGGAAGCTGTTTTACGATGGTGCTCCCGCTGGAGAATGATGCTGAGACTTTTGTCTTGGACTGATCGTTTTTTTGTGAGGAGACTGATATGTCTGTTATTGGTTGGAAAAGTATTTATGAGACAGGAATTGTGGTTTTAGATAATGAACATCGTGGCTTGATAGAGCATATCTTGAAAGTCGATAAGGAGTATGGAGCTTTTCTTGAATCTCGAGGGGGACGCTTTATCGAATAATCTATTCTTTTGAAAATTGTCCATTGAGTCACAATGATAAGACTGTCCTCTGCCGGATGGTCTTTTTGTTTGCTATCGGTACAGATCGTGACTTAATCTTGGGATAAACAAAATAAATATGGATGGAAATGAGATTGAAAGGATCAGGACTATGACAGGGGTAAAAAGAATTTCAATCAGGAAGTTACTGCAGTTGCAGCAATCTGAAGGGGCAATTTGCGTTAAAGGATGGGTTCGATCGGTCCGGCGTGGGAAAGATGTCTCTTTTGTCTCTTTGAATGATGGGAGCTGCTTTGCTTCGTTGCAGATTGTTTTAAGTCCTGAACTCGACAATTACGAAATTGCCTCCAAGGTTGGGACGGGTTCTAGTTTAGCGGTTACTGGAGAGCTTGTTGAATCTCCAGCAGCAGGACAGCGTTGGGAAGTTCAGGCGCAGACAATTGAAGTTGTCGGGAGTGCTGATGAAAAGTATCCCCTTCAGAAAAAACGCCACACCCTTGAATATCTGCGTTCCATAGCCCATCTGCGGCCACGCGCTAATACTTTTGGAGCCGTCTTCAGAATGCGTAGCGCTCTTGCATTTGCTGTTCATCAATTTTTTCAGCAGCGCGGATTTCTTTATGTCCAGACACCGATCATTACGACCAATGATTGTGAAGGGGCTGGAGAAATGTTTCGGGTCAGTACTCTTGATCCTAACGCTCCGCCACGACATGAGGGTCAGATAGATTGGGGCCAAGACTTTTTTGGTGAGCGGACTGGTCTGACGGTCAGTGGGCAGTTGCAGGGAGAGCTATTTGCTACAGCTTTTTCAGATATTTATACTTTTGGGCCGACCTTTCGAGCTGAAAATTCAAATACCAGCCGCCACGCAGCTGAATTTTGGATGATTGAACCCGAAATAGCTTTTGCCGATTTGCATGATGATTGTCAATTGGGTGAGGACTTTCTTCGTTATATGGTGACCTATGCACTGGAAAACTGTCAGGAAGATCTCGATTTTTTCAATCAGCGTGTAGAAAAAGGTCTGATAGATAAACTGGAATCTTTGGCAAAAGCAGAATTTCGTACCATCAGCTATACTGAAGCTGTTGATTTACTACAAAAATCAGGGCAATCCTTTGAATTTCCTGTTGAGTGGGGGCATGATCTGCAGTCAGAACATGAACGATATCTGACCGAAAAAATCTTTAATGGGCCGATTTTCGTGACGGACTATCCCAAACAGATCAAGGCTTTTTATATGCGCCTGAATGATGATGAAAAAACTGTTGCTGCGATGGATCTTCTTGTTCCCAGAGTTGGTGAGATTATTGGTGGCAGCCAGCGTGAAGAACGTTTAGACGTACTTAAGTCAAGGATGGCATTACAGGGGATATCTTCTGGGGATATGGAGTGGTATCTCGATATTAGACGTTGGGGAAGTTGCCCTCATGCAGGGTTTGGTTTGGGCTTTGAACGGTTATTGATGTATTTGACTGGGATGGAAAATATCCGCGATGTTATCCCCTTTCCACGGACGCCGGGACATGCGAAGTTTTAACGTGAGAAGGACTAGATGGTTCGTTTTTATTCTTCTGTTTATCCTCTTTTCTTCGAGCATATCTTCTTATGCAGAGGAGCCTGTTCGGTTCGATCTGCCGGTGCGGGTCGGCGGAGATTATAATTATCCTCCTTATGAATATTTAGATCAGGATGGTCTTCCGACAGGCTATAACGTCGAACTTAGTCAGGCTGTTGCCCGAGTCATGGGGATGGAAATCAATATTCAACTTGGATCTTGGGGGATAATGCGCCAAGCTCTGGATCAAGGTGATGTCGATATTCTGATGGGAATGGCCCACACTGAGGAGCGTTTGGGCGAGGTTGATTTCTCGATTCCTCACGCAAAAGTTCACCAGTCTATCTGGGTTCGGGATGATAATAAAACTATTCGGTCTATTATTGATTTAGTTGGTAAAGAAGTTATTGTGATGAAGGGGAGTGTCATGCACGATTTTATGCTCGAGCATGAAATCGCGGCAGACCTGTTCATGGTACAAACTCTTGCTGATGCTCTGAGTCTGTTGGCCTCGGGGCAGCACGATTGTGCTTTAGTTGCCAAACTCCCGGGTGAATATCTCCTTAGTGACCCCGCCTTAAAGAGTATTCACCCTATTGCTCGACCCTTGGTTGCTCAAGAGTATGGTTTTGCCGTTAAAAAAGGAAATTTAGAGCTACTGGCTCTTTTCAATGAAGGATTGTCTTTGTTGAAAAAGTCTGGCGAATATCGCCAGATCAGAGAGCGCTGGCTTGGGGTTTTGCAGCCAGAACCAATTTCATGGAAAAACTATATTCGTTCTGGGGCATTGGTGATAGGACCGTTGATGTTGGTTCTGATTGCTTTTGCTCTATGGTCGAGAACTTTAAGGCGGCAGGTAGCTTTGAGGACGAAAGAATTAGAATGTGAAATCGCTGAGCGAATGAGGTCAGCAGAAGAGCTGCAGATTCGCCAAAAACAGCTCCTTCATGCCGACAAAATGACATCCCTTGGCATTCTCGTCTCTGGAGTTGCACATGAAATCAATAACCCGAATGGACTGATTCAGCTGAGCTTGCCTCAGTTGAGTAAAGCACATCAGAGCATTGAACCGATCCTTGATGACTATTATCGGCAACACGGTGATTTTAAATATGGCTGGTTTGACTATTCTCGAATGCGTGAAGAAGTCCCTAAGATGCTGGAAGAAATGCTCGAAAGTTCTAACCGGATAAAACGGATCGTTGAAGATTTGAAAGATTTTGCTCGGCGCAATGATTCTGGATTGGATGATAAGGTTGATCTGAATGATGTCATTCGTTCTGCATTGCGTTTGGTGGACAACGCTTTGCGCAACGCAACACGACATTTTAAGGCCGATTATTGTTCTGACCTGCCACCATTTCGAGGCAATGGGCATCGAATCGAACAGGTTGTTGTGAACTTGGTCTTGAATGCATGTCAGGCATTGACCTCGGTGGATCAGGCTATTGAATTGCGGACTTATGAACTGCAAGGGGAAGATATGGTTGTCTTCGAAGTCCGTGATCAAGGATGTGGGATAGATCAGGACACTTTATTGCGTATAACGGATCCTTTTTTTACAACGAAACGAGACACAGGAGGGACCGGGCTTGGACTTTCGGTTTCTGATGGAATCGTCAAGGATCATCATGGTCGATTGGAGTTTTCATCTCAGCCGCAACAAGGTCTATTGGTTCGGTTGCTGCTGCCGATTTACAAGGAGATGGAGTGATGGAGAAAAAACTATATCCTTCATTCGGGGTTTTGCTGGTTGATGATGAACAGCCATGGTTGAGAAGTTTAAGTCTGACCATGGAAGGCCCAGGGGGTGTGACTCATCTGTTGCAGTGTCAAGATAGCAGAGAAGTCATGAGCGTTCTGGACCAGAATGATATCGGACTAATCTTGTTGGATCTGACCATGCCATATATCTCAGGGGAAGAATTGCTTGAGCAGATTGTTGCCGAGTATCCGCATATCAGGGTGATTATCCTTAGCGGGATGAATCAGTTGGAAACGGCCGTTAATTGTATGCGGTCAGGGGCTTTTGATTATTTTGTAAAGACCGTAGATGAGGGGCGCTTGGTTGAAGGTGTCCGACGTGCGATTCGGATGGTTGAACTCGAATTTGAAAACCGGGCAATTCGCAAACATTTTTTTCATGACCAGATTGATTTCCCAGAGGTATTTGCCTCAATCGTAACAAATAATTCTGCCATGAGGGCTCGATTTCAATATTTAGAAGCGGTTGCACCAAGTAGCCAGCCAATCTTAATTACGGGTGAAAGTGGTGTCGGTAAAGAGCTGGTCGCACAGGCGGTCCATACTCTTAGTGGAAATAGTGGGCCCTTGATATCTGTCAATGTCGCTGGCTTGGACGATAATGTTTTTGCCGACACTTTGTTCGGCCATGTGCGTGGCGCCTTTACGGGTGCGGATAATGTGCGCAAGGGGATGATTGAGGGCGCCGCGGGCGGAACACTGTTTCTTGATGAAATAGGAGATCTCAACTCAGCCTCACAGGTGAAGCTCCTTAGATTATTACAGGATGGCGAATACTACCCTCTTGGAAGTGACCGGCCAAAACAGATGACGGCCCGGGTTGTGGTGGCTACTCATGCCAACCTGGATGAAAAGATGACGGCAGGTGAGTTTCGACGGGATCTTTATTATCGACTTTATTCGCACCATGTTCATTTGCCCCCTTTGCGTGATCGCAAAGATGATCTGCCATTACTCCTTGAACATTTTTTAAATGAAGCTGCGCTGTGTTTGGGGAAAAAGAAACCGACCCCTCCCAAGGAGCTCGCTGTTCTCTTGTCAACCTATAGCTTCCCCGGAAATATCCGTGAGTTAGAAGCGATGGTTTATGATTCCGTTAGTCTCCATGCAGGGAAAACATTGTCGATGCAAAGTTTTCTTAAGCGAATTGGTGGCCAAGCTGATCGTCTTATCGTTTCAGATAGCTCTTCGGAGGCTGAAAGCCCTTTCTGCTCTTTGGGTGATTTACCAACTCTCCAGCAGGCGGGAAAGATGCTGGTTGATGAGGCGATGCAGCGGTCTAGTGGAAATCAAACGATTGCCGCTAGGTTGTTGGGAATTTCTCAGCCGGCTCTAAGTAAACGCCTTAAGTGAAAAACACCATAAACCCCCATAAGTTTAGTTATAGCTCCCTTCGAGGTTATTTCTTCTTAGATAGCTGATAATACAGAGGTAATAGTCTTTAGGTGCGCTCTCTGCCGTGATCTGGTTATAGTGGTTTATGTGGATAAGGCGACTTCCTTCCAGATAGAACAGTTTTATAAATCAGTAGCTTACCCCTGATTATTGATATCCTTGGGATAGTGGTACCTTTCTTGCTCTTTCACAAGGTTGCGAAAAATCTTAATGAGTTCAGAAATACCCACATTGGGTGGGTAAAACTTTATTCTTCTTGAGGAGGAGTACCAATGAAAAAAATGTTTATGTACCTGTTGGCTTTTGCTGTTGCTGCTAGTTTTGTTCCAGTCAGTCAGGCTGAAGCCGCTGGCCAGCAGTTTGTAACTATTGGAACTGGTGGTGTTACTGGTGTTTACTATCCAACGGGTGGTGCAATCTGTCGTTTGGTTAACAAAACCAGAAAAGAACATGGTATCCGTTGCTCTGTTGAGAGTACTGGTGGGTCAGCTTACAATTTAAATACTATTGGAGCCCATGAGTTGGATATGGGAGTTGCTCAATCTGATGTCCAATATCATGCTTATAACGGTACTGGTAAGTTTGCAAAGCAAGGAGCAAATAAAGATTTGCGAGCTGTTTTCTCTGTTCATCCTGAGCCTTTCACCGTAGTTGCTCGTGCTGATTCTGGCATCAAGAACTTTATGGATCTTAAAGGTAAGCGTGTGAATATCGGAAACCCTGGTTCAGGGCAACGTGACACTATGGAACTTGTCATGGCTGCAGTCGGTATGACTCGGGACGATTTCAAACTTACCTCTGAGCTAAAATCAGCTGAGCAGTCCACAGCATTATGCGATAATAAAGTTGATGCTATGGTTTTTACTGTTGGTCATCCAAATGGTTCCATTAAGGAAGCAACGACTTCTTGTGATTCTGTTCTTGTGACGGTTGATGGTCCTGCAATTGATAAATTAGTAGCTGACAACGATTACTACCGTACAGCAACGGTGCCTGGCGGAATGTATCGTGGTACTGATGTCGATACTAAAACCTTTGGTGTCGGTGCTACTTTTGTTTCTTCAACGGATGTTCCAAATGATGTCATTTATAATGTTGTTAAGGCAGTCTTTGAGAATTTTGACGAGTTCAAAAAACTTCACCCTGCATTTGGCAATCTAAATCCAGCTGAAATGATTAAAGATGGTCTGTCTGCTCCATTGCATGAGGGCGCTGTTAAGTATTATAAAGAAGCAGGTATGATGTAGTGATTAATCTGTAGGATCTAAAAAATGCACCGCTTTTATGCGGTGCATTTTTTTTCAGTCATTGCCAGATGGATTAATACTGATGCTAATAGCAGCCAGTTAATTCTCGGGAGGGGCTGATTAATATTTGTCACGTTGTGAAGGGTAATTGCCATGACCGAATCAAAAGAGACGATTAAAAGTGAAGAAGAGCTTCAGGAGATGATTGCTGAGACGGAATCCGGTGCTCGGAATCCGACGGGTGCGTTTCCTAAGAAAGTTCTATTTGCAGTTCCGCTGATCTGGACAATATTTCAGCTCTGGTATGCCTCTCCGCTGCCATTTATTTTTAATTTCTTTGTTATAAACGATACAGAGGCGCGGGCAATTCACCTCGCATTTGCAGTTTTTCTCTCCTTTACTGCTTTCCCAACATTTAAGAAATCACCGACAAAGTACATTCCAATTCAAGATTGGGTGCTGGGACTGATTGGTGCCTTTTGTGCGGCTTATCTGTATATTTTTTATGTGTCACTCTCTGAACGGCCCGGTCTGCCATCGCAGATGGACTTAGTTGTTTCTGTTGTAGGTCTGATTTTGCTGCTCGAATCAACTCGTCGGGCTCTGGGACCCCCCTTAATGGTTGTGGCAACAGTTTTTGTCACTTACACTTTTGGTGGCCAATACATGCCTGATGTCATTGCTCATAAAGGGGCAAGCCTGTCCAAGGGCATGTCACATTACTGGTTAGGAACTGAGGGTGTCTTTGGTGTTGCCTTAGGTGTTTCTACCAGCATGGTTTTCATGTTTGTCTTATTTGGTGCCATGCTCGAAGCAGCGGGTGCTGGAAACTATTTTATTCGTACCGCCTTCGCTGCTTTAGGGCACTTAAAGGGGGGACCGGCTAAAGCCGCCGTTGTCTCCTCTGGATTGACGGGACTGGTTTCTGGTTCTTCTATCGCCAATGTTGTTACAACGGGAACTTTTACTATTCCACTGATGAAGAAAGTAGGTTTCAAAGCTGAAAAAGCGGGTGCTATCGAAGTTGCCTGTTCAACCAATGGGCAGCTCATGCCACCGGTTATGGGTGCTGCCGCGTTCCTGATGGTTGAGTACGTTGGTATTACCTATATTGAAGTTATTAAGCACGCATTTTTGCCTGCGATTATCTCCTATATTGCCTTGGTCTACATTGTCCACCTCGAAGCCTGTAAAATGGGGCTGGAAGGGATGGAAAAAACAATCACAAAAACCGTCGCACAGCGGATGCTCTCTTTTGTGATGACATTTTTGTTTATGATCATCCTTGCCGGAGTCACTTACTACGGGTTGGGATGGATTAAAACTGTTGCTGGTGATGCAACTATCTATGTTGTTTCGGTGGTTTTGGCAATTGCTTACCTTTTTCTTCTTTGGTATGCCTGTAAGGTTCCTGAGCTAGATCAGAGCCATGAAATTAAGGAGCTGCCGCATCTTGGGCGAACAGCTCAGGCTGGTTATTACTTCCTTCTGCCCGTTGTTGTCTTGATGTGGTGCCTTACTGTAGAGCGCTTGTCTCCGGCACTATCAGCTTTTTGGGCAACTGTGCTGATGATTGTTATCCTTTTGTCTCAGCGTCCCCTGAAGGGAATTTTCCGCAAAGCACAAGGAGACGATTTTTCTTTTAAGTCAGGTTTTCTAGATCTCATTGATGGCAGTGTTGCCGGTGCTCGAAACATGATTGGCATCGGTGTCGCTACTGCTGCGGCCGGGATTATTGTTGGGACGGTCACGTTGACCGGTATCGGTCTGGTTATGACCGAATTTGTTGAGTTTATTTCGGGTGGAAACCTGATGTTAATCTTGCTGTTTACTGCAATAATCAGCTTGATTCTTGGTATGGGACTGCCGACGACTGCCAACTATATTGTTGTTTCGACTCTAATGGCTCCGGTTATTGTCAACCTTGCAGCACAGAATGGACTCATTGTCCCTCTGATTGCGGCCCACTTGTTTGTTTTCTACTTTGGTATACTTGCTGATGATACTCCTCCGGTTGGGCTAGCAGCATTTGCTGCTGCGGGAATATCGGGTGGAGATCCGATTAAGACAGGTATCCAAGGTTTTATTTACGATATCAGGACAGCAGTGTTGCCCTTCATGTTTATCTTCAATACAAAATTATTGATGATCGGAATCGACCATTGGTATGAGCTTATTTTGGTTGTTGTTGCAGCTGTTTTTGCCATGCTCGCGTTCGCTGCAGGGACCCAGGGCTATTTCGTTGTAAAGTGTAAAATTTGGGAGACAGCCGTCTTATTGGTCGTCGCGCTGTTGCTATTTCGCCCTGGCATTGTTTGGGATAAAATTTTCCCACCATTGCTGGAAGAACCCGCAACTGAGATCTCTTCGTATGTCGGTGATATGGATCCCGGTTCTTCTCTTCGGATTATGCTGAAGGGTGAGAAGATGAATGGAAAAGAATTTACCAAGACGATTATGTTGACCGTTGGAGATGAGGCAACCGGAGACGAAAGACTGGCTGGAATTGGTATGGAAACACGTGAGAAAGAGGGCCGGATCTACATTGATAACGTTGTGTTTTCAAGTGCAGCAGAAAAATCTGGTGTAGATTTTGATCAGGAAATTCTGAACATTCAAATTCCTAGTCACCGTCTTCCAGCCGAATTAATGTATTTTCCTGCTGCTGCTCTGTATGGATTTATTTGGTTACTGCAAATGCGAAGAAAGAAAAAACAACAACCTGAAGTTGTCGCGGCATAATAAATGTTGAAATTGTAAGATGCCACATTTCATCTCTACCGATTGAACTTTTGTGTAAGGGGTGGATGCGGGTCAATGGGAGATAAGGAGACGGCTATGAGTATTAAAATTGACAATATTCTTGTTGCAAAAGATCTCAGCAAGGAATCTTCTCGTGTTATTCGCTATGCTTTGGAGCTTGGTTGTAAATTCAATGCACAGGTTCACGTGCTGCATGTCATGCCAACGGTTGATTCTTCAGTGTTAAACATGGTCGCCTTGACAATGGGGGCTGACAACTTAGCTAAGTTTAATGCAGCAAATGAGGCGGAGTTAGCCGGAAAGACGCGTGAACAACTCCATGCGATCATTCAGGAAGAGACAGAATTGATCGAATGTGAAGTTTCTCTCCCTCCGAAAGTAGAGGTGCATCACGGTGACCCGGCTCCTATGATTCTGGATGTTGCCGATCGTCTGGATGTTGATATGATTATTTTGGGAAGTCATAGTAAGGGGAAACTTCATTATGCTTTCCTTGGGAGTGTTGCAGAAAAGATTCTCAGGAAAACTCATCGGGCTGTAACGATTGTCCCACCGCAAGTATAGAGATCTGTTAAAAATAGTATCAAAATGCCGCCCACAAGTTTTGTGGGCGGCATTTTGATTGAATCATTAATAAACTACCTCGCAGCAAGCTACGAGGTATCAACAGCCTGCAACCTTTGCTAATTCGCGAAGCAAGCTTCGGGGAATAAGACCCGTTCAAAGATTATTTAATTGACAGCAGAATCAGGGGATGTCAATATCTGACGAAATTAGTCATATATAGTCATTCACATAAACAACGAGGAGAAAATTCAATGAGTAACTACCAAGAACGTGATGCCGCAGTGCTATTTAAAGGGAATCCTGCAACTTTACTTGGAGCCGAAGTTAAGGTTGGAGATACTGCACCAGATTTCAACGTTGTCGATAATGGTTTGCAGCCAGTGACTCTAGCTACTGATGCTGGAAAAATTCGCTTGATTACTGTTGTCCCATCACTGGATACCCCGGTTTGTGATGCTATGACGCGTCATTTTAACCAAGACGTTGCTGCCCTTCCGGATACAGTTGCTGCCTATACAATTAGCGTTGACCTCCCATTTGCACAGAAGCGGTGGTGTGGTAATGCTGGGATCGACAAGGTTCAGACTCTTTCTGATTATCAAGAGCGTTCTTTTGGTTTGAACTATGGACTGCTACTGAAGAACCTGAAACTTCTTGCTCGGGCCGTATATGTTATCGATCAAAATGACAAGGTCGTTTATGCTGAGTTGGTACCAGAAGTGACAGCAGAGCCAGACTACGCTGCAGCACTTGAGGCCGTAAAGCAACTTCTTTAGTCAGAAAAAATAGCTCAGAAACAAAACAGCCCCTGCTCGTGATATCACTTGCAGGGGCTGTTTTATATTCAATTTAATAGGGGCGTCGCGGCTCTGTTGAAATTTTCGTTTCGCCAGATGTCCTCTCGACTGGGTAGCGGAGGCTAACCACCAGGTCTTGAATCTCCTGAGGTGGTTCTGGGGTGAATTTAGATACAAAATAGATCAGTGTAAAGTTGACGATCATACCGACAGTACCAAACCCTTCTGGGGAAATGCCAAACCACCAGTTGTCGGGTTTATTTGCTCCAGGATTAATGAATTTGAAATAGACAATATAGGCGGCAGTGAGAGTAATGCCAGCAATCATCCCAGTCATCGCTCCATAGACATTCGTCTTTTTATTAAAGATCCCCATAATGATTGCAGGGAAAAAAGAGGCAGCTGCTAATCCAAATGCAAAAGCGACAACTTGCGCAACAAATCCGGGTGGAAAGATCCCGAAAAGGCCGGCAATGACAACTGCACCGGCAGCACCGCAGCGTGCCCAGAGAAGCTCACCTTTCTCTGACATGCTGGGCATCAGAACTCCCTTCATCAGGTCGTGTGAGATAGATGCCGAAATGACAAGGAGCAATCCTGCCGCTGTCGAAAGTGCTGCCGCCAGCCCTCCCGCTGCAACCAGAGCAATGACCCAGTTTGGAAGTCTGGCAATCTCAGGGTTCGCCAGAACCATAATATCTTGATCGATATACATTTCATTAGTGCTGGATGTCACTAGGTTAGAGACGAGAGCTTGACCGAAGCTCCCCGTTTGTCCGGAATATCTTGGTTTTCCTGTAATGGCTTTTCCGGGACCGTATTGCATAATCCCGTCTTCATTCTTATCAACCCAAGCGATCAAGCCAGTTTCTTCCCAGTTTTTAATCCATTGAGGGGCATTTTCATATCTGACATTGTGGACTGTTTTGATAAAATTTGTTTTTGCAAATGCTGCGACAGCTGGGGCTGCAGTATAGAGGAGAACAATAAAAAATAGTGCCCAGCCGGCTGAAGCACGAGCATCCTTAATTTTTGGAACCGTAAAAAAACGAATAATGACGTGGGGCAGCCCCGCAGTTCCAACCATCAGGGCTACAACGATGAAGAAAACATCGATCTTAGGGCGAACTCCAGCTGTGTACTCGTTAAATCCTAGGTCTTTATGAATCCCGTCAAGAACATCAAGGAGGTATCTCCCCTGAACTGATGGGTCCTGGAGAATCTCAGCCCCACTGGCGCTCAAGGTGCTTCCAAAACCAAATGCTGGGATTGGATTATTGGTTAACATAATTGAGATATAGATGGCAGGAATCATGTAAGCAATGATTAAGACGCAATATTGTGCAACCTGAGTATATGTGACACCTTTCATCCCTCCCAGAACGGCATAAAAGAAGACAATACACATACCGATGACCACACCAGTGTTGATTGGGACATTGAGAAAGCGGGAAAAAACCACCCCAACGCCACGCATTTGTCCGGCAACATAGGTAAAGGAGATAAAAATGGCGCAGACCAGAGAGATGATTCTGGCACTCTGGGAATAGTAGCGGTCACCGATGAACGCAGGGACAGTGAACTTGCCGTACTTGCGTAAATAGGGGGCTAAAAGCATGGCGAGTAAAACGTACCCACCTGTCCAGCCCATCAGGTACATAGAGCCGTCACGTCCCATAAAAGAGATCAGGCCAGCCATTGAAATAAAAGAGGCTGCAGACATCCAGTCCGCACCTGTTGCCATGCCATTTAAAACCGGATGAATGGTCCGCTCTGCAGCGTAAAATGCGCCCGTCGATGAAGCACGAGTGCGGATGGCAATGATGATATAGAGGAAGAAAGTTATTCCAACAAAAAACCAGGTCCAAGTCGTAATACTCATGGCTGAAACCCCTCTTGTATAAGACTTGTTGCTGGAAATAGTTGAATTAAATTAATAGTGGGGACGTCGTATGGCATAGGGCGGGTCAGTCTTCATAGACGTCATATTTCCGATCCAGATTGTTCATGAGTCGGACATAGACAATGATCAGGAGGCAAAAAATAACTTCTGCGCCTTGGTTGGCAAACCAGTAGCCCAGAGGGAAGCCGTAAATCTTTATGTTATCTAATTGGTCAACAAAGACGATTCCAAAAAGATAGGACACAGAAAACCAGATGGATAAGAGAATGGCGATGTATTGAAGATTTTGTTTCCAATAGCTCTGTAACTCTTGTTCTCTCGCCATGCAATCCCCATACAATTATTTTGTTTTATTCGCTCCTATATTCTAATCATATTGGGATTTTTCGCAATCAATTTATTTATGCTGAAAACCCTATATTGTCAGTTGTTTCGAACAGAAAAACTGGTTTCTATCCGACAATTTTAGAAAAATGTCTTTTAGTTGAATCTTGCAGTTTGCTTGCAACACGAAAGGATTCTTTTAGAAGGTCCTGCTCGTTTTTCGTGAGTTCGTAGGGATCAAGATAATGGTTAGGGAATTTCCCTTGGTCAATCAAAGCAATTTCATTGCGTAGACGTAAAAAGGTGAATGCTTCAAAGGCAGCTTTGATATGTTCAGCCGTTTCATGGTTGATGACTTTCAGCTCAACCAGCTTGTCAAGTCGTTCCGTTGTGGTTGTTGCATCGACCTGTTGCTCAAGCAAGAACATGCGCACGCAATCAACGATAAAGATACTTCCCGCCTGTTTGATGGAGAGTTTGCCTTTGTGTTTTTTGTCTCTTTCGAGAGAAAAACGACCAAGTAAGCTCAAGGGGACTTTGTGTTTAAAATCGAGTTCCATCATATGGTATAGGAAGATAGGGTGTGTATGGATTTCGTGGTGAATGATCTCCCTTAGATCCTGACATAGCGAAGCTTCACCAGCAATGGGCATGAAGTCAAAAAAGATGGAGGAATAACGCACTTTTTGTGCTTCAGGAACTCTGATCCAATCAGAGACACGTGCTCGCCAATCTTTGAGTCGTCCACGCCAGAGGGGATTGTTGACCATGACGTGTCCATCACAGCGTGGGTAGCCAATGCGTGCGAGTGCAGCCACAAGTTTTTCCCCAAAGGGGACAAAAAACGCATCAACTTCTTCGATTCTATCATCAGGAAAGTCTTCGTAGATGAAGCCGTTATCCTGATCTGGACCAAGTAACATCTCTTTGCGCCCACCACTGCCCATGATAATAAAGCAAAGTTTGATATCGGGTGGAGTTTTTCCTTGCCTCTTCATTTCATCCAGAACAATTTCGTAGCAACGACGAATGATGCGATGGTGAATATAGGAGATGATTTCCATTGTTTCGATATGGGAGCGACTTTCACTAAGGAGCACCCGGGCAACCTTGACAATTTCTTCGTGAGCAGAGATCAAATCTTCAATTGAGCGGGCCTTGTTGACATTCCCGATGAGAAGCATCGATTTTTGACTGCGATATTTCATCAGATCTTGCAGGGTGACGATGCCCACTATCTCGTTACGGTCAAGTATTGGCATGTGCTTGATCTTATGACTCATCATAAAAGCGGTTGCTTCATACATGAACGTATCTGGTGGCATGGTGAAGGGTTGGGGGGTCATCACGTCGATAGCATTGGATGTCTGGCAGTCTGAATCTTCTCTCGCTAGAACTTTAGCAACGAGGTCATGTTCAGTAACAATCCCTTGCAGATGTTTCTTCTCGTCACAGATGAGCATCGCACCAACACCCTGGCCGACCATCTTTCTGGCCACATTCCGAATGGGGGTATCGGGTAGGCATGTCTCGACTGGGGTTGACATGATTTCTGAAAGCCGTTTTTTAAAAGGATAAGCTTCCATTTGTGTCAGAGTGCTCTCGGCATGGTCGCTGACCATGTCGGAGTAAAGGTTTCGTACCCTTGAATAGAGGGCATTATTGAAATATTCAGTAATATGGGGATAGTTTTCTGCGATTCGTGTCAGTAATGATTTAGGAATCAGGTAGCACTCTGTTTCTTTAACTGACCGTGCGCCGGCTGAATATCCGCCATCGGTAAAAATGGGTGTGCTGCCAAAGAAAGACCCCTCTTTACGATAATCGACAATCATTTCTACACCACCGGGAGTCAAAACAATAATCTCAACGAGTCCTGACTTGATAATATAAAGATAACCAGTGGGTGAATCATGTTGGTTGAAAATATGGAGTTGGGCAGGAAATGTTCTGAGTTCTGCGAATTGATTAAGCTCAGCAAAAATTTCTTCGGGTAGCTGATTAAATGGTTCTGTTTCACGTAAGGTTTTAATGAGCCCCATAAACGTTTTCCTCTCCTCCAGAATGAAGTCACTTACTGAAAAAGGCTTCCTAGGGAAGCCTTGATCCGATTTCTAGAGAAGAATATCACATTTATGGTGCGTAGTGGAAGGGGCTGAATAAAAGACTACTGATCGACAACAGGTTTCCTTTTTTTATCAAAATTGATCGGATGAGCCTGAAATCGAATAATGAAGTCTGCAATGATCTTTCCCCAGATAGTCAGGCCGGCAATAGCACTCCAAGTCTGGTATGAGTATAGACCGAGGAGAACCGAGATGATGACCCAAACGGCGATTAAACCACAAGTGAGATTGATGAGCCCAACAAAGGGGGCCCACTTCTTAGGATTTTTGGGAGGTTGACCATGCTTTGTAGCAACTTCAGAATAGTTTTTTTTGATAAATATACGCCAAGCACGACGTAGCCAGAAAAAAACCATTGGAAAGAGAGCAAGAAACAAAAGCCATGTTAGTGCCACACTGACATCAAAAACCATGTGAAACTCCTCAGAAGGAAATATTCGTGATTAAGAGCCTCTTTGTACTTGAGGAACGTTGTTCGATCAAGAATATTTTGTGTTGTGTCAAAAAAGTGCTGGGTTAAAAAAGCCCCGCCAGCATGACTGGCGGGGCGAAATGATCAGTCACAATGCACCGATCGCATTAAATTCATGAATTATCAGTGAGCTCCGTCAACAGCACTGGAGCCACGTGGAATCCGTACATCTTCAACCATTTGTGCAATCTCTTCAGGAACTGGTGGAGTCATGTTCTTGACTGCGAAGGCAACAGCGAAGTTAACAATCGCGCCGATGGCACCAAATGCATTCGGTGAAATACCGAAGAAGAAGCTTGATTTTCCACCAAAGAGGCCAAGGAACTCAGTTCCCTTGATGAAGAAGATACCTTTGTGGGCGAAAACATAGAACATGGTGATACCAAGACCGGAGAGCATACCGGCAATAGCACCCTGCTTGTTCATTGTTTTACTGAAGATACCCATCATCAAGCATGGGAAGATTGAACTGGCAGCCAGACCAAAAGCGATGGCAACGGTACCAGCGGCAAACCCTGGAGGATTCAGGCCAAGGTAACCAGCGACAACGATTGAACATGCCATGGCAATTTTACCAGTCATGAGTTCTTTTTGCTCGCTCATGTTCGGGAACCAGATTCCCTTAAACAGGTCATGAGAGATAGCAGAAGAAATAGCGAGGAGCAGGCCTGCAGCAGTTGATAGCGCAGCAGCGAGGCCACCAGCAGCAACCAGAGCAATAACCCAGTTTGGCAGTAATGCAATTTCAGGGTTCGCTAGAACCATGATGTCTCGGTTAACTGAGAGCTCACTACCTTTCCAACCAGCTGCTTCAACTTTAGCGAGGAAGTCAGCATCTTTGGACTTAGCATTGTAATACTGAATCCGGCCGTCACCGTTCAGGTCTTTAAACTTCAACAGACCAGTAACTTCCCAACGCTTCATCCAGTCGGGACGGGTTTCATAAACAATACTGTTTTCAGCTGCGAAGACATCACCACCATCTTGCATAACCGCTTTGTTGACGGTGGCATGCAGGTTCAAGCGAGCCATGGCGGCAACGGCAGGAGCCGTGGTGTAAAGAAGAGCGATGAAGATCAATGCATAACCTGCAGAATAACGGGCATCCTTAACCGTAGCAACGGTAAAGAAACGCATAATAACGTGAGGTAGACCAGCGGTACCGATCATGAGTGACACGGTGTAAACAAACATGTTGAGCAGGCTACCAGGAACCTGAGTGGTGTATTTTCCGAAACCGAGATCGGTAACAACTGTATCCAATTTACCCAACAGGGACATGTCGGTACCAACAAAACCAGAACCAAGGCCAAGCTGTGGGAGTGGGTTGCCGGTCAACTGCATTGAGATAAAGATCGCAGGAACCGTGTAGGCGAGGATCAGAACACAATACTGAGCAACCTGAGTATAGGTGATTCCTTTCATGCCGCCGAAAACAGCATACATGAACACGATTCCCATGCCGATGTAGATACCCATAGCGTTAGAAACACCAAGGAAACGAGAGAAAGCAACACCAACACCAGTCATCTGGCCAATGATGTAAGTTAGGGATGCAGCAAGAAGACAGAGAACTGCAACCAAGCTTGCCCCTTTTGAGTAATAACGGGCGGAGACGAATGATGGGACTGTAAACTTACCAAACTTACGCAGGTAAGGTGCTAACAGCATCGCCAACAAAACGTAACCACCAGTCCATCCCATCAGGAACAGACCGCCACCATAACCCATGTTGGCAATAAGGCCAGCCATGGAGATAAAAGAAGCTGCCGACATCCAGTCAGCACCAATTGCCATACCGTTAACTACTGGGCCGACGTTACCGCCAGCAGAATAAAACTCACTTGTACTCCCCGCGCGGGCCCACACTGCAATGCCAATATAGATGGCAAATGTGAGTCCAACAACGAAGTATGTCATAGCTTGTAAACCCATAATATTACTCCTCCTTAGTCTTCGTGGACGTCATATTTTTCATCAAGTTTTCCCATTGCCTTGGCATAATAGAAAATCAGAGCGATGAAAACGTAGATTGAACCCTGCTGTGCAAACCAGAATCCCAGTGGGTAACCCCCAAGAGAGATACTGTTTAATGCTCCAGCGAATAGAATCCCGGCGCCATATGAAACGACGAACCAGATAATCAGCATGTTCCTGACTAAGGATAACGTGTCCTTCCAATAAGCTTTACTACTGTTGTCCGTACTCATAAATAATTCCTCCTCACAAAAAAGATGGATGTTACCCCCTAAGTTGATCTAACTGTAATTTTTAAAGCTTGGTTTCAGCTTTATTAAACAAATTGTCTGATGTCCTCCTTTCGGGATTACCATTTCTAATTGAATGTATGAAACGCGAGAAAACTTCTATTTAATCGGTCTGATATCTATCAGACTGTAATTATGCTCTTATCCCTGCTAGGGAGTGCTTCTTGGCGCGAACGCATTGTGTCCCAGTTGTGCTGAGATCATCTCTCCAGTTGCTTGCAGCGCTGGCAGCAACTCTTTATTGATCCGCTCTTCGTCGGTACGGAAACTCGGAGAAATGAGAGCTAAAGAGCCAGTTAAGGTTCCACCACTCTTAAACAGTGGAACTGCCATGCAAGTGCTTCCTTCGCCGACGCCATTATGGTCAATGCAGTAACGTTGCTTGCGGCAGCGATCAATTTTCTCTGCCAATTGAGGTTGATTTTCCAGCAGAGGTGCATTTGCCTCGTCAAACGTCAGGAAAATTCTCCCGGCAGCACATTTGTCCAGTGGAAACCGCTGGCTTGTCAGGGGAACAACTTTAACTTTTTGATCGTTGTCCAACATCTCCAAAAAAAGCGCTTCTTGGTTGCGCTGGACAACCAGATAGACAGTTTCGTCACATTGTCTTACCAGTTGTGCCATTGCGGGACGAGCTTTACGCAATAAGGTCATTTTGGAGAGGAGCTTTTGACTGACCTCAAAGGCTGCTAGCCCAAGTTGATATTCTCCTGAAACCAGACCACGTTCAACGTATCCATGATTTTCAAATGTTGCCATCAATCTGAAGAGGCTTGCCTTGGTCATGTCAAGACGTTGGCTGAGTTGGGCAAGGCTGCATCTGTTGCCTTCCTCTGCAAGTACCTCGAGTAAGTGCAGAGCATTCTCAACTGACCTGATGTTGTAGGAGTCTTTTTCTCTGCTCGGCATTGCGTTTATCGCCTTCGTAGTAGAATTTTAAACCGGATATTCATTTTAGCAACTTTTAATCTTCAAATCGGTTTAGCATGCGGAACAATAATACGCCGTTATATAGTTGTCAATACGCTTTTTTGATGTTGTTTGAAAATGTTGTCTTTGTCGCCAATTTGTGTTTTATGGGAGAGAAGTCTAAGTAGCTGAAAAAACAATAATAAATGGGATTAATTTGGGGTTAAAAATTAAGTATAACGGTGTTTAAAAAAAAGTTATACCGTTTCACTTTTGATGGGTTGGAAGAATTGATGTGATTTTTTGTCTCAATTTTAGCTTTAATGAGCGTTGTTTCCTGCCATTGGTGCTCATTTGTAACTGTGAATTAAGAAAGAAATTTCACTGATAGAATATTTTATATCAAATGGTGTTTTAGTGATTAATTATGTTTATGCCCTTTGTCTTATTTGAGTTGTGGAGACCGCGTTTTTGTGGGGGAGTGTTAGGATTGGATTGCTTGACTTAATTTGTCCTATAATGTTAGAAAATCCCACTTTTATAAAGGTTTCTATTTCTCATGTATCTTCCCCATAAAAATGAATTTTGTCAGCTTGCAGGGCAGGGTAACCTGATTCCTGTTTATAGAGAAATCCTTGCCGATATGGAAACGCCAGTTTCCGCTTTTCGTAAGATTGATGATGGGCACAGCTCTTTTTTGCTCGAGTCGATTGAAGGAGGAGAAAAGTGGGCCCGATATTCGTTTTTAGGTTGCGGCCCATCGCGCGTCTATCGTTGTCGTGGCAATGCTTACGAGATTCTCTATGATGGGCAACTAGAAGAATCTGGGCAGGTTGATGATCCATTAGGCAAGCTGCGTGACTTGATGTCAGTGTATCAGCCGGTAGAACTTGAGGAGTTACCGCGTTTTTCTGGTGGGGCCGTTGGGTATCTTGGATACGACATGGTCCGCTACATAGAAGATCTTCCTGATTCCAATCCAAGGGAGCTCAATGGCTGGGATGCCTGCTTTATGTTGACTGAGCGGCTATTGATTTTTGATAACATGCGCCAGAAGGTCAAGTTGGTCTGTAATGTCCACCTTAAAGATGGTGATGATCCTGCGGCGGCTTACCTGAATGCCCAAAACCAGATTGATGGGATGTTGGAGATGTTGCGCCAACCCCTGTCTTTACGCTGCGATGAGCCCGCTGGTGATGGTTCTCAGGAACTAGAAACAAATTTTACGAAGGATGGGTTTAAGGCGGCTGTTGAACGCTGTAAAGAATATATCCGTGCCGGAGATATTTTTCAGGTTGTTATTTCGCAGCGCTTTTCAGGGAAGCTACACAGTGATCCTTTCGACATCTATCGGGCTCTAAGGACCATCAATCCTTCCCCCTATATGTTTTTTCTGCGTTTTGATGATTCTGTCGTTGTTGGAGCATCCCCGGAAGTTCTGGTGCGTAAGGAAGGCGATCGTGTTGATGTTAGGCCAATTGCCGGAACGCTGCCACGGGGCAAGACGGCCGAGGAAGATCTGGAGTTGGAACGCCAGTTAATGACTGATCCTAAAGAACGCGCTGAACATATCATGCTGGTGGATCTTGGTCGTAACGATGTGGGAAGAGTCGCCTTGCCGGGGAGCGTTGAAGTCAGTGAGTTGATGGTTGTGGAACGCTATTCTCATGTAATGCATATCGTTTCAAATGTGCGTGGCCGGTTGCGTCCTGAGCTTGATAGTTTCGATGTTTTTAGAGCTGCGTTTCCAGCCGGAACGCTTTCGGGCTCTCCAAAAATCAGGGCGATGGAGATCATTGATGAACTAGAGCCCGTTCGCCGGGAAGTTTACGGTGGAGCTGTCGGGTACTTCTCATTTAGTGGCAATATGGATCTGGCTATCGCGATCCGCACCTTGCAAATAGAAAATGGACATTTTTATTTGCAGGCTGGTGCCGGAGTTGTTGCCGATAGCGACCCTGAGATGGAGTACCAAGAAACATTAAATAAGGCGCGAGGAGTCAAGCGCGCCATTGAAATGGCAAATCGCGGACTTGTATAGGATATTTTATGCTGTTGATGATTGATAATTACGACTCCTTTACCTATAACCTCGTGCAGTATTTTATGGAGTTGGGTGAAGATGTCAAAGTTATCAGAAATGATAAATTAACTTTGGATGATATTGAGCAGATGTCGCCGCAGCGGCTGGTCATTTCCCCCGGCCCATGCACACCCAAAGAGGCTGGCATTTCGGTCCCAGCAATCAAGCAGTTCGCCGGGAAAATCCCTATGTTGGGGATTTGCCTTGGTCACCAGTCGATGACCGAAGCTTTTGGTGGCAAGGTTGTGAGGGCTGACCGTCTGATGCATGGTAAGACCAGTCCGATTCATCATGATAACAGTGACCTGTTTCTGGGATTGTCTAATCCATTTACTGCGACGCGTTATCATTCATTGTTATCCGAGCGTGATTCTTTTCCTGATAGCCTCAAGGTCACAGCGTGGACTGATGAGGGAGAAATTATGGCTTTACAGCATCAGTCTCTGGCTGTCTGGGGCGTCCAATTTCACCCTGAATCCATTCTGACGACAGCGGGTAAAGATCTTCTCAATAATTTTCTTAAAGCGTCTTGAAAGAGGTTGATGGATGATTAAAGAGGCAATTGCCAAGGTAGTCGAAAAGCAGGACTTGTCTGAAACTGAAATGATTGACGTGATGAATCAAATCATGGGTGGCGAGGCGACATCTGCACAGATTGGATCATTTATAACAGCACTAAGAATTAAGGGGGAAACTATCCCTGAAATTATTGGTGCAGCGCGCGTGATGCGTTCACGGGCAACGCCGATTCAGGTTGGTGCCGGAATCGACATCGATCGTGATGATATTGATATCGATCGTGAAACGATCCTCGATACATGTGGAACGGGTGGTAGCGGAACTCGGAGTTTTAACATCTCGACTACTGTAGCCCTTGTTGTTGCCGCCTGTGGAGTCAAGGTTGCTAAGCATGGTAATCGCAGTGTTTCTTCTTCTTGTGGAAGCGCCGATGTTTTAGAAGAGCTTGGTGTGAAACTTGATGTCTCACCAGAAAAGGTTGCCAATTTAATTGCAGAGGTTGGGGTTGGTTTTCTGTATGCGCCAGCTTTGCACGGAGCAATGAAGCATGCTATTGGCCCCAGGCGTGAGATTGGGATTCGAACCATTTTTAATATTCTCGGTCCTCTTACTAATCCCGCTGGAGCAGATCGCCAGGTTTTGGGAGTGTATCGACGAGAACTGGTTGAACCTCTGGCACAAGTCCTAATGCAACTGGGCTGTCGGAGTGGTTTTGTCGTCCATGGTGAAGATGGTATGGATGAAATTACTCTCACCGGTACAACCCACATTGCGGCCATTCAAGGCGAGAGTGTTGAGCTTCATACGGTTGCTCCTGAATACTTTGGTTTTGAGCGTTGCCGTCTGGAAGACCTTCAGGGTGGGGATGCGCGGCAGAATGCTGCAATCGTTCATGAGGTCTTGGCTGGAGAGGCTGGGCCGAAACTCGATATCGTTTTGTTGAATAGTGCCTATGCTTTGGTGGCTGCGGGAGTGGCCAGTGGTATCGACCAGGGAATAGAGACGGCGCGTGATGCGATTAGTAGTGGGCGAGCCAAGGAGACACTTGAGACTTTGATCCGGATGACAAATCAATGATTCTTGATCGGATTTTAAAGACTAAGAGAGAAGAAGTGAGTGCTGATCAGCTCCGGATGCCCCTTTCTGAATTGCATGAGAGGGTTGTCGATTCTGGTCCGGTCCGGGGGTTTGCGGCGAAGTTACGCCAAGCCTCTGCTTTAGGTACGGCTGTGATCGCCGAGGTTAAAAAGGGATCCCCCTCAAAAGGAATTATCCGCGAAGATTTTGATCCGCTGGCGATTGCTCGTCATTATGAGCGTGGTGGGGCCAGTTGTCTTTCGGTTTTAACCGACGAACACTATTTTTACGGTTCTCTCGATTATCTCGGCCAAATTCGGCAACAGATCAATTTGCCTTTGTTGCGTAAAGATTTCATCATCGACCCTTATCAGGTTGTCCAAGCACGATACGCTGGAGCTGATGCGATCCTCCTCATTGCTGCGGCACTTGACGATGAGCCTCTCCGCGAGTTGGCGGAATTGGCGGCAGATCTCAAACTGGATACGTTGCTCGAAGTTCATGATGCTGAAGAATTGGAGCGGGCACTGGTATTGCCGGTTGATTTGATCGGTATTAATAATCGAAACCTAAAAACGTTTGTCACTGATTTGGGAGTGACAGAGGCGCTCGCTGGAAAGATTCCTCAACGTCAATTGGCTGTTGCTGAAAGTGGTATTGATAGCCGAGGTGACATCGAACGATTAACACGAGCGGGAGCAGGGGCTTTCTTGATTGGGGAAAGTTTAATGCGTGAAACAGATATTGAGACAAAACTGGGCTCATTGTTAGGAAACGTCTGATTACTTATGAAGACAACCCGGATAAAAATCTGCGGGATTACCAATCGAGAAGATGCTCTATGTGCTGTCGATGCCGGAGCTGACGCTCTTGGCTTTGTTTTTTACGATAAGAGCCCTCGTTGTGTTCGTCCCGAACAAGTTGCGCAGATGATAAAAAATTTTCCCCCTTTTGTGACAACCGTTGGCCTGTTTGTAAATGCTGCAGCTGAGGTGATCCACGAGACGATGTCAATTGCGGGGTTGAACATTGTCCAGTTACATGGTGATGAGAAAGCGCAAGATTGCTCTTTGAGCCCATATCCGGTGATTAAAGCTGTTCGCGTTAAGGATTCCGATTCTCTGGCAGGAATTGATCAATACTCGGTTTCGGCATTGTTATTAGATGCTTGGAGTGATCAGGCCTATGGAGGGACCGGAGAGCAATTTGACTGGCAGCTAACAAAGAAATTGACTGGTGATATGCCAATTGTTTTAGCGGGTGGTTTGACCGCGGAGAACGTTGCCCAAGCGATACAGGTGGTCAATCCCTACGCTGTCGATGTTTCCAGTGGGGTTGAACAATGTCCTGGGCGTAAAGATCACTTGAAAGTTCGTAAATTTATTCAACAAGTAAGGGCAGTCTCCTGCCCTGAGCCAATAGCCCCTTGTTGTGAGTGAGAAAACTATGAATTATCAGTATCCCGATGAGCGTGGCCATTTTGGTGAATATGGTGGACGATATGTTGCTGAAACTTTGATGCCAGCGCTTCTTGAACTGGAACAGGCCTATACTGAGGCGAGTCAAGATGAAACGTTTCAGCAAGAGTTTCAATACTATTTAAAGCATTATGTCGGGCGGCCCAGTCCCCTTTATTTTGCAGAGCGCCTCACCCAAGAGCTCGGTGGTGCTAAAATCTATCTTAAGCGGGAAGATCTGAATCATACCGGAGCTCATAAGGTGAATAACACTGTCGGTCAAATTCTGTTGGCCCGCAGGATGGGGAAAAAGAAGGTTATAGCCGAAACGGGAGCAGGTCAGCATGGTGTCGCGACGGCAACTGTTGCAGCTTTATTTGGGATGGAATGTGAAGTCTTCATGGGGAAAGAGGATATTCGGCGTCAATCTTTGAATGTCTTCCGGATGAAATTACTCGGGGCGAAAGTGCATGAAGTGACCAGTGGAACAGCCACACTGAAAGATGCAATGAATGACGCTATGCGCTACTGGGTCACCCATGTTCGAGATACGTTTTATGTTATTGGGACCGTTGCCGGACCCCACCCCTATCCATTAATGGTTCGCGATTTTCAATCAGTGATTGGTGCCGAAGCTAAAGATCAATTGCAGGAAGCGGAGAAGGCCTTGCCAGATGTCGCGTTAGCCTGTATCGGCGGGGGATCAAATGCCATGGGCCTATTTTACCCCTTTGTTGAGGATAGTTCTGTTAAACTTGTCGGTGTGGAAGCTGCTGGACTTGGAGTTGACACCGATAAGCATGCAGCTTCTATCTCTGCGGGATCTCCGGGCGTTTTGCATGGCAATAAAACATATTTGTTGCAAGACGAGGATGGTCAAATTCAACATGCACACTCTATCTCGGCTGGTTTGGATTATCCCGGGGTTGGTCCTGAACATGCTCATCTTCAGGATATCAAAAGAGCTGAATACGTATCAGTGACCGATGCTGAAGCTTTGGAAGCTTTCCAGAAATTGACTCATATCGAGGGAATTATCCCTGCTCTTGAAAGTGCTCACGCGGTTGCCGAAGTGATGAAGCTTGCTCCCACCCTGTCACCCGACAAGATTATCCTTGTCAATTTATCGGGGCGTGGTGATAAAGACATTCATACTGTGGCAGACGCTTTAGGGGTTGATTTATCATGAAATTTACCGATTTGGATCTCCCAGAAGTTGTTCGGCAAGGAATCTTAGCTGCAGGTTTTGAGTCTTTGACGCCAGTACAAGAGGAATCGATTCCTCTGGCCTTGGCAGGAAAGGATGTTGCTGCTCAGGCACAGACAGGAACCGGCAAGACCGCGGCTTTTCTGATTTCACTGTTTTGTCGCTTACTGGAAAATCAGAATGTTACCAGTAATAACCCCCGTGCTCTAGTAATGGCTCCGACACGTGAACTGGTTGTGCAGATTTGTAAAGATGCTGAGCTGCTGGGTAAACAGACGGGGCTTAAAGTCCAGCCAATCTTTGGTGGCGTTGACTACGAAAAGCAACGTCAGGCACTTAAAGATGGTGTTGATATTATTGTGGCAACACCGGGACGGCTGATTGATTATGCCAAACAGCGGGTTTTCTCCATGGGACGTGTTGAGGCATTGGTGATCGATGAAGCTGATCGCATGTTTGATATGGGCTTCATCAAGGACCTTCGTTATATTTTACGTAAATTGCCACCTTTTGAGAAACGTCAGACAATGCTTTTTTCTGCAACATTGTCGGGGCAGGTGATGGAGTTGGCATATGAGTTTATGGATCTTGCAGAACGGGTTGAGATAGCGCCAGATCAGGTCACGGCAGACGGAATAGATCAGATCCTTTATCATGTTTCAAGGCAGGAAAAATTTGCTCTACTGCTTGGGTTGATGAAGCGTGATAGCAAGATGGATAAGGTGATGTTGTTTGTCAATACTAAAGTGGAAGCGGAACGTTTAAGCGGTCTGCTTCTGGCAAATGGTGTGTCCAGCGCGGTGTTGTCAGGAGATATCCCACAGAAAAAACGGATGCGAATTCTTGATCAATTTAAATTAGGGGGTTTGACCCATCTTGTTGCAACAGATGTTGCGTCTCGAGGTATTCATGTTGATGATGTGACCCACGTTATTAATTATGATCTCCCTCAGGATCGCGAGGATTATGTTCATCGTATTGGTCGGACAGCGCGAGCGGGTGCCCGTGGTCAAGCGATCAGCTTCGCTGATGAAGAGATGGTTTATATTTTAGAAGAAATTGAAGATTATCTCGGTTTCCGAATTGCCAGTGAAATGCCCCTCGATGAAGACTTTTGTTTTACCTATAAGCGAGCTCAGCCAAAACGAAAACGACCTCCGGTGGAAAAACCTGCGGGGCAGCAAAAACGCAGGCGGCCCAGGCGTCGGCCTAAAGGGAAACCAGAAAAAAGCACTTCAGAAAATGGAAGTTCTTAATTGGCTGAAAAAATGATTGAAAATCTAATGAAGAATCAACTAAACTGATAAGTTAGGGTCTGATCTTTAAATGGTCTAACCACTTTTATTATGGAATTTGACAACATGTCACGGATTCAAGCAACATTTGCAGCGTTGAAGGAGCGTCATGAGACGGCTCTGATTCCTTTTATTACCGCTGGGGATCCTGATCTGGCAGTCACTGAGGATGTAATTCAAGCCCTCGTTGAATCTGGAGCCGATCTGATTGAGTTGGGCATTCCTTTTTCTGACCCGATGGCTGATGGGCCGACAATTCAAGCAGCTTCAGAGCGTGCCTTAGCTGCTGGGGTGACTCTTAATGGGGTCTTGCAGTTGGTCACAAATGTTCGTAAGAAAACCCAAGTTCCATTGATTCTGATGGGGTATTATAATCCGATTTTCTGCTACGGGGCTGAGCGGTTTGCTCGTGATGCAGCGGTGGCGGGTGTTGATGCCTTATTGCTGGTTGATCTTCCTCCGGAAGAGATTGGTGAAATCAGTGCGGCGATGGCAGAATCAGGGATCGACTTGATTACGCTTTTAGCGCCGACAACGCCTCCTGAACGGATGAAGCGTTTAGCTGAGGTGGCACAGGGTTATCTCTACTATGTCTCAATGACGGGTGTGACTGGGGTGCAGAAAATCTCTCCTCAGGAGATTCAACGCGCAGTAGAGGAGTTGAAGGGGATGTCCGCCGTTCCTGTTGCTGTTGGTTTTGGAATTACAACGGCCGAAGATGCGCGCGCTGTTGGAGCGTTTGCCGACGGTGTTGTCGTTGGTAGCGCACTGGTTAAAATAATTGAAGAGAATGGGCAGAGCAAAGAGTTGCTGCCTAAAGTTGCAAAATTTATTGATGAGCTTAAGCATGGACTCACTGCTCCTGTGAGCTGAGCTTTGCATTGTTTGCTCAGTTGCAGGTGAAAACGAAAAGGATGTTTCATGGCCTGGTTCCGTAAGAAAAAAGCGTTAACCGCTTCGATTGAAAAGAAAAATGTTCAAGTGCCCGAAGGTGTTTGGACTAAGTGTAAAAATTGTCACGAAATTATTTATGCTAAAGAGGTGCAGCGCAATCTGAATGTCTGCCCTAAATGTGACTATCACTTTCGGATTGGGGCACGTGAGAGAATAGATCTGATTCTCGACGAAGGCACCTTTGTTGAAATGGATGCCCAGATGAGTTCGGTTGATTTTCTCGAATTCAAAGATACGAAAAAGTATAAGGACCGCATTAAGGCCGCAGTGAAAAAAGCCGGTGATGGTGATGCGGTTATTTGTGGTGAAGGGCATCTTGATGGATTGCCCGTCGTTGTCGCCGTATTTGATTTTTCTTTTATGGGCGGCAGTATGGGATCGGTTGTAGGTGAGAAAATTACCCGGGCGATTGAGAAAGGTCTGGAGACCTGTGCGCCTGTTCTCATCTTCTCGTCATCAGGCGGGGCGCGGATGCAGGAAAGTATCATGTCGCTCATGCAGATGGCAAAAACCAGTGCTGCATTGGCAAGGCTTAAAGCTGCTGGAATCCCATTTGTTTCGGTCTTGACCGATCCGACAACCGGCGGTGTTACGGCGAGTTTTGCCATGCTAGGTGATTTGAATATCGCTGAACCGCGAGCATTGATTGGTTTTGCCGGGCCACGCGTTATTGAACAGACAATTCGCCAAACTCTTCCTGACGGGTTTCAGCGTTCGGAATATCTTCTTGAGCATGGAATGGTTGACATGATCGTTCCACGTAAAGAGATGAAGAAGAAGCTGTCAGAGTTACTGCGTATTTTTACTAAAAAATAGCTCCTTATGGATCATCATTTCCGGGATAGTTTAAACTATCTCTACTCGCTGCAGTTTTTTGGCATTAAGCTTGGATTGGATAACACTCGGGAGCTTTTATCCCGAGTAGGGAATCCACAGGAGCAACTGAAGATTATCCATATTGCCGGGACCAACGGTAAGGGATCGACAGCTGCCGCGATTGCCAGCATTTTTCAGTCAGCGGGGATTTCCGCAGGCCTTTTCACTTCTCCCCATCTACATAATTTTACCGAACGGATCAGGGTCGATACCCTTCAGATTTCAGAATCCGAAGTTGTTGAACTGATTGACGAATTACGCCCGTATGCGGAAGAACTACGGGCAACCTTTTTTGAATTTACAACAGCCATGGCTCTTCTCTGTTTCCACCGTCGAGGAGTTCAGTGGGCTGTTTTAGAGACGGGTCTTGGTGGTCGACTTGATGCGACCAATGTGGTTATCCCTGAACTCTGTTTAGTGACGCCAATCAGCTTTGATCATACCTCGTGTTTAGGAAATGAGCTGTCTGCAATTGCGAGCGAAAAAGCTGGTATCTTTAAGCTTGGCGTCCCAGTAATCAGTGCCTATCAGCCAGAAGAAGTTAGCTCAGTTTTAGAGCAACACGCAACAGAGTTGAAAGTTCCACTGTCACAATTTGGGCACGACTACCATTGTCAAAGTGAGGATGATTCTTTTTCCCTCACTGGGCCTGGTTTTCTCTTGGAGAAACTCAACCCCGCTCTGGTCGGGCGACACCAGCATTGCAACTTAGCCTTGGCCGCTGCAGCAGCTCTTTTTCTCGCCGAATGTGGCGTTGAAATTGGCTTGCCCCAGATCCGTCAAGGGCTAGAAAAAGTGTGCTGGCCGGGTCGTCTTGAATGGTTGCCGGAGAGGATTCTCTTGGATGGGGCACATAATCCCGCTGGAGCAAAAAAACTTGCGACCTATCTACAACAGCAAAACCTAAAAGATGTTCATTTGGTTGTTGGTTGTAAGGCAGATAAACAAGCAAATGAATTACTCTCAGAATTGCTGCCTTTTGCCGAACATGTTTATGCGACTTGCCCTCCTGTCGATGCGGCTGTCCCCGTTGAGGAATTAGTTGATTTTGTTCATGGCTGGGGAGGGCGGGCATCTGGATATGCTAACTCTGTAGTAGCTGTCCAGGCGGCATTAGAGGGACGATCACCCGGAGAGACTGTTCTGGTAGTTGGATCTTTGTTTCTTGTTGCAGAAATCAGAGAGCATTTGCTGAAAAATGTTGATACTCTGGCAATTACCATTGATCCATAATTATTCCGTGAAAATATTTGTCAATGTGCCGGCGCTTCTAAAGAGGTTTTAACGGTTTGATGTTGTCTCGCTTTTTACTTTTTATTCTTTGTTTTCTTGCCCCAACTCTGGCTGTGGCAGTTGACTTTGATCAGGTCGATGGCTCGGAGCAGCCGATTCATCTTGAAGCTGATCAATTCAGTTTCGACAAAGATACAGGTCTCTATCGTGCGAAAGGCAATGTTAAGCTCAGTCAGGGAGACCTGGAAGTTCGTAGCCAGGCCCTAGAGTGGAACCAGCTTAGTGGTGAGGTTGAGGCCGAAGGGAATGTTCAATTTATTTCACCGGGAGAAGAGCTGTCAGGAGAGAGAGCCCATTATAATTTACAACAAGGGACCGGAATTGTAGAGGATGGATACTTTTATCTAAGCGACCAGAATTTACATGTTCGGGGAAAGACGATTGAGCGGCTGGGAGCCCTTGACTATCGGATAGAAAAAGGGACCTTTACGACATGTGACGGTGATGTGCCCTCTTGGAAGTTTGGAGCCAGCCACGTCGATGTGACTTTGGGTGGTTATGCGCGTGCCCGGAACACAATTTTTTATTTGAAAAATATTCCATCACTCTACTTTCCTTATATTATTTATCCGGCAAAAACAGAGCGCGAATCGGGTTTGTTAATTCCTGGTGTCGGTTACTCCAGTAAGCGTGGTTTCCAATACAGTGCCGCTTATTATCAGGTTCTTGGTGTAAATCAGGACGTGACCCTTTATCTTGATTATCTCTCTGAAATGGGGATCGGCAAAGGGCTTGAATATCGCTATATTTTTGGTCATGACAACGCAGGTGAAATGCGTGCTTATCATATGAATGTTGATGACGTTGACGGAGTTGCTGTCGATGAAGAGCGCTATGCTCTTGAATGGCAACATGATGGCTCGTTGCTTGGAGGGGTCCGGATGGTTGTGGATGCCGAATATGTCAATGATGATGAGTATTTTGAAGACTTTGGGACCGTTGCCGAGGAATATAACAAGGATCAAGTGCAGTCTATCTTGTCTCTGAGTAAAAGTTGGGGGAAATATTCTCTGGTCGGTCAGTTTAAATATACGAAAGACCTTGAAGCTGATGATCCGACCACGTTACAGTTGCTACCGCGGATTAGTTTTGATGTCGCTCGACAGCGGATTGGTGAATCACCTCTTTACTACGCGCTTGAGACTGAATATACCAATTTCTGGCGAGATGAGGGCTTGCGTGGAGAGCGCATGATGGTTCGACCTGTTCTGGCGGCAAGTTTTCAGCTGGGGGATGTTATTGAAATTGCTCCAGAGTTGTCTTACCGGGAGCGTTATTATTGGGACCTAAGTGATGGCTCCGAGTCTGATCACGAGGGGCTTGCAGAGTTTGTGACTCGCATTAATACTCAGGTACAAAAGGTTTATCATCGTCCTTTTGGTTCGTCGGGGGCATTGCGCCACTCTATCTCACCAGAGCTCATTTATCGGTATATACCCGACGTAGATCAAGAGCATTTGCCCGATTTTGATGACTATGACCGCATTGATGAGGCTAATCAGATTGAGTATGCACTGGTTCAGCGGTTTACGCTCCGCTCAGATCGTGCGAATGAGTCTCCCGGTTATACGGAGTTTCTTTATCTGCGATTATCTCAAACCTATGATTTGACCGATGAAGCTAGCGAACAACGGTTTCAGGATTTGCGCATTGAGATGACCTTGCAGCCTGCGATGTGGTGGTCTTTGCAGACCGACACAACCCTTGATGTTGATAGCGGTGATTGGACTGAAGTTTCCATTGAGGGGGAAGTTAAGGATCAGCAGGATAACGCATTAAAGTTTGAATATCGGTACGACGCAGATGATGATATTGACTATGCGACTGTGAATTTGAGCGTTGCTTTTCTTAGCCCTGTTTATCTGAATTATCAACAGCGTTATGAATTGTCAACCCATGAGCGTTTGGAACAGGTGGCTGGTATCGAATATCGTCAGCAATGTTGGAGTGCTCAGCTGTCCTATCGAGAATATAATGATGTCGATGAAGATGATATCGATCGCTCTGTTATGTTGACTTTTACGATGCGTGGCATCGGATCAGTTGGTGGTCTGGGGGGAAGCCTGGGTGGAATTTGATCGCCGTTCGTTTGGCTGTACAAAAGTTTCTTATAGGTGTCTGCGAGGTGCAGCTTGAGTTCTACTCGCGAACCGGGAGCTCCCGGCAGAAAAAATATACTGACGATATGTTTACTTATCGTTATTCTGCTGATGTTTGCCTATGCTGTATTTGGCAGTCGCGGGGTTTTGCGAATCGTACAGGCAGAACAGCAGAAACAGGAGTTACAACAAAGGCTTGCTGATTTAAAACAGCAGCAGCAAGAGTTGCGTACTGAAATTGAACGTTTGCAGAAAGATAAAACGTATTGGGAGCAACTGGCACGAACAAAGCTTGGAATGGTTCGTGAGGGTGAATTGATTTACCATCTCCCCGATAGTGATACTGAAGAAAAGAGGCAGTAAGACCATGAAAGAACAATTACGCTTAGCGATTCGAGCAGCTTTGGATCAATGTTACTCTGAGGAATCTCTGAATTCAGGTGTTTCCCCAGATGAAATACAGTTAGAAATACCCAAAAATCCAGATCACGGTGATTTTTCAACCAATCTGGCAATGACTTTGGCCAAACCAGAACGGAAAGCGCCTCGGAAAATAGCAGAAGTTTTAGTTGCTGCTCTTCAGGGAACTCCCCTGTGCGATAAAATTGAAATTGCCGGTCCCGGTTTTATTAATTTTCGCTTAACGGCCGCTTGCTGGTATGAGGTTCTTGGCCAGATCTCCACACAGGGTGCTAACTATGGTCGCAGCCAAGTTGGTGAAGGGACAAAAGTTCAGGTTGAGTTTGTCAGTGCAAACCCAACAGGACCACTCCATATTGGACACGGACGGGGCGCGGTAGTCGGTGATGCAGTTGCATCCGTGCTCCAAGCGGCAGGGTTTGATGTCCAGAGGGAGTACTATGTTAACGATGCTGGCAACCAAGTACAGACCCTTGGACGTTCGATTCTTCTCCGGTTGCGCGAGTTGCAAGGAGAAGTCATTGAGTTTCCTGAAGATGGCTATCAAGCTCCCTATGTTGTTGACTTAGCGACTAAGCTGCAAACGGAACATGGTGATCTGAAAGAGATGATCGAAAACGAAGCGATTGAACTTTGTTCTCGTTTCGGTGTCAAAGAAGTTCTTGAGTGGATAGAAGAGGATCTCAAGACTTTTGGAATTACTTTTGATAATTGGTACAGTGAAAAAAGTTTGTATGATCGCGATATGGTTGATCAAGAGTTGGCAAAGCTGGAAGAGAAAGGACTTTCTTTCAAGGAGGATGATGCTCTTTGGTTGCGCACGACGGAGTTTGGTGATGACAAAGACCGTGTGTTGATTAAGTCTGATGGAAGTTATACCTACTTTGCTTCCGATGTTGCTTACCATATGGAAAAGTTTGATCGTGGATTTAACCGTGTCATTGATGTCTGGGGGGCCGACCATCATGGGTATATCCCGCGGATGAAGGCTATGCTCACCGGGTTGGGACATCCACCAGAAGACCTTGAGGTTTTGCTGATTCAGATGGTCAATTTGCTGCGTGACGGTAAGCCATTTATTATGGGGAAAAGATCAGGGAACTTTGTCACCTTGAAAGAAGTGATAGAGGAAGTGGGTCGCGATGCCTGCCGCTTTTACTTTTTGATGCGCCGCTGTGATAGTCAGCTCGATTTTGATTTGGAGCTCGCCAAGCAGCAAAGCAGTGATAACCCCGTCTACTATGTCCAGTATGCACATGCTCGGGTGTGTAGTATCAACAATAATGCAGCAAAGAGTGGAGTTGCATTGCCGAAGCTTGAAGATATTGATTTTAGCCACCTTGAATTAGCTGAAGAATTAGCTCTGGTGAAACAATTAGCTCGGTTTCCCGAGACAGTCGTCAGTGCCGCCTTAAGCTATGAGCCTCATCGGGTCATTTTTTATCTTCAGGAGCTTGCAGCGCAGTTTCACAGTTACTATAATCGCTACCGGGTGTTAGTTGATGACCACGCGACAACACAAGCTCGACTTTATCTGGTTAATTCTGTCCGAACCGTTTTGGAAAATGCCCTTCAGCTGTTAGGGCTTTCTGCTCCAGAACAAATGTAAAAAAGGGGAAAAGATGAAAAGCACCTCAAAGACAAGGACGCAGCGTCGGATGGAAAAACGCCAGGCAATTATTTTATTGGTGCTGGTATTGGTTGTTTCATTAGCTAGTTTCACCCTTGGTGTCATTGTTGGGCGCAGGGGTGCCGAAAGGGACTTAGCGCAAAAAGCACAACAAACGGAAAGGGTCTTGGTTGCCCAAGCTCCTGCTTCAACGACCGCAATTCCTATCCATGTTTCAGATGTTGACCCAGTTGCTGGAGCTGAAACTAAGTCTCCTGCCGCTGAAGAGACAAAACTAACTTTTTACGATAACCTTTCAAAGGAGACGGCTCCTCTTGGGAGTGGAATCAATCTGGAGCCAATTGAGGAAAAGGTTGTTCCTGCTGAAAATGTAGTACAGCCTCCGATCGATTTGCCAGATCAGCCGATTGTTAAAAAGGAGCAGCAGGAGGTTGCTTCTGTCGTAAAAAAAGAGGTCCCCAGGGCACCTGCGGAGGTGGAACCAAGTCAATCTGAAAAGGTGATGCCGAAAATGACTTCCAGCGGCAGTCATGCTGTACAGGTTGGTTCATTTGGAGCCGCGGGGGATGCAATCGCCCTGAAAAAGAAAATGTTATCCAAGGATTATCCAGCGTTTGTTGTTGAGGCTGATCTTGGCGCAAAGGGGCTTTGGTATCGGGTTAGAATCGGTCCGTATGAAAGCTCTGAAGTAGCAAAGTCGGCTCAAAAGGTCTTGGAGGACAAAGAGCAACTTAAAGGTTTCATTACGCGTCAGTAGTCAATGGGAGGAGCATTGGGTTGTCTCGATTTTTCTCTTGACATTTCCATATTGGAAGACTATTTTCCAGTGCTCATGTCGCGGGATGGAGCAGTTTGGTAGCTCGTCGGGCTCATAACCCGAAGGTCGGGGGTTCAAATCCCTCTCCCGCAA
>JADGDX010000016.1 GCA_016744675.1 Desulfuromusa sp. | reverse complement strand
CTATAAATATTGATGATAATTCATGGCTTTTTTCTTTTTCATTACATATTGTGCCCTGCCAAAGGAGACCAACCATGCTTGAAGAACTGCAAGAGCGCGTGACCGAGCTGGAAATTCGCTTCAGTCATCAAACTCAATTACTTGATGAACTTAACGAGGTGCTCACCGATTGCAATCGGAAGATTGCCCAACTACGTAAGGACAACCAACGCTTAAGGGCGACAATCAGTGGCCTTGCCCCATCCACAGAAGAATCACCAGATGAATAGCCTGTCCCTTAGCGCGGCAATGCGCCGCATTGTCCTCGAGGCTTTTATTCTCTGCGTTTTGTCGGCAGTCGTCGGCTTGAGCTTGAATTTTAAAATGATATTTAATGCTTTTTCTGGCAAGTCTGTCTCTGTGCCTGCTCCAATTGAAGAACCGATCCTAGAGATGTCAGGTGAAACGGTTGCTTTTCCGATGCCAGTAGACATCGACGAGTTAGATGAATTGATGGACTCGGGAGCTATTTTTGTCGATTCTCGGAACTCAGCCGCTTTTGAAGAGAATCATCTTGCCGGGGCACTCTCATTCCCCCATGCAAATCACAAGGACTCTTTAGCGGAATTCAAATCTAAGGTCTCGACAAATACAACATTGGTTGTTTATTGCAGTGGCTACGGGTGTACAGATTCTTTTGATCTGGGGATGGTTTTGATGACGGCTGGCTACGATGATGTTCTGGTTTATGAGGGTGGCTTTCCTGAATGGCGAGACGCTGGACGTCGTCTAGAAGGGGGGCAGGAATGATACTCTTAGGAAAGGGTGCATATCAGTTCAGTCGCTTCACTTTAGCCGCCGTCTTTATCTATGCAGGGGTAGTCAAATCAAATGATATCGTGGCCTTCGCTGGCCAGATAGCCAATTATCAGATTCTTCCTTACGCGTGGAATTATCTTGTTGCTTCGATTCTTCCTTACCTTGAATTGCTGTGTGGTTTATTACTTTTGCTCAATATGCGAGTTCGCCCTGCCATTTTGGTTTTGTTTGTCCTCAATGTTGTGTTTATGGTTGTCCTCACCTCAGCAATCCTTCGCGGTTTTGATATCGATTGTGGCTGCTTTAAACCCGATTCTTCTAATCCAACCAGCCCTTTGGCTGCATTGCTACGTGATGCTGGACTATTGGTACTAATGGTCGTGGCCTGGGCGCTGCGGTCTGCTCAGCGGCCGATGGAGAGATAACATGTCTCAGGGTGTTTGGCAGCAATCCTTAAAAGCAAGTGTGACAACTGCAACGCAGCTTGCTACCCATTTTGATTTTGATCCTCAACCTCTCCAGTCGGTTGAAGCGAAATACCCAATGAGGATTACCCCGTATTATTTAGGTTTGATAAAGCATGTTGGTGACCCGATCTGGAAGCAATGTGTCCCTGATGTATTGGAGCTAGACGATAACGGTTTGCTCGACCCTCTCGATGAAGAGAATCACTCCCCAGTTCCTACAGTCATTCATCGTTACGCCGACCGGGTAATTTTTCTTGTGGCGGGAAGCTGCGCCAGTTACTGTCGCTTTTGCACACGCAAACGCAAAATTGGTTGTGCAGACATGGCGATAAGTTTTCGTGAATTACGTGAGGGTATTGACTATATTGCTCAAAATACGCAAATTCGTGATGTGATTTTTTCTGGTGGAGATCCTCTCTTGCTTCCCGATTCTGTTCTGCAAGATTTGCTTGCCCGAATTTATTCGATTCCACACGTTGAAATGATTCGCATTGGAACACGGGTCCTGGTCACATTGCCAGAACGGATCACAGAACGCTTGTGTGCGATGTTAAAGTCATTCCATCCCCTTTATGTGAATACCCATTTTAACCACCCTGTGGAATTGACAGCGGAGGCAATCGCAGCCTGTACGCAATTGGCTGATGCTGGAATTGTTCTGGGGAACCAAACCGTTTTGCTCCGCGGTGTCAATGATAACCCCGACACAATGAGCACTCTTTTTCGTGGTTTGCTGAAGATGCGAGTCAAACCTTATTACTTACATCATATGGACCTTGTTCGGGGAACTGGACATTTTAGGACATCGGTTTCTTCCGGCTTAGAGATTATGGATTCGCTGCGTGGCCCGGTGTCGGGCTTGGCATCACCACATTATGTGATCGATCTTCCAGAAGGGAAGGGCAAGGTTCCTCTGGTTCCCCATTATGTGAAAAAAACGGATGGGAATCTCCTGATCCGTGCCAGCGATGGCAGTGTGGTAGAGTATCCTGATTTAGAGTCCTGATTTTGTTTCTTGAGACTTTTTTGTGAGATAATTCGTTATGAAAAATTACCTGACCCCAGAAGAGTTAGCATCATCTCTGGTTACTTGGTGTGAAGCGAAGATTCAGCGATCAACCCTGCAGCTTCTGCTCCTCGGATTTTTAGCCGGAGCCTATATTGGATTTGCCGCACATCTGGCAACGATTGTCGGGAGTGGGGATTTTGCATGGATTGGGATTAAAAAGTTTTTTGTAGGTGCTGTTTTTAGTCTTGGCTTGATGTTGGTGATTATTCCCGGTTCTGAACTTTGGACGGGGAACACTTTGATGACCGCAGCCTTTTTGGAGAAAAAAATAACCTTTACTCAAGTGATGCGTAATTGGGTTTGGGTCTATTTGGGGAACCTTGCGGGGTCAATTTTTCTCGCTTGGATGATAGTTGGTCAGACTGGGATTATGGACGGTGTTTTTGGAGGAACCGCTTTGCAAATTGCCTCTGCAAAAGTTAGTCATGAGGTTGTCGGCCATTCTCACAGCTGGGCTTACTTCTTTCGTGCGGTGGGGTGCAACTGGCTTGTCTGTCTCGCTGTATTACAAGCGATGGCGGCAAAAGATATCGGTGGAAAGATACTTGGAATTTTCTTCCCTATTATGGCTTTTGTCGCATCAGGCTTTGAGCACGCTATTGCTAATATGTACTTTATTCCTGCGGGGATCCTTGCCAAAAAACTTCCGGGAGCATGTTCTGCCTCTGGACTTGATCCCGCTGTGCTTGATCAACTAAGTTGGGGGACTATGTGGCAGAGTAATCTGATAAGCGTGACGCTGGGCAATTTTGTTGGTGGGGGTCTTTTTGTCGGTGTGATCTATTGGTGGGTCTATGTCCGACAGAAAAGAGGGTAAATCAGAGTGTTAGCTGCCCCCGTGTGTCTCACTTAAGATGTACTTAGGGTCCAGATGTAGAGCATTAATCTCGCACCCTTCTTGGTACCTTTGGGCAACGTCTCTGAAACTCTCCTTCAACTCATCAAATGCAGCAACAATGGTTGGATCAAAATGCCTGCCACTATCAGTTAAGATAATTTCTTCTGCTTCTTCAAATGACATCGGCTCTTTGTAGCATCGCTTACTTATCAGAGCATCATACACATCAGCCAAGGCCATCAAGCGCCCTTCTAATGGGATCTCTTCGCCTTTAAGTCCCAGAGGGTATCCGGTTCCGTCCCATTTTTCGTGATGAGTGTAAGTAATGTTTTCTGCAATTGTTAAAAATTCATTGGTTTTATTATAGCTGTTGATGGCGTTTGCAATGATGGTTCTACCGATACTCACGTGACTACGCATAACGTTGAGTTCTCGATCATTCAGTGCCCCTGGTTTTTGTAAAATGATATCAGGAATACCAACTTTGCCAATATCGTGAAGTGGGGCCGCCCGGTAAAGGAGTTCAAGGGTGTGCTGCGACAGATATTGTCTTTGAGTTGTGTTCTTGTAAAGGTGTTCAGCCAGCATCTTGACATATTCTTTAGTTCTGATGATATGTGCGCCAGTTTCAACGTCACGACTCTCGGCGACCATGGTCATACTGTCAATTGTCGCTGAGTGAGCATCCCCCAAATCTTCAAGGAAACATTTTCTTTCGACGTAATGGAGAACCGAAAAGAACAGAGAAATAATGAAAAATAGAAATGAAAATGGAGCAAGAAAGAAACCAATTGAGAGATATTGTCCTTGTTGTAACTGATACCATGAAAAGATGAGTGCAAGTGTTGTTGTGCCGAGAAAAACAATCCATGAAATCAGGTAGTGGCGCTCAAATACAAGCCAAACAATAAGTAAGGAACAGATGAAGGAGAGAATCTGAACGGTTTTTTTTGCCGTTTCAGGTTGATAAATAAGTTGACCTTGCATGATGTTTTCGAGCAGTGCGGCATGAATAAACACTCCAGGAATGATATCTCCACTTGCAGTCATATATTGGTCGTAAAGGCCGGCGGCTGTTGCACCAATAAGAACCAATTTTCCCGTCAACAAAGAATCTGGTACTGCTCCTGAAATAAGATCCGTCATTGAGACTCTGGTGAAAACCTCTTCGGAGTAGAGGCGGTTGAGGATTTCTCCCTTTCGGTTAAAGGGGATTTGTCGGTCAATAAACGAAATTGTTCCTGACGACCAGTCATCGTCTGAAACATTGACATGCAAATTGGGGTCGACTTGACGGAGCATCGCTAGGGCAAGGTTTGGTACGACCGACCCGTTATATTCCATGACTAAAGACTGGCGTCTGAAAATTCCGTCATTATCTATTGCTGCATTAATATATCCGAAACCTTGCGCTGATTTCTGTAAAACCGGAGTGTTACAAAGTAGGCTTTGGGACTGCGGTAAATGCAGGCCGTTGGGAAGTGAGAGCAAAGAACCTGCTGTTAAGTCGCAATCATTGGTTGCTCCTCTTGCTGAAGAAAAGAGAGGCAAAATGATGGGCCCGCTCTGTAAAATATGGGCCATAATGAGATCGTGATCAAGAAGGTCTGGAGGGAAGTCGTTAAGTTGAATTTCAAGGCCAAGCGTTTGTTGATAGAAGTTGGTAATTTGTTGTGGAGACGTTCTGTCTGGCTCGGGGAAAAAAATATCCAGGCCAACAGCAGCAGGATGTTGGCGCAGTATCTCTTCAAGCCCTTTTGCAAGCAATAATCGGGGCCACGGCCATTGGCCAAACTGTTCTAGGCTTTTCTCGTCAATCTCAACAACGACAGTTGTATTTGAGGTCTGATTAAAAGGAGCTTTTTTGTTGATTGACAATAAGTCAAAGACGCGGAAGTCAATAAAGGGGACTGCACCACTGATGTAGCTGAGAAAATGAATGCCCAAAGCTATAAGGCAAATAGTTATTATTTTAGGCAAAAATTTCATTCGTAAGCCTATTGTTCTTTTAGAATCATTATTCTTTTACTTATACGAGGTTGTGACTCCTTGTAGCGCCAATGAGCATCATCTAGCGGATAAGGATTTCTACTCTGCGATTGCGTGGCTCTGCAACCCCATCAGCGGTGGGGATCAATGGATCTTCCTCACCATAGGACTCAACGCTGATATTTGAAATGTCGAGTTTTTGTTTTATTAACCAGTGTTCAATCTGCTTTGCTCGTTTGAGAGAGAGTTCGGTGTTATATTCTTTTGAACCGGTGCTATCTGCATGACCGATGATGTTGACATCACATGGAAGCCTTTCTTCAATGGCTTTATGGACTTCCGGGAAGAGTTGTTGTGATTGAGATGTCATGACAACGGTACTGGGTTCAAAGTAGATCAAAAAGTTGATTGGAGGCTTAGGGGCAGAAGCAATGAGTGAACCATAGGATTGTTGCAATTCTTCCTTGGTTATTTTTTTAATTGCTGTGGGTGCTGCTATTGAAGAAATGTCTGCGTAAGTGTTTGTTTCATCTAAGACCAATTCTGCCGATTTAGTTTTAATGACGATTGCATTAGTGTCTTTATTGTTTTCTAAAAGAATAACGCGGCTTGTGGAACATGAGCATAAAACCAGTGAGAGCAACAACAAAAGTAATAAATGTAGATTCTTCATAGCAAACCTCATTTCACTTCGACCAGGAATTTTGTCCCACGGATACCAATAGTTCCTTCGGGAATCTCAAAAATAAAACTCTCAGGTGATAGAGTCCCGATTTTACCCGATTGAAACAGAGCAGCCCCTTTTTTAAGTTTGAGGTTGAACTTGAATTTGTTTTCTATCGGCTTAAACTCAAAATCATTAACCCGAAGAAAACTGTTCTCTTTAAGAGTGAGAACGCTGCCATCATGAAAGATGACCCCGATATGGCTGTCTTTACCTGTGATAAGGATGTCCCCGGACTGAAGGTTATGACTTTTTTCAGCTATGAGAACTTGTTCCGCACGTTTGATTTTGACCGAGCCATCAAGACTTTTGATGATGGCGATGTCGTCGGCCCAAACAGGTACGGAGAATAGAAGTAGGCATATTAGTAATGGAATACAGCGCATTTATTTCCCCCTCTGCAGTGGAAGAGCTCATTTTTTGATATGATGATCTAAAGTTTAGCAGATTAGAATTAATTAGTCTTTTAGAAAATAAAATAATTCTGTAGGGCTAATCATCGCTTGATAATTATTTTTAGTTGCCGCGCTAAGCTGCGTATTTTTGGAGCCGTTGTGCGTTTTATGATGTGTAGTGCTCAGCTACATTCGGCAAGGAGGGAGGTGGTCTTGTCGATTCGTGAATTTATATCCAAAAGTTAAGATTCTATTGATCACAAAGCGATTGTAACGTGACAGTTGCTTCATAGAGGGCAATACCGTTATCTGCATCCGTTTCATGGTGTGATACCGCCATGTTGGGCCAACCTTTTAACATCTCACGGCTTTTATAAACGAGGACAGTATTGTCGTCAACGCGGTCTGAAATGGAACATATTGTTTCAAAGGAACCGCACTCACCAATCACCCGAATCTTTCCTTGATCTTGAAGGCCGTAGCTCTGTGCAGTTGTACTGCTGATATGGGCAACAGTATCTCTTTTTGACGCTCGAGGGGGAACCTGCGAATTAAGCCAATCACTGCTCGATGATGTGAGCATGCGCAGTCCGGTGTCTGTTTTTGTGGGAACCTTTAAGGGGAGGTTTTCCTGGTGATAAGTCCGTCTGCCAGTCAGCTTTTTCTCTTGAACGTTTTCGGGAGAAGTTATATCGACAGATAAGTCTAGGCGCTTAGCAAGTTCCAAAATAACGTCACTGTCAGAAAGCCGATTTTCTAAGAACGAGGTGGTACGTGTAGCCTTTCCCTCAAAAAAGAAGCTGCCTTGAACATCAGGCTGAGCAAACATTCCGCCAACAGCCAATAGGCAATCAGCTTGTTGGGTGGTCGGCGTATTACAAACATCGACAACTATGCATTTTTGCTTCTCGAGGATTTTTTTCCAACGATTTGAATCAGGGAAAGAAACCAGTGGATTTGCCGCTATTACCACTAACAGATCGACACTGCCTTGCTCCATGGCTTCTACCGCTTGAGCTAGTGATAGTTCAGGGCGTTTAGTTATGGATGGTTTAACCAGATCTTTTGTTGAAGAGTGACCCATGAAAAGATTGTCGATGTTTCCAGTTAAGACAGCGAGACGGTTAACCCACTGAAATGAGTTCTTTCCGTTGAAGTAGCGCTGCATACCATATCCACAGATAAAGGCAGTTTTTCCTTCATCGATGGTGTCTTGTAATGTCATCAGGTCTGCGTCAGAAATAGCGCAGACAGCTTGCAGGTCTTTTTCCTCTTGTTGCTTTTCTATCCCTAGGCGACTCAATAAGAGAGCAGCGAGGCAGCCATCACTTCCTGGCTTTATTGGAATGTAGTGATCAGCAATGGAGGCTGTTTCGGCTTGAACGGGATCAATGTAAATGATCTTTTTCCCTTGCTTTTTTAATTGTAGCAAGCGGGCATAGAGATGTGGACTGGTCACGCGAGCATTCTTGCCAAAGAGAAGGATGGTGTTTACCTCCTCAAGGTTTTCTAAAGGGGGATTTTTGAGAATGCCAAAATCATCCATGTGGGCCTGATCACCGGTTGTATCGCAGATACCGCTTTCGATTATTTCTGTCCCAGGTAACTGAGTCAGAAGGACTTCCCAATATTTCATTATTAAACCGAGACTGCCACTTCCACGTAAGGTAAGTATTCTTCCCTGTCTATGGGTGTGTAGGAGTGACGCTGCAAAGTCTAGAGCCTCTTGATCCGAGCAGTTCTTTTTTATCCCATTTGAAACGATAAAAGGTTCAGCTGGCTGTTCCGTCTCCCGCTGATAAAACCCTGTGAGTTTACTGCAGACAAAGCCTTTTTCTTCCCAAGGCTTTGCGATGGGTTCAAAGGTCGCGTGGCCCGAAGGCATGGATTCGATATTGAACTCGCAAAAATCGTAACAATCTTTAGAGCAGAAATAGCGCATGTATTCCCCTTGTTGAATTTAAAATGTCGTATCAGGATAAATTGAGTGGATCAACAAAACAATCCAAAATTTGATGTGCTGTTAAATAGAAACACCGCCGGGTGGGGGTGAGGGGTGTGAATGCTGCAGGGAGTGAAATTAAATGTCACTCCCTGCAGCAAAGCGAATTAAATTAAACGGCAGACTGGATAATTTTTTCCATGTTCGTAAATGTTTTGTGCATCCCTTCGGCAAACATGTCATCCGATGGACCTTGTTCAAACTCGTTGTGGCCAAGGAGTTCACCGATGAGATTCTCGGAATAGTTGAGAAAACGAATTTCGGTTTTCCCTCCCTGGTTGTAAATGAAAATAAACTTTTGCACAAAAACGCTTCTTTCCGGATTGGAAGGGAGAGATTTTCCCGAATTTTGGGGTTTGCAGATTTGAAGCATAATGTGGCGGTAGTTCCCGGGGATGGTAACCCCTTCTCCCTGATAAAATGCAATTAGGTCTGATTTGTCGCGATGTTGAATGCTAAAACCAGCCCCTTCAATTTTATCGCTCAAGTCTTGTAGGAAGGTTTCAAAGGGTTTTTCAGTGTTGTTCCGATAAATACTAACGTCTGGCATGATATCCTCGAATTTTGATGTTTGATCTGGGGGCAGATTAACGTGCATATGCACGCTATCGTAATATTCATTAATCTGAATGTCAATATATTTAAGGAAGGTTATTCTGCAATCTTTACAAGGGGAAAATAAAATTGCCGACAATGGTGACTGAAATAGTCAACAATTGGTATAGTATTGATAGAAGCGATTGCTGTTGTTTTTATGTTGAGAGAATTAATAGGAAAAAGCATGGTAGATTTTTTAGTCGATTTCTTTGTTGAATGCTGGAAAATATTAGTTGAATCGGCTCCTTATGTTTTGTTCGGTTTTTTTTCTGCCGGTATCCTTAAAGCTTATCTTCCTGACAAATTGATCGCTAAGCATCTCGGAGGGCAAAGTGCAGCGTCTGTTCTAAAAGCATCCATCTTCGGGGTGCCTTTGCCGCTTTGTTCTTGCGGGGTCATACCGGCTGCCGTTGAATTACGTAAGCAGGGGGCGGGGAAGGGGGCGACAGCTGCGTTTCTGGTGTCTGTTCCTGAAACGGGAGTTGATTCTGTTGCGATCACGTGGGCACTACTTGATCCCGTTATGACAATTTTAAGGCCTATCTTCTCATTAATAACTGCAATGACCGCAGGGCTACTGGTCAACATACTTCCAGATAATCAACCATTAGTTGCCGATGCGAGTGCTGATAAAACGTGTTGTTGCTCGGTAGCAGAAGCAGAGGATTCGCTGCGCAAGAAAAAAACGCATTTCATGCGTCTGCGTGATGGTCTAACTTATGCTTTTGGTACCCTCCTTGGAGATATTGGCAAGTGGTTATTGATTGGTATCGGTGTTGCTAGCTTGATCTCTACTTTGGTTCCAGCTGATTTTTTTGCCCGATATTTTGACAATGAATTCCTCTCGCTTGTGCTGATGCTGGGAATAGGAATTCCCCTTTATATTTGTGCAAGTGCTTCAACTCCGGTGGCTGCAGCATTGGTTCTTAAGGGACTTTCACCTGGAGCAGCGCTGGTTTTTTTGTTGGCTGGTCCGGCAACAAATGCTGCAACGATCACTGTTGTAAGTCGATACTTAGGTAAGTCAGCAATTATTGTCTATTTAGCATCAATTGCTTTTTGCTCCTTGCTCCTTGGCTGGTTGACAAATATTATTTATAGAAGCTTCTCCTTGGATGTGAGTCAATGGGGTGATCTCAATGCACATCATTCTGATTCCTTCTTGATGCAGCTTTGTGCAATTGTGTTGGTCGTTTTGATTTTGAAAAATTTGCGAAAAGGACGTTAAGCTTATGGCTGAGATTCTCAATCATCCATTGATCAGTGAACACTACTTTTTCCCTCGAGACGGGTATTTTGAAAATCCTTTTTGGGTTGACTGCGGCGATGCGCGTCTGGCGTGTAGCTATCATGAGGTCGATTCAAAGGCAAAAACTCTGATCCACTTTCATGGAAACGGAGAAATTATTGATGATTGGCAAGGTGATTTTGTTAGTTTGATTCAGAAAATGGGCTGTAATGTTTTGTTGGCCGAGTTTCGTGGTTATGGACAATCAACTGGGCAGGCACAGTTAGGAAAGATGCTTGATGATGTTGTCTTAACGGTAAAATCACTCAATCGACCCGCCAGTGACCTGATCTTTTTTGGTCGTAGTGTCGGGTCAATTTTTGCTATAGAGGCGGCTTCACAATTTCCTCAAGCGGCAGGATTGATTCTGGAAAGTGGTGTTGCTGATGTGAAAGAACGATTGCTCCTTAGGGTAGAACCTTCAGAAATTGGGGTCAGTGTTGCAGAGTTTGAATCTTGTGTTGAGCAATATTTAAATCATCGGCGAAAAATGGAGTCTTACCCCGGCCCCGTTTTAGTCATGCATACCAATCATGATGGTTTGGTTGATGTGAGTCATGGTCAACGACTTTATGATTGGGCGAGTGGAGAAAAAAAGATAAAAATATTCCCGCGCGGAAACCATAACGACATTATGTATGTCAACGCGCGGGAATATTTCAGTTTGTTGGCGGAGTTTATAGATCTCTGCCTGTAAGAATCAAGAGTAAGAAGTGATAATTTTTAAAAGTTGCCGGCACGTGACCTGACCGATCACTTTACCATTTTCAACAACAGGCCTTCTCCGTTGTCCCTGATTAAGCATTGAGGTCATCACATCAAAGAGTTGTGCTTCTGGTGAAACGCTTGTGACCTCTTTTGTCATGATGTCTTGTGCCCTGAGTGTTGAGGCATTACGACCTTCGTGGTAAATGCTGCCAGACATTGATCTGAGGCAATCCAGTTCAGATATCATTCCCAGTAAATTATTTGATTTATCAACGACAAGAACACCTGAGAGTTTTTCTTTTAGAGTGATCTTAGCGACTTCAACAATACTTGTGTCGGGTAAAACTGTCATTGGCTTTGGATTCATAAAGTCTTTGATGTGAAATGATTCATTCATCGGATCCTCCATAGTTATTAAATAAGTTATTGAGTCAATGTATCAGATAGTTCCCATCATAATACTTATATAAACTCCAATCCAAGAGTTTTTATTTGGAATCATTCGTAATTGACTCTCATGTGCTATTTTGGTGATGAACTCAAAGTGAATTAAAGTTTCCAGCCCCAATAGTCGAGAAAATTGGCAAAGTTCCAAAGGTCAGACTTTTTCCAAGCCCAAAACTTTAGGCTGGTATAGAAAGTTGTTCCAGTTTCTTCCCGTGGGCCCAAATCTTTGTCTTCGCCGACCCTCCAATCCATTGCCCACCAACTCATCAACAATCTTTCAAGGGGCTTATAGCTATTACGGACGTACCCTTTTCGGGCCCCTTCGGTTTCAAAGAAAGATATCTTTGAATTTCCGAAAGGAAGGTTACGCAAGTCTTCAAATGATTTAAGCTCGGCGGTAACATCATTCGAACTTGGAATAATTGCACTTTTTGATATCAGGTCAAGGTGCATAACACGATGGGTCCCACTTCTGATTCGTAGAACAATTTTTTGCTGTTCTAGGCCATGTGTATCAATTTTTAATAGGCCGGGTAATGTTTCTCCATAAACTTGCTGCTGATCTTGTGACCAATTATCCGGGTACAATTGTTGAGGGAGGTTAGAAGTCGGAACAATGGCGAGATAGCAACCACAGGTATGGACTGTTGTAAGTAAGAGGGGTTTGTTTTGCTGGTTGAGTGTGACAATGACAATTAATCCAACATTTTTTCCTGCTGTTAAATGCTTAAAGGGAACTTTTTCAAAATGAATACGATAGATAAGGTTTTTGTACTCGCCAGTATGGGACGTGAAGCTCTTCTCCATTGAGTAAATCGTTGCTCTGTCCGGATTAACATAGACATCGGCTTTACCGTCTCCCTGACCGCGCACAGCTGGTGTTCCGATCAAATTGTATTTATTGTCTACATCTTCGAGAATAAAGATGGGAGCATACTGAGACAGTAGGGAACTGTTTTTAGCAACAGATACATGTTGAAGTGTTGTTTCAGAATTGTTTTCCGCATGATGCAATCCTGTACAGGAAGCAGACAGGCAGAGTAGTGATAAACACGAAACCAGTTTTAGCAACAGTATTGTTGACCGCATAAAATAGTCTCCTGATAATTTCCCATAAAACTGTTAGTTATTCCTTTGATCTTCCTGGATAGGTGAAAGCTTTTCTATGTCGGGCCTGATTAAAGAGAGAAACATTGCTGCGGAAATCCCTGCAGAGCTAAAGATCATGCACATCACCATAATTTGATATCTTGCCGCAATTAAAGGTGAAATTCCTGAGAGAATTTGTCCTGTCATCATCCCCGGAAGGGAGACAAGCCCCACCGCCAGGAGAGAATTTGTTATCGGGATGAGAGCCGCTTGAAAGGCAATCGTCCGGCTTTGTAGATAGGGGATTCCGCGTTTTGTTTCTGCTTCAAGCCTTTCTCCCGCAAGACTGATGCTGTTCATTGAATTGGCAAAGATCATCCCGGCAAGAGGAATAATATAATTAGGAAGGTACCAAGGTTGTAGATTGAGGACCAGTTGACTCATAAGGAGTAAAACAATCCCTCCTCCGATGAGGATAGAACAGAATGATTTTAGATAGAGAGTCTTTAGTGGGATTGATATTGTTCTTAGGGCAATCCAGCTTGCTGAAATAAGCATGACCATAAGAACTGCGACAACGAGAGGTGAACCCTCAGTTTCAAAAATATAAGTGAGAAAATAACCAATGAGTAGAAGCTGTATCAACATTCTGCAAATAGCGTAGAGCGAGCTTTTAAAACCAAGTTGCCAGCGTCCTATGATAATGACCACGGCAAGAACTGGCAGAAAGGCTAGGGCGAGATTAAACAGAGGGATTGTTTGGATTGTGTCACTCATAAGAATCTATATGTTTCCAAATTAAAAGCCTGGAGATAGAAAGCCTATATATTAAAGGACTTATGTGGTTTGTGTTTAAAAATAGTTACCTCTGTTTCATTCGCTGCCAATCATCTTTTAGCCTTAACACTAAAGGTGCTCAGGGTGGGAAAATGACAGATCAAATAAATGAAAAAAGTCGTCTAAAAGCCGGTAGGTGATTCCCCAGAGAGGGCGATCACTCCATTCTTTGAGTTGGACTCCTGGGTGTTTGCGGTCTTGACCACGGTAGAAAAAGTTTAATAACTGATTTCGTTGGGGGTCAAGGAGAGTTTGAATCGGAACCCAAAAGAAATCAACGACCTCATGATTGAGAGTAAATTGCGCGTTGTCACTGACATGATAGACAAAGCAAGAAATGTGAACTGAGAGGTAAGCTCCAGTCAAATCATCACTTTGCCCAAGGTAATTTTCATCTTTGAGGCAAAAGCCAATTTCTTCACAAGTTTCTCTCTCTGCTGCTGCCCTTGAAGTGACATCGCTTTGCTCAATTCGTCCCCCGGGAAATCCAAGGTCACCTGACCACGGATCATCTTTGTGTTCAGCTCGACGAATCAGCAACACTTCAGTATTGTTACCGTGACTGCGAAGTAACATTGCAACGGCTGCACGACGTTCAAACGTCTGCGCCAAAGAATGATGCTGATGTTTTGAGATCGTATCTTTTATCTGTGCCAGGTCAAGCATCTTTATTTTGATCCATCAATTTAAGCACGTGAGACAAAACGGCACTCGCGCGTATCAACTTTAATTTTTTCTCCCTCGATCAGGTAGCCGGGGACTTGAAGAGAAATCCCTGTCTCGAGGATGGCTTCTTTAGTTTGAGCTGTCGCCGTTGCGTTCTTAATCGCTGGGGCCGTTTCAGTCACTGTTAATTCAACAACCTGTGGAACTTCGAGGGTGATCACTTGATCGTTAAAAATTCCTAGAGTGACTTCGCCACCCTCAAGCAGGTAGCCCTGGATATCTTCGTAGAGAGGACCACTGATCTCGTACTGTTCGTAACTTTCTTGGTCCATAAAAACACCCTGATCTCCGGATGAGTAAAGAAATTGTCCTTTACGACGGAGGAAATCAGCTTCATCCATTTTATCGCCTGATTTGAATGAGCTGTTGAGAATTTGTCCGGTCATTAAGTTACGGTATTTCGTTTTGACCAGTGTGTTGCCGCCACGGGCTGTTGGTGATTGAAAACTGATATCAATAACGATGCAGGGGGCTGCATCAATCTGAAAAACAATTCCGCGGCGTAGGTCGTTTGCATTAATCATTTTATAAAACTCCTGTTAGGGAAAAAGCACCTGAGGTTTTTGAGTATTATCGACTGCGCTTAGGTTTAAAAGAGAGATTCTTTTTTGCGATAGGCTGTCCCTTGAAATTGTGCGACGAGTTGCTTCTGGTCAGTGATTCTAACTTGGTAGCAGCCCAAACGTTGGTTTGAAGACAGCTCTTCTGCTTCAGCGTAAAGAGTTGCCCCTTTGGGTGTTGCTTTAAAGAAAGAAAGAGAGGTGTCGATAGCCAGCGACAATTGCCCCTGGGTATTGGCTGCGACAGCAAAAGCAAAATCTGCTAGTGAGAAAATCGCTCCCCCATGAACAGTATTTGCTCCGTTCATATGGTGTTGTTTAATCTCCATTTTTGCTTTTGCATGGCCTGGGGCAGCTTCCAGAAGTTCGATTCCGCAATGGCGCGCAAAGTGATCATTTTCTGAGAAGAAATCAAGAATTTCTTGCATGTCCGTTAGCTCCAGTAATTGTCGCTTGTTTTTTTATTCAGAGGACGTGGGTTATGTAGATCTTCTGGATTATTGGCTTTTACACGACACTTACCACAGACAACTGTTGGGTTTGTAGAGCGTTCGTCCATTTCTTTCATCAAGCCTTGGGCGCGCAGTTCGCACATTTTCATCTGAGTGGTTTTGTCTGACATATGATGATCCATTTCTTTTCGAAGAAAGCTGTTAAAAAATGATGATACCTGTATCGAGAAGAAACATCAAACCAGGTCAGTCAATTTGTCATATTGATTAAAAAAAAGAGATCGTCATTGTAAGCTTATTTATTGGGGATGAACTTTAAATTGAGGGCAATTTGAAAGAAAGACGTGATCCTTAGCGTGGGGTTTTTCTAAAAACACCATCTTCTCCACGAGTATAAGGCGTTTTGTTTTTTTCCATCGCAAGATTGTAGTGGAAATTGAACGCTGGCTTCTCAACTTTTTTTGCCGTGTTCTTGGGTTTGCGGATCGGTTTTTTAACGCTGGGTTCGGTTTGTTGATCCAATGTGCCGAAAAGGCTATCAAGGAGAGATTTCACAAAATGATTAAATTTGTGTTGAGGGTCCGAGTGATTTGATTTGGTTGTTGCCGTTCCTTCTTTTTGTTCATTGAGGGTTTTATCGTACTGAGCACGCAGTTGTGAGTTAGAGAGAACCCGATATGCATCACTGACTTGCCGAAATAACTCTGTTGCGGTTTCAGAGTCACTGTTTCGGTCTGGGTGAAACCGTTTTGCCAAGCTGCGGTATGCAGCCTTAATCCGGCGTTGCCCAGCATCGGGAGGAACTCCCAGAAGTCGGTAGTAATTGAGAGCCATAAGCAATCTTTCTTCTTTGTGATGTCTCTGTTAAATTGACCAACTTACTTATCGACAGCTTGTTCTTAATATTTTAATTTATATTTTGCTTAAAGTGATTATGGAGTAAGGCAGGGAGTTCTCGTGGTTGATCGTTTCCACGAATGAACTCCCTGCCTCTTACAATACATAATAATTTTCTTAACTAGTGGTCAATTTTGTTGGAAATTGACTTCGACATCTTGTCGGTGTGCTGGATCAATTTTCCATAATGCGCGCTTGTCAAAGTTAAAGGCTTTGGCGATGATCACATCTGGGAACTGCTCAAGGCGTGTATTGTAAATTGTCACAGAAGCGTTACAGAGTTCACGGCGATCTGCGATCTGGTCTTCAAGTTCTGATATCCGGTTACTGAGTTGTCTGAATCCGGTATCAGCCTTTAAATCTGGATAGCGTTCCACCACCATAAACAGTGATTTTAAGGTGTCGGTCAAAGCATTCTGTGCTTGAAGTTTTTGATCTTCACTCTGAGCTGAGTTGACCATTGAGCGTGCTTTAACAACAGCTTCGAGGGTGTTCTGCTCGTGCTGCATATAGCCTTCGCACACTTTGATCAGTTTTGGCAGCTCATCATAACGCTGCTTGAGGAGGACATCGATGTTACTCCAGTTTTGGTCAATGTTGTTTTTTAGGGAAACAAAGCCATTGTAAATAATAACGATGTAAATGATGAGCCCAAGAAGGACCGCTAAAAAGATTCCTAGTGTGATCAAACCGCCCATATTATCTCCTTTTGTGAAATGAAGCTGTTTTATTTTAAAAAGTTAAACAGTAAATATATGGCTCCACCCGTTGTTCCTGCTGCAGCGATAAACAACGGGATACTGTAGTAAAGATAACGCGTTGTCAGGTGTTCTTCTGAGTGCGTTTCAGTGATTATCAGGGGACGACCCTTCTTTTTACCAATAACAATATGTTCTTCTTGTTTCTTCCGTTGCTGCTTGTTTTGTAGAGACTCTCTCATCACTTTTTCATCTACGGCAGCACGGGCAGTATCCCACTCTTCTGCACTTATTTGACCATCCCCATCATGATCAAATTGTTCCATTTTTTGTGGGTTCAGCTTGAGTTCGCGTAAAGCCTCAATCTTTTGTTCCACAAGGGTCGGCCCATCACTATGTTTGACTGAGGCATAGCCCAGAACGTAAAGCAGGGTGCCGTCTATAACCACTTCTTCAACCCATTTATGATTATCATCTCTCGTGCCCCGCATAAGGCCAATCTGTCCCGGATGTCCTTCTTGCTTTGATCCGGCGCGGACGTGACAACCCGCTGGATTAATCTCAATTTGGCCGGTGTCATCTTCAAGCAGAAAAGGGACGTTGTCACTACTACTGATACTGCTGACCCGCCATTGATCCTTTTGATCTCTCCGATACTTAGTTAATCGATAAAAAACACAAGGGGTATTTGACATAGGGGAAATTAAAGCATAGCGACGGACGGCCTCTCCCTTGACCTCGACCATTCCCATTGCGACTGAGCGAACTTTACTCGTTGGTGTGTTTTCCATCTGTCGTTTCATGCGCAGAAAATAAAAGGCGTACCAAAACATGATTAGAGCAATAACCAATGGGACTGCCCCCGATGCAAAGCTATAATATGCCCCTTTTCTTAAGAGCACACCGTCGTTTATCTCTGCTAAAATAACAAAAAAAGCGAAGAGTCCTAGCCCAGCGCCACTATACCAGAACGCAGGAGTTGACCACTTGTTGACAGCTCGTGATGGAGGCGGAGGTGGTAGCCCTAGATCTGATAGCTGTGAACCTTGGTTTTCCGTTGTTTTGTTATGGACTGTTGATCGATTTATCTCTTCAGATATTTCTTTGGCGATAGGGAGAATCTCATCGATCTGTCCTTCGCTTGCAAGGGCAGGATTCTGCATCAATAGAGCCGCTGTAACAGCTCCTTCTAAGGGATTGTCTCCGTTGTCCTGTGTTGACGTGATCGGTTCGGCTTGTATCATATCGGCCATAAGCCAACCGTATCGAGCCAAACTCAAAAGGTTTTGTCGCTGGGTTTCTGGATTGTCCAAATCATCTCGTCGCAAAGCACAACCGGGCAGATTGACTAAACCAAAATCAGTGTGCAGGTGAAACTCTCCAGCATATTCTTTGACGAGGTTGAGAATGATCTGCAGATTCTGTTTACTACTCAGTGTTGCGTGCTCCCCGAGCCCTTTTGGATCAAACTTTCCGGGGAAAATACGAACCGCATCTGTGACATGTTTAGTGTGATCGAGTAGGTAGAGGTCGAGGACGGGTTTTCCTTGTGAAATGGTTTTATGAACTTTGTTCTCTTCGAGATGTCGGACGTCATCTCGACCTCGGTAAGCGTGACTGGAGAGGAGTTGCTTGACACTTTTTTCTGCCAGTTCTCCGGTCATTTCGGCAAATATCGCCAGTATTGTTGCCCCTTTTGGGAAAACAACCTCTTTTTTTTGGCAACCAAATACGATTCGTTCAGAGCTAAGCTGTAGGTTGCGAATTCTGAGTGGGACAAATCCCGACTTTGAAGGTTCTATCAGCCAATGTTGAATATCTGATTCTTTAAGAAATATTGAGATCTTCTCAAGCTTCTCTCGATCTCCTTTAGTTAACAAAGAGAGCCCTCGACCCGTAAGGCGTTGGCGACACTGATAGATATCAAGTTGAAACTTGCGAGATAGCTCTGTGAGGATATCGGGGAGATTTTCAGGCGGTCTCTGTTGCTGTTCAACAATCAGGTAGTTGGCTTGAGACATTTTATTCATCATCCGCTAAATTAATAGATTTGTTTAATTTACACTACCTAAGGATTGGTTGCAAGGTCTAACAAAGGGGTGCTAGGGCTGTTTAGCCCAACAGAATGACTTCTAGTGAGTGATTTTTTGGCGTAATTCTTTAAGCTTTCCCCGTCCTTTTTTATTGTCGATACGCTTTTTTATTGCTGATTTCTTTGGGCGAGTTTTTTTACGTGGCTTGTGTCGAACAAGTGTTGATTGGATTATCGTTTGGAGCATTTTTAAGGCATTGACTCTATTTTGTTCCTGACTACGAGTCTGTTGAGATTTGATAATAATAACGCCGTCTTTGTTGATCCGGTGATCTGATTGTTGTATCAGTCTGAGCTTTATGGTTTCTGGAAGTGATGAGTTGTGGATGTCAAAGCGTAGATGGATTCCAGTAGACACCTTATTGACGTTTTGCCCGCCAGCTCCTTGTGAGCGGATGGCACTCATTTCAATTTCACTTCTTGGAATCAGTATTTCGGTTGTGATATGTAGTTCGTCCATTTGCGTTTCTCGTTATTGTTATGAGGACTTGAAGCTGTCGCAGAGAATATATAGTGATTAATAAAAAAAGGCTCCACCATTTTGGTAGAGCCTTTTCGTCTTAAGCTATGAACTGATATTGCTTAATACTTTCCAAAATCATCATCATCAAGCTTAATTGTTTGTGCAGCGGGTGAGCTCCCCCAACCCGTTTCAACTGATTCTACCTTGGGTTGTTGACGCGGTGCTGTTTGTGTCGGTGGATTTGGTTGTCTGGATAGAGGTGGAACGACCATCTGGGCAACCTGGCTACTTAAGGTGAAACGCTGTAGCATGGTTTGCATATCGTTTGTTTGACTTGAAAGCTCTTCAGCTATCGCGGCACTTTCTTCAGAAGTTCCAGTCGTTTGTTGGTTGACTTCATCAAGTTGCGTTAGCCCTTCATTGACTTGTGAAATGCCCAAGGATTGCTCATGGCTGGCAGCTGCAATCTCTGCAACCAGATCTGAGACCTTAGTAACATCAGTGACGATTGCGCTAAGTGATACTGCTGTGCCATGGGCAATATCAGCGCCATTGTTTGTCTTGTCCAAAGACCCTTGAATTAAGGCTGTTGTTTCCTGGGCGGCCTTAGCACTGCGAGCGGCAAGGTTGCGGACTTCTTCAGCGACGACGGCAAAGCCTTTTCCATGTTGCCCAGCACGAGCGGCCTCAACGGCAGCATTGAGCGCTAACAAATTTGTCTGGAAGGCAATCTCATCAATAACCTTAATGATTTTGTTGATGTCCTGCGCTGATTTTTTGATTTCATCCATAGCGTTCACCATGGTCTGCATCTGTTCGTTCCCTTTTTCAGCTGCGAGGCGTGCTTCTTCAGAGAGCTTATTTGCTGCCTCGGCATTGTCGGCATTACTTGTTGTTTGCTCATTCATCTCTGTCATTGAAGCAGAGATCTCTTCCAACGCTGCCGCCTGTTGTGTCGCTCCATTGGCAAGAGAGGAACTGGTTTCAGAAACTTGAACAGCACCTGAAGCCACTTGGCTGCTAGCGTCTTGAACGGTTTGCATTGAAGTTGTTAGACCCTGGCAGGCATTTGCGAGGGGGGCTGAAATTAAACCTTTGGCTTGAAAACTGAAGTCTCCTTGAGCCAACCGATTGAATGCCTCTAGAACTTCATCGCGCAAATTATCAGCAAAGCTGTTAAGGGAATTTGCTAGGCGTCCTAACTCATCGGTTCGATGTGTGTCGATTCTTGTGTCAAGCTTTCCTTGCTCGAGATCTTCGATCATTTCCATTGATTGACGAACCGGGTTCACAACCGCCTTCGTCGCAAATACTGAAATTAAACCACCGGCTATACACAGGAGTAAGAAAAACACACCGCCAGAACGAGTCATCGTTGAGGCGAGTTGGGAATCAGCTTCTTCGAGAGAGTGGATGATTTCAAACGCTCCGTGCATTTCACCTACGGTCCAATTTTCCATCCTCGTATTGGTTGGGTCGAGACCGTTTGTGTTCCCCCAGTACTCTTCCGACTTAGATGGATTTCCATGGCAGTACAGGCACGTTTCGGTTAAGTACACCGCACGGAAGTAATGAACAGAATTATTCTCCAGATTGATTTCGTGGTATTCCTTCAGGTTTTTATCTTTCATCAGTTGCAAGACCCGGCTTTCAAGGTCGTTCGGAGTGTTTTGAGAATTCCGTGGTTGAAATTTTGGAACCTTGAAGATATATCCACCTTCTTTAGCTTTTCGCATGGCTGCATTCCATGCTGAAACAACCGGAACGGAAGCAAGTATCTTATCTCTTTGACCTTTTTCGGCCCATTCTCTCAACATGGACACTTTAAAAATGCCACGTAGCCAATTATCTTCCATTTCCATTCGGGCCGATTCTACTGTTCTCGCTATGACCCTTGATTTATCAATTACAGAATCGAGGACTTGGCCTTTTTCATGGTTATAAAAAGAAATGAACAGTCCAAGTAGTAGAATCGTTGGAAATAAAACTCCACCTGCAATCAGTTTTGTTCTCAATGAAAATGAACGCATGAGCGAGCTCCTTGATGATGAACACCTTGTTTTTGTGCACCCTAAAAAACATTGGGAGTGATTCATTTGCAAGAATAAATAATAATCTACTTAAAATCAAGGGGAATTGTTTCTCGTTAATAATGAAGTCCATTGTTGACGTGTTCTTTGTGGTGGCGAAAATATCTGCTTGAGGCAAAAGAGAACTACATGAGGGGAAGGATGGTTCAGTCTGAGATCATTATCTTTTTTTTCTCCTGTTTGAAGAGGGTTTTTCAGGTTTCATACCTTTTGGGGATTGTCTGGAGCGGCGAGATGATGAGGTCTTGTGACTTTTGTCATCACTGTCTTTTGATTTTTTATCTAGGGATTTTGATTGCTTTGGTTTCTTCAACTTCTTTGGGCGTGGTTTTGATTGACGGGTCAACGGAACTTTATGTTTTGGAATAAATCCGGTTTCGACTTCTCTCACTAAGGTTTGACGGATCACTGACTCAATTGCAGCAAGGAGTTTGGCCTCATCGGCACTCACCAGAGAAATTCCTTCTCCTTCGGAACTGGCCCGTCCAGTGCGACCAATACGGTGGAGGTAATCTTCGGGAACCTTTGGGAGGTCAAAATTGATCACGTGGGGAAGGTCGTTGATATCGAGACCTCGCGCTGCAATATCGGTTGCGACGAGAATTCGGGTTTTATTTGCTTTAAAATCATTAAGAGCACGAGTACGGAGCCCTTGACTCTTGTCACCATGAATTGCGACAGCAGAAATATTTTGACTTTTTAAGTGCTTGACCAGTTGATCTGCACCGTTCTTAGTGCGTGTGAATACCAGAACTTGTGACCATTCTTTGTTTTGGATCAGGTGGCTAAGCAGAGCTGGTTTTTTACTTTTATCAACTTCATAAACCCACTGTCTAACACTTTTAGGTGTGGAGTTTCGTGGATTAACTTCTATCTTAATTGGGTTATTAAGAAGTCTTCGACAAAGATCGCGGATATCGTCAGAAAAGGTTGCAGAAAAGAGTAAGTTCTGCCGCTTATTGGGGAGCAGTTTAAGGATCTGCCCGATTTCATCGGCAAAACCCATATCGAGCATGCGATCGGCTTCATCCAAAACCAGTGCTTCAACGCAAGAGAGTTTTACCGCATTCTTGCCGATCAGGTCAATGAGCCGCCCCGGTGTGGCAACTAAAAGATCAACCCCTCGGCGAAGTTTCATCATTTGTGGATTGATTTTTACTCCGCCATAGACAACATCTGACGTGACGGGAAGGTATTGTCCGTAGGTGGCAACTTGATCAGCAATCTGTATCGCCAATTCACGGGTTGGAGCCAAAATCAGCGCACGGACATGATTTGACGGCACTCGTTCTTTGCCACTGAAGCTTTCTAGCAGAGGGAGAGTAAAACCGGCTGTTTTTCCTGTTCCCGTTTGAGCCGCCGCCATGACATCTCTCCCCGAAAGAATTGCAGGGATCGATTTTGCTTGAATCGGGGTAGGGCTCGTGTGTTTTAACTCAGTGAGAGCACGAAGCAGCGGGGCTGATAGTTCTAGGGATGAAAACGACATACGTGTCTACCAATCACTTTGCTTTGAGGTAAAGATAAAGTTTTTCAACTTTCTTTCGTGCCCACGGTGTTTTGCGTAAGAATTTGAGACTTGAATTCACAGAGGGGTTATTTGTGAAACACCTGAGATCAATGTGTTCACTCAGTTCTTCCCAGCCATAATACTCAACGAGACTGTCCAGAATGTGTTTAAGGGTTATGCCATGGAGAGGGTCATTACTTTTAGGTTCACTCATAGAGTTTAATCTCTTGCAATTATTAGCGATGGTCTGCATCGCAATTGAGTTGCTGGCATTCTTCTTTTCCAGCATGGTACGGTCACAAATCCCCCAATAAGGAATAAGTGAATATGGTTAATGCGATTCAGGATCCATCCTGTCTCTGGTATGTATATATCATTCTTTGTTCTGATGATTCTTACTATACCGGTATCACAACTGACATTGACCGACGCTTTGCTCAACACCGCGACGGAACGGGAGCCAAATACTTTCGTGGTCGCTCGCCGCGTCGTTTGGTCTATTTAGAGGGAAACCATAACCGCAGCAGCGCCAGCCGTCGTGAATGTCAGATCAAAAAGCTGCGCCGATGTGAAAAGTGCCAGTTGGTTGCATCCGCTGAGAACCAATTAGCGGCAGAATCGTCATGATGAATCTCCATTTTACCTATTCACAGGTTGCTTGCCCAATTGTCACCCATTTGTTTTTGTAGGCGAGTTTTTCTATGTCGATAATGGAGACCTCTATTTCGTTGCCACGGAAACCTTCATTGTAAAGAATTTCGCAAGCGTATTTTGCATATTCGTCTTGTTTTTTCCCATCATCAACCATCCCAATTTTAAAGTCTGTCTTAGACTTCCAGATTGCGTCCAAAGCTTGTCGCTCAGTTTCTCCCTGGAAAAAAGTGACAATCTTATCGTACTTAGGGCCAAATGATTCAGCACAGACAAAAGCTGGTGAGATAAGAATCAATGCGAGAGTCATGACAAGTAGGGTTTTCATTTTGAATTCCTTTCAACGAATATCAATTTTATATTGTGAAATGGGTTATTTCGAATAGGGTCCACAATGGATCGTGGATTATCATTTGATACTATCTTGCAGTCAAGGTCGATTGCAACCCTGACCACATCTCTTGGTACTTAATGTAATTTTGCTGCGATAAAGGCTGTCGTCCACGCCGCTTGAAAGTTAAAACCACCGGTGATGCCATCGATATCCATGACTTCACCGGCAAAGTAGAGGTTCTCACAAACCTTACTTTGCATTGAGTTCAGGTCAATACTCTCTAGACTGACACCACCACAGGTAACGAACTCATCTCTGAATTGGGTCTGTCCCTTGATCGAGTAGACATCATTGGTGAGGAGGTTAGCTAACTTATTTAACCCCTTTTTCCCAAGTTCGTCCCACTTTTTGTTGAGTGATAAGTCGTTTTTTTCCAACAACGCACGCCACAATCTGTCGGGTAAAGAATAGGGCCTGACATTCGCCAGTATTTTTTTTGGATTGTCAGTGGTGATTTTTTTCAACTCAGATGTAACGTCATCGTAGTTGTGTTTGTCAGCCCACTTCACCTGAATTTTAAACTGATAGTTTTCTTTGCTTAGAACTCTTGCACCAAGAGAAGAGAGCTTTAAAATAACTGGGCCACTCATTCCCCAGTGGGTAATCAGTAACGGTCCCTCTGCCTTGAGTTTGCTTCCTTGAATACTCACGATGGTTTTTTCAACAACAACTCCCATCAATTGGGTTACGGACTCACCGGCTGTTTTGAAGGTAAACAGTGAGGGGACAGGGGATTCAATTTTATGGTTCAGCTTTTCGAGCCACAGCAAGCCTTTTTTTTGTGGAGAACCACCAGTTGCAACAATGACTTTATCAAAGGTTTTGGCGGGAACGTTCTGGTTTGAAAAGCCCAGTTGAAGTTTATTCTCAAGTTTTTCAATAGTTTTGATGCCAGAGTCAGTGACGATTTTAATTTTTAACAAATCTGCTTGTTGTAAAAAGCAGTCAATCACACTTTGTGAATCTTGAGACTTTGGGAATACGCATTGATCATCTTGAATGACTAAGGGGACGCCTCGGGCTTCAAACCATTGCATCGCATGCATATTGTTAAAAGATTTAAAGGATTTTCTGAGAGCTTTGCCCCCACGAGGATATGATTCTGTTAATTCTTTTATATTTTGACATGCATTAGTGAGATTGCATCGACCTCCGCCTGATATTCTGACCTTGCTTAAAACATTTTTCGATTTCTCAAAAATGGTCACGTTGGCATCCGGATAGTTTTCTTTTGCCGTGATTGCGGCAAAAAAACCAGCAGCTCCTCCTCCGATGATGGCAATCTCCATTTTTATTTCCTTGTGCAGCTTTTCTTCTGGCGGTTGTTGAAAATAATATTTGTTAGGCAGGAAACTAGCACATGAGGATGGATATCTAATAGGAAAAGGGACAGGATTCAACATGTATTGAGCACATGAAAAACCCCCGTCCCTTTTAATCGTTATTTGTAGGGAAGGTCTATTGTCCGAAGGCTATGTCAGCTTTGTTCTTTGATGGCTTCAATAATCTCTTTTAATACCTGGTTTGCATCGTCATATGGAACTTGGCAGGTTCCGACTGCCTTATGGCCACCTCCCCCATACTTTAACATCAATGATCCAACATCAACGTTAGAGGTGCGATTAAGAATACTGTAGCCAACTGAGATAGCCACAAACTCTTTCCCACGCCCGTCGATCAAGCGGATTGAGATGTTTGTTTCTGGAAACAGTGAGTAGATCAGGAAGCGATTTCCAGGAGGAATGTCTGCGATTCCCCTCGCATCAGTGATAACGACAGGGCCAGTCTGAGTCGATTTTTCGATGAGAAACTTTTTGAAAATAGTGTCATTTTCAAAGTAACGCTTAACCCGCTCTTTGACATCGGGGAGCTCCATGATGTCATCAATAGGCTTGTTTCCAAGGTACTCCATGAAATCGCGCATCAGTTGTAAGTTGCTGATCCGGTAATCTTTATGATAGCCTAGTCCGGTTCGTGGGTCACAGATGAAACCAAGAAGAACCCACCCTTCGGGAGACATGATTTCCTCTTCGGTTAGTTGTGCTGAATCGACCTTGTCAACATATTCAAGCATCTCATGGTATTTCGTGAATTTGTCAGCGCCATAATAATCGCTGATAACCCTGGCGGCACTCGGTGCTAACTCACTACGCCCTTCATACTTTCCTTCGAGTTCTAGCCTCTCTTGTTCACTGGAGTGGTGGTCAAACCAGAGGCCGCAACCTTCAACAAAAGGAACATTTGCGAGGATGTCATTCTTTGTCACTTCAACTTTTCCATCTTGAAGATCTTTCGGGTGGGCATAGACCATTTCATCCATAATCCCAATTTCTTTCAAAAGCACCGCGCAGGCAATGCCGTCAAAGTCGCTACGTGTTAAAAGTCTCATTTTTTTCTCCCCAAGTCAGATAATGAACAACATATATTTGACGATGTTAAGTGAATTGCAGAAAAATTACAAGAAACTAATTATATATTTGCTATTGTTTGGCTGTTCTTTTTTCTTTCTCAAGACGTTACTTATTTTTGAGGATGAACACTCAAGTCAGCCTTGACACACTGCTGATGGGTGAATAAACTCCGACCGACTTTTGCAACGATTTTTTTGAGGAGAACCGATATGAACAGCTGTCCTTGTGGTAGTGGCGATGATTATACGACCTGTTGTGAACCCGTAATTTCAGGAAAGAAACTTGCTGAAACCGCAGAGCAGCTGATGCGGGCTCGTTACAGTGCTCACGTTGAAGTTGATGTTGATTTTATTTATGAGAGTACCCATCCTGATTGCCGTGAGGATTATGATCACAAAGGAACCAAGGCATGGGCAGAGAATTCTCAATGGTTTGGGCTCGAAATTCTTGGAACGACTGCAGGTGGGGCGGAAGACGACGAAGGTGAGGTCGAGTTTATTGCTCGCTTTCGTGACAAAGATGGTATCCGTAGCTATCACGAATGCGGTCAATTCAAGCGTATAGATGACAAATGGCTGTTTACCGATGGGCAGATCGTCAAATCACAGCCGATCAATGTCAATAAGATCGGTCGCAATGATCCATGCTCTTGCGGTAGTGGTAAAAAATATAAAAAGTGCTGTGGCAAATAGAGATTGATCTTGTCGAAAACTTAAGATCCAAGGTTTGTTTCTTAGCCAATACTTCCGAGGCTCGCCAGAGAGATCACTCCCGATAACGTGACCTGTTTCTGGCTTAGGCACATCAAGTCATTTTGCCCTTCTACGATAAAGCCTGTCTGACTCAGTAACAGATTTAGCCCCGAAGAATGAAGAACATCGAGGACTAAGGGTTTTTTGTCCGGAGTTATGGCAATTGTTTTCTCAAGTAACTGTTTGACTTTTAGCACATTCATATTTTTTGCAACCCATGGGCCGAGTTGCCAGAAATCAAGACTCTGCTGCAACAAGGCAATACTATCACTTGATTTTATGAGGATAGAATTGTCTGCCAGTAGGTTGATGAGGCTACTTCTCGATTCTTTCCAACAGAACAAGTCCAATTCTATTAATGTTTTGAGTGATTCTTTGTGCCTGTTTTTTTTTGTCCCAGTTCCAAGCCCTTTCCAGCGTACGACTCGGTCTACTGTTTTAAAGTTTCGGCGGCGATAGAGGGGGGCACCTTGCGCTGATGCTGTGAGCCAGATTCGGTCAAGATGGGCTTGTTTAAGCTTAGTTATCGAATAATCCAACAGTTTAGTCCCGTAGCCACAACCACGTTTTTCCTCGGGGACAATCAGGTTGCCGATCCAGCCACTGGTTTTATAGATAACGGCAGAGATAAAGCCGCAGCGCTCACCGTTGTGCCACAAAACATAAAAGTATGGGCGTAGTTGGTTTTTGAATAGGTACTGTTCTTGGAATGAAATTTTCCAGCCTTCGGCTTCTGCCCAGACACAAAACAGCTCCCAATCATCGTTAGCAATGGGTTTGATCGTCATGTTGTTGTTCCTTAACTGGGGCGGCAGAGGTGAACGAGGTCTTGATCGTTCAAAGCTCGTTTATATTGCCCAGACAAGTTTCTTACCTGCTGCAGGATCAAATCGAGGTCGAGGTTTCTGGTTTCAATGTTTAACTTTTTCATTCGATGCATTAAGCCGTGGCGGCCAGAATGTTTCCCTAGAACTAAGTGGCGGCGCATACCAACTTCAGAAGGGCTAAAGCCTTCATAGTTGCGGGGATTTTTTAAGATACCGTCGGTATGAAGTCCAGATTCATGGGAAAATACCGACTCACCGACCACCGCTTTTGACGCCGAAATAGGGCGAGAGCTAGCTTTGGCAACGTAGCGGGAAATTTCGGCAAAGCGGCGGGTATCAATTTGGGGATCAATGCCGCAAGAGTGCTTAAGCGCCATTACCACCTCTTCTAGGGCGGAGTTTCCGGCGCGCTCGCCGAGACCATTTATCGTTGTGCTAACAACACTTGCACCAGCTTTAATCCCAGCGATGGCATTTGCAGTGGCCATACCGAGATCGTTGTGGCTATGGACTTCCAAGTCAAGCTTGGTGTTGGCTGCCAACTGCTGAATTTTTTCAAACATCGAAAAGGGGTTAAGGATGCCCAGTGTATCGCAAAAGCGGAACCTATCAGCCCCTTCTTGTTCAGAAATTTTGATGAGTTCAGCGATAAAAGTCATGTCGGCACGGCTACAATCTTCGCCACCAACCGAAACGTAGAGGTTGTTTTTTTTCGCAAATGCCAGCGCCGTTTTAAGTTGCTGCTTAACCCAGAGGCGTGATTTTTTCAGCTTATTGTTGATATGAATATCGGAAACCGAAAGGGAGATATCAACTGCAGAAATACCGGTTTCAATTGAAGCTTCAATGTCGGAGATTAAAGCCCGGTTCCAAGTCATCAGCCGCGTGCTTAGTCCAAGTTCAACCAATTCTCGAATCGTCCTTTGTTCCTCTTTACTCATGGCGGGAATACCACACTCAAGTTCCTGTACCCCAATTTTATCGAGCATGCGGGCGATTTTTTTCTTCTCTTTGCGGCTAAAAACGACGCCAGGAGTTTGTTCGCCGTCGCGCAAAGTAGTATCGGAAATTATGATGGACGTTGGTTTTAGCGTATTCATCGGTTCTCCCCACAGGTTTTATGCTGTTGCGGATTATCTTCTTTTATCTGTACCTTGCTTGTAGCTTTGCAAATTATACTGAGCAAAGAGCGTGCCTGAAAGGAATGGGGCTAAATAGCCAATAACTCCTTGCCTCGATGTTATCTACTGCAATTCAATTGGGCACTGTGACTATTAATTAGGCAGTAATTGTTTATTTTCTATTGCTCATAAGTCGTCAAATCTATCTTTTCTGTGCTGGCTAATTTTTTGCACTAGGAGTGACTTAGCTAAAAACCTATTTAAATGTTTGTCTCCCTTTCCCAATGACGTGATGGGCTGACTTTTGGTTGTGAAAGACCGAAAAGGAGCTGTTATGTCGACCAAACCAAAAATAAAAGAGCTGCTCAACGAGACCGGCTGTGCCCACAATACCAGCAAGAAAATTGCTTGTAATGCGCCGACTCCGGGGGCTACTACCGGCGGTTGTGCCTTTGAAGGGGCGCAGATTTCGTTGTTTCCTTATGCCGACGCCGCCCATTTAGTTCATGGCCCCATGACCTGTATTGCCAGTAGTTGGGAGACCCGTGCGACCAAAACCCGTTGGGCCGGTCGCGATTTGACCCAGATGGGCTTTACGACCGATATTAGTTTAAATGATGTGGTCTTCAGCGGTGAAGAGAAGCTAACCAAGGCGATCGACTATATAATGGAAAATTATAGTCCCGAAGCAGTGTTTGTTTATTCTACTTGTGTCACGGCAATGATTGGTGACGATATCGATTTGATCTGCAAGCAGGCAGCTGAGAAACATAAGGTGCCGATGGTGCCGGTGCATGCACCGGGGTTTGTCGGCGGCAAAAATCTCGGCAGTCGACTTGGTGGCGAAGCGGCACTACGTAATTTAATTGGCACTAAAGAACCAGAAAAAACTACCCCGTTCGACATCAACCTGATCGGTGAATACAACGTTACCGGCGATATGTGGCAATATTCCCACCTGCTGGACGAGCTTGGCATCCGTGTCCTCTCCACTTTAAGTGGTGACGGCAGGGTGGCAGATATTCGTACCGCACATCGCGCCAAACTCAATGTCATTGTCTGTGCTAAATCACTTATCTCCTTGACCCGCAAGATGGAGGAACGCTTCGGTATTCCTTCAATTTCTCTCTCTTTTTATGGCAAGCGGGACACGAGTAACAGTTTATTGCAAATTGCAAAAGCGTTAGGTGATGCTGATTTAATTGCCCGTACCGAGGCTGTAATTGCCCGTGAAGAGGCAAAGTTAGAGGCCAAGCTTAAACCGTATATGCAAGTATTCGCTGGCAAGAAGGCGGTATTAAACACCGGTGGCAATAAGTCGTGGGCCATCGCTTCGGCATTGCAGGATCTTGGTATCGAAGTAGTTGCTACAGCGGTAAAAAAAGCGACCGAGACCGATCGGGAAAAAGCCCGAGAATATCTTGGTGAGGATGGCGTTTTGATGATGAATCCGGGGGCGGAACAAGCCAAGTTGATCGATGAGCGTGGCGCCCATTTGCTGTTAGCAGGTGGACGTTCACTGTATACCGCAATTAAAAAAGGGATCGCTTTTGCCGACGTTAATCAGGAGAAGAAAAAAAGTTACGGTGCCTATGATGGACTCCTTAATCTGGCGGAAGATCTAAAAAATGCGTTGGAAAATCCAGCGTTCAAACTCGTTGCACGGAGGGCACCATGGGAGAAGTAATTAATAAAACGGGCAAGCCATTACAGGTTAATCCCATCAAAATGAGTCAACCAATGGGGGCAACTCTCGCATTTTTAGGAATTGATGGCTGTATGCCGTTAATGCACAGTGCCCAGGGTTGTACTAGCTTAACCAAGGTTTATTACACCCGCCATTTTTCTGAGCCAATCGCAATTCAAACTACTGCAGTTACCGACGCTTTGGCTGTACTCGATGGTGGCGATTACAGCATCACCGAATCGGTAAAAAATATTGGTAAAAAAGTCACACCTAGTTTAATTGGTTTGTATACGACCGGCTTGCCCGAAACCAAAGGGGATGATGTTGCCGGTATTGCGGCTAAAGTAGATAGTCCAATTGTGTATGTTAATACCCCCGACTATGAAGGTGGTCTGGAAACGGGTTGGGGGTTAACCTGTAAAGCGATAATAGAGCAATTGGTTGTCGCTAAAGAGACTGTTGATAAGAAAAAAGTTGTAATTCTACCCCATGTTAATTTGCAGCCGATCGAGGTGGAAAAGCTTAAAGATATGGTTGCTGCATTTGGGCTTGAGCCTTATGCCTTGCCAGATCTGTCAACCTCCCTAGATGGTCATCTTGGGGAGAAGCAAAGTGCTATCTCTAGTGGCGGGATTGCGGTCGCTGATATCAAACAGCTTGGCGATGCTGCGCTGGTCCTAAGTGTTGGCGATTCGATGCTTAAGTCTGCAGCAGCATTAGTGGTGAAAAACCCCAATATGGAGCATCACCATTTTTCCCACGTAAGTGGTTTAGAGGCGACAGATGATTTTGTTGCGGTGTTAATGGTGGCAAGTGGTATTGATTTGCCGCGGGCTAACATAGTTCGGTGGCGGCAACGGCTGCAGGATGCCATGCTTGATTCCCATTTTTCTATTGGACAAACGCGCTTTTTGGTTGCGGCAGAACCTGATCATTTAGCCGGTATTTGTCAGTCTCTGTACGAAGCTGGCGGTAAAGTAACCGTTGCTATTACTACTGTTGATTCGACCCAGTTGGCTAAGGTTAGGGCCGATAAGGTTGTGGTTGGTGATTTAGAGGACGCCGAAAAGCTGGCCGATGAGTACGATTTTATCATCGGTAATTTTCACTGCGAGGCGTTAGCCCATCGGTTGCATAAAGGGTTGGCTCTGCGTGGCTTCCCTAACTGGGAGGAGGTTGGGAACCAGCTTAAAAATGACACCCTTTACGAGGGGGGAGCCTATTTTTTGTTTGAGTGTGCGAATGTCGCGGAAGTGTGGAGAGCGCACAAGATCTCGTGATCTTCAAGTAAGGGCTCTGCATCGCCGCGAGAAAATAATTTCATAGTTCAAAGGAAATAATTTCATGATTAAAAATAGCACTGATCGTTACGTTACCTACAGCGATATCGACTGCGATGGTAACTCCAAAAAGCTGATGGCGATGTTACGCACACACATTGATGACCCGGAAAAGACCAATCTATTTTGGGAAAAATTTAAAGGTATGCTCGATAAAATTGGTAAACCTGCCGAAAATAATGATCGTCAAATCGACGAGATTTTTCTGATCCACACCTATATCAACAACCTGTACGAAATCTTTGAAGAGTATGAAGATGATACCGCTCTGAATCTGCTTTCCCAAATTGAACGGGAGTGCTGCTAAATACTGGAAGGATAGGAAAATGGCGAAAGTTACATTTTGGGAAAAACCTGGTTGCAAAGGCAATAATAAACAAAAAGTGATTCTGCTAGCTTCTGGGCATGAACTTGAAGTCCGTGACCTGTTGACTGAAAACTGGAGCGCAGAGTTATTGGCAAAGTTTTTTGGTGACCGACCGGTCGTAGAATGGTTCAATATCACCAACCCTGATATAAAAGCGGGGAAAGTTGATCCAAAGAAAATCACTTCTACTGAGGCACTGAAGATGATGGTTGCAGAACCACTGTTGATTGGGCGTCCGCTGATGCAGGTTGACAACGAACGGTTGGCCGGGTTCGAAGTGGATGAAGTACACAATTGGATCGGACTAAAGCTAGGGTTGGTCGGAGAACGTGATCCGAAAGACTGCCCCTGCGTCACCATAGCCTGTGACGGAACGGAGATTTGAAATGAACATTGAGCCAATCGGCATCATCAACACCCCCTTCAAGGAGATCGCCGATATGCCGATCCAGCCAAGTGGAGCAAAAGGGGTTTGCGGACAACTTGTTGTCTCCCCCGAATTCACTGAAGGATTAGCCGATCTGGACGGGTTTTCCCACATCATCATCCTTTACCATTTCCACAAAGTTGGAAAAACCAGCCTTACTGTGACCCCTTTTCTAGATCCGGAATCACGCGGGGTTTTCTCAACTCGAGCACCGACAAGACCGAACCATATAGGCCTGTCGATTCTAAAGTTGCTTAAGGTCGAAGGGAACGTTTTGCAGGTTGAAAATATTGATGTTCTTAACAGTACACCATTGCTCGACATCAAACCGTATGTGCCGGAATTTGATCAGCAAGACGGTGAGATTCGTACTGGCTGGCTACAAAATAATAAAAATGGCTCACATAGCACCCGCTCCGATCAACGGTTTGGGTAAACCAAAAGGGATAAAAATGACTGCATTAGATGAAGCGCTAGAGAAATATATCGCTGATGCTAGCGAGCAGACTCAATACTACGATTTGGTTTTGAACACCGATTTCTACATCCCGATTATTGATGATGGCTCGGATATTCCGGTTGCAGAACGGGAAAATGTCACCCCGTTGGTTCTTGAGTCAGAAGGCAAGAGCTATGTGTTGATGTTTGATACTGAAGAGCGGGTCAATGGCTGGTCGAAAGAACCGCTTAAATACATGATTCTTGCTGGTTATGAAATGATTAAATATACTCCCGCCGGACTATATTTGGTGGTTAATATCGGCAATGAAAGAGCTAAAGAATTTGTTCCAGATGAAATCAACTGGCTCAAAGAGCTTGCTCTGCAAAACAGTTGAAACAACGAAGTACGATCGATCAGGCGCTACTGCGGCAAAATCGCCCCAAGAAAAATTGGTTGAGCAGCAAAACCAAGTAGGAAAGTGCAATAGAAAGGATACAGAGCGATAGTGCCCCGCTCTCCCCACCTGGGGTGTTGGTGTAGTCGTAGATTGCCAGTGGAATAGTTTGGGTTGCGCCGGGGATATTGCCAGCCAAAATGATGGTTGCACCAAATTCGCCCAAGCTGCGGGCAAAGCAGAGGGTGCTGCCGGTTATTAAAGCGGGAATCGACAGTGGCAGTACGATCGTCCGGACGCAATCGATCCAACTAGCGCCAAGAGTGCGTGAAGCAAACAATAAGTCAGGATCAATTTGTTCCATTCCTAGCCGAATCGAGCGCACCATCAATGGTAAACCAACCACGGCACAGGCGATAACGGCCCCCTTCCAGTTAAAAATTACCTGCACTCCCAATTTGTTCAGTATTGATCCGAGCCACCCTTGTCTTCCCAGCAGCAATAATAGCAAATAGCCGATAACTACAGGTGGTAGCACGAGGGGGAGATTAATTATCCCATCAAGGAGGGATTTAGCCGGGCAGCGACTGAAAACCAACAGCCAGGCTAAACCAAAGCCCAACGGGATGGCAATTATGGTTGCCATGGCAGCTACTTTGGCCGAAAGCCAGAGCGCTTGATAGTCGGTTGGAGTTAGATCAAGCATCTCGCTATCTTTTCTCGCCCGGTGTCAGGACGGATGATTGTTTTTCAGCTACAGAAAAACCATAGTTACGGAAGACTTGCTGTGCGGCTGTGCTGCGCAGATAGGTGTAAAATTTGACCGCCTGTACATTTGTCGCACCGTTTATTGTCAAAGCCGCCGGATAGGTTACCGCCGGGTGCAGGTGTTGCGGTACGGTAAACAATACTTTGGCTTTGGTCGCCAACAGGGCATCGGTGCGGTAGACAAAGGCACCATCTGCTTCACCTCGGTCGGCATACAATAGTGCTTGACGGACATCTTTGGTCATAACTAATTTTTTTGCCGCTAGTAGTTGTTGGTAATTGCCGTTGCTCTTTAGTGCCTGAGCTGCGTAGCTGCCAGCTGGCACCGATTTCGGGTTGCCAATAGCAATCTGCTTTAACTCGCTTAGGTCTGCTAAAGATTTTATCTCTTCTGCTATGCTGACAAAGACCATACTGTTGTGAAGTAAAATCTTTTTTGATGCCGGGGCAATCAGCCCTTGCTGCTGCAGGTAGTCCATCCATTTCGGGTTGGCGGAGATATAAATAGCCGCGGGGGCACCAGCAGAAATTTGTTTTGTCAAGGTCCCAGAAGAGGCAAAGTTAGGCAGCAGTTTAATAGTTGGGTGGAGCTGCTGATAATTTCTGATAATTTCTTTTACAGCATTGGTAAGACTACCCGCTACCGAAATATGAATTTTTTCAGCGCTTGCCGTAGTTGTGGAAATTATAAGCAATAATAGAATCTGCAAATATAGGTAAATTATTTTGCTCATCATCTATTCCAATCGTTTAAATGCGGAGGCTTTAATTGCCGCATAAACTTGCATGCCAACTTCCATTCCCAGTTCTAATGCAGCTTCGCGTACTACCTGCACCACTAATTTTTCGCCACCACAATTCAATTTAACGCTAACCATCCCACCTTGCCCAATAATATCGGTGATAGTGGCGGTAAGCAAATTACGGGCAGATAGGGCGTATGGATGTTTTTTGAATAGCATTACCTCTTTGCTCGATAGGGCAAATAAACCAGACTCTGGCTGCGCGTGATCAAGTAGCAATAATTCATTTTCGCCCCAATTGTAACCGAGCAAACTACCAACTTCACGTGGTTTGTGAAGTTGCAGGTGGTTGATATAGGCCGATTGATCTATTTCAATTCGTCGTTCCGCTAAGGTTTCGGCGTTGGTTATCTCGTTAATCTGCCCGCTAGAAAGGTGGATAATTTGGTCGGTTAGTAATCTCATTTCGTTAAGAGAGTGGGAGATATACAGGTACGGAATCTCGAACCGCCGTAAAGTCTTGCGTAGATAAGGGATAATTTGCCCCTTTAGATTGCTGTCAAGGGCGCTAAGTGGTTCATCCAAAATTAGTAGGTCGGGGCAAGCCAATAGCGCCCGACCCAGTGCCACCCGCTGTTTTTCGCCCCCAGAAAGGCCAGCGATGCGATTGTTGATTAAGTGACTAATATCAAGTGCAGTAACGACATCGTCGATATTTAGTTTTTGCCGTTCCACTGACGTACGTTTAAAGCCGTAGAGTAAGTTTTGCTTTACATTCAAGTGGGGGAATAGATGGGCATGTTGAAACACTACCGCGACCCGGCGTTGCTCTGGTGGAAGGTTGATTTTGTCGTTGCTGTCGTAGAGCGGTCTGTCGTTGAGTTTAATAGCGCCATCATCGGCAACGACTAAACCGGCTAGCAGGTTACCAAGGGTCGACTTGCCACAACCTGAGGGGCCAAATATACCTATCCGCTTACCTTCGATTACAAAATCGGCGGCAAAGTTAAATTGTCCCAAAGATTTCGTTAGTTTGACGTCGAGTTTCATGGTGATTCCATGGTTTTATTTACTGCAAGCTGGAGTGGTTTCGTTTCCTAAATCGCAAGGTTGAGCGTAGCGAATGTGAGCGAGCCGGGAATGAAGCTACGGAGGCATTGCTTAGACTAGTTCTATTTATTATCGTCCCAGATGTTTATGGGTTAACAACCAAAAGGTCGCGGGGTTGCGCCCCCGCCCGGCGCCTTCATTTCTTTGTCCGTCCAAAGAAACGAAGCAAAGAAATACGCCCGAACTCCTTGCCCGCCATAGCCTTAGGCGATGGCGGGTTCCCTCCGTTCCACAGCTGTTTTGAGAATAAGAGCGGAAAAAACTCGGCTGCGCCTCAAACATTTCCCGCTCTTATTCTCAAAACAGCTGCTTCTCTGCGGCTGCGTCACACGGGAAATTGCTTAAAAGAGTACCATTTGGGATAGTTCCGATTTTGCTACTGCTGAACTTTAACCAGCCATTTGCGATGCTTCTAATTGCTCTAGATCAATATCTTTACCAACAACACCAGCAGCATCTGCACGACACTGTTTGCAATGGCGTGCTTGGGATAAGATTAATTCCGATTGATTTCGCACCATGTCGATGGTGGCAACTGCTGGGGGTTCTATATCGGAAAAAATCCCGACTGGAATAATTGGAGTGATATTCATCATGAATGCACCTAATTCCCGTGCTTTTAGGGTTAGGGGGATGGTTTCGTGGTCATTAATCCCGGGAATATAAACATGGTTAACTTTGACCATCATTCCCGCTTTGGCCGCCATCTCCAACCCTTTAAATTGGTTCTCTAGCAGAATTGCAGCACCCTCTTCGGCGGTTACTCTTTTGCCGGCATGGTGCACCCACTCATAAACCTTAGCACCGGTTTCTGGAGTTAACGCATTAATGGTAACGGTCAGACTTTTAACCCCAACTTCAAGGATTTGGTCGAGTTGCTCTGGTAACCGCAGGCCATTAGTCGATAGGCATAGCGACATCTCGGGGAATGCTTCTTTTACCAATTTAAACGTCTCAAATGTTTTTGGATTAGCCAGTGGATCGCCGGGGCCAGCGATACCAATCACCTTGAGTTTTGCCCCACCCATTTTATCCATGTGGCGACTAACTAGGTCGACGCGTCTAACCGCCTGCTCAGGAGTTAAGACTTTGCTGGTGACTCCAGGACGACTCTCATTGACACAATCGAACTTTCGTTCGCAGAAGCCACATTTTATATTGCACCCCGGTGCAACCGGCAGATGTAAGCGTCCCGCTTTGCTATGATCTCCACCAAAACAGGGGTGATCGGTAACTTTGTGCATTTTCAACATTGAGCATCCAGTGGCCATGACTTATATCCTTTTCAAACGCAAAAACGCTTCCGAAATAATATCGAAAGCGTCATTGCTATACGTTTAACTTATAAACCCTATGCGGCGATGTTTTGCGCTTCGGGGGGAGTTGGTAACTTCATTGTTACTATGTAGGTTTATCGTTGCTCTTGGTTTTGAGCAAGTTGTGCTGCCGTTTGCTTAAAAAGTAATTGGTTTAACCTCTTTTGGCGAACTACAGCTACAGCTGTTGATCTTTTTCCCCTCGTCACAATCGCCGACGCAAATTGCGTCGTGTGCCACTTTAAGGGCAGCAGGAATTGTTTCGGAGGATATAACCGTGGTAATCCCAAGCTTTGTTAGTTCTTGCTTAGGTTTATCGCCAATCTTCTTGGTGACCAATACCTTGCAATCTATTAGCTGATTAGCAACGGTTGCAAACCGTGGAAGATCAAAAGGGTGATTAGGATCATCAACACTGTATTTTTCTACGGCGATCTCTTTTATCAATTCGGGGTTACAGTTATTGTAAGAATAGATACTAAAGCTTTCAGTATGGCCAAAATGTTGATCAACATCTGTACCATTCGTTGACGTGACAGCAATTAGCATAATATTCCTCCTTTAAACTTCCATTGGTGCAAAGGTAAAGCAATCTTTTGGGCATGCTACAGCGCAACCAGCACAACCGATGCAATCATCGGCATCAGCGACGTCCATAACCATGCTGATGGTATCATTCTCTTCATCTTCAATTTCGGTTGGCGCTAGAACTGTGCGTGAGCATGATTTAAAGCAGCGGCCACAGCCGATACATGATTCCGGGTCAATCGCTTCGACGAAAGTCGGTGTCCAGCTGGCGCCGCCTTTAGTTATCCCTGTTAATAAAGCCATTGTGTGTTTCTCCTTGCGATGTGTTTTGAGTAATTTGTGTTATTGAAATTGTGTAACTATTTATTCTGCCCCTTTAAGCATTGCCTTACGTAGCCATGGTGGTGGGTTACCTTTAAGGACATTTTGTAGGTTCTCTACCACGGTAGTGATCGGCTCTTTGGTTTTGCTTTTTAGTGGGTGAATCTTTTTTGCTACAAGTCGTGCTGCTGCTGGCCCACCAATCTCCCCGACATAGACTACGGCACAATCTTCAAGGGCTGCACTGCGGGCTTCTATGCGGTCGGCAGAATCTCCGGTTTCATCTTTAACTTGGATAACTCCAGAAAATTCAGCTTTTTCTGGGGCTATGCTCCAAACATAAAACTCTTCAGCATGACCAAAGTGTTCATCAATATGGACTTTGTCAGTACTTGCAAATGCAACTTTCATCATCAATCCTTTATGCTCGTGCCTAGCTACAATTTCAAAGCGGCGGGTACGGATCATTTATAATCCTTTACCACCGAGTCACTGAGGAACGGAGAAAGCAAAATCATGTTTTTGCCTTCCCCATGACTCTGTGCATCAGTGGTTAATCGCGTTTCTAGCGCATCATTTCAAACCACTGATCTTCACAAGTTTCATCGGTAATATCTAGGAATTTATTTGCAATCATACTGAGTAGGCTAATGGCACCGTTGTAGCCAACGACTGGAGTGCGGTGAAGATTAACGCGGTCGATAATTGGGAAGCCGACACGGAATAGTGGAATCTTGGCATCGCGAGCAGCCCACTTACCATGGGTGTCGCCGATGATACCTTCGACGGGGTCGGTCATAAGCAAGCTGCGCATGTGCCAAAGGTCTTTGTTGACGTAGCAGGTGCAACCTTCGCCGTACATAGAACTAGCAAGGAGGGCATCCATCTCTTTTTGGAATTTCTTTGTCGCCCGTGAAACCAGAACGTGCCAAGGGCGAGCTCCCATTTCGAGGAGGAAAGTAACGATGCCTATAACATAATCAGGGTCCCCGAAGATGGCGAATTTTTTGCCGTGAATATACTGATGAGCGTCGGTCATCGCATCGACAGCGCGGGCCCGTTCGGCCTTTAGTTCTGCGGGGATCTCTTTGCCGAATAGCTCTGCTAATTTAAGCAGAAGGTCGTCGGTCTTTTTTATTCCGAACGGCATCGGTAAAATTTCAGATGCGCCGCTAAACTCGCGACCAACCCATTTCATCGTTGAGGTAGTGGAGTATTTTTGCATGGAAATGGTCGCTTTAGCATTGATTGAGTCGGCAGCGTCTTCAAGCTTGGTACCACCAGGGTACATTTTATACTCACCGTCACATCCGGAATCGAACACATCGGAAATGTCGGCAAGCATGGTGTAGGGAATATCCATCATGTCACAAATGCGCTTATATTCACGTAGGTTGCCGACATTACCATCAAAACCGGGGATGATATTTAGTTTGCCGGTACACTTATCCTCAACCTTTTGGTCTGTGGTCAAATTTTGCAACACCGCTTTAATCATCGAGTCGTAACCATGTAAGTGGGTCCCGTTAAAGCTGGGGGTGTTGGCGTAAGGGGTAGGCAGATCTTCTGGAATTCGCCCATCATTTTTAGCATTTCTGATAAATGCGGTTAGGTCATCACCAATAACCTCTGGCATACAGGTGGTGTAAACTGGAATCATTTTTGGTTTGTAGATGGAGTAAGCATTTTCCAAACCTTCAAACAGGTTGTTCTGACCACCAAACACCGCGCCATCTTCGGTCATTGCATCGCAAGTCGCTGCGGATGGCTCCCGAAAGTGACGGGTAAAGGTACTGCGGAAGTAAGATGCACAGCCCTGTGATCCGTGAACAAAGGGTAGGGATCCTTCAAAGCCTGATGCCACCATCTGTGCCCCAAGAGGCTGGCAAGCGTGAGCTGGGTTAACTACCAGTGCTTCACGGGCAAAGTTTTTCTCTTTATATTCTTCGGTATTTATCCAATTTTTAACCTTCTCCACCTCTTCAGAGGTGTGTTCGGTGACATTTCTAACTTTTTCAACTACTGCTGCTTCGCTCATATTGAACTCCTATTATATTGGACTTCGCCAGAGACATATCTGCTGTGTTACGCCGCACTCTTTATCACTCCGCCGTACGATGTACGACTCGTTCTGCAGAGTTTGCAAGCCTTGCAGATAACCCTCTGGCTGTGTCCTATTGGCTTCGGTGGTTTAAGCCGAAACCAGAATTTCTTTGTTTCCACCAATGCTAGCGGAAAAAGGCCATTCTCTTAAAATGGGCTTTTGACTAATCCCCAGGTCGGAGAATTGATCGCCATATCGACATCGCGAGCAAAAATTTCAAACCCTTCGTAGCCGTGATATGGCCCCGAATAGTCCCAACTGTGCATTTGGCGGAAGGGGATGCCAGCTTTCTGGAATACATATTTTTCTTTAATGCCGCTACCAACCAAGTCGGGCTTAAGTTCTTTTACGTACTCTTCCAACTCAAACTCCGAAACGTCATCGTAGATCAGGGTCCCTTTAGCCATCTCTGGAGCGGTACGGTCGTAGTCATCTTGGTGGGCAAATTCGTAGCCGGTACCGGTGATTTGGACGCCGAGATCCTCGTAGGCACCGACGGTATGACGGGGTCGGAGACCACCGACAAAGAGCATTGCTGTCTTGCCATCGAGACGAGGCTTATATTCTTCGACAACGGCTTTCATCATGGGGCGATACTTTTTTATGACTTTTTCGACATTCTTTTTGATTTTGTCGTCAAAACATTCGGCGATATTGCGCAGACTCTCTTCAATTTTGGTTGGGCCGAAGAAGTTGTACTCCAACCATGGAATATCCCATTTCTCTTCCATCACCTTACACATGTAGTTCATGGAGCGGTAACAGTGAATTAGATTGAGTTTTACCGAATGGGTCGCAGCAATTTTTTCGATCTCACCATCACCGGTCCAAATCGATTTAACGTTGAGGCCAATCTCCTCGAGGATCGGCTTGGCAGCCCAAACATCACCACCGATATTATAATCACCGATTAAGGCAATATCATAGGGGCCAGCTTTTTCAACAAACTTACGCTTGCCGATAGCGTGGTCGCGGATAGAATCGTTAGAAATGTGGTGGCCAAGTGACTGAGAAACACCACGGAAGCCCTCACAGTTACAAGGGATAACAAACTTATCGAGTTCCTTTTCCATCTTTTTGGCAACGGCATTGATATCGTCACCAATGAGACCGACAGGACACTCGGAAAGAACTGATAGTCCTTTGTTTAATGGAAACAGCTCGTCAGCTTCGCGAATAAGTTTTTCTAGCTTAATATCACCGCCATAAACGATGTCACGTTCCTGAAAATCAGACGTAAAGTCGAGTGGGAATGAGGTGACTCCGGGAATCCCTTGCATTAGGTTCCGCCTCGTCCCCCAGCTATAAACACCACAGCCAACTGGACCGTGAGAAACGTGAATCATGTCGCGGATTGGGCCCCAGACAACACCTTTAGCTCCAGCGTAAGCACAGCCACGCTGACTCATAACGCCAGGGACAACTTTACGGTTCGATTTTACCGCACAGCTAGAAACCGACGGCTCATTGGCTCCAACGTGGGGCTCACGTTTTTCCCGTGCTTTGTCAGGGAAATGCGCCAGAGTGTCTTTAATCAGTTTTTCCGTTTTTTCTATGCTTATGCCCTCAATGGGCTTTCTTTCTTTCATTTATTGCTCCTTCGTTACAATCAGGTTCAAAGTACGAGGTTAAAGGTTTAAGTTTTTGAGCTTGCCCCCTTTAACCTTTGTCCTAATTTTAAGCACCCTCAGCCACACCAACGATAGTTTCGTCTTCAGCTTCCATGATGCCAAACTCCATGAGGAGGTCTTCAAGGTCTTCCATCTCTAGTGGAGTAGGGACGACGAACATATCGTTATCGACGATTTTCTGTGCCAAAGTGCGATATTCGTTGGCTTGTGGGTGGTCAGGTGAGTACTCGATAACGGTCATGCGGCGCAGTTCTGCACGCTGAACTTGATTATCACGAGGGACAAAGTGGATCATTTGGGTTCCGAGGCGAGCTGCCAAGGCTTCGATAAGGTCGGCCTCGCGGTCGGTGTTACGACTGTTACAAATCAGACCGGCAAGACGAACGCTACCAGAAGCAGCATACTTGACGATACCTTTACAGATGTTATTGGCAGCGTACATTGCCATCATCTCACCAGAAACAACGATATAGATTTCCTGTGCTTTGTTTTCACGAATCGGCATAGCAAAACCACCACAAACAACGTCACCGAGAACATCGTAGAAGACATAGTCGAGATCTGGGGTGTAGGCACCCTCTTCCTCGAGAAAGTTGATAGCGGTGATAACTCCACGACCGGCACAACCAACACCTGGCTCGGGACCGCCAGATTCAACACACATGACATCGCCGTAACCACGACGACAAACATCTTCAAGTTCTAGATCCTCGACGGTGCCGAGTTCACGAACTTTGTCCATTACGGTGTCCTGTGCCTTGGCGTGAAGGATTAAACGAGTCGAATCAGCTTTTGGGTCACACCCGATAATTAAAATCCGTTTGCCCAAAGAAGCGAGACCGGCCACGGTGTTCTGGGTAGTAGTAGATTTGCCGATGCCGCCTTTACCGTAGATTGCGATTTGACGTAATTTCTTTTCAGCCATTGTCTTGCCTTTCGTGAGAGAGAAGTTTGTGTTTCTGTTTGACTGGTACGGTCTATCTGCGGCGGCATCTCCGTTGATGTGTCCGGTTGATCTACCAGTTATGTAAGCGCTAAAAAAATAAAAGCCCGCCCTAGAAAATTTCTAGAGCGGGCTTCATTGCCCGAAACGACGCCACCTTGGCGTTGTATTCGATAATTAAATGTAAAAAGTCCAAGACGTCCTGGATAACTTTTATGTTGTGGTCAAACTAAATCAGCAGGGAGCGTGCCAAGTTTAAAAATTGAATTGTAAGTAACCGTTTTGCCAAATTTTTTTATTTGTTAATGGTTTTTTTCTGCGAATGGCAAACGATTATAGATCTAATCTGGCTGAGTATTGCCTAGAAAAGATGCATAAAAATTGCAATTGAATATTATCTAGGCGTTTGTTGTTTTGATATAGCCTTACGCCTAGTGGGTCTGCTTCGCTACGATACTAACTAATTCAAGAGCGAAGGTGAGGTCATGCCCTGCTAGAGGGTGATTGCCGTCGAGGGTAATGTTGCCATCCTTACATTCGATAATTCCTAAGACTTGCTCGTTATCGTCGGCAAAGGTAACTGAAACTTTTTCTCCAACCTGTGGAGTTCGGTCAGTAGGAAATTGGTCAGCCGGCACAGTAATGATGTTGTCTTTTATGCGTTCACCGTATGCTTGATCTGTTGAGATCTCAACATTTTTGGCATTGCCAACACCCATGCCCGTTATCGCAGCTTCGAGGGCAGGAAAAACCTCCCCTTGACCGATGGTAAAACTTAATGGATTGTCTTCATCGGCGCTGTCGAAGATGGTGCCATTGTCGAGTGTGCCGATATAGTGAATTGTTACGCGGTCTCCAGATTGTGCTACAGCCATTGTGATTTCTCCCTGTTAGTCCTGTCCCAATACTTTACTCATTACTGTTAATAGGCAGTCGTAAACATCCTCACGGCTGGTTATGAAAGAGGGGACTTCATCGTTAAGAACTTCTTCCATTTTATGTAAAACCTCACCGCTGTCATTGCCAAGTGCATTCATTACCGCCTCAAACATCGGGATGACTTCGTAGAGATCGTATTGATCGAATGGACTTGGGTCCGGTTTCCCGGTAAACTTTGGCTGTTGGCGGGTCTCTTTTTTTCGGGGATAGCGATAATAAAGATCGGATGGTTTTATTTGAATTTTCATAGTTTTTCACCTTTATCCGCAACCAGAACAACCGCGCTTACAGCTGCTTTTGCACAAATTATTGGGTTGGGGGCGATCAGTTTTGTCCAGATAGCTCATCAGCGATCCTTTCGCAACAAACCAAGTACCATCAATCTCTTCAGCGCTGATGAGTTGTTTTTTAATATGCATCATCACGTTTATTTCGGTTGTTTTCATGGTCTTTGCAACTTCAGCGACAGTGAGTCGATCTGTTGATAATGTCATTGTTTTTCCCTTTCTTGGATTGACCTTGCCATTTACTGCTTTACTGCATTGATGACTCTAAATCTTTCATCAAAGTGTTGTTCTAATAGAGGCTTTACTTCTTTCCATGCAAGGCCTCCACCGCCACATCCAGGCCTTGGAACTATAATTTTTTGCCAATCGTTGTTGTCAGCTAGAGTGCGAAGTTCGCGACACGATTGCAAAATGAGATGTAAGTCCGGGACTTCCCATGGGCTATGTTCAACCGGAAAACTGACAAGGCGGTTTCCCAAGTCATAAACATGATTGCCGGAAGTGCTGATGAGTGCCCCTAATGTTTCTGGTAAAGTAGGAAAATGTTCGGCTGCTTGCTTTGCGGTCCCACGAGCCATGACATTGCGCCCTGTATTCGATACCTTGCCATTTGTTGTGATAGCGACAACATAGCCTTGATCGTGGTAATCCCACAGGTCTCCTGAAAGCTCGTGAATATGTGAACCTTTGGCTATCCATGGTGAAAGTCGGATTAATGTGTCACTACTGGTCTCGATTTCTATTTTTACTTGCTTATCGAGTTTGCTTAACCATTGCTTAGGTAATGACTCTAGACCGTAAAAGGCACCACATAACATGCCAGCAATAGCACCGGTTGTGTCGGCATCACCGCCTTGATTGACGACTCCAATAAGACATTCTTCAAAACTGGCAGTACTAAAAAAATAGTGCAGCACCGTTTGCATGGTGTCGACAACGTATCCTGATGCTAGACCTTTGTAATTGTTGAACCGAAATGTCTTGTGCTCGGCGATGAGCTCTCTCACCATAGCATGGAGTTGAAATCGGTCAGCCCCCAGAATCGCAGCATGAACCATTTTTCCAATACAGATACATGCTGCATCTGAAAGGGGATGGTTATGGGTTAAGTGGGCCTGTTCTAAGCTATAACGGGTTAATAATTGATCATCGCCAAGGGTAAAAATTGCGACTGGAGCCATGCGCATCAAAGCACCATTTCCAGCATCCCAATGATTGATCGGTACTTCTAAATCCCCATTAAGGCGATAGTTTCTGATCCCCTTACGTACTGTTGCGCCTATGTCTATTGGCTTATTCCGCATCCACGCGAGGAAGTTGTCGGCTATGGCACGTAAATCCCATTTTTCTTCGGTTAAAATTGCTTGGGCGATTGCCAATGACATTTCAGTATCATCGGTTACTTGCCCTGGTTTGACCCCTAACCACCCCCCGCCGCGCATTTTTTTATGAATCTTGTATTTAGCTTTTATTTCGTGCGTGGTCATGAACTCGGTTGTCGCTCCCAACGCGTCACCAATGGCGACACCGAGAAAAACAGCACGAGCTTTTTTAGCGATTTCTTCGTCGATCATGGTTAACCTCCGGTCATGATCTTGACATCAAACTGCCCACCAATAACTAAGAGTTCCTCTTCCCCTTTGAGTAGAGATTTAGGTAAAATTCCACATTTGAAGAAAATTTTTGGTAAGGGAACTTCAACTTTAAGGACTCGTGATCCAAATTCCCATGCTCGCTCAAAATCGCTAGTAAATGAGTTGAGATTGTTTAACTGTAATAAATGCTCTTTTTTGCTGTGTGTTTTTATGATGACATGTTCGTCTAAATCGTAAATGCCTCGATACAGAGTTAAATGAAGAGAGTCGATCTTGTCGCGGCGCAATTCATATTGAGTGTAGGCGTAGAGCAGGTCGAGTTGAGAAAAAATAGCGCTGGCTCGTGCAGAGCCTTTCATTCGATCGACTAGATAATTGTAATAGCCTTCAGATTGAATTCCTGCAATTTTGGTTTGATGGAACGTTGGGAGAAGGCCAATTCTCGATTCTACCCAGCCTTTTAAAACGGCCCCTTCAAGAGAGTTACTATCGAACAACCAGCCACGTAAAAATCTAAGATAACTATTCTTAAGGCTTTTCTGGCTACTGCGAGTTGATTCACGTTGCCATTGATGAAGTTGAAATGTGACATCCATAAAATCATGGAATCGAGATCCACGTATGTCTCTTTCCTCGATGCCATCCAATTCAGCAAATAGTTTGCGCCCAAGCTCTTTGACCCCAGAGATTTCTAGCTGCTGTGGGTGGTCATTGTAATGGGTTGAGGCAATTGCCCAAGGAGGTAAGTTGCAAAGATTTATGTGGTTCTCATGCGCACTCAGGTTTATCCCTCCATCAGGAGAATGGCTTCGGCTACTTCTTTGAGGCTTTTGCGTTTGTCCATGGCAAGTTTTTGGATTTTTCTATGAGCTTCTGGTTCTTTCATCCCTTTTGCTGTTAATGTACGTTTTGCTTTATCAACAAGCTTTCGGGTTTCTATGCTGTCTTTAAGGGCATCAATTTCATCTTGTAAATTTGATAGTTCTATAAATTGATGAATTGCTAGATCAATAGTTATTTTGAGTTGTTCAGGGTTAAATGGTTTCATCAGGTAGTGGTGGACACCGGCGTCCTGAGCGCGATTAACGGTTTCGCTATCGGTATTGCCGGTAAGGAGCACAATTGCACCGCTGGGGGTGCGATTCATGGTTTTAGCTGCACAGACACCGTCCATAACCGGCATGGAGACATCCATAACGGTAAGCAGTGGTTTATGCGCTGCTGCCATCGCTACGGCTTGGGCCCCATCTTCTGCTTCGTAGAGTTCATCAAAACCATAGTCGAACAGGATATTTGTTACCTGCCGCCGTATCAAAGGTTCGTCATCGACCACTAATGCGATTTTCATTGTATCCCCTTACACATACGGGAGCTCTCTGACTGCAATCCAGAGAACTCCCGCTCATGATTAAAACCTAGTCAATATTAAACTGAGCTGGCTCTTTTTTACCTTGATCCTGTGTAACCAGAGATACCAGAAGAACCGCCGATGCTAACACGTTGGAAGTCTGGGTAGGCTTCCATACCAATTTCGGTAGAGTCACAGCCGAGCATCTCTTCTTCTTCACTAACGCGGATACCGATGGTGTACTTAAGAACCAACCATGCAATAGCAGAAGTTACAATGACAAATGCAGCAGTAGCAGCAACACCAACAAACTGGGTGAAGAAGCTTGCTTCTGGATCGGTAATTGGTACGGCCATAGTTCCCCAGATACCACACACCAAGTGAACTGAGAGGGCACCGACAACATCGTCAATTTTCAATTTATCAAAAAATGGAACAGCGAGAACAGCTAAGATCCCACCGACTGCTCCGATGAGGACTGCAGCGCCTAATGATGGGGTTGCAGGGCCGGCAGTAATTGATACGAGACCTGCCAATGCGCCGTTGAGTGCCATAGTGACATCAACTTTTTTGTACATTATTTGCACCAATAACATAGCAGCGATCATGCCACCACATGCGGCCATGTTCGTATTAACCATAACGTTAGACATTTCGATTGCCGAAGCAGCATCACCGAGAGCAAGAACAGAACCACCGTTAAAACCGTACCAGCCCATCCAAAGGATAAAGGTACCAAGTGTTGCCATCGGAATGTTAGAACCTGGAAGTGGGTTTACGCGACCACTTTTGTCGTACTTTCCTTTACGAGCACCGAGAATGATTGCACCGGTCAGGGCAGCCCAACCACCGACTGAGTGGACTATTGTTGAACCAGCATAATCGGAAAAGCCCATTTCAGCTAACCAACCGCCACCCCAGCCCCATGAACCCTGGATCGGATAGATGAAACCAGTTAAGATGACACAAAAAGCTAAGAATCCCCATAGTTTAATCCGCTCAGCGACACAACCGGAAACGACCGAACAGGCTGCACCACAAAATACCATCTGGAAAAACCAATCAGAAGCAGCAGAGTAGCCACCAGCATAATCTCCAGCGAGTGCGGCAGTGTCATCGGCACTCCAAAGGCCAAAACTGCCCATGAATCCGCCATCAACGTTGGCATACATAAGGTTGTAACCAACGACGTAAAAAAGAATGCCGGCAATGCCAAACAGGGAAATATTTTTCAAACAAATTGTTGCAACGTTTTTAGAGCGAACCAGACCTGCTTCAAGCATAGCAAATCCAGCTGCCATCCACATAACTAAGATTCCCATGACCAAGAAAGAAAAGGTGTTAAGGACATAACTAATCTCAGAGATTGGAGCGTCATCAGCAAGAGCCAGGGTAGGCAGAAGCAGCAACCCTGCACTTAGTATTAGCATCAGTTTTTTCATCTTATTGTTCTCCTTTTAAGGTGTGTTAAAGATAAACTTTATTTATGCAGTTACAGTGAGTCGTCACCAGCCTCTCCGGTACGAATCCGAATTGACTGCTCAATGTTGCTGACAAATATTTTTCCATCACCAATGCGTCCGGTGCTGCCTTCTTGCTGGATCGCGGCAACGAGTGACTCAACTTGATCGTCGGCCACCACGAGGTCTATTTTTATTTTCGGAATAAAATCAATTTGGTATTCAGCACCACGATAGAGTTCTGTATGCCCTTTTTGGCGACCAAAGCCACGTACTTCGCTTACTGTCATGCCATTGATGCCTAAGTCACAAATTGCACTTTTAACATCGTCAAGTTTGAATGGTTTGATGATACATTCTACTTTTTTCATCCCGAAGTTCTCCTTGCGGTGTGTTAATAGAAAAAGGCGCATTACTCCCCCATGAAGGGGGAAATTAAAGCGCCTTTGCTTGTCATTTCGATTTTTAATTTTATGTCAATTCAGATACTGATTGAATCTTTCTTCTCTCATAGCATGTGTCGTGCCAAAAAGAAGAGAGCCTTCTTGATCCTCTTCTTCGAAAGCTCCTTCTGTCGAGTTTTCAAGGATGAGTGTGGCTTTTATATTTTCTCGATATTATTTTTACAGACCGATCGATTTTAGATTTAGGATGGTTGTTTTCAGTAGGGAGATGGTTGCGGGAGGTCATTTTTTATACGGAAAAAAGTAGCGATGGCTAAAAAATGTGCAAAATGGTTAGTTTGTACTCAGTGTGCTTGGTAGGATGATTTCGAAACATGTGCCAGAGGTTTCGGCATCGTAGACACGTAACTCTCCCTCATAGCTGTTTATTATCTTCCGGCACAGATAAAGCCCTAACCCGGTACCACTTCCATCCTTTCTCGAAGTAAAGAACGGCTCAAAAACTCTTGATTTAAGATCGTCCGGTATCCCAGATCCATTATCACAGAAGCGGAGGGCGATTTTTTTATCGGCATTCATTTCTGTGGAAATTGTGAGTTGACCATGTGGGTCCATGGCATCAATAGCATTCAAAATCAGGTTGATAAATATTTGCTTGAACTTATTCTTATCAATAGTCATTGTGGGCAAATAAGTTAGATTTTCAATTGTTGCGATGTGTTTTTTATTGAGTTCGTAGCGCATTAAAGTAATCGACTCGGTGAGAACTTGACTGATATTTGTCGGCTTTCGCGCTTCATCTTGATTTCCAGAAGAGTAAGAAAGCAGCTCTGTAGTTAACCCTTTAAGGCGGTCTACTTCGTTGTCGATTCGTTCTAGAAGTTCAATCTGATCTTGGGTGCAGTTGCCCCCATCTAACAATAGCTGATTAGCAAAGCTGATAACTGACAAGGGGTTGTTGATTTCATGTGCGATTCCAGCGCTCATACGACCAACTTCCGCTAACTTTTCTGACTGTATTGTTTGAGCTAGCAGTTGCTCGAATTCCGTTACATCTTCAACGACAACAACGGCACCGACTGTTCGACCATTTTCTTTTAATGGCGCAAGGCACCGTTTCTGAAGGCGATTTTCTCCCGCGTGGCCACGATGTAGAAGGCGCAGGTTTTGCGCTTTTCCTGTGTCTAGGACTCTGAACAATCGCTCTGCAACCCCTTCTTTTTCCAACGTCGGAAATAGCTTTAGAAGGTTTTTCCCTATCGCTTTTTCGCTGCTGATATGACTCATCAGTGCCATATTTTCGTTCCAAGAGGTGATGACCATCTGGCTGTCAATTGTATATAACCCTATGCTGATACTCGAAAGAATCTGCTTGTTTAAGTAATTAAGGTTATCTTTTTCCTGAGAAACTTGACATAGACTTTGATATAAATTGGCATTATCTATAGCAATGGCAGCTTGGCTTGCAAGGATGGAAAGAGAGTCACAATCGCTTGCGGTAAATGCTTCTTGCTTTTGACTTTCAACGTTGAAAACTCCGATAACCCTGTCTTTTGCAATTAATGGTACGGCTAATTCTGAACGTGCTGCATCGATGCCGGGAATATAATCATCAGCTTGATTCAAATTATGAATGAGGTAGGGCCGGGCAAACTTGGCTGCCTTTCCCATGATCCCCTCACCGGAATAGATGGGACTTTCTGCAGAATCTTTACTGTATCCAAAGGAGGCAACAGTTTTCAGGGTTTTATTGTCATCAGCTAAAAGGCGGATTATTGCATTGTCAAAGTGAAAAACTGTGCGAGAGACCTCAAGAATATGTGCCAAAAGTTGATCGATATCGGTAATCGCAGAGAGCTCTTTCCCTATCTCGATGAGAGCTCCAAAGAGTTTCTTATTTTGGTTTTCCATTAATAGATTTGCTCCTCAAAATTAAATACACAGTGTGCTGCGGTGAAGTCAATGTCGTGAATTACAGAAACTATTGTCCCGACGTTATGACCTGAAAATCTTCTGTTTTGACCATTTCCCCAAACTTTTCTACTAACTCTTTTGGCGGGGGAACGATACGTCTCGTTTTTAAGTTCAGCCAAGCTCCGTCCAGAGTAATGGTGGCACAGAGATCATTGTCACGCAGGATTTGGTGTTGCATACTCCACTTCCTGTGATCATCGGACAACCCGGACAAGCGGACATCGATGGTTAAGGTATCTCCTGCATTCAACTCTCGGTAAAATTTTGCTTCCTCGCGAAACAGTACCGGGCCGATGGTATTTTGTTTCATCCAGTGAATAGTGAAACCTTGCTTTTGTAGATAGGCGATTCGAATCTGCGCCCCATAATCGTAATAAACTGAATGACGGACATGACCGTTAGGGTCAAGGTCAGACCAACGAATCATTATTTCTTGCATAAAGGGTTCCATTGTGACTCCTTTTGTTGGGAAAACGTTTAGAATTCTCGTTCAGCAAACCAAATAGCATGGAGATCGCCCTTGTTCTGATGTTCTCGCACCCGAACTTGTTTTACTTTGAAGCCAATCTTTTGCAGCCTTTGCATGAATTCACGATCAGGACCGGCTGACCAAATAGCGAGAATGCCATTGGGGCGAAGAGCGCGGTACGCTTCGGTTAACCCATCACTAGAGTAGAGCCAATTGTTTTTTTTGCGGGTAATTGCATGGGGGCCATTATCGACGTCAAGAAGGATTGCATCGTACGCCTTGTTTTGTTCCCGAAGGATTTTGGCGACATCTCCTTGCCTCACTGTAGCACGTGGGTCGTGCAGAGGGTCTCCAGCATACTTTCCCAGCGGACCGCGGTTCCATTCTATTAGCCCGGGAACCAATTCAGCGACAACAACTTCTGCGTTATCACCGAGGTTTTTTAGTGCTGCTGCTAGAGTGAATCCCATTCCAAGGCCGCCAATCAGAACACGAGGCTGGCTGCGATTGACAATTTTTCGGCATGGTATTTCGGCAAGGGCATCTTCTGATTGATGAGCCCATGTACTCATCAGGACTCCTCCGCCGAGAATGCTAATAGAAAATTCATCTTTGCGTTGAAACAGCTGGAGTTCTGTCCCCTGTCCGGGGATAGATGCTGTATCGAGAAGTTTCCAGGAAGAATCGAGATTGTTTAACGGTTTTGTGGGCATAAAAATGACTTTATCAAAAGGTTAGCAGTCAGTGTCTTTATCGAGATTGTTGTTTACAATGTGGTGTCGGAATCAATCTTGTGGAGTTCCGATAGAATCTTGACCATTGCTAAGGTATCGAGTTGGCAATATGCCAACATTGACCGTCGCAGGTTATCGAGCTTTGCCCCTGGTTCAAGTTGACACATTTCATGATAGGCACGCATTGCAGCCATTCCATCAGCGATATCCATCTTTGCATAAGAGAGGTCTGGAACCATCGCAGGGAGGACCTCTTTAATTGAGTAGGAGCCTTCCATCTGCCAGCGATATACGTGGCGCTTGCGAAAGGGTTCCATCAAGTCTCGGATGTTGGCTATTCGAAGTTCGATCTCTTCTTCAAACTCAGGGAATCGTTGAGCAAGATCACGTAAAACCCCTTTTTCGAAACTCTGATTATAGGTCAGAATACAGGAATCCCTTGGGGTGATCGAGAGGAGCTGCTCGACTAATTGGCGGCGAGGATCTTCATCTGGTTGTGCCAAATACTCGTCGTGTTGAGGTTCAGCCCCTTCATGTAGTTGACTATGGATCGAAAATTGGAAAGCAACCTGCTGGTAGGGACGCGTTCCATCAAATTTTGGAATAGGTGTATTGAATGTCTCAAAGTCGAGATGGCAGATCGGATACCAGAGAGCTTCAAGGAAACTTTTCACTTTATCGTGATGGGTGTCGTCCTGCCGATTCAGGGTCGCTTCAACTTGATGCCGTTGTGTTTGATTGAGTTGTTCAAGAGGGAGGTCTTTTAGGTGGACGATTCCTTGCTTGTAATAATCAAACTTATTTATCCCACGGCCTTTAAGGCCAAAGATTGATTGCTCTGGAACATGGCGCCAGCAGTAGGGGATATAGTCACATTCGTATGGGATAGAGCAGTGTTTACCAATATCGACAGCAGGTTCCCTGGTTTCATGCATTGTTTGTCGAAGTTCACTCACGATCTCTGGCATGCTTTGCTGGCGTGCTGCAACCTTTGTACTAATGTCTACGCTGTTGAAGAGTTGATTGACATCGATGGCACCGCGACGGGTATAGGTATTGTCGACGTGGACAAGGTAAGATTGTGAGATGGAGAGTCCACAACCGTTTAAGACATAATGTTGTATCGCGACATCATCAAGGTTGACAGGTTTGACACCGGTTCCCATCTTGACCTCATAAAGTTTCCAGGAATCCCCCTCTCCATCGCTATCGCGAACGAGAATGTCGACTTTAACGAAGATGGCAGAAAAGGAAAAAGATGCTTCATAAATGACTTGAGCACCCGAGGCGATTAATTCTTTTGTTCTGGCGAGTTGCCCAGGGAAAGAGAGCCCTTCGTAGGGGACTTCAACGCCTCCGGGAAAGAGTTGTTGCGCCAAAATCCCGACTTCAGTTCCCGCTCTGAATTTAGCCTTGAGATCGGGTTGCGGTGGGAAGTCAAAAAGAGGAGGGTTTTTCGCAAGCCACAACGCTTTTTCGCACTGAAGACCTTTGAGAATAAGTGATTTGCTAAGACCGCTACCGCGTCGCTGGGCCATGACGTTTCCCTTAACCATGAACAACAATGAGGAATAAATTGATGCTGCCGACAGTAACAGTTTGACCGGGTGGCAGCAAAGTAAATATGATTCAAAAAGAGGGGTGTTGTTGATGTCCGTGATGAGTTGATAAGAAGTAACGGCTGACAGAAGGGGTTCTGTCAGCCGCAATGATGATTAAGTCCTATGAGTCGTGCTGGGTGATAATCTATCCACCGAGGTAAGCTTTTTTAACCTCGGGGTTGTTCAGCAGTTCTTCACCAGTTCCTTCAGCGACGATGTTTCCAGTGTCCATCACATAGCCACGGTGGGCTAACTTAAGAGCTAGATTTGCATTCTGTTCAACCAGAAGAATCGTCATTCCATCCTCATTGAGCTGCTTGAGCTTGCGGAACATTTCATATTTAAGCACCGGTGCAAGTCCCATACTTGGTTCATCCAAAAGGAGTATCTTGCAACCGGTCATCAGTGCCCGACCAACTGCCAGCATTTGTTGTTCTCCACCACTTAAGGATTCACTGCGTTGATTGCGGCGTTCTTTCAAGCGAGGGAAAAGGTCAAAAATATAGTCATATTCCTTGTTGAAATCAGCGTTTTTACCCCGAGCATAGGTTGCTAGTTTAAGGTTTTCCAGAACCGTCAGGTTGCCGAAAATCCGCCGCCCTTCTGGGGAGAGGGCAAGGTGCAGTTTTTTAACCACATCACTCGGTTGGGTTTTGAGGATTGATTCCCCTTGAAATTTTATATCTCCACCGATCACCCGTGGGGCTTCAGGCGGTGGTAGCCGGGTAATCGTATGCATGCAGGTGGTTTTTCCTGCTCCATTGGCTCCGATCAGGGTGACAATTTCACCTTCATTGACGTGAAAGCTGATTCCATGCAGGGCTTGGATATTTCCATATTTAACTTCAAGGTTCTCAACTGATAATAGCATCAGATATTTTC
>JADGDX010000166.1 GCA_016744675.1 Desulfuromusa sp. | reverse complement strand
GAGTACGAGGTGGAGCGGCAGATTGATGTGATTGATGCAGGAGAACAGGTGATCCAGGAAACGCGGTTGTTTGATCCTGATGCCGGGATCAGCCGCTCAATGCGTGGCAAAGAGGAAGCTCACGATTATCGTTATTTTCCCGACCCTGATTTGTTGCCGCTGCAAGTATCTGACGAATGGATAGAACAGGTGCGCTGTTGCCTTCCCGAATTGCCAATAGCTAAATTGCAGCGTTATCAGGATCAGATGGGGCTTCCCACCTATGACGCCGGAGTCATTTCTGCAGAGCGTTCTTTGGCTGAATATTTTGAGGCATTAGTGGCCCTCTATGACAAACCTAAGATCTGTTCCAATTGGGTTATGGGTGACATTCTTGGGGGATTAAAAGAGCATGGGTTGGCCATCGGCCAGTGCCCGGTTACGCCGGAATTGCTCGCTGGAATTTTACAACGGATCGATGACAATACAATCTCCGGGAAAATTGCCAAGACGGTCTTTGAAGAGGTCTGGAAA
>JADGDX010000165.1:263-514 GCA_016744675.1 Desulfuromusa sp. | reverse complement strand
GACAAAGATGGAATCGCAGATGTGTATGATATTGATGATGATAATGATGGAATCCCTGACTTGGTAGAAGAAAATGGTGACAGTGCTAGAGATACGGATGGTGATGGTGTTCTTGACGCTAAAGACCTTGATGCTGATAATGATGGAATTTTAGATATTGTAGAAGCAGATGGTGTTGATACCAACAATGATGGTGTGGTAGATGATGCAACAGATGTTGATAATGATGGTTTAGCTAATGTTATAGATGT
>JADGDX010000165.1:0-253 GCA_016744675.1 Desulfuromusa sp. | reverse complement strand
TGGCTTAATGGATGTTGCTGATGCTGATGAGGGTAACCCCACTTCAGTAGGAAGTGTAACACCAGTAGATACCGATGGAGATACTAAACCAGACTTCCAAGATGTAGATGCTGATAATGATGGAATTTCAGACTTGGTTGAAGCAGGAACTCCAGCAACAAACGATACAGATAATGATGGAAAAATTGATGGTGCTGTAGATGAAAATGGTATTACAACCGTGGTAACACCAGTGGCTCTACCTCTTGATACG
>JADGDX010000164.1 GCA_016744675.1 Desulfuromusa sp. | reverse complement strand
AAGTAGACATGGCCACCATGACCACCATCACCACCATCCGGGCCGCCCAAAGGGACAAATTTCTCACGCAGGAACGATACACACCCGCGACCACCATCGCCTGACTTAACTTCAATTCTGACCTGATCAACAAACTTCATGTTTTTCTCACTTGTCCACGTGGTCGAACCTCACCACCTTAGACTATTATTTTCTGAATTATTTCAAACTGTTTTTCTTCCCATAAAAGGGAAGTGATCAAAGGACAGATAATAAAACCCTTTGAACAGAAAAACCCGGTCACCGCACACGCGATACCGGGTTTTCCGTTTGCATCTTTCAGCCAGAATTAGGCAGCGGAAACACTAATGTGCTTACGGCCCTTGGCTTTGGTCTCAAACTTTACAACACCGTCGACCAGTGCGAAAAGAGTGTAATCTTTACCGCAACCAACGTTGTCGCCAGGATGAAAAGTGGTTCCACGTTGACGAACCAAAATTGACCCTGCAGTTACGTTCTGACCACCAAAACGTTTAACAC
>JADGDX010000163.1 GCA_016744675.1 Desulfuromusa sp. | reverse complement strand
GGGCGGCTTTTTTGATCCATCAGAACTCAATCAAAACCCCAACACCGACTTAATTTATGCACACGATGGCACGTTCATTTTTTCAGTGCTGGGTGCGGAATGAGCGACACTTAAACTGTCATTCCCGCGCAGGCGGGAATCCATCTATTTGTTGCTAAATACACTGTTAAATAAGCCTCTTAACAAACTAGCCGGAGCCTGAGCTTGTCGAAGGCAGAGGCGATCCCGTCAATCGAGGTCGCTCTGGCTTCGACAGGCTCAGCCGCCGCTTGTTGTTAAAAGTGTACGGTAATGAATTCCTTAGTTAATTATGCGGAATAGGCAGTCCTTGATGACAAATGTGTCAGTCGCTGTCTACGGTAATTCTATTCGGCTCACTTTGTAAAGAAGTATAAATCTTGAGACATTCTGCCACATGCGCCCGCAACCCGTTGCCGTCTGGGAAATGATCCAGCGATGGAATCGGTTCGGTGGCTGGCAAAATGCCAACGCTGGTCAGTACCCGCTGGTAAAGATGGGTATGCA
>JADGDX010000162.1 GCA_016744675.1 Desulfuromusa sp. | reverse complement strand
CATGAACTGTGTCATTGGCCTGTCCGAACTATTAAGAGACATGGATCCAACTCCAGCACAGCAACAGTATCTGGAAATGATTCACCAATCAGGCAATTCTCTTTTAGACTTGATCAACGACATCCTCGACCTTTCCAAAATTGAAGCAGGCCAGTTGGAATTGGATCCAACGGCCACAAACCTGCACTTGCTGGTGGAGGAAATTTCGGGATTGATTGCCTTCTCGGCTCAAACCCGAGGCCTGGAAGTTGTTTGCCGGCTGGCCCCCGGAGTCCCTGAAAATTCTATTTTTGATGCCGGCCGACTGCGTCAGGTACTTACGAATCTTTTAAATAACGCCACTAAATTCACCGCCAATGGGCATATCTATATCAATGTGGAACCCGTGGGAGAAAAAGACGGCAAAACTTTGCTGCGCTTCCAAATTACAGACACTGGCATTGGAATAACCCCAAACCAACTGGCCAAAATTTTTGATAAGTTCACCCAGGCAGATGCCAGCACAACACGGCGCTTTGGTGGTAC
>JADGDX010000161.1 GCA_016744675.1 Desulfuromusa sp. | reverse complement strand
AGATAGGAAGAAGAGAGACGCTACTCATCGCCACCACAGGTTCAGCACTTTTTATGGGAATCTTTATCTACACAGGAAGCATTATCTCTCTTGCTCTTTTAGGGCTTTTTCTTTTTGCAACCAGTCCTGTACTCATGGCATCGGTTCAAGACACCAACTCTCATATGCCCACTTTTATGAACAGCATGTATATGTCTATTAACTTTGGAATCAGCTCTATTGTGGTCTTTGGGGTAGGATTTTTAGGAGATACCCAAGGGTTGGCTATGACCTATTTGGTCTTTAATATTGTCGCCATTGGATGTATCCCTATGGCATTTTTATTGGGGCGAGTGAAGTCTAAATAAGTCTGACAACTATGATTTTAAAAATCTATCATCAGAGCTCTTTTCACTTACTTCATTAAGTGAAAATTTCATCCAACAAGTTGATAATTGGCTGAGATAATTAGTGCTTATCTCCTTGCCCCTTTATTTTATTTTTTCTATCAATGGTAACAGTTGAGTATATTGCTCTTCGGTCAAGAT
>JADGDX010000160.1:241-531 GCA_016744675.1 Desulfuromusa sp. | reverse complement strand
CCTGGGAATCGACTTGAGCGTCTTAAGGGTGATCGTGATAATCAGTACAGTGTCCGGGTAAACCAACAATACCGGATATGTTTTATTTGGGAGGAAGGCCATGCCTACGAAGTCGAAATCACAGACTACCACTAAAGAGTCGGTTGGGCGCCGACTTCCTAAAAAGCGTCCTCCAACTCATCCCGGAGAAATGCTCCTTGAGGAGTTTTTGAAGCCGCTTGAGCTCACCCAGGTTGAGCTCGCTCGCCGCCTTGGTGTATCCTATCCACGATTGAACGAAATCATCAAAG
>JADGDX010000160.1:0-231 GCA_016744675.1 Desulfuromusa sp. | reverse complement strand
AAAAAACGCCGCTCGGTGACTCCAGATACTGCTCTACGTCTTTCTCGAGTACTGGGAATGTCAGCAGATTTCTGGTTAGGCTTACAGCAAGACTGGGATCTCTGGCATGCAATGAATAGTCCTGAAGCTAAAGAGATTTCCCGGCTAAAGCCCTTGCCTCGTGACAGCCGATACATTGCCTAACAAAAAGTTGAACCCGACGCTCCAATCTGTCACAGTCCATGCATACGC
>JADGDX010000015.1:22994-58934 GCA_016744675.1 Desulfuromusa sp. | reverse complement strand
GCCAATGGTGGTTCCTGAGTGGTAATACCCACTGGGCACAGGCCGGTATTGCAGGCGTTGCAGCGACCCATATCGTTACCAACGCAGCCCGCCATCTGCAAGATGAGCTTGCCACTAAAGACACCGTTGGCACCGAGACAAATCATTTTGAATGCATCTGCGGCTAAGTCGCCGGTTTTTCCAAGACCACCTGCAGCCCAAAGTGGAATTTGCCCCTGTCGCCCTTGGGAGACAGCGGCTAGATAGCAATCACGTAATTTGCTGGCAATCGGGTGGCCGGTATGGTCAAGACTGACCTCGTGTGCTGCACCGGTTCCTCCGTCAATGCCGTCGAGGAAAAATCCACCAACAATGTTGTAAGGGTCCCGGACCAGATTGTTGAAAACGCTGACACTGGTTGATGAAGCAGCAACTTTGATGGCTACGGGAACGCGGAACTTAAATGCCGCATTCATCGAGAGAAACATCTTTTGGACACTCTCTTCAATGGAGTAGAGGCCCTGGTGGTTTGGCGGGCTGAGGAGGTCCGTTTTTGGAACACCACGGATAGCTTGAATGTGCTCAGCTACTTTTCCTGCTTGCAGTAGACCGCCATCACCAGGTTTTGCCCCCTGGCCGATTTTTATCAGAATGCCAGCCGGGTCTTCAATCATGTCGGGCATGCTGGTGGCGATCCGGTTCCAGCCAAAGTGACCGGAAGCTATCTGGAGGATCATATATTTGAGATATTTTGACCTTAAGAGTCGCCTCGGAAGGCCCCCTTCTCCAGAACTCATCCGCACGGGAATGCCGCATTCTTCATTTAAGTAGGCAGTTGCCATGGCAACTGCTTCCCACATACGCCACGACAGGGCACCGATTGACATATCGCCAATGATAACCGGATAAATCCAGTTGACTGGTGGAGTGGAATTGTTGGTGATCAGTTCGTTGTTTTTGTTGGTACTAAAGGGGAGTTCTCCGGGAGGGAGAATTCGACCAAATGGTGCGAGCAGATCAAAGGTGTGGCGTTGTGCATCAAGGCTCGGGTCAGTCATCTGTGAAATGCGCCCGACGCGGATGCTGTCGAGGGTTCGAATAGAACCTTCAAGGTTTTTACGCCCGCCACGTTTGATCGAGTCACCACCGAGGCAGCGAGTGATGATGGGGTGTCTGGTGTCAGGATTACGCTCGGGACGGATGGCGTCATTGGGGCAAACTTTTTCACACATGCCGCAACCACGACAATAGTCACGAATTGAGTTGACTTGGGTGATGACGGGAACCGCTGAAAAACGTGATTTTGGATCGGGGACATCGCCTTCAGAAAAAACCATGCGACGCCGTTCAACCTTCATTTTAATGGCACGAAAGGAACAGGTTGCTACACATGAACCACACATCGTACAACGACTGGCATCGTAGTTTATTTTCCAGGGGAGGTCATTTTCAGACACATTGTTGACTTTTATTGTTTCCATCGTTGCACCTCCAGATTGTCATTGATGGCGATGGTTTCACGCTCATTGGGGTAGATATCTGTCTCCCAATCTCGATCAGGAAGAACTTCGTTGATACCGCATATTTCTGATGAAATTGCGACCGTTCTGTCATCGTGTCCGATGACGACTGGACGTAACTTCTTAGCGTCACAACAGGTAAATAACGTGTTGTCGGGGAGCATTCCGATGATCGTGTTGGGGCCATTGATTTCCAGGTGAGTCAGCGACTGACGCATGGATAGTAGTTGGCTTTTGTCGTCCCGTTCTTCGATTTGATCAAAGGGGAGGGGGGTGACAACATGTTTAAAATAAGAAAGAGGCCAGCCCAGCTGGCGATGGATATAGTGCAGAGTGTAGAGAAAGCACTGTGAATCGGACTCAAAACCGATGTAACCGCGGTGAAGCCCCTGCTGAAACTCTTTATTTTTTAAGTAGAAGGTGTTTTCACCGTTCGCAAGGACGGTATACCCTTGGAGGTGAAATGGGTGGGCGGCATAGCGAACGATGTCGTAGTTCGTATTTTGACGACATTGAGCGGTGATAACTTTCGCAGTAAAACGATCATCAACCTCCCATAAATTGAAATAGGTGCCGATATCGTGTGGGTCGCCAATCTCTTTTAAGGTGATAACGTCTGGCCAAAAAGAATAAACGAACCCCTCTTCGTTGCCCTCCAGAGCCTCGCGCAGACGCAAGCGTGTGTCGAGAAGGAGTTCTTGTTTTTCTTTTTTCCCGAGGGCCTCATAGGCCGTGGGATAGTTAAAGGTTTCAAAAACGTAGTGGGGCATGGCGCTAATATCGAGACCTGGCCAATTGTTAACTTGTGGGGACCACTGGACGATGCGTCGGAAGCCAACCTCGTGGAGAATGTTTTCGGCTATTTTAATGCCATCGTCGGTACACGCCATCGATAGTGTAGGGAGTTGCTTGTAGGGTTCAAAAATGCCACCGAGATTTTGCATAACCATTGCAAACCCTGAATTGTCATGTCCTTCTTGCTGCGAGCGCATTAATTTTAGAGCGACGCTTGGATGGAGATAGTCGAGACTTTTTATTGCTCCAATACGGCACATGGAGAGACTCCTTTTTCTGATGAAGCAGCTTCATTATGATGAGACCGCAGTGTGTTGAGTGTTGGTTGAGATTTAAGATAATTCTCTCCCGGACGCTGAAGGTTACGCAGATTGTGTGCCAAATTATCCAAATAAATTATCAAAGGTGATTATTTATTAAAATCAGTTGGTTGGTGGGGTGGCTGGTTAATCTTTGGAAGTGATGTATAGGTGTTGTGACTTTGTTGAGTCTGGTTCTGCTCAAACTGAGTACATATGTTCTTTGGGGTTTATGCGTTTCTGGGTGAGGTTTAAGATCCCTCTCTCTCCAGCGATATGCTTGAGAGAGAGGGAAGTCAGGGTTGATTTACAACAGTGTCGTCCAGTTGTGATTGTCTGGTTGCCGTCCATATTGGATGTCGGTGAGCTTATTGTAGAGTTCCATCGTAAGCTTTCCCGGGGTGCCATCTCCCAGCTGAACGCAGTTATTTTTGTAACAAAATGAACCCACTGGAGAAATAACAACAGCTGTACCAGCCCCAAATGCTTCCTGCAGGCGGCCATTCGTACTTCCCTCAAGGATCTCATCAACGCTTAGTGCCCGCTCTTCTACCTCGTATCCCATTTCTTTAACCAGTGCCAGAACTGAGCGACGTGTGATTCCGTCAAGAACGGTCCCATTCAGAGGGGATGTAACAATTTTACCGTCATAAAGGAAGAGCATATTCATGCTGCCAACCTCCTCAACGTAGCGCTTCTCTTTGGCGTCTAGCCAGAGAACTTGATCGTAGCCACTCTCTGCAGCTTCTTTCGCGGCATAGAGGCTTGCAGCGTAGTTTCCGCCGGTTTTAGCCTCACCGGTTCCCCCTTGGGTCGCACGCACATAATGGTCTGAAATCCAAATTTTTACTGGAGCAATGCCCCCTTTGTAGTAAGCACCGACGGGACTGAGAATAACGTAACAGAGATATTGATTTGCTGGTCGTACCCCAAGCATCGGCTCGGTTGCGATCATTGTTGGGCGCACGTAAAGACTGGTTCCTTCGCTGTGTGGGACCCAGTCTTCTTCGAGTCGAATCAGTTCGAGCATCGCATCAAGAAAAAACTTTTCATCGAGCTGAGGCATGCACATACGTTCGGCACTGCGGTTGAATCTTGCAACGTTATCGGCAGGCCGAAACATTGTTAAGCGGCCATCGGAACGGCGAAAAACCTTAAGGCCCTCAAAAATTTCTTGAGAATAATGAAAGACCATAGCGGCAGGGTCTAGAGTCAGGGGGCCGTAAGGTTGAATGCGTGCAGAGTGCCACCCTTTGTCACTATCATATTCCATGACTAACATCCGGTCGGTATACTGCTTGCCGAATATTAGGTCATTTTCGTTTTCGATCTTTGGTTTTGGCGTTGTGATGGGTAAAATTTGTAAGTCCATGGTATGATTTCTCCTGTACCGGGAAAAGAAGAAGCTGTTTATTTATCACAGCATCTGTCTGTGCTGCAACAATATCCTGTTTCTCGATGCCGGGATTCTGGTATTGTTGACATCTTTATTTTCAAATCTCAGTGAGTTTTTCTCCCTTTTTTATGATAAGCAGTCTTCAGGGGCCTAAGAGGAATGATGGAAGCAATAGAATTAAAATATGGTGTTGGTACATTTAGCGGTCAATGTCCCTCTTTTAAATTGCTTCAACCCGCTCAGATGTTGGACGTTAAATCTCCTGAGATGTTAATCAGTGAAGCTCTTAAGGCCCCAGTTGGGACGGCTTCTCTGGCGCAGAAATTAAAGCCCGACGAGAAGGTTGCTATTGTTACGTCTGATGTGACTCGTTATACCGGAAGTGAGATCTATTTACCTATTTTGGTCACTGAGCTTAATGCTCTTGGCATCCTGGACGAGGATATTGAAATCATCATCGCTTTGGGGATTCATCGCAAGCAGACCGAAAAGGAGCATCGTAAAATATTAGGATCTTTGTCTGGACGGATTGCTGTCTATGATCACGAATGTGATGATCCTGCTGAGTTAGTATCCTTGGGGACAACAGCTTCTGGTATTGAAGTTCAGGTTAACCGCCGGGTTGTTGAAGCCGATCGTGTGATAGTGACCGGGACAATTGGGTTTCACTATTTCGCCGGGTTTGGGGGTGGCCGCAAAGGGTTGGTCCCGGGTGTTGCTAGCCGAAAAACCTGTATGGCTAGTCACTTTGCCGTATTTAATCCCCCTGAAATTGGTGGAAAACATGAAAAGGCGGTGACGGGAGTTCTGGATGGTAATCCTGTCGATTTAAATCTGCTTCAAGCGGCGCAATTAGTGAATCCCGACTTTCTCCTGAATACGGTTCTCTCTCCTGAGAAGAAGATTGTCGGTGTGTTTTGTGGGGATTTGAAACAAGCCCATCGCGCAGGGTGTGAAATGGTGCGAGAACTGTTTCAGGTTGAGATAACAGAATCTGCTGATCTGGCGGTGATTTCTTGTGGTGGGGAGCCGAAGGATATCAATTTTATTCAGGCACAAAAAGCCCTCGATTATGGAAGTCGGGCAGTGAAAGAAGGAGGAACAATGATTCTTCTGGCTGCTTGTCGTGATGGGTTTGGTAACGCGACTTTTTTTGACTGGTTTCGTTATCAGGATCTGGATGAGTTTGAAAATGCGTTGCGAGAGGATTACCAGATCAATGGTCAGACTGCCCATGCAACGTTATCGAAGGCGCGACGCTTTCGGATTATACTGGTGAGCGAACTGAGTGCAGAACAAACCCAAAAGATGGGGATGGAAAAAGCGATCGATTTAGATAGCGCACTGGAGTGTGCGTTGGCCGAATTAAATGCAAGTGCGAAGATTGTTGTTATCCCTGATGGGGGGATGGTTTTGCCGGTGATTGACGGAACTGTTTAATAACTGTGGTACCGAGAAGACAAGAAAGCTTTTTGACCTTCTCTATCTCTCCGAGGTATCTCAGACTAGAATAAAGGAATGTATATGCCAACAAAAGAAGATGTTATTCAGCATGTCATCGAGACCGGTTCGTTGCCGACCCTCTCAACAGTTGCTTCTACGCTGATCAATATTACCGGCAAGGAAGAGACGACAATTTATGATATTTCTAAGCTAATTGCGCAGGATGTGTCACTATCGTCTAAAATTCTCAAGGTGGTTAATTCCTCTTTTTATAATTTCCCCAACGAAGTTGGGACAATTCAGCAAGCGGTCGCCATTTTGGGAACCAATGCGGTTCGAAGCTTAGTTTTGTCTTTTTCTTTTTTGAATATGGAACGGCCAAAACATAGTGCCGGCTTTGATTATGAAAGATTCTGGGAAGAATCTCTGGCCGCAGCGGTTGCCTCTAAACTCATTATGGCAAAAGTTTCAGAGCAGGACCCCGAAGAAGCATTTACTGTGAGTTTGTTGCAGAATCTAGGCAAGTTGATACTTGCCTGTGCCTATCGGGATACATACGATCAGTTGCTTGAAGAAGCTGCCGGGAGTGAAAAGATTTTATTGGATTTGGAAGATGAGCGTATCGGGGCCAATCACGCCTTTATCGGGGGTGAAGCGGCCAAACGTTGGAATTTTCCTGAGAGCTTAGCGGTTCCAATTGTCTATCATCATGATCCGGAGAGTTATTGTGGAGATGATGCAGATCTTAAAACGGAGATTCGCGTCGTTCATCTTGCTGCCTTGCTTGCAAACATCATGTATTCAGGGTCACCGATTGATTACCACGCCCCGTTTCGTGAGCGTGCACAAAAAATGTTCAAGCTTGATACTTCCAGCATCGATGAGATTCTCGAACAGGCCAATGGTGATGTTGCTAAAGCGGCAGAATATTTTGGCTTGAATATTGAGGGGACAGCATCGATTCCAGAAATTCTGCAGCAGGCCAATATTGAACTCAGCCTGCTTAATATGAGTTATGAGCAGATCAATCGGGAACTGGTTCAATCTAAAATGAAATTGGAAAAATTAACCTCAGAGTTAGAGGAAAAAAATAGGTATTTGGAAGAGATTGCTAATTTGGATGGATTGACGCAAATTTATAATCACCGCTATTTTCAGGAATCTCTCGATAAGGAGATCAGCCGTAGCATTCGTCAAGAAAACTGCTTGTGTCTCGTTCTGGCGGATATCGATAACTTTAAAAAATTCAACGATTTTTATGGTCATCAAGCAGGGGATTATGTATTAAAGGAGCTCGCCAGCCTGTGGGGTGGAGTGATTCGAGAGTATGACCTTCTTGCCCGTTATGGTGGCGAAGAATTTGTTATTATTCTGCCTGAAACGGATGAAGCTGAAGGGTTGATTGTGGCAGAAAAGATTCGTGTTGCTATTGAGCAGCACCCTTTTAGTTACGATGGTGATGACTATCGTGTTACCAGCAGTTTTGGCGTTTCTGTCTTTTCTGGCGTAGGGAAGGCAATGAAGAAAACCGAGCTGATCGAGCGAGCCGATAAGGCTCTTTATTCTGCTAAGAAAAAGGGGCGGAATCGGGTTGAGCCTTATGCTGAGAAGAGTGGTTGGTTTGGTAAATCAAAGTAGACTTATTTGGTTATGTATTCAATAATAGGGATCATAACTTAATCACTGAGTCTTGAGGTCACAGAGGTGCCTCTGCGGTCAAGGTTTAATCCCTTTGGCTAGGTTTGTCTCTCGGCTCAGTGTCACTGTGGTCTTCACAATAAAAGGAATGTCTCCAATGCTCGATAAAAAAATCATCGCAAGTCTTCAGCAGATAAGCGGTAAAGATCAGGTTCTGACTGATAAGGCTGATCTGATCTGTTATTCGTATGATGCTACTCAGAAGCAATATCTTCCGGATGTTGTTGTCCATCCCAGTTGTGCCAAAGAAATTAGTCAGATCATGAAGCTGGCAAACGAGAACAAAATCCCCGTTTTTCCCCGAGGTGCCGGAACGGGATTTACTGGGGGAAGTGTTCCGACCGCTGGTGGTATTGTCCTTGGTTTGACGCGTTTTGATAAGATTCTGGATATTGATGAGGAAAACCTTATCGCAACCATCGAGCCCGGCGTTGTGACTGCTGATTTTCAAAAAACCGTTGAGAAGGTTGGTCTCTTTTATCCTCCAGATCCTGCCTCTCTTAAAGTGTCTACCATGGGAGGCAATGTCGCTGAATGTGCCGGGGGGCCACGGTGTGTCAAATATGGAGTGACCAAGGATTATATTATCGGCCTGGAAATTGTGACTCCGACGGGTGATGTTATTCAGACCGGTGGTCCGACCATGAAAGGTGTGGTTGGTTACGATCTGACGAAATTGATGTGTGGCAGTGAAGGAACCTTGGCCGTGATCACCAAGATTATTGTTAAGCTGCTGCCCAAACCGGAAGCCAAGAAAACCATGCTCGTGATGTTTGGCTCGATTGATGGCGCTGCCCAGGCCGTTTCTGCAATAATACGGGGTAAGATTATCCCAACGACGCTTGAATTTTTAGATGCTCGAACCCTTGATTGTGTTCGTCAGGCGACAGATCTTGATGTCCCCGATGCCGCTCAAGCGGTTTTGTTGATAGAGGTGGATGGCGATAGGGAGTTCTTGGATAAGCAGGTAACAAGAATTTCTGAAATTATCCAACCCTTGGGAGTTGTTGAGACCCGGATTGCCGAAACAGCCGAAGAAAGCGAAGCCCTTTGGCAGATCCGTCGTTCCGTTTCGGCCTCGTTGCGGCAGGTGAACCCTGATAAATTTAATGAAGATATCTGTGTTCCGCGTTCCAAGGTCCCGGAAATGATTCGTAAAATTGATGCTATTGCCGATAAATATAAAATTCCAATCGTCAACTTTGGTCATGCCGGTGATGGGAATATTCATGTCAACATCATGGTCGATGGTAAGGTCGACGGGGATTATGAAAAGGCCGAAAAGGCGATTGTTGAAGTGTTTGAAGGGGCACTTGCTCTGGGCGGAACAATGAGCGGTGAGCATGGTGTTGGTATTATGAAGGCTCCGTTTATTCCTCTGGAGCTTGGCGGCGCTGTAATCGATTACATGAAGACAATTAAAAAGGCTCTCGACCCAAATAACATCCTCAACCCAGGGAAAATTTTTCCGAGTGATGCTTGATTTTTAAACGCAGAGGCGCCGAGAAGGAGAGTCGGGGAGAAACCCAAAACCTAAAATTAAGACACCAAGTCATCCAAAGTCAAAAACGTTTTTAAGGTTTTAAAACCAAAAAAGCATTTGTGTTTTTGCTTGGTGTTCTTGGAGGCTCGCTTAAGAGCGCCTAATTCTGGTGGTGGCTAATACAAAGGTTTTGTTCCTTCTCTCCTTTTCTCCAACTCAGCGTCTCTCCGTTAGAATTGTTGATAAAGGTTTATGCATGGCCAAGTTAAAAAGTTTAGAAGATTTTCGTGATGAGATAGACCAATGTGTCAAATGTGGTGGTTGTCGTGCCCATTGTCCCGCGTTTGGCGCTGAAAAACATGAAGGGCGTGTTGCTCGGGGCAAGATTGCTTTAGCTGATTCACTGCTTAAAGGCGACGTCGATCTTGAGGAAAAGTTTCTTCTCGATATGTCACAATGTCTCCTCTGCGGAAGCTGCTATTCGCAGTGTCCGAATAAAGTCCACACCGAGGATATCGTGGCTGCGACCCGTCGTGAAATTGCTCAACGTAAAGGATTGTCAACCTTCGGGAAGGGGGTTGGTGCAGTTCTGAAAAATCAGGGATTGATGAACCTTTTGGCAAAAGGGGGTGGGGCCTTTTCCAAGTTGCTATTCAAGAAAATTCCAGAGCAAAGTGGAATGCGTTTGCGTTTTCCCGCTCCATTTATTAGTTCAGATCGAACTTTACCACCGCTGACGGCAAAGCCTTTTCGTGAGCGCTGCCCCGACATTATTCCAGGCGATGCTGATAAACCGACCGTTCTCTTCTTTACCGGCTGTGGGATCAATTTTATGTATCCCGAATCTGGAGAGGCCTTGCTCAAAGCCCTTAAATTCATTGGCGTGACCGTCATTATTCCCAAAGCTCAGGTTTGTTGTGGTTTGCCTGCTGTTTCTGCTGGAGCTGCTTCAACAGTTGAGTCATTGGCCGAAGAAAATCTGTCGGTCTTTCAGAATAATAAATATGATTATATCGTGACAGCTTGTGCTTCCTGCCATTCAGGGTTAACCCAAATCTATCCTGGAATGGGCGAAGAATTCGGAGAATTTGAGTCTAAAGTTAAAGATATTTTTGTCTTTCTTGTTGAACAGGGTTTTGCTGATAAACTGGCAGAATTACCAAAACACAAAGATCAAATTAAGGTGACCTACCACGACCCTTGCCATTTACGGAATCATGGGATCACCAAGGAGCCGCGCGCTATTTTGAAAGCTCTGCCACAGATTGAGTTTGTTGAAATGGAAGATGCCGGAACCTGTTGTGGCTTGGGGGGGACTTATTCAGTTTATCACTATGATACAAGTAAAAAAATTGGTTCTAAAAAAGCGGGATTTATTGCCCAAAGCGGTGCGGAACTCGTAGCGACGGATTGCCCCGGTTGTATGATGCAGTTGCAAGATAGTATTAACCATGCAAATGAAAAACAGCGCGCTGTGCATATCCTCGATTTGGTTGCGGAAGTTTTGCCGGAATAGTGTTTTTTTCTCTGGAGTTGAAATGCCCGAACAAAAACCAAAATCGGACCATTGGCTGCGGCATCGCTTGCATGAAATAATTTTTGAAGCCGATACTCCAGCAGGCAAGCTGTTTGACGTTATCTTGATTATAAGTATTGTCACCAGCGTGATTGTGGTGATGCTGGATAGTGTCGTCGATCTCAATCTTCGCTACGGGCAGCTTTTCTTTGTTCTTGAATGGTTTTTTACGCTTATCTTTACCGTCGAATATGTGCTTCGGCTCAGTTGTATTGGCCGTCCGAGTAAATACGCTAGAAGTTTTTACGGTGTTGTTGATTTACTTTCAATACTCCCCTCTTATGTTAGTTTGTTGCTTTCAGCGGGTAAATTCTTCCTCGTTATTCGGATCCTCCGCCTCTTACGTGTGTTCCGTGTTTTAAAGTTGGTTCAGTACGTTGGTGAGTCCAATTATCTACAGCGTGCTCTTTGGGCTAGCCGTCGAAAAATCGCAGTTTTTCTCCTCTCAGTATTTCTTATGATGATTATTTTTGGTTCAATGATGTACATCATTGAAGGGGCAGAGAATGGCTTTACGAGTATTCCGCGCTCAATCTACTGGGCAGTCGTGACGATGACAACGGTTGGTTACGGTGATATTTCTCCACAAACCAGCTTGGGGCAGGCTATTGCTTCTTTGGTGATGATTCTTGGCTACGGAATTATTGCGATTCCGACGGGGATTGTGACTGCAGAGTTAACCTTTAAGCCGAATATATCGACACAGTCTTGTCCAGAGTGCAGTTCTGAAGGGCATGATATGAACGCCAAGCATTGTAAGTTTTGTGGCGCAGATTTGCACCCGGATAAGATTTAACGGAGAGACGCAAAGGTGGAGAGACAGAGAGGAAAAACGGAATAAAAAGCTTTTCATGTTTTGAGGGCCAAAAAGGATTTGAGTTTTCTCTCAAGCTCTCCTTCTCAGCGCCTCTCCGTTGAAAAAATTATTCCGGGATCTGATCCAGTTCATCCCAGCGTAAATAGGTTTTTTCCAGTTCAATTTCGATTGCTTGTAAGCGTTCTTTTAAGGTTGTAATAAGGGCGCTATCACCATCTTTATAGATTTCTGGACTGGCTAGCTTTTCATGGATCTCAGCTTGTTCGGTCTCAAGTTCGTCGATCTGTTCTGGCAGCTTCTCAAGCTCTTTTTTCTCCTTAAAACTCAGCTTTCGTATTCGTTCCTTTCGCGGAGCAGGTTTCGCTTTTTCTTTCTTTGCGATGGGCTCTACGGTGGATTGAGTTGCAAGCCAATCATCGTAACCACCAATAATTTCTTCAACGTCCCCCTTGCCATCAAATATCAATGAACTTGTTACGACATTATTAAGGAAGCTACGATCGTGGCTGACAAGCAGGACCGTCCCCTGATAGTCAAGGAGAAGCTCTTCAAGGAGGTCAAGGGTCTCCATGTCCAGGTCGTTGGTCGGCTCATCCAAGATGAGCAGATTGGCTGGTTGAGTAAACAATTTAGCAAGCAGAAGGCGATTTTTTTCACCACCCGATAAAACTCTGACTGGGGTGCGAGCACGTTCTGGGGTAAAGAGAAAATCCTGAAGGTAACCATAGATATGCCGAGGGCTGCCATTAATCAGGACTTGGTCATGGTCATCTGCAATATTTTGTTTAACGCTTCTATCTTCGTCTAATTGATCACGCAATTGATCGAAGTAGGCAATTTGTAAATTTGTTCCGTGGCGCAATCGACCTGAGGTTGGCTTTAACTCTTCGGTGAGAATTTTAAGTAAAGTCGTTTTCCCACTTCCATTGGGTCCAATTAGACCAAGGCGATCGCCGCGCATGATACGTAAATCAAGAGCATCAATGACGGGATGGGTGTCATAACCAAAGTGAAGGTTTTCAGTTTCCATCACCATTTGACCACTGCGTTGTCCAGTTTCTAATTGTAGGCGAACCTGACCAGTCCTATCGCGGCGTTGGCGACGTTCTTCACGGAGTTTTTGTAAATCTCGGACGCGACCCATATTGCGGGTTCGGCGCGCTTTGATTCCTTTTCTTATCCAGATTTCTTCTTCGGCCAGTTTTTGATCAAGGCGGGCCCAAGCCTTATCCTCACTATTGAGGACATCCTGGCGACGTTCTAAATAGGTTGCGTAATTGCAGCGATAATCGTGCAGTTGGCCACGATCCAGTTCGACGATTCGATTTGCAAGATTGCGTGTGAAAGTCCGATCGTGGCTGATAAATATGAGGGTCTTTCTTAAACGTAATAAAAAGGTTTCCAGCCAACAAATCGCAGCAATATCAAGGTGGTTGGTCGGTTCGTCCAGCAATAAAAGGTCTGGTTCTTGAACTAACGCTGCAGCCAATAGCGCGCGACGTTTCAACCCGCCCGAAAGGGTTGTTAGGTCGACTTCCGGGTCAAGATCAAGCTGGCTTAGGGTTTGCTCAATACTGATTTGGGCCAAATGGGCTTCAAAGTTCTCTTGGGCTAAAACGGCATCAAGGTAGCTCCGCACTGTTCCGTCCCAATTGTCTGGAAACTCCTGAGGAACGTAGGCAGATTTGATTCCTTGTTGGCGAATCACTTCACCCGAATCGGGAGGAGAATCGCCGTTAATTAAATGAAGGAGAGTCGACTTGCCCGCACCATTGCGACCCAGCAGGCAGATGCGGTCACCTGATTCAATCTGCAGGCTTGCACCATCTAAGAGTTTCGGTCCACCGAAAGCGTGATTGACTTGGTTGAGGGAGATGATATTCATAGTTAGTTTGCCATTGGTGGGAAAATATTTTAACGGAGAGGTGGAGAGTGCCGCAGAGTTCGCAGAGAAAGGCTAAAAGTTCTTCTTTGGTTTAGATCAATAAAGAATTTTGCTTTTCTCTGCTTCTCTTAGCCTCTGCGTTACAGCTTTCGATTAATTATTGATCCAATTCGTAAATCACCACACTAGAACTCCCTTTTTGTAGCAGGTTTTTGTGTTTAAATTTGACCACCATAACCAATTCATCTTTTCCATCATTATCAGCATCAGCGACGGTAAAGTCTGCGAGATAACCGTTTTGACTTGATGTTCTCCAACTTTCTTGAAGTGCTGATCCATTCCATTTGTGAGCGACAATTCGGCTTTCATCAAAATCACGGTAGCGGGTGAAAATACGAGGACCATCATTTTGAGGAACAAGAATTTCGCCGTTAGGAAGGGTTGTTAGGCGTTGTGGTATGTAAACGGGTTGAATCAACTCATTACTGGTTGCGGCGGCAGGGTAAAAGAAGACATCACTGCCACCAAAGGGTTCACTTGATTTCCAGATGGACAACTCCTCAGCGGTGGAAACATGAAGGATATCATCGTTGGAAAGGTAGGCATACTTTGTATGGTTGTCTGCTCCATTAAATTCGACGAAGTTGAAAAGATTTAATTTGGTTGGTAGGGAAAGATCTGAGCCACGTTGAAGCTTTTCGGCAGAACGATTGATGCGAAAAGGTTGTTTAACAAGCGGTTCTTCCACTTCACCAATTGTTTGTCCGAGCAAGGTCAGACCTTCATGTGGAAGGTTTGCTACGCGAAAGAACCACGGAATTCTGTTGATGATGTTTTGGTAGCGGCCCTGGTTGAACTCAACAACTTGCGAACTGAGCACGGTATCGACATTGGCACTCAGGTAAAGTTCCGATTTGCCGTCAGCATTGGTGTCAAATGAGTCGAGGCTCAACAAGTGAACGGGACTGGCAAAATCAACATTTTCAACTGCGAGAAGTTTTCCCTCTGTCATGCGCAGAATTTGCAGGTGATCTTCCATAGCCACGGCTGTTTCAAGTTGTCCGTCACCATCAAAGTCGGCGACAGCAATACCCACTGGGTTGCCATTCAGGTTGGGCCCAATCCAGATGCCATTATTGAGCTTCTGACCCTGAATAATCCCCGGATTATTCAGGCGTTTGTCTTTTCCGCCAAAGCCAATTGTGCTGGTGAGGTTGTCGACCGCTTGGTTTAACAAGCTTTTGTCTTTTTGCGGTGTCTCGCCAAATTGAAAACTGTCTGCTTGGATGATTCCAACGGCAGGGGCGGCAAGTTGTCCCTCCGTGTAGTGATATGAGTTGAGTTCAGCCCCGGCAGCTGTTGTGATTTTCAGGGTATTGTCGACTAATGCAAAAACGAGTTCGGGTTTGGTCTTGTCGGTTTCAGCCAGCCATTTAAGGTGAGGAAGAGCGAGCTTAAGTTCTGCAAGAAGATTACTTGATGGCTGTAATGCTTCAAATTTGACCGGTGTCTGCTCAAAACGTTGAACTTTGTCCCCTTTTGTCGGGCTGATGTTTCCAGTTAAGAGTTTAGCGTAGGAATACCCCGACTTAACTTGAGTGACTTGTAGGTATCCTTGTGCCTGTTGAAGGGTACCTAAGACTTCTTTGGTCTCAGGATGAATAACTTTTTCCCCAGGAGATACCAAGGTGAGGATGTCACCTTCACGCAAATTGACGGAAGCATCCAGATCGACGAGATATTCTTCACCCACCGGCATGATGATTGTGCCGTTGATTTGGGAAAAGTCATTCTTGATTTGATCTGGAATTTCGGCCAAAGAAGCTAAAGGTAAGCAGAACAAAAGGATAAGGCAAACGTTGGTAATCCGTTTCATATTGTGACGACCTTGTATGGCAGGAGTTATGATTTAATCCTTCATATTAGCTGTTTTGTGGGTAAATAGAAAGGCTGAAAGGATCTGTTTTTGTAACATTCTGTAGTATGGGGACTAATGAACAGCGTCCCTGATGTTGATAGGGCGGTTGAATTATGATGCTTTTAAAATTTCCAAACTCTTCAAAATGCTCTTTTTGTCTACGAGTTGATCTGAAACATATTTATGAACAATACTGGACAGCAGTGTTTGATAGGGGAGGCCTTCAGAGTCCGCTATTCGCTTAAGTTGTTCGAGGTCGTTGTTTTTAAGGCGCAAACTTATGCTTTTCTTTTCGTTTGCTCTATCGATAATTCCCTCAATCAATTCTTTTCTTAAGCTGTTAGCTGGTTTGAATTGAGAAATATTTTCTTCAATCTCTTTTTCGTAGTCATCTAACGTCGGTTTCATGATGTCGCCCCATATATTCAGACTCACCCAATTCTGCTCGGGTCTAGCTGGCTTCTCTCGATTCGGAAATTGCTCTTAAGATGTCGGGTGTTGTTGCTTTTGTTGTGATGCCAGAGACATCAAATGGTGACGATTTTAGAGCTTTTTGAACGACAGAAAAACTTCGTCCGTCTTTACGGCGAATAACAACTTCTTCGTGTTCAGCTGTATTTAAGACTTCTGATAATTGTTGTCTGGCTTGGGAATAAGTAAATATCTTCATGATAGCTCCAATGTTTTAATGTTGAGCTCTTCTGCCACCATTCTCATTTTTCTGTCAAGGGTCATCAATGGGCTATTTGTTGATAGCGCACACTGAAGAAAAAATGCATCATATGCATATATGTTAAATTTTATTGCCAGTTCTAGTGATTTTTGTAGGTTACATTTCAGTAATTTGACAGGTATTTTGTTTGTAATATTTAGTGCAGCAAGGGCTTCTCGTTCTGTTAAGCGTTGACGTTTGACCATTGCTGAGAGCGCATTCCCTATTTCGTAAAACAGGACTTCGGGTGAAACCGCGTCATATCCCGAACTCGCTTCGATGATGGTCGTTTTTTCTGGCTCATTGAGTGCGACTGCTAGGAAAATGTTTGTATCTACGATTAGCTCCATATGTACAATTGTACATATGGAGGCAGGGATTGTCAAATTGCTCGTATTGGTTTTGTTAGAGGGATGTCTTTAGAAATTGATAGGTCTTGTCTTTTTGTGATTTCGAATTGTCCTTGTTCGTAATGATCTTGCGGGTGATGTGTTGGCTAGGTGACTAATCAACAGCGTCCCCGATGTCTATACTTCTTTCAGCCGCCCAGACAGGTATTTGTGGACAACGCTTGATACTAAGGTCTGGTAGGGTATCCCCTCTTTTCTGGCCTCAACTTGAATGCTTCTAAAATCCTTTTCGCTTACACGAAAATTGATCCGGTGATTTTTGACAAAAGTCTGCTTTGCTGCTTCCTTGTATTTGTCCAGATTTTCACCTTTTGACAGCCATTCTCCTCGATTGAAGGTATCAAGAATTTCCTGTTCTTCCGCATCTAAATTGTATTTTTTTTCAGTCATTATTGTCCTCCAAATAAATCTTTTTGGCTTCTCTATTCGGGATGATTGTTTTAAGAAAATAATAGTTATCTTCCTCAGCATATGGGACCAGGTAGATGTAGGTATCTGTTTGGATCACAAAAATGGACTGCCTCGGATATTTCACTTTATTGGGGTGCTCATAGCTATCGAGAAGCCCACCTCTTTCGATATGAAATGCAACTTCCTCAAAAGAAATATTTCGATATTTTTTCAGCCAGGTGTTTTTTTCTTCGTTCCACTCAAAGTCTTTCATGCCTTATATTATCCTATTGTGTGCATTTTGTCAAAAAGCAATCGATAGGTGCATGGATATGAAAAAGAGGGATTTTAATAAGGGGAGTGTCCCTATTTTCCTTAGGAGTTTAAATTAAACGTAGATAATAGCTGTTTTAATGTGAAATAGGAAGCTAGAACGTCGGGGAATTGTGTAAACGTTTGTCACTATGCTGGTTTTCTTTCGTTGAAATATTCTCATAGGTGTAAACGTATTTCAGTGCCAGAGACTAAAAAGTAAAAAAGCCCACTGCAAGTGCAGTGGGCTTTTTTGTTGTGCTTTGTTTAACTTCTAAAGATTTAGAAATTAACGAACAGGCCAACAGAAGCAGCAATTACTTCATCGTCAGCTTCATCAACATCAGTGTACTCCACTAATGCACCGAGGCTCGTGTTTGCCATGACAGCGTAATTCATGCCAACTGCAATTGCGAGAGCTGAATCAGCAGCGACATTGTCATCTTCTTCTGGTTGTAAGTAGGCAACAGAAGCACCAATGTTGAGGGCATCACTTGCCTTAGCGGATGTGTAAACACGAGCAGCCATAACACCAGCGTTGCTGCCGAAGAAGGTTTGTGGACGAGTGGCACCAAAAGGACCGTTGTCAAGACCTGAACCTACAGCGTACAAAGGATCATAACCATTGAAGTCGTTACCAAGTACAGCAAATTGAGTGTCTTCGTCATCACCCATTGCATACCAGATTTGACCACCGAAGGTCATAGCGTCTGCACTCATGGAAGCATCAACAAACAGTTGAGTACCAAAAGCATCAGTAGTAGCAGATGCATCACCGGTGAAGAAGTCAAGCTCAGCAAGTATCTTGATGGCATCCATGTTGAAAGTAACGTCAGCACCGATCAGATAAATTTCTTCGTCTAAGTTTGATACTGAATTTTGACTAGCAAAAAAGGCATTGCCCTTGAATGCATCAGCGCCGAACCCAACATTTCCACCGTAGTAGAAACCATCATGGCTTGCAGCGTTGGCGTCCGCCAACATTACAAATGCTGTTACGGGAACATCACCGTTAGTTGCGATTCTAAAGCCATGGTCCTGTGCGTTGAAAGTGCCGTCTTGTGCACCAACACCAATATACTGCTGACCGGCGCGAAGGGAGAAGCTACTAAAGGCAAGGTCAATGTGAGCGCGGTCAAAGTGTATAGTCTTGTCGTGCTCGGTGGCATCTGCTGCGTAAGTGGCCCGACCGGTACCATAGTCGTTTCCAGTTCCCCACTGGCCTTCAGTTGTATCAAAACGGAAAGTAACGCTGACGCCTTCGGCAACGGATAAGTTGCCACCGATACGCAGGCGCTGGTCAAGCCAAGACGTGGTATCATCGCCACCATCGTCAAGGTAAGAAGCACGAACACGCATTTGACCACTCAGGCCCAGGTTGTCTGCAGCAATAACAGGTGTTGCTACAGCAGCGACCGTCAGCAGGACGATCATAATTTTCAGAAATTTGCTCATTTCTTGTTACCTCCTTAGGTAAGTGAAATTGCCGAGTCATTCGGCGTTAGATAGCTTATTTTGTCTGCTCAATTTACTTTTTTCGATTTGTGCAGCGTCTACGCTGCGCTATGTTTCATTAGGTAAAGCAGAAATTGTGCCAATTGGAACGGTATTTTGTTGTTCCTTGTAACTATCTGAAATACTGTTTGTTTGGTCCGTTTTTGCGTGTGTTCTTCTTTTGGTTGGTCGGTTATTATTCTGTGTTGTTGTTTTGCTGCAACAGCTAACGTGTCAGTTCTGCCACAATCACTACGTTAAAATAATAAGCTGGTTCATTGCAGCCCCTCTATCGAGAGGATTGATTGCTGAAATTTGAAGGCAAGTATAAGTTTTTATCGGAATTAGTCAATTTAAAAATCATTAATCAAAGGCAACTAGCTGAAATAACGGAAGTATTCATAGTAGAACGCTGTTATTGAAATGCGGTGAGCGGAATTGTTTTTTTGTAAAGGGAGATGGACAAAGAACTATCGCCATCTCCCTATATTTGATTGTTGGATTAATGGCTAGACTGACATATCTCTGTTAGCACTCCCCCGGTTGCTTTGGGATGGAGAAAGGCAATTAAGCTGTTGTGAGCACCGCGACGTGGGGTTTCATCGATCAGGCGAACCCCTTTTTCTTTCATGTCGCTGATGGCGGCTTCAACATCATCGACATCGTAGGCCATGTGGTGGACCCCTTCCCCTTTTTTCTCCAGAAATTTCGCAATCGGTGAATCTTCTGATGTTGGTTCCAGAAGTTCAATGCGACTTTCACCAATTTGCAAGAAGGCGACCTTAACTTTCTGCTCAGCGACTTCTTCTGTTCCCTCAAACGTCATCCCCAGTTGATCGCGATAGAAGGGAATTGAATCTTCGAGACTTTTTACGGCGATACCGATGTGATTGATTTTTTTAAGCATTGGTGACTCCTTTTTTAACGGAGAGACGCTGAGATGGAGAGATGGGGAGAAAACCCTATTCTCCTGGAAAATTATTCACGACTCTATGGAAACCGTTTTTAATAAACTTTTCGCCAAAATTTATGATGAGACCAAGTGGAATATTCATCAGACGAAGGTATGTTAACAATTGTGCGTTGTGCACGGAGTTATATTTTTTGACACTTTTAACTTCAATAATTATACTTTTGTTTACAAAGAGATCAATGATGAGAGGTTTACTTATGTAATGCCCTTTGTATTTAACTGGTACCGGAATTTGTCTTTCAATTAAATTTTCACGGAGCTAAAGCTTCTTCGTACACAACCTCAAGTAGTCCTGGTCCACCGAGAACGCGGTGAACCTCAATTGCTGAATCGAGTATTTGACCGCTCAAAGAGTTGAGTTTGTCGATTCTCTCTGCGTTGCTCTCCATCTCTCCCCCTCTCCGTTAAAAAAATCAGTGCCTTCTGAACACGTCAAGTAACCTCCTTGCAGCTGCACTGGGGGTCGTTGTTCCCTGACTTACACCCGCTTGAACCTGATTAATCGTGGCAGCAACGTTTGTATCGCTTAAAAATAAACTTTTCAGGTCGTCCATAACAATTGCCCACATCCAGTCTGTGGCTTGGAGTTTGCGTTTTTCTTCAAATTCATTGTGCTGTTTCATCGTCGTGACAAAATCAAGGACTTTTTGCCAGATCTCATCTATCCCTTGATTGTGCAAGGCACTGCAGAGCAATGCAGGAACTTGCCAGTTTTTACTTTTTGGCTTGAGTAGGTGAAGGGCATTTTCATATTGTTGCCGTGCTAATTCTGCACGGGGACGATTTTCACCTTCAGCTTTGTTGATGAGGATGGTATCGGCAATTTCCATCACTCCTTTTTTGATCCCCTGAAGTTCATCTCCGGCATTCGCCAGTTGAAGAAGCAGGAAGAAATCGACCATTGAGGCAACGGCAATTTCGGACTGCCCAACCCCAACGGTTTCCACAATGATGACATCGTAGCCAGCCGCTTCACACAATAGCATGGTTTCGCGGGTTTTCTGGGCGACTCCGCCAAGGGTTTTGCCAGCGGGTGAGGGGCGGATAAAAGCATTCTTTTCCCGCGCTAATTCTTCCATGCGGGTTTTGTCACCCAAGATCGAACCCCCAGAGAGTTGAGATGAGGGATCTACGGCAAGGATTGCAATCTTATGCTCATGCTGCAGCAGGTTCATTCCCAAGGCTTCAATAAAGGTACTTTTGCCCACACCCGGAACCCCTGAAATCCCGATGCGGATGGAGTTTCCTGTATCGGGAAGAAGATTGTCGAGCAGCTCGCCAGCACTCTTTGAATGGTCGGGATTCTGACTTTCGATCAGGGTGATTGCTTTGGCAAGGGAGCGGACGTTGCCGGAGAGCACACCTTCGGAGAGTTTTTGAATGTTTAGCAAAGTCTGAACCTTATGTGACAGAAAGACAATTTAACGGAGAGACGCAGAGGTGGAGAGTAATGCGGAGAAATCAAAAGCTTCTTTTTGGTTTTAAAACCAGAAAGAAGATCTTGACCTTACTCTCCATCTCTCCAACTCAGCGCCTCTCCGTTAAAAAGTAGTCTTATTTCCCTTCAATTGCATCCAGAGTCTGACCGCCAGAAACGATGATCGAGGTGCCGGGGCCAAAAATCTTTTTAGCGCCAGCTGCGAAGAGGGCATCGTAATCCTGACGTGGAATGACCCCGCCGCAGACGACAGCGATGTCATCTGCTCCTAGTTTATTGAGCTCGGCAACCAGTTGTGGAACGAGGGTTTTGTGTCCGGCGGCGAGGCTTGAGACCCCGACGACATGGACATCATTTTCAACGGCCATTTTCGCTGCTTCTTCAGGGGTTTGGAACAGTGGGCCGACATCGACATCAAATCCAATATCAGCGTAGGCAGTTGCAACCACTTTAGCGCCGCGATCGTGACCATCTTGACCCATTTTGGCAATCATAATTCGGGGACGACGTCCTTCTTTGGTGGCAAAGGCATCGACGCGTTTCTGCAGTTCGGCAAAATCACTATCCTGATTCACGACTGATCCGTATGCTCCTGTAACAAGTTTGATTTCTGCTTTGTGACGGCCAAACGTCTTTTCCATGGCGTCAGAAATTTCGCCCACCGAGGCACGTAAGCGTGCTGCGTTAACGCTGAGTTCGAGAAGATTTCCGCTGCCACTTTCGCAGGCTGCGGTGATCGCGTCAAGGGCTTGCTGACAGGCGGCTTCGTCACGGTCTGCACGCATCTTGTTGAGTCTTGCTATCTGCGATTCTCTAACGGCATCGTTGTCAACATCAAGAACTTCAATCTCATCTTCTTCTGCCATTTGATATTTGTTAACACCTACGATGACATCGCGACCGCTATCAATTGCGGCTTGTTTTTTAGCTGCTGATTCTTCAATGCGCAGTTTAGGCATGCCCGATTCGATTGCTTTGGTCATTCCGCCAAGGTCTTCAATTTCATCGAGTATTTTCTGTGCTTCTTCGATTAGTGAATTTGTCAGTGATTCGACGTAATAAGAACCACCTAGCGGATCAACAACGTTGCAAATGCCCGACTCTTCCTGAATGACTAACTGGGTGTTGCGGGCGATGCGGGCACTGTGGTCGGTTGGCAGGGCAATGGCTTCATCTAAGGCGTTGGTATGGAGTGATTGAGTTCCGCCTAAGACCGCAGCCATGGCTTCCATTGTTGTGCGGATAACATTGTTGTAGGGATCTTGCTCAGTCAGTGACCATCCTGATGTTTGACAGTGGGTCCGCAGCATCGAAGATTTGGGATTTTGAGGAGCAAATTGACTCATCATTTTTGACCAGAGAAAACGAGCTGCGCGTAGCTTTGATGCCTCCATGAAAAAGTTCATGCCGATGGCAAAGAAGAAGGAGAGGCGTGGAGCAAATGAATCGACATCGAGACCTTTGTCGATTGCTGCGCGGACATATTCAAGGCCATCAGCTAAGGTGAATGCAAGTTCCAGAGCGTTGTTGGCTCCTGCTTCCTGAATGTGGTAGCCGGATATGGAAATGGAATTGAACTTTGGCATTTTTTGACTGGTGAATTCGATGATATCGCCAATGATCCGCATCGATGGTGTTGGCGGATAAATATAGGTATTGCGCACCATGAATTCTTTGAGGATATCATTTTGGATCGTTCCCGCCAGTTTTTCCTGACTGACCCCTTGCTCTTCAGCAGCGACAATGTAGTTGGCCATGATTGGAAGAACGGCACCATTCATGGTCATGGAAACGGAGACTTTGTCTAATGGAATGCTGTCAAACAGAATCTTCATGTCTTCAACGGAGTCGATGGCAACGCCTGCTTTGCCAACATCACCTTCTACGCGGGGGTGATCTGAATCGTAGCCGCGGTGGGTGGCCAGGTCAAAGGCGACAGAGAGACCCTGTTGTCCGGCAGCTAGGTTGCGTTTGTAAAATGCGTTGGATTCTTCAGCCGTTGAGAAGCCGGCATACTGGCGCACTGTCCACGGGCGACCAGCATACATTGTTGCCATGGGACCACGGACAAAAGGGGCGAGTCCTGGCATGGTGTCGGCTGTTTCCAGATTGGCAGTATCTGCCGCTGTATAGAGAGGTTTAACGCTGATTCCTTCTGGTGTATCCCATTTGAAATTAGAGAGATCTTCAGTCTTTTTCTCTTTTTTTGCCTGGGATTCCCAGTCTGAAATGGTTTTCTTTTCAAAGCTACTCATAGATGTATTTCTCCCATTGAATTGAAAGCAAAATTAGCTACCAAAAAGATTTTTTAACGGAGAGACGGAGAGGCAGAGAGAAAATAAAATCAGAATCTATTGAGCCTCTTGCAAAAGTCGTCATCCTCGTGAAAACGGGGATCCAGTTTTTAAACGATTCCAGAAAACCTCTGGATTCCCGCCTGCGCGGGAATGACAAGTAGTTTCCATGCTATGACCTCGTTATAACCTCTGGATTCCCGCCTGCGCGGGAATGACAGTTGCTGGAGGTTTAAGGGTTTTGCAAGTGCCTCTATTTTTAAGTTTAAAATCCCACTTTGTAAGATTTTCTCTGCGATCTCTGCGTGACTCTCCATCTCTCCGTTAAGGCTTTTGATTTTCTTCGTATCTGGTGGCTATAAAGTTTTTCTAGCGAGTGACAACCGCCAAAACTTCGACGGTTTCTCCCTCCTTTGCCAGAAGACGATGCTTAACTGTTGAATCAAAATAGACGGCATCTCCCTTATCCAACGTGAAACGCTCATTATCAAGAATGATCTCTGCCTGGCCGCTGATGATCAGAAGAAACTCTTCTCCTTCATGATTATAAAGCGTTTCTTCTTGGGCTCGCTCGGTAACCGTGAGAAAAAACGGCTCCATTTTTTTGTTCTTTTTCCGGTATGAGAGAGTTTCGTAGGTGTAGCCGTGCTTTGTTCCATCTTTAGAGATGACGCGGCTGACAATGCGACGATCGTCATGACGAACGATCTCGTAACGCGATGACCCTTCGCCCTCTTCAAAAAAATGGCTCATTTTCACATCAAAAAAACGAGCTATTTTTGATAGTGTTGCAATGGGTGGAGAAACATTATTGTTCTCGATTTGTGAAATGAGTGCAGGTGAGAAACCCGTTTCATTGGCAACATCCTGTAGCGTTAGCTTTCGTTCTTTGCGTAACGTTTTAATTTTTTGACCGATGTTGAATTCCATAGTGCTCCCAGCAGGTAAATTGATGATTTGAAAAGGTTTTTAATAGTTTTGTATAGCGAACATGGCTGAAATTGTCAATCTCAATTCTTTATTCCCAGTAAAAAAATGGTTGAAATTGAAGAGTTTGTAAGAGTCTTTTTTTACCAAGAAACCGTTATTTTTTGCTTGTTTTATATTTTATTTAGAACGGATTTATCGATGTTTACGAATGAGATCTGTTTAGTTTTACTTAAGATCGTCTCTTTCTTAGGCGTTGCCTGTCTTTGATTTGTCTCGATCGTTTTGGGCTGTAAATGAGGACCTGTAGATAATTCGCTTGACAATATTCCATTGGCGACTATTATTGTCTTCCATTGTTAGCACTCTGTCTCGCTGAGTGCTAACGGTAGAGCCAAGGAAAAATAAAACTCAATATGCTTATGTGTTGTTTTTGCTTTGTTCTCGATAGACACTGGTTATAACGGCCTTTGGCCCATAATATTGAAAGTAAAAGGAGAGTTTAAACATGAACATCAGACCGTTGCAAGATCGTATTATTGTCGAGCGTGTAGAAGAGGAAACTAAAACAGCAGGTGGCATCATTATCCCTGATACTGTTTCTAAGGAAAAGCCTCAAGAGGGAAAAATTGTTGCTGCAGGTAAAGGCAAAGTAACTGCAGAAGGTAAAGTTCTTCCTTTGGATGTGAAAGAGGGCGATCTTGTCTTGTTTGGTAAGTATGCCGGAAGTGAAATCAAAGTTGACGGTGTGGAATATCTGATTATGCGTGAGGATGACATTCTCGGCGTAGTGGAATAAGCAGGTTCCGCTTTTGCGCCCCGGCGGCGTTGCTGTGCTGCTCAAATGCTCACATAGCATAAAGCTATGCTGCGCTTTTGCGCTGCTCGTGCCTTGCCGAGACACAAAATCGAAACTGCTGAATAAAATTATCGCAAAAAAACAATTATTAAATAACGGAGGATATTAATCATTATGGCAAAAGAAATTTTGTTTTCACAGGAAGCTCGCGCCAAGATTCTTGATGGTGTTAACACTCTTGCTAATGCAGTTAAAGTGACTCTGGGACCTAAAGGTCGCAACGTTGTTATCGACAAATCTTTTGGTGCTCCTTTGATCACTAAAGATGGTGTCACTGTTGCCAAAGAGATCGAGCTAGACGATAAATTCGAAAACATGGGTGCTCAGTTGGTCAAGGAAGTTGCTTCCAAGACATCTGATGTCGCTGGTGACGGAACCACGACTGCAACAGTTTTGGCCCAATCCATCTATCAAGAAGGTGTCAAGCTGGTTACTGCTGGTCACAATCCAATGGAAATCAAGCGCGGTGTCGACAAAGCTGTAGCCGTGGCTGTTGATTCCTTGCAAGCTCTTTCAAAGCCAGTTCAGGACCACAAAGAGATTGCTCAGGTTGGTACGATCTCAGCAAACAGTGATGAGACTATTGGTAACATCATTGCTGAAGCGATGGAAAAAGTTGGTAAAGAGGGTGTTATTACTGTCGAAGAAGCTAAGTCGATGGACACCTCTCTCGATACTGTCGAAGGAATGCAGTTCGATCGTGGTTACCTCTCTCCTTATTTTGTTTCTGATGCCGAGCGCATGGAAGCAGCTATGGATGAGCCTTTGATTCTGATTTACGACAAGAAGATCAGCACCATGAAGGATCTTCTCCCCGTTCTTGAGCCGGTTGCAAAGCAAGGTCGTCCACTGATGATTATTGCTGAAGATATTGACGGTGAAGCACTGGCAACTTTGGTTGTCAACAAGCTTCGTGGAACCATCAATGTTTGTGCTGTAAAAGCTCCAGGCTTTGGTGATCGTCGTAAGTCGATGCTCGAAGATATTGCAACTCTCACTGGTGGCCAGCTGATCTCTGAAGAGATGGGTTTTAAACTGGAAAATGCAACTGTTGATATGCTTGGTACTGCTAAGCGTGTTGTTGTTGACAAAGATAACACCACAATCATTGATGGTGCTGGTGATGAAACTGCTATCGAAGGTCGTGTTAAAGTTATCCGCGCCCAGATTGATGAGACCAGCAGTGATTATGATCGCGAAAAACTGCAAGAGCGTTTGGCCAAACTGGTTGGTGGCGTTGCCGTTGTTAAGGTTGGTGCTGCAACTGAGACCGAGATGAAAGAAAAGAAAGCTCGCGTTGAAGATGCTCTGCATGCAACTCGCGCTGCTGTCGAAGAAGGTATCGTTCCTGGGGGCGGTGTTGCTCTGGTTCGTTGTTTGCCTGCTTTGGCAAAATTGAAGCTTGAAGGTGAGCAGAAGTTTGGTGTGCAACTGGTTGTTCGTGCTCTCGAAGCTCCACTGCGTCAGATTGTTATTAACGCTGGTGTTGAAGGTGCGATTGTTGCTGACAAGGTTGGTAACGGCGAAGGTTCTTTCGGCTTCAATGCTGCAACAGATGAATACTGCGACCTGATTTCTGCAGGTATTCTTGATCCGACCAAAGTAACCCGTAGCGCATTGCAAAATGCTGCTTCAGTTGCTGGTATGATGTTGACCACCGAAGCAATGATTGCTGATGCCCCAGTTGACGATGCTGGTGCTGGTGCTATGCCTCCAATGCCTGGTGGCATGGGCGGTATGGGTGGCATGGGCGGCATGATGTAAGCTCTGCCCACCTAGACTCAAAACAAAAATCCCTCACTGGAAACTTTCTAGTGGGGGATTTTTTTATGAATTTACTCAATAGCGGATAACGGGGTTTGTTCTTGCGAGACCTTCTCTACCTAATTAGCAGTTTTCGCGATACGTCTCGTAGCATCGGTTTGACCCGTCGTACAACTTCTTTGTCATTGGTGATGCAGAGAACGTCGACTTCAACTTCATCTTTTCCTTTTCCATAAGACGCAACGATGGACGCCGCTGTGTCGAGGTCGTTCTGATCGGCAGTGCCGCAGAATAATCCAAGGGGGCCACTGAAGTTTTGACAGCGAAGCTTTGTCTGGTCGGGCTTCATTTGTTGTTGAAGCGCTTCGTTGTCAGAGCGATGGCGACCGAGAATCAGTTTGGAGGCTGCAGAGAGGCGAAATTGTCGGCCAACTTTGAGGAGTTCTACCTCGGCAACCGTTGCCTCGGGCTGGTGTTGAAATAAGTCGCGGAGCTGATTTGAAAACCCTTCTTCTGTCAACAAGCATCCTCCTCCAGATGCCGGGTAGTCGAGGAGCCCCCATTGTTTAGCAAGTGCTTGTTGGGGTTTGCGGGAGCGCCCTTGAAAGTCGAGGAGTTGTTCCCGGTCCACAAGCCCTGATTCCTCCATTGAGGTGGTCTCTAAAAGCTTGGCACTTAAAGGGCGTATGATCTTATCGGCAAAGCCAGAGAGTTTGGCGACAGATTTAAGGGCATTTGCATTCTGGCTCATGGGGCGCTGACCCAGTACTTCACCGGAGAAGAGAAAGTCGAAGCCATCTTTGACCATCTGCTCCCCAGCAAGTTGAAACATTAAGGCATGACAGTCAATGCACGGGTTCATATTGCGCCCATAGCCGTATTTTGGAGTTTTGACCACTTGCAAGTGGATATCGCTGATCGTTTCGATAATCAACTTATGGCCAATTGCTTTAGCCGCAAGTTTTGCTTTGTCTGCGTTAAAAAAAGGGGTCACAAACGCGATCCCGGTGACCTCAATTCCCTGGCGCATCAACGCCATGACAGCGAGACTGCTATCCAGCCCACCAGAAACAAGACCGATTGCTTTACTCATGAATGGCTCCATCTAACTCGATAAATTGTTTGAAATTTTAAAAGCATAAATAAAATGATGAAAGATGTGATTCGGCCTGCTTAAGCTTGGCTATGGTTGATAGAATGAAGGGCAGTCTGCTCTTGTTTAGCAGAAAAGGGAAAGCCGTAACCGACTTTCCCTCTTGTTTATTTGTAGGGGGTGCTTAGACGTCTTTTTTGTCGTCTTCGCCATCTTTGGTGATTTCTTCGACAGTTCCTTCTTCAATTTCTGCATCGGTCTCGTTCACTCCCTTTTTGAAGTTACGCAACCCTTTTCCTAAGGCACCGCCAACTTGAGGGAGTTTCCCGGCGCCGAAGACTATCATGACTAATACCAGAATTATCAACAACTCCTGTGTTCCTAAACCAAACATGCAAGACCTCCCTGTATTTTTATCTTTATTTGTTTTTATGGATAATTAATAATCATACTCCTGTTTTATCCAAAAAACAACGATAGTTACAGCGATGAACGGGCGATGAAGATGATATCCCACAACATGTGGTACAGTTTGTTTCGCTTACGATTATGGTCTTAACGAAAACAGCTGCACTAAGAACAGGGGGAATGTATGAAAAAGAGTGTGATTGATGTTGTTTATCTTGATGGAACAGAAAGTAAAGTCAGTAATGACGTACTTGATGTCTTGATCGCAACGCAGAAAATACTACGCTTTAAACGCTGTGAGGGCTGGGTTGATATTATCCGTGATCGCGCAAGCCTGCGTGATTATCGTTCTGCCGGTGGATACAAAGGGGCAGAGCGTCGTTTGCCCTGGCCCCGTTTAAAAGATTAGCTCTCTTTCTTTTTTACGCTTCTGTTGAAGGATGGATGCTCGTTATAATTCGTTCTCCGATGGCAGAGTTAACCACCTCATCCAGAGCCGCAATGACTTCCAAGTCATACTTGTGACTTTCTCCCTTTAATACCTCAAGTGTTTCACTGGCATGACGTGCTGGTCGATAGGACCTGGGCTGGATCATAGCGCAGAAACTGTTAGAAACTCCCAAAATACGAGCAGCTTTATTGATCTCCTCATTCTTTAGCCCGGCCGGGTATCCGCTACCATCCAAATGTTCATTCATTTGGAGGATTGTCTCACAAATCGGAAGATCAAAGTCGATATCCTGTAGGATATTGACAGCATGTTCGACATGTTTTTCAACCTGATCTTTTTCGTCGTCTGTCAATACGGCTGGTTTTTGTAGTAATTGAGGATTGACGAACATCTTTCCCAATTGTGAAAGGAAGGAAGCGGTTTCAACAGTCGCTTGAATTGATTCTGAGCAATTCATGTTTTTAGCCATCTCAACAGCAAAGAGGCTCATCAATTGTGAATGTCCCGCCAAATAAGGATCGTTGAGCTCAACCGCTTTGGCCAGAACTTCAATCGTTTGACGTGTGGCTTTTTCTGAGCGCTTTTGGTTTTTAAGCTGTTCGGTCACATCTCGGAATGAAGAGATAATCCCTGAGATGTTCCCGTCAGAGCTCACGTAGGGAACTTTGGATATCTGCAAATCGTAGCGTTGTGACTGGAGGTAGAGTTCTTCGTTGAGCGTGACCTGCTGGCGTGATTCAATCACTTTATTATCTGAATGTGCGAGCCTTTTTGCACTGTCAAAGCCAAAAATAGCAGCATCATCCAGACCAATGATCTCATTTTGGGGTCTGCCAACGACATCAGCAAAAGCCTGATTCACGTATAAATACAGGCCTCTATTGTCTTTTAACCCAATATACTCAGATAAGTTCCCATTGATGTTGTCGAGCAGTTGACGTTGCTCATCAATTTGAGCCGCCAACTGCTTAAATGCTTCCGCCATCTTTCTGTTTTCGACCCCGATCAGCTTCCACCACAATGCGCCGATAAGAACAAGAAGGAGCAGGCTACCTAAGGCAATGATGCTGATTGTGGCTCTACGGTGACTGTTGGCAGGCGAAATGGCCTGAGCGTAGTCGGTTTCTTGCAGAATCCACCAATCAAGCTGAGGAATCTTCATCGCTAGAGAAAAGACCTCCCGTTGATCTCGCGGAGAGGGACGTTGGCCGAATGAGAGTTCCAGTTCGACATGAGATGCCTGTGATAGGGGGAAGATTTCTCCTGGAAGCCACGGAACCAGTTCAACCAATTGTTGACCCTCTTGTTGCAAGAGGCGTGTCTTCTCACCTTTATCGATAAGTGGTGCTTTTGAAAGGATCTCATTGATTTTGCCAGAGATGTTTTTATTTAATTGCAGGGCTGCAATAGGGCGTTCTTGCGGATCTGCCATCGATGGGGCTTTGATAGGCAGGTAGATTTGCATGAAAAGACCATTTCCGGTTGCCTTTGCCGGTGAATAGATGACCTTGTTTCCATCTATGGCCATTTTTGCCAGAGATGTTTGATGCGGATCTAGGGGGACAGTGTTTGCGTCTGTCGCAATATATGATTGCCCTGATCTGTTAATAATTCGCCCCGAAGCAAAGCCTGAGTATTGGGTAAATTCTTCCAGTAGAGTCTGCATTAATGGAAGTTGCTCGGAGAGGTGGGTCACATTTTGTGGTGGTTGCTGTTGCTGATGATCAACAGGGGTTACCAAAAGGTGGACAATATCTTCTTCAATGAGATCAATCTCAGATGCGTAGAGCCGGAATAGATCCGATTGAATGATCTGATTCCCTTGAGTGGAGAGGCTTAATAGCCAGTTTGAGAGGACATCAACTCGACCTTTTGCGAGAATCTGAAGGCGATTTTGGATCGATTCTTTTAAAACCTCGCCTTTGTTTTCTAGCTCCCAGTTAGCAAGGAAAATAGCTAAAGTGATGACCAGTAGCAGAACCCACAGACTCAGTCGGACTATTCTCTTTTTTTGCTGCAAACCGTTGGTTTTGTCCAAGTAGTCTGAAGTTTGATCTTTGTTTTCAAGGGGATGTAAATGCATAAAAGCCTCTCAATCAATTGTCATTCAATGGCTTAGAGTTTTTTCTGTTCAGGCGACGAATATGAGCCCAGCGATAATTTTCATTCAAGGAATACTGGGGCTGATAATGAGTATAGCGTGTGTCGGTCAGGATCATGTCCGAAAGATTATCTAAAATCAAAATATCAGAATCTATCTTTACGGCAAGGACAGCATGGCCAAGGTTCCGAATTTTATCTTTTAAGATGACGACTCTTAGGGACGCTGCTGGAAAACCAATCGATCGAAGGGCGAAGTACTTTGAGATACTGTAGTCTTCACAGTCCCCAGAGCGTTTCATGAATTCTTCCGGAGTGGCCCAGTAATCCCTCTGGTTGTAAACATCAAGATCAAGTCTATAGGGCCACCGATTAAAAAAATGGTTAACCCATTTTATTTTCTCAAGTGCGGTTTTTCCATGAGATGTGTTTTCCATCTGTAACCAACTGCGAGCGACTGGTGGACAGGATGATTGGGTTGCGTTGGCACAAGTGTGAAAGCTGTTGACCTGCTTATTTGCATTAGAGGTAAGGATTTTCCAGCTTTTAAGCGCATCAAGGGAACCTCTTATCTCCTGAGTATTGAATAAATTCAATTTTATCGATGGGGGAGATATTTCCTCAATATTTATCTCGGCCGCAAAACAACCCGATCCCAACGGACCAATGGTGAGCTGAATGGACAGCGAAAGGAAGATAAAGGCACAAAAAAGACCTCTGCTTAAGCCCATTAACGCTCCCTGAGTGCATTCTGCTTTGCTTTAAGGATTGGTTTTAGCAGGTAGTCAAGTGCACTTTTTTGCCCGGTCAAGATGTCAACGCTGGCTGTCATTCCTGGGATGATCGGTAGCTCTGCACCCCTATAATTCAAAGAGTTTGTTTTCGTTCTTAGTTTGACTTTGTAAAAACTTTCTTTTTCGTTGTCCCCTTGGATTGTGTCTGCACTGATTTGTTCGACGACACCTTCGATTCCTCCATAAATGGAAAAATCATAAGCTGTTATCTTGACCATCGCTTGTTGGCCCGGATGAAGGAATGCAATATCTGCGGGTCTGATGCGAGCCTCAATTAGCAAAGTGTCATCAAGAGGAACGACTTCTAGGATAGATTCTCCGGGCTTTATAACACCACCAATCGTATTGATTTTAATCTGCTTAATCGTTCCCCTAACCGGCGAACGGACATCAGTTCTGGTGACCCTATCTTTCCCTGCGGCAATAGTTTCCTGAAGGGATTTAAACTCGATACGCCGCTGACTGAGCTCATCAAGAGACTGGCTTCGAGCTTCTGCTTGGCGCTGCTTGATACGTTGTCTCGATTCCTCTGCCGCTTGAGCCACCCTTGGCATGCCGAGCTGTAGGGACTCCAAGTCCCCTTGTAGGGTCACAATTTCACGTTCGAGCTTTAGGTAATCCACTTCTGGATAGAGCTGTTTTAAAAAGAGTGGTTTTGCAATGTTTAGCTGTTTTTTTACGATGACTAGGTTTTGATTGATCTGCTTTTGCCGCCCCTTCATTTCTGCGATTTCTTGCTGTCTTTGGCCCAATTGCGCTTTCATTGCACGCAGTTCGCTGTCGAGTTCTTGCGTACGCGAATTATGTATATTGGTCTGATCTTTGATGAGCTGAGGATAGGCTTGAAACTTCTTGGGGAATTTCATGGTGCTATTTTCCGCAGCGGCTGTTAACCGAATGATTGCAGCTTCATGTTCAATCGCTTGGTTTTTCGCATCGCGATATTGACTTGCCGCGAGAGTGTTATTAATGCGAATAAGGATGTCCCCTTGCTGAACAATCTGGTTTTCTTCGACCAGAATTTTTTCTAAAATTCCACCCTCGAGATTTTGGATGTCTTGGATGCGTTGGGACGGGATGACTTGTCCGCTGCCACGAGTGACTTCATCCAAGATGGCATTGTTAGCCCAGACGATAAAGGTGATCAGGAGTAAAAAAATTGCCAGAGAGAGGACATATGCGAAATTGTGCCCGGTGTGATAGATGGCAGCATCACGTTCGCTCATGAAGTCGATCTCTTTTTGCTGGATACCAGCCTCAGTTGATTTGAATGACGGCAGAAAAAAACTGAGAATTTTAAATATAAGACGCTTCATATTTTATCCGTTGTTACTGTGTTTTGATTTCTTTATTTTGAAGAGCTTGTATGACTTCAGCTTTAGGCCCATCAGCAACAACTCTCCCTGAATCCATAACGATCAGTCGGTCAACCAACTCGAGCATACTGGTTCGATGTGAAATAAGGACAAGGGTCCTGTCGTCCATTGTTTCAAACATTTGTTGGCGAAAGATCGCTTCCGTTGTACTGTCCATGGAGTTAGTTGGTTCGTCAAGAACGAGAATGCCTGGTTGTTGTAGCAGTGTCCGGGCTATGGAGATTGCCTGACGTTGCCCCCCGGAGAGATTTTTCCCACCTTCACCGACTAGGCGGCCAAATCCAGCCGGATGGCTCTGGATAAACTCAAGTGCTCCTGCTGACCTCGCCGCCTGAAGAATTGAACGGTCATCGGCATACGGGTTTCCAAGGGCAATGTTGTCGCGGATACTCCCGTAAAAAAGATAACCATCCTGGGCGCTGTAGCCTATTTTTCTTCTCAGGTCGGCAATGTCCAATTGTCTGATTTCGATACCGCCAACTTTTACGGATCCCTGTTGGGGCTGATAAAGATTGAGGATCAGTCGACCCAGTGTACTTTTACCGCTGCCAACACGCCCGATAATTGCAACTTTCTCACCTGGATCAATTTTGAAGCTAACTGAATTTAACGCGAGGGTATCAGTTTCTGGGTATTGAAAGTTGACACTAGAAAAGCTGATACTGTTGGACAAGTTTTCTTGGCGAACGACGGTATTTTCATCCGGTCTTTCATCCGGAATTTTCATCAGGATATCAAGGGTTTTTAAGGCAATTCGTGATTGTTGCAGGCGGGTTAGCATCGCAGCCACGGCTCCAAGAGGCGACATTGCACGCCCGACAAGGATGTTACAGGCAATAAGCCCACCCATTGTCAATTTGCCGTCAGCAATCAAGTAGACACCCCAGATGATAATACCAACGCTGACTAATTGTGCAGCAAGCTGCGAGAATGACATCGAAAATGTAGCTAGGCTGCGAATGCGCACAGAAGACTTTGCACTCATTCCGACAATCTGTTCCCAGCGTTTTTGCATGGGGCCAGCAGCAAGGCTGGTTTTAACAGTTTCGAGCCCGCCGATGATTTCGTAGAGGAGGGCATTTTTTTGTGTTGATTCACGATAGCCCGCTTCCGCGTACTTTTGAAATGGGATTTGTATAAAAAAGCCGACTAGAATGACAATCGGGAGGGCAACTAGTGGGATAATGGACAGTGGCCCAGCAATAAAAGCGATGATCCCAATAAAGATAGCGATAAATGGGAGGTCAATAAGAGCAAGAAGTGTTGTGGAGCTGAAAAATTCACGCAGCGATTCAAATTCACGAAGGTTGTTAGCGAGGGTTCCGGTTGAGTCCGGTTTATGGTCCAGCCGAATAGCCATCAAATGTTGCATCAACTTGCCTGTAATGATCACATCGGCATTTTTCCCGGCGGTATCAACAAAGTAACTTCTCAAGTTCCTGAGAATGAAATCAAAAATAAATGCAATCAAAACCCCGCTAGCGAGAACCCAGAGAGTGTCTATTGCGTTGTTGGGTACCACACGGTCATAAACATTCATGACAAATAGGGGGCTGGCAATGGCAAGAATATTGATCGTGAGAGTCGCCATAATGACGTGCTTATAGATCGGCCAAAAGCGGAAAATTGTTCCCCAAAACCATGCCTTGGTATCGTGGAGCTTAATATCACTGGCTCGATTATCGAGTTTGCCTATGGGTTGGGTGAAAATAGTATAACCGGTATAATATTCTTGTAATTGCTCCAGGCTGATCTCATGAGGAGAGGTGCCTGTCTCAGGGTATGTCACGTAGGCCACATCGTCCGCAATCTTTGTTAAGACACATGCGTTATCGTGATGCAGGAGTAAGATACACGGTAGTGTTAATGTGTTGATTTTAGCAACATCTGGCCGATGGAGTAGCTGGACTGTGAGGTCGGCTGATTCGGCTGCTCGTATGCACGATGTCACGTTGTCTCTGCGGTTTTGAGGAATGCCTGACAGTAGAGCTTCAACTGATATCGGTTTGCCTTGAAGGTTAAGGATTTGCGAGAGGCATATGATCAGCGGAGGCGTGAAATCAACATGCTTGGTTCCTGTAGATTGATGAGAGGGCATATTGTTATTAATCATATCTGGCCACATAGGTTACAGTCAGGGGTAATGATTCAAAGTAGGTGTTAATGTGTATTCTTTTACGATAGCATTAGTTGTGGCAAATTAAAAGATATTTTATGCTTCTGGGAAAAGAGAAAAAAGGTGTTGACAATTATGACGTATTTAGTATTATTTGGTGCAGCAAGGGAGGGGATAGATATTGAGCTTGTCTTATGTTGCCATTCTGTGTTAATTTCCTCTAAGCTTTGATTTCCGCCTCAACCGGCTGTCATCTCAGTGTAAATCCAAATGAAAACGCTGCTAAAGCTAAATAGGTTTTTTATCAACTTTTTAAATAAAGGAGTTGGCGGTGGCTGGATTGCATCAAGATGGCAGTATTCCTGATATCGTACAAAGTTCTACGACCTCACGTGAAATAAATCTCCCTGAGAACTCTGATCTGCTCGTGCTCGTATTGCAGCCAGGAGAACAGGTCCTCTTTGGATTTGATCTGTCGAAAGCAGAGATTTCTGCTGCGGATGATGATCTCGTTCTTGAATTGAATTCAGGCAAAACAGTTATTCTGCAAGATTATGTCGCGCTGTCTGAAGAAGGAACTCCTCCACAAATTACTTTATCTGATGGACGTGTTATTTCAGGAGGTGTCGAACTTCTAGCGCTTGACAGTGAAGCTGTTGAACCAGCTGCCGGCTCAATATCCAGCGGTGGTGTTGGCGAGTATGATGATGACCTCGGTACAGCGATTGAGGGTGTTGATAAACTTGGAGCGCTTGAGTCTCAATTCTCAAGTACTGATTCTGATACAGATTACCAAGTCCCGACTAATACAACCTCAGCAGAGAGCTTCACCATTGAAGTGACAGCTGCCGATGGCACGACCCCAGGCGAAGGTGATACCGATAACCCCATCGGTCCCGTGACCGACTCCGACAGCGATGCCAACGAGGTCAGTGAGAATGCCGCGATAGGTGATGCTGTTGAAATCACCGGTCTGGCCACCGACCCTGACGGTGATGCCGTCACGTACTCTTTGAGCAATGATGGCAACGGATTATTTACGATAGATCCGACCAGTGGTGTCGTCACTGTCGCCGGTAATCTCGATTACGAGACAGCCACCAGTCATGAGATAGAGATCACAGCCACCTCAACCGATGGGACAACCTCAGCAGAGAGCTTCACCATTGAAGTGACAGCTGCCGATGGCACGACCCCAGGCGAAGGTGATACCGATAACC
>JADGDX010000015.1:0-22897 GCA_016744675.1 Desulfuromusa sp. | reverse complement strand
CCAGTCATGAGATAGAGATCACAGCCACCTCAACCGATGGGACAACCTCAGCAGAGAGCTTCACCATTGAAGTGACAGATGTAAATTACGCTCCTGTTGCGAGCGATGATACGATCACAACAGATGAAGATACCGCCGTCACGATCCCGGTTTTGAGCAACGATAGCGATCCAGACAATGATCCTTTGAGTGTGAACGGCGTGACCCAGGGGACGAACGGCAGCGTTACGCTCGATGCTTCGGGCAACCCCGTTTACACGCCGGATCCCGACTTTAACGGCACCGATACCTTTACCTACACCATCTCTGATGGCCAGGGCGGGTTCGATGCCGCCACCGTGACCGTGACAGTTGGAGCCGTCAATGATGCACCGACAATTGGCAATGACAGTATAGATATTAGAGTTTCAGAAGAAGGGCTCGATGACGGTGTCGCGGATTCTGACGGTTTGTCAGTTGGATCTGATACAACCAATAATGCCGCTGCTTCGGGAACACTTAATATCCAAGATCCTGATATCGGTGATGTTTTAACGGTTTCATTATCTAAACCTTTAGAGACGCTTTATTCAAATGGAGTTGAAATTGTCTGGACTGGAGTTGGGACGGATACTCTTATCGGCCAAGCAAATAGTGTTGATGTCATTTCAATAAGTGTCGATGACTCTGGAAATTGCGCGGTCAATTTGCTTGGATCGTTTGATCATCCTGACACTGCTGGTGAAGACGATCTTTCTTTTGATATTGCTGTGAACGTTGAGGATGATTCGAATCAGGGTGCTTCTGGTACAGTTACTGTTGTTATCGAAGATGATGCGCCAGTTGCAGAAGCCTCATTTGTACAAATGGCAGTTCCTATTGATCCAATTTCAATCCAGAATTTGGTGGCAGGATTTACTTCTGCTGACTTTGACAATGGTACTAATCAAGTCAATTCTTCTAATGATGATAATGATAGTTACATCGATTCTTTCTCTTGGGGTAGCCCGGCGACAGGATCTGGTCAGTCCGGCTATGCTCTCGTCGATAATTCACTTTATACATCAACGGAAGGTCAGGAAATTCAGACCGGTGAATTGTTAACATTGGGAACTTTCACACATGAAAACTGGCCGATATATTCAAATTCGTCGATTTTAGATTCCGCTACAATGGTCATCGCTTTTGACATTGTTGTTAATGGAACTGTTGAAAATGTCTCCTTTACACTTGAGCTTGACCACACAGAGACACCTAATAGTGGTGCTGATCCGCGCGATATTATTACTCTGCCTCAACAAGATCATTCATTTAATTTAAATGGTGAGTCATATACGGTCTCAATAGAAGGATTTATCGATCCCGACGACCCTACAGCCACACCTTATGAGCAAATTTTCACTGATGAAAGTGCTTCTAATGAATTTGTGATTGTGGGAAAGGTGACTTCAACAGATTTGTTGCCTACAGTATCTGGGAGCGTTGTTGCGGAATCCGGTAGTGACGGAAGCGCTGACAATGTTGTTTGGGACGATATCTCCAGTGATTATGGAACATTAATGGCTAGTTCGGATGGGAGTTACTCTTTCGACTTGAATCGGGAGACAAAAGATTCCTTGTCCGTGGGTGACGGACTGGTTGAAGAATTTACATATTCTGTGACTGATTCTGATGGTGATGTTTCAACAGCGGCATTAACAATAGTCATTAGCGGTGGTTCCGGAGGCGATTTGTCCGGTACTGTTGGAAATGACAATCTCTTTGGTAGCTCAGGCCACGATATCCTTACCGGTGGTCTTGGGAATGACACGCTGACGGGTGGTGAGGGCGAAGATCTTTTCAATTTTGATCAAGTTGATGCTAACTCAGTCGATGTCATCACTGATTTTAATGTTTCTGAAGGCGACGCTCTCGATCTAGGTGACTTGTTGCAGGATGCGACGCAAGGAACGCTTGATGAGTATCTCAACTTCGAAGATGGTGATTTCAACAATGATGGCAAAGTCGATACGAAAGTTTCCATTGATCATGATGGTGGTGATCTTTTCGAAGTGACGCAGGACATAGTTTTGAATGATGTCGATTTGACATCTGGAGGAACTGTCAGTGATCAAGAGGTTATTGATCAACTGATTAACAATAATAATTTAATAACAGATTAATGTGAAAGCGCTAGCAACTTTTTATGCCAATCGAAGTTGCTAGCGCTTTTTATTGCTAATGAGTACGTTGGAAATAGCTGCTTTCTATAGATTCTATTCTGAATGCAAAAGGGAAAACAATGTGTAAATGTTTAAAAGTCCTATTGTTGTCTGCCGCCATTGTGGCTTTGGTCAGTGCCTCAGCATGGGCAAACAAAGTGAGTTTGTATGAAACTGTAGAGAAAGCATTGCAGTACAGCCCGCGCTTAAAAGAGTTGCAATTCAATCGAGACGCAGTTCAACATGATTTGGACCAATCGCGAGGTGCCTATCTTCCATCCGTGGATCTGATTCTTGGTTATGGTCTCGATCAGCATAGCGATTCGACAACGCGTCTTGATGGTGCGGATCCAAGCAACGAAGAGTGGGACAGGCGTGGTGAGGCTTCACTGAGTTTGACGCAAAAACTCTATGATGGTGGAGAAACAAAGAGCCGCGTTGAGGTGCGTAAGTCTTTGATTGGCTCTGCTGATCATCGTGTTCACGATAATGCCCAAGCAATTGCACTTGATGCAATTATCGCTCATCTCGATGTTTATCGTCAGCGTGAACTGGTGTCGTTATCAGAAATGAATTTGAAAATGCATCAGGATATTCTTGGATCTTTACAGGAGCTTCGTGAGGCAGGAGCAGGAAGTGTTGCTGATGTGACACAAGTCCAAGGACGTTTGGCGCGAGCTGAATCTTCTTTGTATGCGACTAAGGCTGATCTATCCAGTGCCAATGGTCGTTATCTGCGGATTGTCGGAATGTACCCTCAGGATGTTGGTTATGCAGGAATGCCAATCGATAGCCCGGTGTCGTTAGAGCAGGCACTTCAGGAAACAGAACACGGGAACCCAAAAGTTCTGGCCCTTGGAAAAGATACCGAAGAGGCTACAGCCCGTATTGATCTGGCCGAATCGGCTTATAAACCCAAAATAAATCTTGAATTGAAAACGAATTACCGGGATCAGGTTGAAGGTGATTCCTCTTGGAAGTATTCCAATGAGGCTATGGTGCGCTTACGCTGGAACTTGTTTAACGGAGGGCAGGATAAGGCAGGTGCAAACGCCGCAAAGTCGAGAAAAATGCAGAGTCGTTCGAGTATGATGGAGCAGCTGACCGAAGCGTTGGAAGAAACGAACACTTCTTGGGCGCAATTGTTTTCATCCCAAAAGCAGGTCGTGGCTTATCGATCTGCTGTGGATTTTAGCAAAGAGACACTCGAGTCCTATATGCAGCAGTTCAATGTCGCACAGAGAAGCCTTCTCGATGTTTTGGATGCTCAAAATGAATATTATCAGACGGGTGGACAACTCGTCACATCTGCTGTGAATCGAACCGTTGCCTCCTATCGATTGCTGGCTTTGAGTGGGCGGTTGAAAGTTTCTGAAGGGACGAGTGCTGATAATCAAACACCAGATTATCTTATTGGTTTGGGTGCGCCAGTTGTCCTTGGTGGGGATGTTTCTGCTCTGCTTGTGGAAGATACGCAAGATTTTGACGCTGAACTTTCGGTCATTAGCTTTCTTCAGTCTTGGGTTTATTCTTGGGAAACTCAAGATCTGTCATCTTACCTTAATTTTTACAGTCCCAATTATTCGCCCGAAAGAGGGCGGACTTATGAAGAGTGGAGAAACTTCCGGACCAAGAGGCTTTCTCAGCCTGAGGCGATTGTCATAACACTTAATGCAATTGAGGTGAGCGCTTCTGATGATGGTCACTATCAGGTCACTTTCTCCCAAGATTATATGAGCAACCTTTATCAAGACCAGGTTCAAAAGACACTTGTTCTGGAATCAGCGTCTGGTGGTTGGCAAATCCTTCGTGAGATGGCAACGCCACCTAATAGTTAGGTCTAAGTGGTTATTTTGAGTGAGGAAACTAGTAAAAAAAGCAAACCCTGTCATTTTGGGGTTTGCTTTTTTGTTGATAAATTGAGGCGTAAAGGATGAAGGTCAGCCGATCTTTTCCTGCCGTTCTTCCTCGGTTTTACAATCGATACACAGTGTTGTGACGGGACGAGCTCGTAGGCGCTCGGTTCCTATTTCCTCTTCACAGGTTTCACACTGACCAAATGTTCCATCGTTAATTCGTTCTAGCGCTTGCCGGATTTTGTTGATCAGCATTCGTTCACGGTCCCGAATTCTTAATTCAAAGTTCCGATCAGACTCAAGGGATGCTCGATCTGTAGGGTCCGGAAAGTTGGGATTTTCTTCAGTCATTTCGGAGACTGTTTTGCCGACTTCCTGCAGTAATGAATCAAGCTGCTGATTCAGCAAGTCTTTAAATTCTTCTAAAGTTGGTTTATTCATTATCCATCCTTTCTGGTCCATTGTTCTGACGGCTGTTGAGGATCAGAACGTTCCTCTGAGTTGAACATAAATAATTAATACCAGTACGGCGACAGCCAGCCATGCAGAGAAGACATCACTACATTTTTTTGGCGGGTTTTCAGCCAACTGTCTGGTTTCGTCGCTAATTACTGCTTCGGGAGCCCGCTCAACGAGTTGCTTCAGCAGCAGCCCAAACTGATCATAGCTGTTAGAGAGAATCATAAAGTCATTTTCGCTGCTTAGACTGATAAACGCTCTTTTACGAACTTGGATTGTATCAATAGCAGTCAGATCAGTATAGTTTAAACATTTACTGCGCAATAATTTATTGACCTTGACAGTATCGTCCGTCACGTGAACTTTACGCCGGAGGCTTTCGGCAAAAATAAGGCAGACGGGGATTAAAAAAGCGACCAGAATGATTGTTTTTGCTATGGGAAGTTGCAATGCCACAGCGCTGATGAGCAGGATAAAGCTGAGTAAAACGACAAATCCCAGAGGGATGAGGAAGCTTTTTCGGATACTGTATGTCGAAGTTGTCATGGCTATATTTCTTTTGGGTAAAATATTGTTTCGTATGAGAAAAAAGAATTATTTAATCTATCAGGTCTGAACTCTTTTGCCAACTCCTGGATGAGAATTTTGTGCATGAGGGGGGAGGGCTCCACATTTACCATTCGTGAGTGGGTATTTTATTTTTGATCTTCACGCCTGTTATTTAAGAAGCTAATCAAAAATAATGTCGAGTGCTTCACTGGCATGTTTAATCCCAGATAACCGAATTGTCTCTGGAGCTTCAATGTTCTTCATATTCCCTTTGGGCAAGACGCATTGGGTAAACCCTAACCGAGCGGCTTCTTTTATTCGAAGTTCTGGTTGTGAAATTGCCCTGACTTCGCCTGTGAGGCCAATTTCTCCAAAAAGAACCAATTGTGGGTTGATGATGCGATTCAAGTGACTTGATGCAAGAGCTGCTATGGCTGCGAGGTCTATGGCCGGTTCATCGAGCCGGACTCCACCTGCGACGTTGAGAAAAATATCTTGCCCGGAGAGCGATAGCTCAATCTTTTTTTCCAGAATAGCAATCAGCAAAGAGATCCGCTTATGGTCAATGCCAATAGCGGTTCGTTGTGGGGTTCCAAATGAGCTGCTGGAAACCAGAGCCTGCAATTCAACCAGAAGGGGCCGACTTCCTTCAAGGGAGGCGACGACGGCGCTACCAGCACTTTGTGTCGGACGTTCTGCAAGGAATAGCTCGGATGGATTGCTAACTTCTCGCAGTCCCTGCTCCTGCATCTCAAACACCCCAATTTCATTGGTCGAGCCAAAGCGATTTTTGACGGCTCTCAGAATGCGATATGGGTGGCCAGGATCGCCCTCAAAATAGAGGACAGTATCAACCATGTGTTCCAAGACTCGCGGTCCGGCGATCGCACCGTCTTTGGTGACGTGGCCAACTAAAAATGTTGGCAGTCCCTCTCCCTTGGCCTGAATCATGAGTTGACCAGTGCATTCACGCACTTGGCTGACGCTCCCTGGTGCTGAATCGAGCGAACTAGTGAAAATGGTCTGGATGGAATCGATTACGAGGAAGTCGGGATTAAGCTCCTTGATGCGCTGCCGGATCTGCTCTAGAGATGTTTCTGCTAAAAGATAGAGTTGATCTGTTTTGATCCCTAAGCGGTCTGCACGCAGCTTCACTTGTCGCGTCGATTCCTCGGCCGTCACGTAGAGAGCAGTTCCTTTTTTTGCAAGTTCGGAAAATGCTTGTAGCAGTAAGGTTGATTTGCCGATGCCGGGATCTCCGCCAATCAGAATTAGGGATCCTGGGACGACACCTCCGCCGAGAGTACGATTTAGCTCTGCTATGCCACAGCTCAGACGATCTTCTTCGCTACTATTCACCTCAGCGAGCTTCTGCGGCTTGCCTGGCTGGGGGAGGGCTCGGCTGTGGCCAGAAGTGGCGATTGGCTGTTCTTCAACCAGGGTGTTCCATTGTTGACAGTCGGGACAGCGACCCATCCATTTTGGGCTTTGGAAGCCGCACTGCTGACAGCTGAAGATGCTCTTTTGTCGTGCCACAATGACTCCATTTTTTAAAGTGAAAGGTGAACGAGACATCCTATTCTGATCGTTGCCAAGCTGTCAAACGTATGCTGATGATTTCTGCATCGGGATGTTTTATGACCTATGATCTGTCATGATTCTGAGGTATGCTTAGAAGTTACTGTTTCGTTTGACCTGCCGTGAAATTGGTTGGGAGGCTTTATGATGACATATGAAGATTTAATGGCTGCACTGGCTGAGTTTGGATTGCCATCACAGGTGACTTTGAAGAAGATCCGTGAGCGCCATCGTAAACTTGTGCGTCAGTATCATCCCGATAAAGGGGCCGATCCTGACAACGACAAAATCCGACGTATTAATGCGGCATATAAAATTTTAACTGAATATGTCAATGACTATCGGTTTGATTTCTCCAAAGAAACATTCTGGGAACAGTACCCGGAAGAACGATTGCATGATCAGTTTTATGGAGTTGGGCTCTGGGGAGAGAAAAAAACGTAGATGGCGTTGCAGGGGAAACCTATAGAGGGCTGACCCCTAGTTTGCCTCAGAATTATTAGAGATAGAAGGAAATTTCTTGTTAAAAAATGATCAAACTGAAGCCTTAATTCAGGTCAGTCGTCCGTCCCGCTATCTTGGCGGAGAGCTTGGTAGTATATGCAAGTCGGATGATGGTATTGATGTTCGAGTCGCATTGGCTTTTCCCGATGTTTACGAAGTGGGGATGAGTCATATCGGCTTTCCTATCCTTTACGATATTCTTAACCAGCTTGATTGGGTCGCTGCCGAACGCGTTTATTCTCCTTGGGCCGATATGGAGCAATGGTTGCGAGACAATCAGCAGCCCTTATGTTCACTGGAGTCATCTCTTGCATTGGGTGAGTTCGATGTTGTTGGATTTACCCTGCAGTATGAACTCAGTTATACCAATTTATTGACGATGCTCGATCTAGCAGGGATTCCTCTGCGGCGTCAACAACGGGATGAGAATGCCCCTTTAATTGTGGTCGGAGGGCCGTGTGCATTTAATCCTGAACCTTTGGCCGATTTTTTCGATGTTGCTCTGATTGGTGATGGTGAAGAAGCGGTTGTCGAATTGGTTGAACTGGTTCGTCGTAGTCAGGAAGATAATTGGAACCGACAAGAACTACTCCAACATTTAGCAGCTTCTGAAGGTTTCTATGTCCCGGGGTTGTTCGATGTCAGCTATCAAGACGATGGTTGTATCGAAAAAATCACTCCGCTTCAGCAGGGCTATGACAAGGTGAGGCGACGTTTTCTGAATGATTTGGAGACGGCTCCTTTTCCAACCCAACCGATCATTCCATTTATGCAAACCGTTCATAACCGGGTTGCCCTTGAGATTGCTCGTGGTTGTACCCGTGGTTGTCGCTTCTGCCAAGCAGGTTATATCTATCGCCCCGTTCGTGAACGGAGCCCTGAAAAACTTCGCGAATTGATTGCGACGTCATTAGAAAACTCAGGTTATGAAGAAGTCTCTTTGCTCTCTTTATCGAGTGGTGACTACACGTGTATTGAGCCGTTACTGCAACAGTTGATGGCTCAATATGTTGATGACAGGGTCTCGGTTTCTCTCCCCAGTTTGCGGGTTGGATCTTTGACTCCAGAATTAATGGAAGAGGTGAAAAAGGTACGTAAAACCGGTTTCACTTTGGCCCCTGAAGCTGGCAGTGAGCGACTCAGAGAATTGATAAATAAGGGGATCAGTGCTGATGACTTGCTCGAATCGACGAAAAATGCTTATCAGCTTGGCTGGCGTTTGATCAAGCTCTACTTCATGATGGGGCTGCCAACCGAAACGGACGAAGACTTAAATGCATTAATTGATCTTTCTGCGCAAGTTAAGAAAAGTGGAAAAGGAACGGGGGGCAATGATGTCAACGTTGCTGTCTCGACTTTTGTCCCAAAACCGCATACCCCCTTTCAGTGGGAAGCTCAGGTCGGAATTGAAGAGACAGTACGAAAACAGCGCTTGCTGCGTGATGGCTTGCGGCAGAAAAAACTCCGCTTCAAGTATCACGGAGCTGAATCTTCTTTTCTTGAAGGGGTTTTTGCTCGTGGAGACCGGCGCCTTTCAGTGGTTCTAGAGCGCGCCACTGAGTTAGGTTGTCGCTTTGACGGCTGGCGGGAATGCTTCGATTTTGAAAAATGGCAACAGGCTTTTGCTGACTGTGGCATTGATCCTAGCTGGTATTTACGAGAGCGCGGTGAAGAGGAAGTCCTTCCTTGGGAACATATCGACTGTGGCATCCCGAAAAATTTCTTTTTAAGCGAACGTCGTAAGGCATTTGATGGTGCCGCAACTTTTGACTGTCGAGATGGGAATTGTCATGGGTGCGATGTTTGTGATTTTGATGAATTACGGATGCGTTTACTTGAACCGAAGCCAAAAGGTGGAACAGCCTCTCAGAATCAGAGTGACGAGGGGGCTGCTGAGGTAGATGATGACCAGTTGACTCGGGTGCGTCTCAAACTAAGTAAAACGGGTCGAGCGCGGATGGTCGGTCACCTTGAATACTTGAAGATGTTTCAACGAGCAGTACGTCGGGCAAAGTTACCGATCCGTTTTTCTCAAGGATTTCACCCGATGCCAAAGATCTCCTATCTTGAAGCTTTACCGATGGGGGTTGCCAGTGAGGCAGAACTTGTTGACCTCGAATTGCTCTCTTTTGTCACCGTTGATCAAGTCATTCAGGTGATTAATGTTCAACTTCCCGAAGGGTTCAAGATAGTTGAAGGTGAGAATATCCCTTGGAAGAGCCCTTCCCCTTCAGCGGCAGTTTCCTCAAGTCAATATTGTATTCCTTTAGCAGAAGAGCATCAGTTTGGCTTGAGTGAGAAGATCAATGTTTTTCTAAAAGCTGATCAAGTTTTCATTTCACGGGTTAAAAAGGGTGTTGAGAAGCAGATCGATATTCGTTCTGATGTTCTTGAGCTGAAGCAAGAGGATGGTGAATTGCAGATGGTGCTGGGCAAAGGGAGTCCTTTGCAGGTGGCTGCTCATCTGATCGGTGTCGATGTTGAGACTGTGCGTCGCTTAGGGGTGCGAAAAACAGGGATTACCCTGAAAACTTAAAAAATCACTTTCATTATACATGGAAAAGATAGGAGAACAAATCATGACAAAGGAGTTGGTCATTTGTACCACCTCGCACGAAACCCGGGTGGCCTTACTTGAAGGCGGACATATCGCAGAGCTTTATATTGAGCGCGATCGCCAATTAGGAATCGTTGGGAATATCTACAAAGGGAAAGTTGTTCGGGTGTTACCTGGGATGCAGGCTGCTTTTGTTGATATTGGTTTGGAAAAAGCGGCTTTTTTATATGTTGCCGATGTTCTTGACGAAATGGAGCAGGTTGAAAGAAATATTGAGGGAGAAGGGCAGCCATTAGATCAAGATGCCGTGACAGAGATGCCGCCACTCCCACCCATAGAAGATCTTTTAACCGAAGGTCAAGAATTGCTGGTTCAGATCTCAAAAGAACCCATTGGAACAAAAGGGGCACGGATAACCTCACACATCTCATTACCGGGTCGGCATCTGGTTTATATGCCGACGGTTGATCACGTTGGGATCTCTCGCCGGATTGAAAGCGAAGAGGAGCGTGAGCGTTTACGGCAAAGCGTTGAATCAATGCGGACGCCAGGGACAGGATTTATCGTTCGTACCGTTTCAGAGGGGAAGAGCGAGGAAGATTTGCGCCATGACATGGAATTTCTGGTTGGCCTTTGGGAAAACCTCAGCCGTGGAATTGATGAAGTCAATGCGCCGAGTTTGATCCATTCTGACCTAGATGTCACCAGTAAGGTCTTGCGCGATATTTTGACCGAAGATGTTAAGAGAATCATTGTCGACAATGTTGAGGAATACGATAAAATTGTCCGTTTTCTGCGCACCTTTATGCCGCGTTTGAACTACTGCATCGAACTCTATAAAGGGCAGGAACCTATCTTTGATGCCTATGGCCTTGAGGTGGAAATTTCACGTTCTTTGGGGCGCAAAGTTTGGCTTAAAAGTGGTGGTTCCATCATTATTGAGCAGACGGAAGCTTTGGTTGCGATTGATGTCAATACGGGTCGCTATGTTGGTAAACATAATTTTGAAGATACAATTCTTAAAACCAACTTGGAAGCTCTTAAAGAGATCGCTTTTCAACTGCGACTGCGTAATATCGGTGGTTTAATTATCATTGATTTTATCGACATGGATAAGGAAGCTCATCGTGAAAAAGTCCACGCCGCTTTGGAAGACGCTTTAAAGTTGGATAAAAATAAAACCAATATATTGAAAATTTCAGAACTTGGGTTGGTGGAAATGACCCGTAAGCGTGTGCGGGAAAGCCTTGGTCGTACCTTGTGTGAGCCGTGTTCCTATTGCGAGGGGAAGGGCTATGTTAAGGGAAAAGTGACAATTATCTATGAAATTTTACGTGAACTACATCGCGAGATGGCTGATTTGCCCGCAGGGCATGTCACTTTGCTGGCGCACCCAGAAATTACAGGATTGCTTATCGATGAGGAACGTTGTGGCATGGATGACTTGGAGCAGCGCTACGGGCGAACTGTCTCGATTAATTCACGACCGGGTTTCCATATTGAACAATTTGAAATTGCAGTGGGGTAAAAAAGAAGGGGGCGGCTTGCTGCTCCCTTTGTTTTTTAAGGTAAGTAAACCGTCTGCTGGAAAACATTCTGTAAAATAAACAGGCAGATAAAGCTGATCAGGCAGGCAAAAATAGGCGTTGTCACCCAGCTTCCTGCGATTCCGGCAACGGTCCTCCAGCGGATATTGTGTCTTCCTTTGAGGAGACCCATGCCCACGACAGCACCGACAATAGCTTGAGAGCTGGAAACTGGGACGAGGGGGATTGATGGTAGTCCCAGATTAATCAGTATTTGCTCTAAGCGTTCTGAGGCAAAGAGAAAAAGGACCGCCGAGTGCGACCACACGGCGACCAGAGCCATCACGGGCGACAGTTTGAAAATTCCAGTGCCAACCGTATCCATAACCCGCCTCGAATAAGTTACCACACCGACAGAGATAGCTAGGCTCCCGAGGAAAAAAAGCTGCTGAGCTGGGCTGACGCAAAAATCACCTAGAATTTTGATCGATGTAAATGGAGAAACGGGAAGAAAAACTCCAACGACGTTGGCAATATTGTTGGCTCCTAGGGCAAAAGCCCCAAATGCCCCCATCAGAACGAGTCCATAACGGGTCATCTCATCAAGTTTAAACATGTGGATTTTTCTTTTTAAGATAAAGAAAGAGACCAGTTTATAAGAGATAACGGCGATGATTCCGGATAATATCGGACACACAATCCAGGTAATAACAATTTTAGTCAGGGCACTGCTATCGGTTGGTGAACCAGAAAAAAGGTTCCAGCCGATGATCGCGCCCACAATGGCTTGAGATGTTGAGACGGGATAACGTGCCAGAGTCATAAGGTAGACGCTCATTGCAGCAGAGAAGGCGACAACAAAAGCCCCTGCAACAGCATTGACTGCTCCTAGTTTTCCGAGGGTGTGGGTGGCGCCAGCGCCACTGATCACCGCCCCGAGAATGACAAAAATGCAACAGAGAACGGCTGCGGTTCGGAATCTAAGCATACGTGACCCAACCGCTGTGCCAAAAACATTTGAGGCATCATTTGCTCCTAGGGACCACCCCAGAAACATGCCGCTTGAAAGGAAAAACAGAAACATAGTGACTTCTTACAGTGAGCGTTTAATGACGTATATAGCCAGAGTGTCGGCGAGGTCTTCTGCATGATCTGCAATCTTATCGATACTTCTGACCAGATCACGTAATTGCATTTTGGAGTCGAGGCCCAATTCATTATTATTGAAGATTGCTTTTTGTAGACTCGTTGATGCTTTGTCGGCCTCTGTTTCCCAGAAAGAAACTTTGTGGATATGATCAGTTGCCTGAGAGATATCCTTGAAATAAGACCGCAGTGAAAGGGTTGCAGATTCAACCGCTTCGATGACGCAGTTTGACAGACTTTTTAAACCACTATGAAACTGTGGATTAATATTTGGTCGTTCGATCTCAACTCGAAACATCACACCCTTAAAGCGTCCTAGCAACGCATCCATTCGTTCTATCAGTTCGAGAACATCGCCGCGTGACTCAGGAATCAGAGTTTTTCGGTAAAGGAGATCTTCTATTGAGCGACGTAAGGTATCTGCTTCTTTCTCAGTTTCAACAACATGGCTAAGGTGCTCGCTGAAAGAATCGATGTCATTGCCGAGATAGGCGCCAATACCCTGAATGAAAATAAGTCCAGATTCGCTGGCGAGGTTGAGAAAACTATCGATCTCTTTTTCGATTCCGGTGCGATTTTTAAAGATACTGATAAACGCCATTTAGGGACCTCTCTGGAATCGGGGGACTATGTTTATGCGAATTATACAATATATGTTCAATATTACAAAAAAATAGTAGTAATGGCAGTGTTTTCAGGATGAACATCAGTGTTTCTGGTTTGTGATGTGCTGTTAATTCTCCTGAATGGGGGTTATTTGTCTTTCTCAGGTGGGGACGGTTGTTGGCTCAGTAAATCATTTGCAATCCATTCTCCAGTCACTTTGCCTTCGTGCCAGCAGGTGCCTGCAACATCGACGGATTGTGGCAGATTATCTTGCTTGTAATAGAATGGAACATGCATTGGTTTATTTGTCGATTGAAGAACATTTCCCGCAGCAAAATAGGTTGGGTCTGAGCAGCGGCCAAATGAATCAACAACGGGACTGCCTGTTCTGAAATCAAGTTCCAGGTGACTCATGCGTGCGAGGGTTGACTCGGGAGTGAACTGGCCGGTAAAAAGAACGCCGTCACAGGGAATTTCACGAATAGTCTGATTTGTATCGGCAACTTGAATAGCTGAAACACGGTCTTTGCCGAGAATCTTAGCCACGCGGGTATTCACGAAAAGTGGCACTCCAAATAGGCGAGCGGCATGATAAATCGGCCAACGAATGGTTGGTTGTTGAGCTTCTTCGATCATGGCAACAGGTTGTATCCCAGCTTTTTTACAGGTTGAAAGTGCAGAAAAGCTGACGATTTCTGTTCCGATAATAGCTGGGCGGCGGAAAGGAATCATTTCTTTCAGGTAGAACATTGACTGCAGTGTCCCTGTATTGCAGATTCCCATTGCTCTATCGCCAGAGACGAGTCGTGCTGAGCGTGGTGTCTCACGGATTCCTGTAGCAATGATAACTCTTTTTGCAGTTAATTCTTTCATTCCTTCAGGAGATGAGATTGTCAGGTGTCCCCCTTGCTCCAGTTTTGTGACCGTGCTTCTTAGAGCAATGAAAACACCAGAATTACGTGCCTCATCAACCAATTTTTTTGCGTATGATGGCCCAGAAAGGATGCGTTTGAATTCACGAATTCCATAGGGAGGGTGAGCGCAATGGCGTGGAATGCCCCCAGCTTCGGCTTCACGTTCCAGAACCACGACCGACTCAATACCCGCTTTTTTTAACGCTGTCGCTGCGGCTAAACCCGCTGGGCCAGCTCCGATAATCGCGACATCGCAATTGTCACGTTTGAGGGTATTATTCATCTTCAACTCCGAGAGGCTCACTGAGTTTACCTTGGGTGATCTCGGCAAGGCGAGCCGAGCAGTAGAATCCCTGACAGCGACCCATCGTGACACGGGTCCGTCGTTTGAGACCTCCTAGACTTCCTGCTGGAATCGGTCCTTCCATGACGGCATCAATTTCGCGCTTTGTGACCATTTCACAGTGACAAACAATCTCACCGTACCCTGGTGTCTCATAGTCACGAGGGAGATGCTCAGCTAGGTTTGGAAGCATCGGAATTGATGGAGACTTTAACGCCTTAAACTGAGCCCCTTGCTGCTGAAGAAGGTCGTGAACGTGCCGGGCGAGCCCAAGCGCTGAGGTGAGTCCTGTTGAACGAATCCCTCCAAGGGTGATCCAATTACGGTCCGAGTCTTCAACAATCTGATATTCTTTTTTTTCAGTTGCGGGACGGATACCGGCGTACGTTGCTGTTATTGGGATGTTGGCTAGAGCTGGTATTTTTTCTATGGCCTGGGTGTGTAGAGCTTTAAGGTTATCTTCGTCTACAGAGGCATCGTCTCTTCCGTCTTGATCTTCTGCCGTCGGGCCAACAGTGATATTGCCAAAAATGGTTGGGAAGAGGACAATTCCTTTCGTCCTTTCCGTTGGAACCGGCAAAATAATTGTTTTTAGGAGTCGGCTCGCAGCCATATCAAAAATGACAAACTGCCCTTTGCGTGGTTTGATGGTGAATTCGCTATGCCCCAAAGCAGAATTGTCAAGAATGTCACCGTAGAGTCCGGCGCAGTTGACGACATAGCTGGCTTTAACTTGACCGCGCTTGGTATTGAGAACCCACGTGTTTCCATCAAAAGCACCACCAGTAACTTCAGCATTAAAAAGCGCTTGTCCTCCATTTTCGATTGCTTGCTGTAGATAGGCAAGGGGGGTGGACCAAGGATCGATAACATATTCACGGGGGACTCTGATTGCTGCCCGGAGGTCTGGCCCCAGATTGGGTTCAGATTTAAGAACTTCTGTGCGACTTAGAAGGGAGAGATCCGTCACGCCGTTGTCATAACCTTTTTTCATGATCGCGGGAAATTTTTCTTCCTGTTCTTCGGTCCATGCGGCGATTAAAGCACTTGTTTTAAGGAGTGGCAGGTTGAAACTTTTATGAATGTCCAGATACTCCTGATATCCTTTTTGGACACATTCCCACTCTAGAGATCCTTGAGGAGCATCAAAACCCGTGTGGAGAATGGCGCTATTGCCTTTACTTGCCCCTTCGAGAATGTCGGGCCCTTTTTCAATAAGGACAACAGATGCCCCTTCAAGAGCCATTCTGCGGGCGACGGCACAGCCGACAACGCCACCACCAATAACGGCAATGTCGGTGCTGGCAAGAAGTTGCTTGGCGTCTTCTTTGTTAACGGTTTTGTCTGATTGAGTTGTCATGACTGAATAGTACCAATTTGTGACCGAACAGGCAAATTTTTTTTTAGCTGTGATTTATAGGGGTCATTGGCAGAGTGTTGATGGGAGGGCTATGCAACGATAACTCTGACGTTGGCTTCTGCCAAAGCATCTCTTACCTCGTCGGGTGGTGGGGTGTCGCAGACCAGATTTGTGACCTTGGATAGACCACAGACTTCAAAAGAGGCGATTTGTTCAAATTTCGAACTATCAACAAGGACAGTTAGCTCTTCGGCTTGCTCTACCATTGCCCGAGCCAGTTGCGCTTCCTCAATACTGTAGTCCATAAGACCGGTGCGTGCATCGAGGGCACTAATTGTTAGGATTGCATGATGAGCTCGAAAGGATTGGACTTGCGCAATTGCCATACTGCCGATTGTTTGGCGATTATCGCTATGAAATTCGCCTCCGAGGAGAAAGATCTTTGAATGTGTTGGTTCAGCACTCATGATGCGAGCAATTTTGGTTGAATTAGTCACAACTGTCAGTGTAGGAATTTCGGCAAGTTGTTCAGCAAAATAAAGGGTGGTTGACCCTGTATCGATGAAGATTGTATCTCCTGGGGCGATCAACTTTGAAGCTGCAATCGCTATTTTCATTTTAGCCCCAGCGTTTTTTCCCATTCTCTCACGGAAAAGACCTTCGCCAGCGATTATTGGGATAGAGGCGCCACCGTGAAACTTTTGTACTTTCCCCTCCCGAGCTAGTTCTGTCAGGTCGCGGCGTATAGTTTCCTTCGATATGCTGAGAGATTGTGATAACTCATTGACGGTGACCTGGCCTCGCTGTCGAATGATATTGGCAATTTCTGTTTGTCGCGTCGTTGGATCCATGGGTTATCCGTGAGCTATAAGGAGTCTCTCGAACTTTAGATCTTTGTGTAAAAAATCTAAACATGAGGGGGAGACTGTTTTTAAGCCATTAGAGAAAAAATTTGTTGTAGAACGGTATCGCCTTGAGTAGGCGTTGTCAAGAATCATCGTTTGTTAATGAGATAGATTGAATGACTGTTCAGCTATAATAGGTGCTTGTTCGGTCTTTTTGGCTGTGCTAGAGTAACGGTGTTTGTTATTTTCTCAGGGGTGTGTTTGGATTGGCTTTCAAATACCCTTGAGGTAATTGCTCACAAAGGGCTAACAATTATGAATTAGCGTTGTGGTATTATGACTTTATCGTGACAGTCTGTGGTGAATCAACGGACTGATTTTGTTGAATCTCGTGTTGAATGAATAATTTAATGACCCCAACAAAAAAGGAGATCGATCTATGAAGAAACTGGTAATGCTCGGTGTATTGGTACTAACGTTAGTTGCTAACGGAGCTATGGCACAAGAGACCTTACGTCTTTTGACTTGGAAAGGTTATGCTCCCGCAAAACTTGTTAAAGATTTTGAAGCCAAAACCGGGATTGATGTCAAGATTACATATTCGAACAACGAAGAAATGATTGCTAAGCTTAGAGCAACCCGTGGAGCGGGTTTTGATTTAGCTCAGCCCAGTCAGGACAGAATTTCTTTTGTTCAAGAAAAATTTCCAGTTTATCAGCCGATAGATTACAGCCGGGTCAATACCGGGCAGCTGGTTACATCTATGGTTGATGCGGTTAAGCGAAATACAGCGGTTGATGGCAAAGGTTTTGGTGTTCCTCACTGCTACGGGACAACTGGAATGATTGTCAACCAGAAGCTGGCCCCTGGAGCTGATGATTGGTCAGATCTCTGGAATCCAGAGTATGCTGGCAAAATTTCATATCGTTTGAAGCGGCCTTTGTTAATCGCGACTGCTTTTGGTATGGGCGAAGATCCTTTTGCCCTATATGATGATATTGATGCCTATCGTGCCTTGATGAAAAGAGTTGAAAAGACCCTGATCGATGGCAAGAAGTATGTTAAAAATTACTGGACCAGTGGTGATACTCAAGTTGCAATTATTCAAAGCGGTGATGCGAATGTTATCTCAGGTTGGGATGGAAAAGGTTGGACCCTTCACAAAGAAAACCCTGATATCGATTTTATCGCCCCTAAGAGCGGTGCATTAGGGTGGATTGACACTTTTGCTATTCCTGCTAAATCAAAAAACCTGGACGCTGCATACAAGTGGATCAATTTTATGCTTGAGCCTGAAAACGCCGCTTATTTCACAAATCAAGAGGGTTATGGCACTGCTTCTTCTGGTGCAATTGCGTTTTTAAATGATGAGATTAAAGCTAACTTCAGTCGTTCATTTCCTCCAGCAGACTTGGATAACATTAAATGGCATCCCCCAGTTCCTGCAGGATTCGAAAAAATTGAAGCTAAAGTTCTTGATAAGATTAAAGCTGCAAAATAATCTTTATTGCTAACCTGTAGTCTACGGCTTGGACAATCCTCTCTAGGAATTGTCCAAGCCGTTCTTTCAGACCATCCCCAGAGGGAAGTATGAGTTACGTTCTTGAGATTAAAAACCTGACGAAGAAGTTTGGAGATTTTACTGCTGTTGATTCGGTGAGTTTTAATGTGGAAGATGGTGGTTTTTTTTCAATTCTTGGTGGCTCTGGGTGCGGTAAAACAACTCTTTTGCGAATGATTTCTGGTTTTGAGGAAGAGACTGCAGGGGAATTGTTGATTCGTGGTGAGTCGATGAAAGGAATCCCACCTGAAAGGCGTCCGGTCAACATTGTCTTTCAAAATCTAGCCTTATTCCCGATGATGAATGTTGAAAAAAACGTTGCTTTTGGTTTGCAACGTCAACGCTTACCAAAGTCGGAGGTCCAAAGCCGCGTCAATGAAATGCTTGAGCGGGTTGGATTGGTAGGATTTGAGAAGAAAAAAGTGACGGAGCTGTCAGGCGGTCAGCGCCAGAGAGTCGCAATTGCAAGATCATTGGTATTAAAACCGGAAATTCTTCTGTTGGATGAACCTCTTGGGGCTTTGGATCGGAAACTTCGCGAGCATATGAAAGTTGAGCTTAAGGTGTTGCAAAAAGAGATTGGGACAACCTTTATTTATATTACCCATGATCAGTCCGAAGCATTGGTTATGAGTGATACTGTCGCTGTAATGAATGAAGGCCGTTTTGAGCAAATCGATACCCCGAAAAGTCTGTATAAAAATCCTCAAACATCTTTTGTTGCCGGTTTTGTTGGGGAAAGTAATGAGTTCCAGCTTTCAAGTTATGAAGGTGGTGAACTGACAACGAAAAATGGCTGTAAATTATCGAAATTAGACCTTGATTTTAAGCCAAAGAAGCTCTTTATCCGCCCAGAAGCATTTATTCTTAATCCATCTGCAGATCTTTCTGGAATTGAGCGGATAGACATGCAACTTAAAGCGATTTTGTTTGATGGATCCAACACCAAAATATCGGCATCAATCAAACAGGGGCATGAAGAAGTGCTGATTTCATTGCCGCAGAATGCCCAGTTTGAAGATTTACGTGAAGGGGATGATATTCTGGTTGGTGTCCATCGAGACGATTTGAAATGCTATAAGGATTAAAATGATGAAAAAACCACGCGGCACATTTTATCTCCTTATCACACCGGTTCTTTTATGGTTGTTGGCGCTCCTTGTAATCCCTCATTTGGATATGCTCTACAGGTCCTTTCGCTTCGAAACGGATGATGGCTTGTGGGTTTTTTCGCTGAATAACTACCTCGCTTTTTTTGAAGATCAAATATATTGGCTTACCTTTGTAAAAACAGCTCTTTATTCGATCGGTGTAACTATTCTTGCTTTTGTTGTTACCTTTCCTGTGGCATTTTTCCTCACCAAAGTTGTGGCTAAAAAATATAGCAGCTTTATGACGTTACTCTTGCTTATTCCCATCTGGATAGGAGAGTTGGTTACCGTTTATGGGTGGATGATTCTGCTGCGTGACAATGGCGTGATCAATAGTTTCTTGATAAATATTGGATTAATTGAAACCCCCATTGTGATGTTGTTTACCAGCTTTAGTATGACCGTTGGTTTGCTGTACATATCGATGTTATTCATGATTGTGCCGATGATGTCAGCTCTGGATAGTATGGATGATAGTTTGATTGAGGCTGCCAGTGATTTGGGTGCGTCCAAGTGGACGATTTTCCGCCAGATTATTATACCTTATACGACTCCAGGCATTGTTTCAGGCGGAATCATCGTTTTTATGCTGGTTATTGGTGATTATGTTGCGCCTAATATTTTGGGCGGCAAGAGTTCATTGTGGTTCACAGAACAGATATATAACAAATTCCTAGCCTCATTTAACTGGAGTGAGGGGGCAGCTTTTGGATTCTTGTTACTACTGTTGTCTTCATCCATTGTTTGGGTTGCACTGAAGCTATCAGGGCAGAAACTTGATAAGGTTGGATCATGATACGATCATTACCCTGTTCTCGACTCTATATAACCGGCTATCGTCTTTATATCGCGTTGTTTTATATTTTCTTGGTGATGCCGCTGGTGACGATTTGTGTTCTGGCATTTAATGATTCCAACTTTATTGCCCTTCCTTGGAAAGGCTTTTCTCTGGATTGGTTTTTTGCCAATACCAATGAACGGCTCGGGTTGTTTAAGGATGAGGACCTCTTGTTGAGTGTCTGGACCAGTTTTAAAACCGGTTTTTTTGTTGCTCTGTTTTCGACCGTTGTTGGAACGATGGCAGCTTTGTTATTTGAGGAAGAACAATTTCGTTTTAAGGGATTGCTCTATTTCTTGGCTTTGGCACCATTGGTTATTCCGGGAGTTATTCTCGGTATCTCTATTCTGCTGAGTTCCACTAATGCCGGCCTGTACATGGAAGATGCTTTTGGTTGGGATATAGAACTTTTAAGACCAAGTTTTTGGCTGGTTGTTATCGGTCAATTTTCTTTTGCTTCGACCTACGTCATGCTTCTTGTGAGTGCCCGCCTAAAAAAGTTTGATCGAACTCTTGAAGAAGCCGCCCTTAGCTTAAGAGCGACACGCCTGCAGGTAATCCGTTTGATTACTTTGCCGTTTTTACGTTCGGCCATCATCGGTGCTTTTGTCGTCGCGTTTCTTATTAGTTTTGCAAACTTTAACACGACAATTTTTCTTGTTGGTTCTGACCCGACCCTCCCGGTAGATCTCTATTCGCGGATCAAGTTTAGTTCAACGCCGGTGCTGAATGCCGTGTCTTTTATGATTGTTGCTTTTATTACCCTTGCGGCTTCAATTAGCTTTTTCCTCAATCGTAAAAACAGATAAGCTGCTGCATCTTTTTATAGGGGTTTAAATGCTGATTGCACAAATAAGTGATCTTCATATCGCAGGGTGGGGACAGAAAGCATACGGCATTGCTCCAACGGCTGAAAATCTTGCCTGCTGTGTTGATCATATTAATCAGTTAAAGCCAGAACCTGACCTCGTTCTCGTAACGGGAGATATCACCTATAGCGGACTCGCTGAAGAGGTCGAGCGGACATCAACACTTCTCCAGCGTTTGCGTGCTCCGTTTTATGTTGTTCCCGGTAATCACGATGACCGAAATACCCTCTGGTCGGTCTTTGGCGGGAACGCCTGCCCGACCATGGATCAAGGATTTATTCATTATGTTATTGATGGTTATGAGCTGCGCTTGATTGGACTTGATAGTACCGTTCCGGGTGAGCCCGGTGGGGAGTTCTGTCCCGTGAGGGCAGCCTGGCTTGAAGAGCAATTGAATGCGGGAAAAGATCAGCCAACAGTCATTTTCACCCATCATCCTCCGCTAAAATGTGGTGTGCTCGAAACGGATGAGGATGGTTTTGTTGGAGCCGATCGACTTGGAGATATTGTCGCACGCTACCCCAATATAGAGAGTATCCTGTGTGGGCACATTCACTTGCAGGCGCATGCTCGATGGCGGGGAACAGTCGTGAACACTGCCCCAAGCACGGGAATGTCGCTTCTTCTAGATCTAACAATGAAACTTCCATCCCAGTTTAATCTTGATGCTCCGGGTTACCAGTTGCATCACTGGTCGTCTGAAAAGACGTTAGTATCACACACGATCTATGTTCGTGATGTCGATGGCCCCTACCTGTTTGAGGAAAATTTGTCTCAACATCCCTCCGCTTAGTCCTCTTTTTACTTCTATTTTAGATTACGGTTGCACAAAAGGTCAAATCTGCTATTCTCGAGTCTTTAGAGGGGCAGGCTTGCGATTTTACTTTTAGGAGGATTCAATGGCGCGTAAACCACGCTTACATTTTCCTGGTGCGGTATATCATGTCACTTTGCATGGAAACGGGAATCAACCCGTTTTTCTTAATGCGATCGATTACTGCCGCTTTCTATTGTTAATTCAGGAAGGAATTGAAAAATTCGGTCACAAAGTTCACGCATATTGTCTGCTTCCAAACGCAGTTCAACTTGTGATCGAGGTTGACGAAATTCCCCTCTCACGCATTATGCAGCAGCTTGGTTTTCGTTATACTCGCTGGTTTAATGATTGGCATCAGCAGGCTGGACACTTGTTTCAGGGGCGCTATAAGGCCATTTTGATCAACCCCGAAGATTATCTTCTCGATTTGGTTCAGGAGATCCATCTGACTCCGGTCCGTAGCGGAATTGCCAGCGCACCGATGAATTATCCATTGAGCAGTCATCTCGCCTATTGCGGGCGCGAAAAAGTCATCTGGCTGTCAACACAGAGAACCTATCTGCAGATAGAAGAGACGGGTGTCCGTGCCTTGATGAAATTTCATGCCTATGTCAATGAAGGATCTGCAGAGGATGCCAGGGTCGACTTTAGCCGTGGAAGTGAAGCCGATCCACGTATTCTCGGTGATGAAGAATTTGTCCGTGGTGTCATGAAATTGTCGCGGCAGAAGTATCTGCCCAAAACGAATCCTGAAAAGGTGATGCGCATTGTTTTAGAACGTTACAAGCTGAGCGAAGAAGAATTGGCGGCCCCAGGAAAAAATCGCCTCAATTCCGAAGCGCGGGCATATCTTGCTTGGCTTTACCTTGAGACGGGATGCGCTACGATGACCGCACTTGGTGAACGCTTGGGACGTGATGTTTCTTCGCTTAGTTCTGCTGTAAGACGCTTGCAATTAAAAGCCAAAAAAGATCAAAAAGTCGCTGATAAGTATCAAAAACTGCTCAACCGAGTACGACGTTGAATATGAAAAATAGTTTTAAGCCTGACCCCATGGGGAGCATAAAGACACCTTATGTAAGCAGTGCTCCTTACCAATTTGTTGATTGGACGATCAAGAATTTTCTCTTCAACTTAAGCCACAGTTTGTCGCAGGGTTAAAGGACTTAGATTCTTTCACCTATATTTATGTCATCTATCATATTGATCAATTGCAGGATGTTCCCAAAATGGAAGTA
>JADGDX010000159.1 GCA_016744675.1 Desulfuromusa sp. | reverse complement strand
GTCTTCTAGCCGCACTCATTTCGGTGACATGGTACCTACTGATTCCGGGAGATTCATATATTGTTGGTTCATCGGTTTGCGCAGCAACTCTTGGCTATTTTCTGCAACGACGCTATCGGAGCAGTAAATGAATTTCACTGATTACCTATTTTTATTTATTGGAATGGGCTTGGTGACTTATTTACCACGGGCTTTACCGCTACTCTACCTTGCCCATAAACAACTACCTCAATGGCTGATCGACTGGCTCGGTCTGATTCCGGTTGCTGTTTTGAGTGCCCTGTTGGCACCTTCTTTATTTACTGATGCTACAGATCGCAGCTTTGGACTCGGAAAGCCGGAATTCATCGTTGCTATTCCGACATTGATTTTTGCCCTAAAAACCCGTAGCCTCGGCGGCACAGTGCTGGTTGGCATGTTATTGTACTGGTTAGGCGGGATGATTCTGTAAGGGCGCTGCTTGCTGTGCCCTACTTTAATTTAACAATAGGGCGCAGCAAGCAGCGCCCCTACAAGTATGGAAAAGATAATGA
>JADGDX010000158.1 GCA_016744675.1 Desulfuromusa sp. | reverse complement strand
CTTCTATCTGGTACCACCTATAGCCAGGCTTGAAGCTTGGCTGTTGTTTGGTGAATCTTTAACTCTTGTGTCTGTCATTGCTATTGTGACAACGGTTTTTGGAGTCTATCTGGTCATCAAGAAGGGGTGATTGTGTGAAATGAAAACAACGGTATGAATGATTCCGTAAACGATTGTCCCCATACTTAACATCGAGCTTGTTGTTTCTTAATGAGAAGTTTTGAGATGTTTACTCCGTTCTTTCCTTCTTCTTTCTTGCCTGTTTTTCGTTTTTATCCACTCTTCTTTTGTTGTCTGTTGGTTCATTTATCACTTTAAGGTTCAATGTAAAAGCAAGCGTAATTATTGAGACTTAGAAACTCTCGTCCACAGGATGCTCACAGCAGTTTGACAATATATGGTGCTTGTTTGACAAAAAAGATACTAGATGTTGTGATTTTATCTTGGGGCGCGGGAAGACTTATGATAATCTCATCTGCGTTAAAGTTTAGTCTTTTTATCGATTTTTTCCTGCACTTGGCAGGGAGGGGCACAAT
>JADGDX010000157.1 GCA_016744675.1 Desulfuromusa sp. | reverse complement strand
CAACTGAAATATCGCCTTCATTTTGCTGTACAATTCCATACACTGTGGATAAGCCCAAACCAGTTCCCTGGCCCACTTCTTTGGTTGTAAAAAATGGTTCAAATATTTTATCCACTTCTGCTGTATCAATTCCATCGCCATCATCACTTACAAGAAGCTGAGCAAATTCTCCACCTGAAGGAAATGGGCTCTTTTGAGTACTCCTGTCAAAAACTCTTTTTTCAGTTGTAATGGTCAGCTTTCCATTACCACGTATTGCGTCCCGTGCATTAACACATAAATTGGCAAGGATCTGGTCCACCTGGGAAGGATCAATTTTAATGGGCAGGACTCCAGGGTATGGTTTCCAGGACAGCTCAATATCTTCACCAATAAGCCGCCTCAACATTTTCAACATTCCCTCTACTGCACCATTAAGATCAACAATCTGCGGTACAACTGTCTGCTGCCGGGAAAACATCAACAACTGACGAACTATCTCAGCCGACCTGCTCGCAGCATCATATATAATACTCAGGTCGTTATATAATTTATCC
>JADGDX010000156.1 GCA_016744675.1 Desulfuromusa sp. | reverse complement strand
TAAGAGATATCGATCATGCTGATGTTGATATCAACGGTGGAACTGATAATCCAATTTTAGCTGGTAACTACACATCTTTTAACTACTTCATTGATACCTTTGATGCTGACCTCGATGGTGACGAAGCTGAAGTTCTGTTGATGGACTATGATGATACAGGTGTTATGGAAGTTGACTGCCTGATCTGTCATATGCCTGGTTACGAGTATCTTGATCGTACCGAGATGCTGCGTGCCGCCCGTCTCGATGCTAGCCGCGCTGTTGGTGCTGGTTTTGCGACCGCTCCACATACGACTGTAGTTGTCGAGGGTCATGATGAGAAATCATTTACCCCTGCGTATGGTACCGCCAGTTTTGGTAAGACCGTTACTTATGATATGGCTCAGTTTGAAGAAAAAATTGGTGGTGGAGTTCTGGATGGTGCAATGCAACTTCCAGCAAACTGGAGCGATAACTTCTTAGTCCGTACTCCTGATTCCATCAACTGTGCTTTCTGTCACATGAACAAGCCATCGGTTGACTGGAAGAAGCGTGGTGATA
>JADGDX010000155.1 GCA_016744675.1 Desulfuromusa sp. | reverse complement strand
AGTTACGCATTTCTCCGTGTTCCGGTTCATCCCCGCCGGTGCGGGGAACATTAAATTCAATTTTCTCAGCCATGGTTTAACTCCGGTTCATCCCCGCCGGTGCGGGGAACATCGCCAGGCGTATAATTCAATGTTGACTGTTCGCGGTTCATCCCCGCCGGTGCGGGGAACATTAATAGTTGAGATAGTGCCACCCTGACCATCACGGTTCATCCCCGCCGGTGCGGGGAACATACAACCAGAGATCCTCAAATAACCACATTCCCCGGTTCATCCCCGCCGGTGCGGGGAACATACTATTTCTATCTTTCTAAAATTACTTCACTTTTCAGAAACAAAATTTTCCACCAAAACATTTCGCTATTTATTTCCTGTTTAACCAGCGTCAACCTTACCTCCCAGTTCGGGCAAAAATGAGACTAACCGCAACCCATCCATCTCTTTTGGTGTGCGACGATTCTCTCCTAAAGTCAAAAAATCATACCCTGACTCAGTATTGGTCGACCAGGCCATCACCGCATTACCGTCTTTAAGAGCATAGACTA
>JADGDX010000154.1 GCA_016744675.1 Desulfuromusa sp. | reverse complement strand
CACATGGTCATGCCATGGGGTTTCAGTATAATGCTAAATTGCGCCCTAAAGAATTGCTGTTGCGCGCTGATGGATCGGTTGAATTGATCCGAAGGGAAGAAACCCTTGATGATTATTTTGCTACACTGACCTTTGCGGAAGATCGGTTTGCCCCTGAAGAGATTGAAGGATAGTCTTGTTATCACATAATCAGCCAATGATAGGTGAAATCCTGCCACCATTAACTATTGAGACACTGGTTAATGGTGGGGCAGGGTTAGCTCGATATGAAGGCAGGGTTGTTTTTGTACCGCATACGGCAGTCGGTGATATTATTAGTTGTCGGGTAACGAAGGTTAAAAAAAAATTTCTGGAAGCTGAACCCTGTGAAATCATTCAGCCGTCGTTAGCCAGGCGACAACCCCCTTGTCCTTTTTCTGGTGAATGTGGTGGCTGTCAATGGCAGCACCTGCCTTATTCTGAACAGCTGGATTGGAAAGAATCTTTATTCCGCCAAACTTTGACTCATCAATGTGGCGTTGATGCCGATAGGGTTTTACCGATTATTC
>JADGDX010000153.1:293-553 GCA_016744675.1 Desulfuromusa sp. | reverse complement strand
GTTGAATTTTCATCAACAGCAACCTGAACTGTCCGCGCTCTGTCTGCAGCTGAGATTCCAGTCGTAACCCCCTGACGGGCTTCTATCGATATAGTAAAAGCGGTTCCGAAAGAAGAGCTATTGTCACTGACCATCAAGGGCAGATCAAGTTCATCGGCACGGGTTTCGGTCAGGGAGAGACAGATCAGTCCACGACCTTCTTTTGCCATAAAGTTGATAATATCAGCAGTTACAAGTTCGGCTGCAATAACAAGATCGCC
>JADGDX010000153.1:0-283 GCA_016744675.1 Desulfuromusa sp. | reverse complement strand
TCATCAACGAGAATAACCATTTTGCCCTGGCGAATATCTTCCAGAGCAGCTTCAATTCTTGCTATAGGCATTGTTTTTTCCTTATTCAAAAGACGGATTCGGATTTATCTCACAGAAACCCATTTTTAGCAAGAAAGTCCAAGTCTAGACTACCCTTGCTTTCGTTGCTGGACTGTCCTGTGACAAAACGTTCTACATAACGACCTATCATATCTGTTTCAATATTAACCTTTACACCTTCACTACAATTTTTGAGTGTGGTTCGATCCAAAGAATGTGGGAT
>JADGDX010000152.1 GCA_016744675.1 Desulfuromusa sp. | reverse complement strand
TGAGGGAACCATCCTGCTTGGCCTTGATAGCCATAGCGAAGATTATATTAAAGAACTGATTGATTTTCTACTCGATATTGAACTTGATCTTGCAGAATTCACTGTACTTACCCCCTTTCCCCATACCAAGGCATATAAAGATCTTGAGCAGCAGGGTCGTATACTTTCCAAAGACTGGAACGATTTTTCTGCGGATAAAGTGGTGTATCAACCCAAGCAGATGAGCCCTGAAAAATTACAGGACTTGCTCGATCTTGCCTGGAACAGCTTTTACAAGGATGAACCGCAGGAAATGAAGATGTTTAAGTTGTTCAAGCAGGTTGTAAGTAAGGAGATGGAGGACGGAACCTTTACATCCCGCAACAGAGATTTAGCCAATCAGGCTTTTGGTCGGGATCTCTCTTGATATGAGTGTTTGTCGCAGTACGCAGGAGATGCAGAAAGTTTTAGTGGAATTACTGCAGGGGCCAAAACATCCGGATCAGGATTTTGTGTATCACCGGGAAAGTTTTGTCCATGTGTACGAGATGGCCTCATATTTTTATACTGTCTTTAAGG
>JADGDX010000151.1 GCA_016744675.1 Desulfuromusa sp. | reverse complement strand
GAAGGAATCGGAGCGCTGTGGTGTTGCATTAAAAAAGGCCGTTGAAGGACAGATTGTTTCCCTGGTTTCATCAGGTGATTCTGGTGTCTATGGTATGGCTGGCTTAGCTATGGAAATGGCAGAAGCGGAAGGGTTGAAGGTCGATATTGAAGTGGTTCCCGGTGTCAGTGCCGCTAACGCTGCTGCGGCACAATTGGGTGCTCCTTTGATGCTCGATTCTGCCACCATCAGTCTGAGTGACCTGCTTGTTCCTTGGGAACAGATCGTTACCCGATTGAAAGCTGTCGCCGCTGCCGATATGGTGGTTTCACTTTACAATCCACGCAGCAAAAAAAGGGTGATGCAGTTGGAAGAGGCTGCAAAAATATTCTGCGCGCAGCGCCCAGGAACCACACCTGTTGGGATTGTGACTGCAGCCAGTGCTCCTGAGCAGACAGTTGTTTTCAGCGATCTGGATCATTTTCTCGAGGAAGAAATCGGCATGCGCTCGTTGGTTATTATCGGAAACAGCACAAGCTGTATTATTGACGGTCGCATGGTCACTCCGCGAGGCTATTAC
>JADGDX010000150.1 GCA_016744675.1 Desulfuromusa sp. | reverse complement strand
GTTCAACACCGATTGATTTGAATAATTTGTCAAAAGGGGTGACGTTTACGGCGTTGGACATCAGTTATCTCAAGGCAAAAGAATTTGAATTATTGGAAAGCGAAGAAAAATACCGATCCATGATGGAAGCCATGGAAGATGCGGCATATATTTGCTCTTCAGATTATACAATAGAATACATGAATCCTGCCATGATCAAATGGACCGGCAGTGATGCCACAGGAGAGCTTTGTCACAAAGCCATTCATGGGCTGGATGAAAAATGTCCCTGGTGTATTCATGAAAAAGTTAAAGATTCCGAGTCTATTAATTATGAAATCACCAGTCCGAAAGATGATAACGCTTACTATATTTCTAATTCAGCCATATTTCACATGGATGGATCATCTTCAAAGCTATCAATTTTTCGGGATATTACGGAACTAAAGAAAATGGAATTGCGCATTCAGCAATCCCAGAAAATGGAAGCCATTGGAACATTGGCCGGTGGTATTGCCCATGATTTCAACAATATCCTATTCCCCAGTGTGGGTCACGCCGAGATGCTGTTAGAGGATATCCCCGAAGA
>JADGDX010000014.1 GCA_016744675.1 Desulfuromusa sp. | reverse complement strand
CCTTTAAATATAATAGTGCCGAACATATGGCTCAATTGTTTGACCTCGATTGTGCCGACCCCATGTATACTCGCCTTGGAAACCCGACGACAAGTGTTTTCGAAGAGAAAATTACTTTAATGGAAGGTGGCGTTGCCGCATTGGCAACATCATCTGGCCAAGCAGCCTCGACTCTTTCAATTTTAAATATTTGTCGTGCAGGCCAGCACATCGTTACGGCAAGTACCTTATATGGAGGAACCTTTTCTCTATTCTCCAATACCTTCCCAAAACTGGGAATTGAAGTGACTTTCGTTGATCCTGACGCTTCAATTGAAGAAATAAAAAAAGCATTTAAAGAGAATACTCGATGTTTATTTGCTGAAACAATCGGCAATCCGGGCCTGAATATCCTCGATTTTGATAAGTTCAGTACGATCAGCCGTGACATGGCCGTTCCACTGATTGTTGACAATACGCTCGCTTCACCTCATTTATGCCGTCCTATTGAGCATGGTGCCGACATTGTCATCCACTCTGCAACGAAATATATTGATGGTCACGGAACCAGTGTTGGCGGTGTTATTGTAGATAGCGGTCGCTTCGAGTGGACAAAAGAAAAGTACCCAGAACTTTGCTCACCAGATCCGTCGTATCATGGCCTCATTTATACAGAAAAGTTTGGCGAACTGGCTTATATAGTCAAAGCGCGTGCTCAGTTCATGCGTGATTTAGGGACAACACCTGCTCCACAAAATTCTTTTCTTTTCAACCATGGACTGACAACCCTGCACTTGCGCATGGAACGTCATTGCGATAATGCCCTAGCCTTAGCCAAGCACCTCGAGGGTCATCCAAATGTCTCATGGGTCAAATATCCAGGACTTAAAAGTCATCAAAGCTATGAACTGACTCAAAAGTATCTCGATTATGGTGCAAGTGGAGTTTTAACCTTTGGCATCAAAGGGGGCCGCAATGCAGGGATGGCTTTCATGGAAGCATGTCAACTCATTGCAATGGTTGTCCATGTTGGAGATGCTCGCTCTTGTGTTCTTCATCCTGCGAGTACAACCCATCGCCAGCTCTCTGACGAACAACAGAAAAAATCGGGAGTTTCTGCTGATTTAATTCGCCTCTCTGTTGGAATAGAGCATATTGACGATATTATTGCCGACGTTGACCAAGCTCTAGCAGCAAGCCAATCAGCCTAACGAATCTGCTTGCAACAGGTGACCATAACAATGGGTCACCTGTTGCAAACAAATCATTGTCTCACCATAAGAACACATCAGATAAGACTCAACTCCATTCAATTCCCACTAAACTTCGTTAAACAATTCACTGTAAAAAATCCTGACAACTAATCAATTGAGTACAAAAAGCGACTTATAATTAGATACTTAATAAATAGCACATTTTTTGCATTAATTAGCTAATGGATGGGGGTCATACTTTTTTCTATTTGAGGAGAAATAATCACAATGCTTATTTCTGTGATATACCCTAATGGCCGTCATGACATGGTCAAAGATTTTATGCTTGGACGAATGATTGAACGCGCTGAAATCACCCAGTTTAAAAGAAAAGATGGTTGGGTCAATATCGAGTCTGGCGAGATTCGTAAAAACGCGACGCACAATTATGTAGAAATCGAACGGCGAGGAGATGAACCGGCCTTCCCCACCGAACTAACAGAAATATTTGCACATGTCTAATTTCTATCTTTCTGCTGACGAGCCATTATGTTAAGTTCCGCGCCATGGAACCGACACCTCCCTTTCATATTGTTCTGATAGAACCTGAAATTCCACCCAACACTGGGAATATAGGACGGCTTTGCGCTGCGACTGGCGCTCACCTTCATCTTGTTGGAAAACTAGGTTTTTCCCTCGATGATAAGCACCTAAAACGGGCAGGTTTAGACTATTGGTCGGAAGTTAAATTACACCGTTGGGAATCATTGCAACATTTACAGCAAGAATTTCCACAGGGTTGTTTCTGGTATACATCCAAAAAAGCGACGCAGTGCTACACTGACGTCAATTATAGCCACGGAGATTTTTTTGTCTTTGGCAAAGAAACCCTTGGTCTTCCAGAAGATCTTCTTAAAGAAGAAGCCAACCAAGCCATCCTGATTCCTATTTTCTCTTCAGCAGTACGAAGTTTGAACCTTGCAAACTCTGCAGCAATCATTCTTTACGAAGCCATAAGGCAGACACGTTAAAATAAAAAGCCGGGCGTTAGCCCGGCTTTCCTGTAACTATAAATATATAAATCGATCCACTTGTGACCTTCTCCAGCAACGGAAAGGTCTCATGACATCAGATCATCCCGAGCAGCTTACCGCTTCGCTCAAGAAAACCAGCCATACGTTCCTTACTAATGGCTTGGTGTGACAACATTGCTAGATCATAGATTTGATCAATCAACATTCCAACCGATTCTGTATCACCATCTTCCTGTAGCTTAAGCACTTTATCAACTGCAGGGCTAGCCGTATTAACCATCAAAGTATGATCGGAAAACATGTCGGGCATTTCACCCTGCCCCATCATACTGGTCATCTCTTTAAAACGTCGAGATTGTTCGTTCAAAAGAATCATTCCAGGGACACTATCGTCCTTAAGGGTCTCAATACGAATCGTCAAACCTTTAATATCAAGGTTTTCCTTAAACAATTCTTCAATTTTATCGCCTTTAGTTTTATTATCAGAACCATCGACAATCTTCTGGCTAGGATCCGCTTCGATCAAGTTTTCGGTAATATCAGAATCAACCCGCTCAAACTTCAAATCGGTATTCTTAGACTCAAGAAACTGAATAAAATGATTATCTATCATCGCATCAAGGATTAATGCTTCCATCCCTTGAGACTTAAATAGTTTGAGGTAGGTCGCTTGTGTTCCCTCATCATTTGAATAGTAAACTTTATTTTCATGTTTTTCTTTCGCGCGATCAAGGTAATCAGGCAAAGTTGTATATTTATCATCACCAGTTGCATGATAAATAACCTGATCCTTCACCTTCTCATAAAACTTATCCTCACGCATCATGCCGTATTTGACGAAAGAATGGATATCTTCCCAGATGGGTTCAAATGCTTCACGATCGTTCTTTGCCAGATCAACAATCTTAGAAGCAACACGACCGCTAATAACTTCGCGAATTTTACGAACTTGCGGGTCATTCTGTAGATAACTCCGTGAAACATTGAGAGGAAGGTCGGGAGCATCTAAGCATCCCTGAAGTGGGGTTAAGAATTCAGGAATCAATTCCGGGGTATTATCAGAAACAAAAACCTGGTTGCAAAACAGGCTGATATGACTCTTGGTCACATCAAACTCATTGGTTAAACGTGGAAAATAGACAATTCCCTTTAGGTTGAAAGGAAAATCAATATTCAGATGGATCCAAAACAACGGGTCTGCCGACATAGGGTAAAGTTTACGATAAAACTCTTTGTATTCATCATCACTGATCTCAGAAGCACTCTTCGTCCACAGTGGGTTTTTATCATTAATCACTTCCCCTTCAAGATTTATTGATACGGGAAGAAAGTTACAAAACTTTTTCAATACTTCACTGACAGCATCGGTCTCAAGAAATTCCTTCTCATCGTCATTCAGATGAAGAATGATCTCAGTCCCTCGTTCCTTTTTATCTGTTGCTTCAATGCTATAATTCGTTGTCCCCTCACAACGCCAATGAACAGCCTCGACATCTTTCTGATAAGACAGAGTTCGAATTTCGACAGTTTCAGCGACCATAAAACTTGAATAAAAACCGAGCCCAAAATGACCAATAATCTGGTTTTTATCCTCAAGATCTTTGAATCTTTCAACAAAATCTTCAGCAGAAGAAAAAGCAACCTGATTAATATATTTTCGTACCTCTTCAGCTGTCATTCCAATGCCGTTATCGGCAACAGTCAGAGTTCCAGCTTCTTTATCAATATGAATATCGACTTTATATTCATCAGCAAGCTTTAAACCCTCCATCAAATTTATATTCTGCAATTTATGAATGGCATCAACAGCATTAGAAACCAATTCACGGAGGAAAATATCTTTATCGCTATACAGCCATTTTTTTATAATTGGAAAAATATTTTCCGTATGGATAGAAATACTACCCTCTTCTTTTTTAAGCTCTTCAGACATTATTTATGTTCTCCTTTTAGGTATTGATTAATTTGAGCAAAGAAAGATAAAAAGTTAGGACGTTTTTGTCAAGAAAAAGGGAGGATTTCTATAATATTTCCGAGAGACAAAAGATGTATCGAAAAGATCAGCAAAGAAAGTCAGTTTCTTAAGATATAAGCATGAATGACTTATAAAGATAAAAGGTAGGTTTTAAAACAGCTGGCAAGCCAAACAAACAAAAACAATATAGTTATAGGGCTATTGTCAAAATCCCCCGACAAAAGAAAAATAGGGCAAACAACATAGGAATGATGACATTTGTTAGAAAATGAATCATCAGACCGTAACTGCGTCCCCATATTTTTTTCATAGCGGTCAAACGGAAAAATTCATTTTCGTCCATCAGACGAAGAAGCGAAACTCCGACAACATAAATAGCAAATAATCCCTTAACAATGTCAATATCCATATAGACACTCCACAAACAAACAACGTTCTATTAATATAGCAAATAATTTTATTATTTCAACCAAACAATACTTTTCTCGATAAAAAACTTTATAAACAAAAAAAGGGCCTTTCAAAAAAGAAAGGCCCTTTAGATACTAGAAATTGTAAAGTCTATTAATTTTCAGTCAAAAAATATTTCTCATAAAAATTTTCAAGCTCGCTAAGGTGACGGGTTTCATCGGCAAGAAGACGTTTAAACAAACTCGCCATCGGTGCTCCCTCACAACCCGACATCAATCTTTTATAAAAATCAACAGCACATTTTTCTAAGAAAATAGCATGGGCCAAAGCCGTTCTTGCATCAGCATCCGGAGCAATTTCTTTTTGCTCGAAAACATAGCTTAAATTCATTGAAGGAATTTCTTGATGCAATTGAGCAGCATCCTTATCATGACCATCCAGCAATGCCATCTCTAGCTTTTGTTTATGATCTAGCTCTTCAATAGCGGCTTCGCGAAGAATCGCCTTAGCTTGCCTGTCTGTCACAACTGAAATAGCATGAAGATAATTTCTGAAACCTTCTTCTTCCATTTCAATGGCCTTTTCGAGTGCAGCCTCGTATGTATAACAAACACCATCCTCTAAACTCATAATATCCTCCTATTTCGCAAAAAAATGAATAGCAACTATAAAAAAACTATTCTATCAAAATCGTAATGTTAGGTAAATGTAAACATAATCTGAATGGAATTATTCACCTATGATTTTCACAAGGACACGCTTTTTTCTATGACCATCAAACTCCCCATAAAAAATCTGCTCCCAAGGACCAAAATCAAGTTTTCCTTTTGTCACGGCGACAACAACTTCTCTCCCCATGACCATTCTTTTCAAATGCGCGTCTCCATTGTCTTCACCCGTATCATTATGTCGGTAATGACTCAACGGTTCATGAGGAGCAAGGTCTTCTAACCATCGCTCATAATCGTGATGCAATCCGGATTCGTCATCATTGATAAAAACTGACGCTGTAATATGCATTGCATTACACAACAAGAGCCCCTCCTGGACTCCACTTTCAAACAAACAATCGTTAACATAATCGGTAATATTTATGAAATCTCTTCTATTTTCAACATCAAACCAGAGTTCTTTTCTGAATGATTTCAAGGGTCTCTCCATTAAAGGTTAATTATCGATAAGCAACCCAAAGCCCCTGAAAAATAAGGAATTTTAACCATACTTGAGTTGACTTAAATCAGAGTTGTCTATATAAAGTCCCGACACTTAACAGATCGTTCTAAATAACAATACTGGCTTTAAAAACTATGATAAAAACAATTCTAAATAAAATAATCTTGCCATGTCTTTTCGGTTGTTGTTTTCTGTTAGCTGGACACACAGACTCTAACACCCCAACTTATGAGGGGCCAGAAATTCAAATCATCGGACAGGATTCACATATTGATCTTGAATCAGAATTTCTAACATATAGTTATCAAATCGATACTCTTGAAAACGGGGTTCCTCCGCTGATTTTAGAGAATCTCCCTACAGACCTTGATAAAATTCGCTCCACAAAACTACGTAAATCAATTTTCTTCAAATCCTTGCTGCCAATGATATTGTTAGCAAATGATGAAATCCGTGGCGAGCGAGACCAACTACTTAAAATCAATCAAACCTTGGTCTCTATCAACAGGCTTGACGAGTCTCAGATCCAAACATTAAAAACATTATCCAAGCGTTACAAAGTTAAATTGGATGAAGTACGCCCTGAGTTAACAATTCAAAAGCTTTTACACAGAGTTGACCTTATCCCTGCAGATTTGGCATTAGCTCAAGCGGCCAACGAATCGGCATGGGGCACGTCACGTTTTTCCCGCGTCGCTAACAATTTATTCGGGCAATGGACTTTTATTCCAGGTCAAGGAATCATCCCCGAAGGTCGACCTGCAGGCGAAACTTATGAAGTTCAGAAGTTTTCAACGGTTTACGACTCAGTTCGATCCTATCTACGCAATTTAAATACACATTCTGCCTACAATCAACTCCGAAACCTTCGCTCTAAAATTCGAACATCGGGACAAAAACCTGAAGGAATAGAACTAGCTGAAGGACTCATGCGCTATTCAATCCGCGGTGAAGATTATATCAAAGAGCTGAAGGCAATGATTCGCACCAATCAATTAAATCGATTTGCCAGTGCAAAGCTCCGCCCCTTTAATATTTAATTTTAACAACTGAATAGCTCGGAACAGATTTTTTCTTTACTGCTTAACTCGTGCAGGATTTTTGGCATTTATCCAAGGATGACTATACCAAAGCCAGTCATTTTCTTTGTTCTGCAATGTCAGGGTATATTTATTACGTCGCCCAGACAAAGGATTCTCTGCAATGACCTCATACCAACCATCATCACCACTGACAACTCGACAGCTATTTTCACCCTGTACAAAACAATTAAAACGCTCCTGATTAACTTGCTTTCCAGAGATCTTAATTCTTAGAACAGGTGGATTTTCATCAATCACAGGGTCAAAAGAGTCTTCATTGGTCACCAGTAGCGGTTTCATCTTCAATTTCGTTTTAAAACTATCAAGAGTCGCAAAGGGTCCACCCATAGGAAAACGGGGCAAAATAAAACGATTATGTTGTGGATGAATTACACCGGACTGTTGCGCGAATGCAGCCATAAAACCAAGGTCTTTTACGATATCGACAATCGCTGCTGAATACTCACCAAAGGGATAAGTAAATAAGGTTGGTTTAAATCCTAGATGTTTTTGAAGCCGCTGTTGAGCTTTTTCAATATCAGCAACAATACGCTCCTGCCACTGCGAATAAGTCTCACCCTCCTGCAATTCAACCAGATATGCGTGTGTCGCAGTATGGTTTGCAATTTCAACCCCCTCTGCCGATAGTTCCCTGAGTTCATCCCAAGTCAAATAGCCAGAAGTCCCGACAGCATCGGTATTAACAAATAAGGTTACGGGGATATCAAGACGTCGGATGATTGGCATTCCAACGTCATAAAAAGAACGAAAGGCATCGTCAACACAAAAAGAAACAGCGTGATCAGGAAGCGGTTCATCATTTTTGAGAAGTTTCGCAACATCTTCAAGTGAGATAACTTGGATTTTTTTATCTTTGATATATTGGAGCTGTTGGGTAAAAAATTCAGCTGAAATATTGGTCGAAGGGTAGCGACTTTCACCGAAACGATGATAGATAAAAGCGTTGACTTGTTGGGCATAAACGTAACTGATTGTAGTCGTTAACAGGACGAATGAAAGCCCCAGCGTCAAAAGTTTTTTCAACATAGATGCTCCTACTTTAATCACGAAGCCCTGATTTTGTTGCGCAGGTATCGACGTATACTGTTTCGGGCGCGAGGTGTTACTGCCCATTCCAACCATTTAGGCAAAACTTCTGATTTCTCAGCCGTTTCAACTAAAACCTGATCACCATCAAGTAAGCGGGTTTTAAGTTGTCGGGTCCGCCCATTAATCATGCCACGGCGTGCATGCAAACCAAGTGAATCATGTATATCAAAAGCAAAATCAAGGACACTACTTCCCTCAGGTAACGTCCTGACCTCCCCTTCTGGTGTATAAACCTGAATTGTTGCCGAAGCTAAACGCATCGATTCAGTATCAAACGCAGATTCCCCTTCCATCAGGGATTTTATCAGGTCACGAAAGTTTTCATGACGAAACTTAAATCCTGGGGCAAGAACACCAGATTCGTTGAAGCGGGTCAACTTTCTGGTCGTTATTTCAACCCGCAAACGTTGTTCACCAGCCTGAACCGTCGTCTTTAACGCTTGGTATCCATGCTGCGAAGTGAGATTAAGATGATCTCGCAATTTACCTGGTATTGGAGGAAATAAACCATGCAAGATGCCTAAAAACAGATAAGCATCCATAAGACGGTTAACCTGAACCTCCAAGGTGAAAAGAGAAGCAAAACCACGTTGTCTTCTTTGAGCTGAGGCCACAGAAAAGGGCCTCCAGCGATCTTTCACTAGGACATCAAGCTTCTGCTGCTCACAGGTATTAATAATACGCGCACGGACCTTACGCAAAAAATCATCGTTTTCTTCTTTCTGCACTGCAATCGCTTCACCATAACTATTCGCTCTGCGAGGATAAAGGACCGAATAAGAGAGGGATTCAAGCTCTGTTGCGACATAACCCATACCTAAATGTTGAGCCAAAGGAACATAAAACACCCGAGTTTCTTCAGCAATGAGCTTTTGTTTATGTTGGGGTAGAGCATCAATAGTTCGGAGGTTGTCAATACGATCCCAAAACTTTAGGCAAAGAACCCTGATATCATCAATAGCAACCAACAAAGTTTTTCGATATGTTTCCTTTTTAAGGTCATCGCGGGTCATAATTTCTGAGGTCACCTTGGTTAATCCATCAACCAGATGAGCAACTTCGTGACCATATTTCTTTTCAACATCGGTGAGAGTCACAGGAGTGTCCTCAACAACATCATGAAGAAGAGCTGCAATAATAGAAGGAAAATCCATCCAGTGACGAGCAGCCAAATGGGTGACTCGCAGTGGATGAAAAATATAGGGTTCACCCGATTTACGAACCTGTCCCTGATGCGAAGAACGAGCATCCTTCAAAGCCAGCTCAACCCGATCTATTTCATGGTCTAATTCATCTTCCGATAATTCAGCACCATAATGAGTCACCAGAAGTTCCATAATATCGGACATCAGGCGTTGCTCTGTTTGGCTGTCAAATTTTCCCATAAAACCTTCTCAGTCTATCCAGGAGGCCAGGTAAGATTGCGTCCAGCCAAAAAGTGGAAATGGATATGCCAGACCGTTTGTCCTCCCGCCTCATTACAGTTATTCACAACCCTGAAACCATCTTCATCAATACCTAAGTCTCGCGCTATTTTACCAGCAACCTGATAAACATGACCTATCAGTTCATTGTCTTCAGGCGTTAGATCAAGAGCCGTACAAATATGCTTTCTAGGAACAATTAAAAAATGATGGGGTGCTTGTGGGTCAATATCAGCAAAAGCGATGAGAAGATCATCCTCGTAGAACATTTTAGCCGGTATCTCACCAGCGATTATTTTACAAAACAAACAATCAATGGACATGAACATAACTCCTAACATCAGTATCAGAAGGGCTATATAAATCTTAACAAATCACCAAACAAAAATACTAATAATTAAACACTTTGATGAAACTCAGGAGAGCTTCTTCAGATGGATAAGAAATTCACGATTCCCCTTTGGTCCGAGTATCGGACTCTCAGAAGTGCCGAGAACCTGACAATTAAGGTCTATGCCCAATTGACAAACATCAGCAACGACAAGTTCATGCAATTTTTGATCTTTGACGACACCGCCTTTTCCAACTTGCCCTTTACCAACCTCAAATTGTGGCTTGATCAAAGCAATAATGTCGGCATCCTCGGAAAGAAGATTCAAAGTATTGGGTAATACTTTTGCTAGAGAAATAAAAGATGCGTCAATAACAGCTAAAGCAGGAATATCTTCTAACGCGTCACTTTGGAGGTGGCGGATATTACAGCGCTCCAGATTCACAATTCGTGAATCCTTACGAAGACTCCAAGCCAGTTGCCCGTAGCCGACATCGACCGCGTAAACTTTTTTTGCTCCATGCTGCAAAAGACAATCACTGAAGCCACCAGTAGAAGCTCCAACATCAAGAGCGACTATCCCTTGAACATCAACAGAAAAGTCCTGAAGTGCTTTTTCAAGCTTTAACCCACCGCGTGAAACATATGGGATATCATCACCCTTTAAACGCAAATCAGCATCTTCCTCGACCTTAACACCAGCTTTATCAACACGATGATCGTCAACCACGACCTTGCCAGCCAAAATTAAAGCTTGGGCACGATCGCGAGAAACAACAAGACCACGTTGTACCAATAATTTGTCAAGACGCTCTTTCATAACCACGATCATATCAGTGCTTCATAGAAAATGGGAGTTTAATTTCCTTTAAAAGTAGTTATTCTCGTGAGTTGGCTATGTCTCCCACACTCCCCATAAGTCCATCCTTAAACACCCCTTCGATGTGCGCAGAACATGACTGCCCCGGCTGAGCAGATTCATCTGGAATCCAGATGGGGAGATAATTTTGTGAAAGCCCTTTACGTAACCCATCAACGACTCCTCCTTCAACAACCAGATCAAGAGATGACCCAATAAATCGCTTGATATAGTGTTGATATTTGCGTTGTCCTATCTCTCGCAAAAGAGTTGACCTGTTCTTCATCACAGCCCCGGAAACTTGATCAGGCATTCGCGCAGCGGGAGTCCCCTCGCGTTTGCTAAACGGAAAAACATGAAGATGGCTAAAAGGAAGTTTTTCGAGAAATTGACAGGTCTCTTCGAAATGGTTTTCATTCTCACCAGGAAAACCAGTAATGACATCAAGACCAATTGCAGCATCAGGACAAAAGGCAACGAGTTTATTTATTAATTCGGAAAAATCATCTGTCGTATAGTGACGATTCATCCGCTGAAGGATGTCATCGCGCCCCGACTGTAATGGAATGTGAAAATGGTGACAGATCCACTTCGATTCGGACACATATTGAATCAATTCGGTAGTCAATTCTGTTGGCTCAATAGAGCCCAAGCGTAAACGACCTGAGAATTGCGACCCTTCAATCTCTTTAAGCAGAGAAAGAAGATCTTTCTTGGGATTGAGATCCAAACCATACTGGCCAATATGAATCCCTGTCAAAACAACCTCAGGGTACCCATTGGTAGATAATTTTTCGATTTGCCTAACAACATCCGCAGACAAAACCGACCGACTCCTGCCTCGGGCATAAGGGATAATGCAATACGAACAAAAAGCGTCACAGCCATTCTGTATCAAAACAAAAGCACGGCTGCGCTGCTCAAAACCTGTCAACTTAAGAGGGTCGACTTGTCGACTTTCACGAATAGCTGACACTCGTATCTGACCTGGCTCTTTATTCTCAACGAGAGATTCAATCAGTTGACCTTTTTCCTGATTCCCAATCACCAAAGAGACGCCGGGCAATTGGTTGAGTTGCTCGGGATTGATTTGTGCGTAACAACCTGTAACAACAATACGTGCTTGTGAATTCAGACGTCTTGCGCGACGGATCAGTTTCCTAGATTGCGCATCTGTCGCTGCTGTAACAGTACAGGTATTCACAATGACAAGCTCAGCTCCATCCTCAAAAGCAACCTGTTGATATCCAGCCTGACACAATTGTTCGCTCATAGCAGCAGATTCAAACTGATTGGTTTTACAACCCAAGGTGACAATGGAAACTGTTGACATCATTGAATCCAGCCACCTCCAATAACCCGATCAGAATCATAAAAGACTGCTGCCTGCCCAGGAGTGACCCCATTTTGTGGAGTTTCAAAAATCACTTTGACACATGAGTCATTTAAAATTTCGACGGTAACGGGAACTTCAGTGTAGCGGTAACGAATACGACACAGTGTTGTGAATACTTTTTCAGAGCTAGGCAGATTCCAGCAACATTGCTCCACAATCATCTCACTTTTACTGAGGTGTTGCTTTTCTCCGACAATAACTTTATGTCTTTCCGCATCTATGCCGACAACAAAAAGGGGTTCAGCCCAGCCGATACCAAGTCCCTTGCGCTGGCCTATGGTATAACGATAAATCCCTTGATGCTGACCAAGAACTTTTCCAGAAACATGGACAATCTCGCCATTTCTCTGACCCGTTCCCTTCTCATTCTCGATAAAACTGACATAATCGCCATCGGGAACAAAACATAGATCCTGACTCTCTTCACGAGGGGAAATCTGCAGGCCAAGCCGATCTGCATGTGCTCGCACTTGTTCCTTATCCATATCTCCAAGAGGGAATAAAGATTGTGCAAGTTGTTGCTGGTTCAAAGTAAACAAAAAATAGCTTTGATCTTTTTTTAGATCAGCCCCTTTGCGGATATAGAGTTGTTCCTGATTTTCAACAACAGAAACATAATGCCCTGTCGCCAGATAATCCGCCTCAAGTTGCAAAGCTTTTTCAAGCAGCAAACCAAACTTGATTTTCTTGTTACAAACGGCACAAGGATTTGGAGTTCTTCCAGAAAAATATTCAGCGCAAAAATGACTGATAACCTGCTGACGAAAGTCAGTTTCAAAGTTGACAGAGTAAAAAGGAATATCTAATTGATCTGCTATTTTCTTGGCGTCAGTCACAGCCGTATTTTTTTGAACAGGACTGCCGCCACTCTCTTTGGCGCAGGCATCCCAATGATGCATCGTCAAGCCAATGACGTCGTAACCCTGCTCTTTTAACAAAGCCGCAGCAACCGAGGAATCAATCCCGCCACTCATAGCAACAACAACACGTTTTTTCACATCAATCCTATAAAAAAAGGGTTCTAAATAAATTCAGAACCCTTTTAAGAAAGTTAATTTAAATTCTGACTATCATGCAGCAACATTGCGTTCTTTATAGTCTTTTATCGCTTCATGGAGAGCATCTGCGGCAAGATTAGAACAATGCATTTTAGCTGCAGGCAATCCGTCCAGAGCTTCAGCGACAGCCTGATTTGTCAAGATAAGAGCCTCATCAATCGTTTTACCAATAGCGAGCTCAGTCACCATGGACGAAGTTGCAATGGCAGCGCCACAGCCAAATGTTTTAAATTTTACATCCTGAATAATACCGTCATCGACTTGTAGAGAAATGCGCATAATATCACCACAAGAGGCATTACCAACCTCTCCTACACCACTGGCATTTTCGATTTCACCAACGTTGCGAGGATTTGAGAAATGATCCATAACTTTTTCAGTATACATAATATTTACTCCTATTTAATTTATACAATTATTATTCTCATCAAAAGACCAGTAAGTCTAAGCACATGTCTTGTGCACCATTCTGCATTCATCACACGAAAGTGGTGTGGGTTCAGAGCGATGATAAAGAGGGCTCATCTCCCTGAGTCGCTGTACCATTGCAGGCAGTTCGTGGAGGATAAACTCAACCTCCTCAATCGAGTTTCCAGAACCAAGGCTAAATCGAGTACTTGAATGAGCCAAAACCACATCGACACCCATCGCACCCATGACATGAGACGGCTCCAGAGATCCAGAAGTACAAGCAGAACCAGATGAAGCGGCTATCCCTTTCATATCAAAAAACAATAATAGGGACTCACCTTCAATAAAGTTGAAACTAACATTCAATGTATTAGGCAAGCGTAAATCTGCATCAGGGTGCCCATTAAGTTTTACGTCTGGAATGGATGACAAAATTCCATTTTCGAGCTTATCACGTAAATTTCGCACAAATGTATAATCTCGGTCCATGTTCGCACCTGCTACCTCACAAGCGACCCCCAAACCGACAATCCCGGGGACATTATGAGTTCCAGCACGACGATTACGTTCCTGGTGACCACCATGCATAAATCGAGAGATTCGGGAACCTCGCCGTAAGTACATCGCCCCGATCCCTTTTGGAGCTCCTATTTTATGGCCGGAGATAACAGCCATATCAACATTTGCCTTACGTACATCAACAGGTATTTTCCCAACAGCTTGTACAGCATCCGTATGAAATCTGACTTTATGTTTTTTAGCAATCTGACCGATCTCTTCAATAGGGTATATATTTCCCGTTTCATTATTAGCCCACATGACAGAAATAAGTATTGTCTTATCAGTAATAGCGGCCTCTAGCTCAGCTAGGTTGAGCATTCCATTAGAGTCAACCTTAAGATAAGTCACATCAAAACCATCTTTTTCTAGGGCATCACACGTCTCGAGAACAGCAGGATGTTCGACAGATGTCGTAATGATATGGTTCCCTTTATCTTTTAATGCCTCAGCTGTTCCCTTGATTGCATAGTTGTCGCCCTCACTACCACATGACAAAAAAATCACTTCTGCTGGTGAACAGTTAAGGAGTTTAGCAACTTTTTCGCGGGCACCATCAATCGCTCCACCAACCATCCTACCTGCCCAATGAACACTCGAAGGATTTCCAAATTGTTCACAAAAATAGGGCAACATGGCCTCTAGAACTTCAGGCTTAACGGCTGTTGTTGCGTTATTATCCATATAAATTTTATCCACGAAAATCCTCCGCCTTAAAACTATCTAAATATTTGAGTAACTGCTTATCGCACGGCTTTCCAACTGTCGGCGACCATCCCTAGTTAAATCTTCAAGAGTCACAGACGCGAGAAAATTCCGAATTTGATTCCCCAATCCCTGCCAAACTGATTGTGTTGTACATTCCATCTCACAACCACAACTGCCATCAGAATTCATACATGACAGAGGCGCTAAAGCAACTTCCACGGTATCAATAATCTGATCAATACGAATCTCTTCAGCAGAACGAGCTAGCAGATAGCCGCCACCAGGGCCACGCACGCTATTGACGATTCCACCTCGGCGCAGCTTAACGAACAACTGCTCAAGATAATTCAAAGAAATATTTTCGCGCGCAGAAATATCTTTTATAGAAACTGGCATCCCTGAGCTGGTTAAATTCAAGCTCACAAGGGCGCGTACAGCATACTGTGCTTTTGTTGACATCCTCATCAGACGGCTTCCTTATTCATCTGGAGTTCTTCTTTTTCAGAATGACTCATTTGAGCCTTCAGATTTTTTTGCTCTTCTTGCAACACCTCTATCCGGTCCTCTAATCTCTGGATCTGCTCAAACATACAACCAACTGCCTTAGCAACTGGGTCAGGGAGCTTATTATGATCCAAAGCGACTCCATCCCTTTTTTCTCCAGACAAGACAACTCGGCCTGGGATTCCAACAACGGTCGCTGTAGGCGGAACTTCTTTAACAACAACAGAGTTGGATCCAATCTTACTGTCATCACCAACGGTAAAAGGTCCAAGAATCTTAGCTCCAGAGCCAACGATGACATTATTTCCCAAAGTTGGATGACGCTTTTCCTTCGCCCAGGAAGTCCCTCCCAGAGTCACACCGTGATAAAGCGTACAATTCTCGCCTATTTCTGCTGTCTCACCGATGACAACACCCATACCGTGATCAATAAAAAAACCACGACCGATTGTTGCTCCAGGGTGTATTTCAATACCGGTCATGAATCGACCAAAGTGAGATATCAGACGTCCAAGAAACTTTAAATTGCTATTCCACATCCAATGAGATAAACGATAAAAAATCATCGCATGAAACCCGGGATAGCAGAAAACAACCTCAAAAACACTGCGAACCGCAGGATCACGCTCAAAGACAACTTTCAAATCTTCTTTGAGTAAATCAAGCATCTAGTATTCCTTCCGGCAACAGCTATTAGTACAGTTAAGTGATGCGCCATCAATAAAGTCGGCTATCGCACAATCGATGATATTTTATATCACCAACCACTTCAGTCCTGAACAGAATTATCATACCCGACTATTTCTGTCAATTATTTTCAAGCATTTTAGTCAGGTATTATTATGCTTAGCTACCTCCCCAAATTATCGAAGGAAAATTGAAGCAATAGACTCTTCTAAAATCACATTTTTTTACCATTGTTTGCTGTCGACAAGGACTAAAAAATCTCCTATAATGCACGAGTTTTTATTGCAATGATTCATTTATTCTAACTCTACAAGGAGCGAACAAATGCCAGATTTCAAGTATCAGGATCCAGTGCCACTCGGTACCGACACAACAAAGTACTATAAAATTGAAGGTTCCGAGCAATTTGTCAGTGTTGAGAATTTTGACGGACAAGAAGTCCTCAAAGTTGATCCTCAAGCCCTGACGGTTCTTTCCAACACAGCTATGCGTGACGTCTCGTTCCTTCTACGCCCTAGCCATAATGATCAGGTCGCAAAGATTCTTAGTGATCCAGAGGCTTCTGAGAATGACAAAGTTGTTGCAATGGCTTTTCTGCGTAATGCAGAGATTTCAGCTAACTTTGAACTTCCCTTCTGTCAGGACACCGGCACAGCAACTGTCGTAGCTAAAAAAGGGCAGAAAGTCTGGACTGGCGGTAATGACGCAGAACGTATCTCTGAGGGTGTCTTCAAAACATACACAGAAGAAAACCTTCGTTATAGCCAAACTGTTGCTCTTGATATGTACAAAGAGAAGAACACAGGGACAAACCTGCCAGCACAAATCGATCTCTATGCAACAGAAGGCGAAGCTTACAAATTTCTGTTCATCGCCAAAGGTGGCGGTTCTGCCAACAAAACCATGCTTTTTCAGGAAACCAAAGCTCTTCTCAACCCTGAAAAGCTTGAAGATTTCCTCCTTCAAAAAATGAAAACTATCGGAACTGCAGCTTGTCCGCCCTACCACCTCGCTTTTGTAATCGGCGGAACATCTGCTGACGCTTGCATGAAGACCGTCAAGCTCGCAACAGCTCGCTATCTTGACGAACTCCCCACTGAAGGAAATGAGCACGGTCAAGCCTTCCGGGATATCGAACTTGAAGCTAAAGTCCTCAAAATGGCTCAAGAACTAGGCATCGGCGCTCAGTTCGGTGGCAAGTATTTTGCTCATGATGTCCGCATAATTCGCCTCCCTCGCCACGGTGCATCTTGCCCCGTTGGTATGGCTGTTTCATGCTCTGCAGACCGCAACATCAAAGCAAAAATCACTAAAGAGGGTCTTTTTGTTGAAGAGATGGATCGCAACCCAGGACGCTTGATCCCTGAGGAACTAAGAACTAAAAAAGGTCTTGGGACTGAAATTGATCTCGATCGTCCTCTCACTGAAGTTCTTGCTGATCTGACAAAACTTGAAGTGGGTGCTCCATTACGCCTTAAAGGGACAATCGTCGTAGGACGTGACATCGCTCACTCTAAGTTCAAAGAGATCATTGATAGTGGCAAGCCCCTACCCGACTACCTAAAAAATCACCCAATCTACTATGCTGGTCCTGCTAAAACTCCTGCAGGAAAGGCCTCTGGTTCATTTGGTCCAACAACAGCGGGAAGAATGGACAGTTACGTTGACCTTCTGCAGAGTCATGGCGGTTCAATGATTATGATTGCAAAGGGAAATCGTAGCCAGCAAGTGACTGATGCTTGCGCTAAGCATGGTGGTTTTTACCTAGGGTCCATTGGTGGGCCAGCTGCCGTGTTAGCTGATCAGAACATTAAAAAGGTTGAGTGTATTGATTTCGAAGAGCTGGGAATGGAAGCTGTTTGGAAAATTCAAGTTGAAGACTTCCCAGCCTTTATCCTTGTTGATGACAAAGGGAACGACTTCTTTAAGACGCTTGGTCTGTAAGTCAAACCAAGGATCCAAATTTACTTATGAATTAAGCCCCGGTTTCGACTGGGGCTTTTTTTACGACAAAATAGACAAAAAATGATTTTCATTCTAAAATCTGCAGTTGTAGAAATCACGACATCAACCTTGGCAAGACATTGATAGGACAACAATGAGTAACTCGATTATAAATTTCTATAACCGTACAATCCTTAGATACCCTCTTTTGACGATATGCCTCGTGGCTCTCATTTTGATAGTTGTTGGTAGTTACGCAAAAGATTTCCACCTTGATGCCTCAAGTGATTCGTTACTGCTTGAAAATGATCAGGATCTTAAATATTTCCGCACCATCAATGATCAGTATGGAACGGCAGAATTTCTTGTCATCAGTTATTCACCCCAAGCAGATCTTTATGCTCCTGAAACATTGGCAGATCTACGCAAATTGCGCGACAGCATCCTTAAAATAGAACGTGTCGATTCGGTTTTATCCATCCTCGATGTCCCTTTGATTGACAGTCCACGGCTTAGTCTAGGTGATTTAAAAAATGGAATCAGAACGATAGAGACACCTGGGATTGACATTAATATGGTTCGTCGTGAGTTTGCGACAAGCCCATTCTATAAAACTCTCTTGGTGAGCCCCGATGCAAAAACGACTGCTCTTCAAGTCATATTCAAGCAAGATGAAACCTACCAGTCTCTCCTTAAGAAGCGGAACTCACTTCGAGAAAAGAAAGCAACATCCCCTCTCTCCAATGGGGAAGCTAAACAGTTAGAGGAGACCAGCCAAGCATTTGATAAATATAGCATCATGCAAGCGGAACAAGAAGCCGTAGATATTGCTAAAGTAAGAGACATCATGAAACAACATCAAAGCCACAGTGAATTGTTTCTTGGTGGGGTCCCAATGATTGTAGCCGATATGATCGACTTCATCCGTCACGACCTAACTGCCTTTGGTATTGGTGTTCTCGTTTTTCTCGTTTCAATGCTCTTTTTGATCTTTCGCCACCCTCGTTGGGTTTTACTCCCTATGGTGTGCTGCTTTTCCTCTGTTATTTTTATGTTCGGATTTCTTGGCCTTGTTGGCTGGAAAGTCACTGTTGTTTCTTCGAATTTCACTTCATTATTATTGATTATCACCCTTTCCCTATGTGTTCACCTGATTGTCCGTTACAACGAACTCCATGATGAGATACCTGGAGCTGATCAGTCCACAATGGTCACAGAAATGGTCCGCAGCAAAGCAATACCAAGTATCTACACCGCCCTGACAACCATTGTTGCCTTTGCATCTTTACTGACCAGTGACATTCGGCCTGTTATCGATTTTGGTTGGATGATGGCTATTGGAATCAGTTTTGCTCTACTCATCTCTTTCGCTATTTTTCCTGCGGCCTTGATGTTATTTAAAAATCCAGTCAGGTTCACCCCAAAGTTTGATATGACCGGAATCATAACGCGAACCTGCGCCCACTGGGTTGAACATCGAGGCACAGCGACTCTGGTTATCTTTACGACACTGGCTATTATCAGCGTTATTGGCATTTCAAAACTCACTGTTGAAAATCGATTTATCGATTATTTCAAACCCACAACTGAAATCTATCAAGGGATGGAATTGATCGACAGACAACTCGGGGGGACGACTCCTCTTGACGTCATTATCGATGCAGACCCCGATTTCTTTCTCGATCAGCAACCCGAAGAGACCTTTGCTGATGATGACCCCTTTGGCGATGATTTCTTTGATGAAGGTGAAGCTGATGCGGGACTCTCGGGGAGCAGTTACTGGTACAACAGTTACCAGATTGACTCTTTAAAAAAGATCCATACCTATCTTGATGAACTTCCTGAAACAGGTAAAGTTCTGTCAATGTCAACTACTATGACATTGATGCAGCAACTCAATGAGGATCTTCCACTCGATAATATTTCACTTGCGGTTATCCATAAAAAACTGCCTAAAGTCATTGATGATTCACTGTTTCGCCCTTACATGTCTGAAGACGGCAACCAAGTTCGTTTTTCATTACGCATCATCGACTCTAATCCCAACCTGCGCCGCGATTCCCTACTTAAAAAAATCCGCCTTGATCTGGTTGAGAAATTCGACTTAAAGCCAGAACAAATCCACCTGACCGGCATGTTTGTCCTTTACAACAATGTCTTACAGAGTCTTTTTAGTTCTCAGATCATGACGATTGGTGTCGTTTTTCTCGTTATTATGGCAATGTTTATCCTCCAGTTCCGCTCATTACGCTTAGCCATTATTTCCATTATTCCAAATTTGATTTCAGCTGGAATGGTTCTTGGTTTGATGGGGTTATTGAATATTCCCCTCGACATCATGACAATTACAATCGCAGCAATCACAATCGGTATTGCTGTTGATGACACCATTCACTATGTCCATAGATTTAATGAAGAACTAACTATTGATGGGGATTATATCGCGGCCATGAAACGCTGTCATGACAGTGTTGGACGGGCGATGTACTACACTTCAATTACCATTATCATTGGCTTTTCGATTTTGACCTTTTCCAATTTCATTCCAACAATCTACTTTGGTTTATTTACTGGGCTAGCCATGTTAATTGCAATGTTTGCCAACTTAACCCTACTGGCACGACTGCTAATTATCTGGAAACCTGCAAAAAGGGAAAATAGCAAATAGAATGTGAGGATTAAATAACTAGCACTGAATGGCTAAATAGGCTAAGGTGCGCGTCTTTTATCAAAATTTAACCGATATTCACAGGAAAATTATGTCAGAAGAAAATACTCCGGCCTTCAAAGATTTCTCTCTTGCACCTGCCATTTTAAAAGTTGTTGAAGAGGTCGGTTACGAAACGCCGTCACCAATTCAATCACAAAGCATTCCTCCTTTGCTTGAAGGGCATGACGTGCTTGGGCAAGCACAAACTGGAACCGGAAAAACGGCAGCCTTTTCTCTTCCGCTGCTAAGTCGCCTCAACCCTAAACTCAAAGCCCCGCAAATTTTGGTTCTCACACCAACACGTGAGTTGGCTTTACAGGTGGCAGAAGCGATGCAAACATATGCCCGTCACCTGAAGGGATTTCAAGTATTACCCGTTTATGGTGGTCAAAACATGGGACAACAACTACGTCAATTACAGCGTGGCGTACAAGCCGTTGTCGGAACCCCAGGACGAATTCAGGATCACTTACGTCGTGGCACTCTCAAGCTAGAAAAACTCAGCTGCGTTGTTGTTGATGAAGCTGATGAAATGTTGAAAATGGGCTTCATTGAAGAAGTCGAGCAGATTTTGGGGCATGCACCTGAAGAACGTCAGACCGCACTCTTTTCTGCAACAATGCCAAAAGAAGTCTTAAGTGTCGCCCGAAAACATCTCAATAATCCGATTGAGATCAGAATCAAAAGTAAAACATCAACGGTAGATAAAATTTCACAGCATTTTTGGCAAGTCAAAGGGCTGCATAAGCTTGATGCATTGACCCGAATTCTTGAAGCCGAAGAGATCGATGGGATGCTGATATTTGTCCGCACCAAAGTAGCGACCGTTGAACTTGCTGAGAAACTTGAAGCACGTGGTTTTTCAAGTGCCGCACTCAATGGTGACATGACCCAGATGTTACGCGAAAAGACTGTTGAACACCTAAAAAAAGGGACTCTCGATATCGTTGTTGCCACAGATGTTGCTGCGCGTGGCCTTGACGTTAAACGCATCAGCCATGTTGTCAACTATGATATTCCCTACGACACCGAGGCCTATATTCACCGCATTGGTCGAACCGGACGTGCCGGACGTGAAGGCAAAGCCATTCTCTTTGTTGCCCCACGAGAAAAACGGATGTTAGCGGCAATTGAACGAGCAACCAGACAACCGATTAAAGCCATGGCGTTACCAAGCCGCAAGGATATTACTAATCGGCGCATCAACCAATTTAAAGAACAGATTTCAACTTCCATGGAATCTGAAGATATGGAATTTTTTGAAGAGTTGATCGATCAATACCAGAGCGAATATGATGTTGGCCACCGCAGAATTGCAGCTACCCTAGCTTACTTGCTCCAAAAAGAGCGTCCGCTAAATCCAGATGAAGCCTTTGTCGAAGAAGTTCGGGTAGAGCGTCCGGAAAGAACATCGTCTCCTAGACGCGAAAGAAAAACCAACGATGATCAAATGCAAACGTTCCGCATCGAGGTTGGCCGTAAGCATGGGGTTGAACCGGGGAATATCGTCGGAGCCATCAGCAACGAAGGAAAGCTCAACAGCAAGGATATCGGCAGAATTCGTCTTTTTGATCAGTTCAGCCTCGTTGATCTTCCCAAAACCCTCTCTGCTGATACCTTACATAAATTAAAAGGTGTCTGGGTTTGTGATGAACAATTACAAATCAGTGCTGATTCAGGATCCTATAAATCTGCGACTCAAGATTTTTCTTCTAAACGAAAGAAATTTGGAAAATCAGGATCTGGAATCAAAAAATATGGATCGCGTGCACAAAAAACGACAGCTCCTCGGCGCAAAAGAGATAAGAAGATTTAACTATATTCCTACTTATTCAAACAATGAGAGGGGTTCTTCGTTAATCAAAACATGGTAAGGACATGACTGTGGAGAGATGGCTGACGTTACAAAATGGAAGTGATGTCCGTGGGGTTGCTGTTGAGGGAGTTGAAGGGCAACCCGTCACTCTCCACGATCCAGTAGTCCGCTCAATTGGCTTTGCTTTTTCCAAGTGGCTTTCAAAGCGATTAGATAAGCCCACCCAACAGCTCAAAGTTTCTGTCGGTCACGACTCTCGTATCTCTTCTGAAACGATCAAAACCTGCATTTTCCATGGCCTCGTCTCAGCACAAACAACTGTGTATGATTGCGGTCTTGCATCAACTCCAGCAATGTTCATGTCAACGGTATTTGAAAACCACGGTTTTGATGGAGCCATGATGCTCACAGCCAGCCATCTGCCGTTTAATCGCAATGGAATCAAATTTTTCACCCGCAAAGGTGGTCTGAATAAAAATGAAATCACAGAGATTTTGACCCTTGCTGCAACAACAGGTGAATTGAGCGAAACTCCCGCCATTAATCCTATCTCGACACCTTTAATGGATGAGTATTCGTCGCATCTGGTGACAATCATCCGCAATGGAACGGGATTGTCCACCCCCCTGACTGGTTTAAAAATTGTTGTTGATGCAGGAAACGGTGCAGGTGGTTTTTTTGTCAATAAAGTCTTACAACCTCTTGGTGCTGACACCAGAGGAAGTCAATTTCTCAAGCCAGATGGAATGTTCCCAAATCATATCCCTAACCCCGAAGATCCCGACGCCATAACCGCAATAACGGCTGCTGTTATCAAAAATAATGCTGATTTCGGCATCATCTTTGATACTGACGTTGATCGCGCTGGTGCTGTTGACAAAAATGGAACCCCAATAAATCGGAATCGCTTTATCGCATTGATGGCAGCAATTGTCCTTGAAGAACATCCAGGATCAACAATCGTCACCGATTCAGTGACCTCTGCAGGTCTTAAGTGGTGGATAGAGAACAAACTTGGTGGGGTCCATCATCGCTTTCAACGGGGTTATAAGAATGTCATCAATGAGTCTATACGGCTTAATGAAGCAGGCAAAGATTCACAATTAGCTCTTGAAACTTCTGGGCATGGTGCGTTTAAAGAAAATTATTTCCTTGATGACGGAGCGTATCAGATAGCAAAGGTTTTGATCAAAATTTCTCAACTAAAACGAACCAACACCATCACTATTGATGAATTGATTGCCGAACTACCTGAGCCGCAGGAAGCATCCGAATTCCGGCTTAAAATAATAGAAACTAACTTTAGTGTTTATGGGGATATCGTCCTCAAAGAATTTAAAACATTTGTTGAGGCGACTGAAGGTTGGAGTCTAACTCCCGATAATCATGAAGGGGTCCATGTGACATGTGATTCATCACATGGAAACGGCTGGGCCCTGCTCAGGAAATCACTTCATGATCCGCAATTACCCCTTAACATTGAAAGTGAAGAACGGGGTGGGGTTAAGCAGATCGCTTCAACAATCAATGATTTTCTTGTGAATTTCGAAGGGCTTGATTGCCCCGAAATGTAAGCAGAAAATCAAAGATTATTGAGGAACAAAAGAGAAGCTTCCGTCAATCCGCTTTACAACAGCAACCAACAAATCAATCGCCTTTTCCAAATCGGACAAAGATAACGTTTCAACCGGGGTATGCATGTAGCGTAGAGGGATCCCCAGCAAAGCCGTTGCGACCCCACCACGAGACAATTGCATGACATTGGCATCGGTCCCTGTCGCACGTGGCACACCGACAATCTGAATGGGAATCTCTTCTTCAGCAGCCGTTTCAACCAGCAATTTAAATAAAATAGGATTGATATTTGCGCCGCGCACTATGACGGGCCCCTGACCAAGTTCAACCCGACCAATTGACGATTGCTCCACATCAGGGTAATCGGTGGCATGAGTGACCTCAACAACGATCCCAATATCTGGCTTAACCCCATAACTACTGGTCGCCGCACCACGCAAACCAATCTCTTCTTGAACGGTTGAAACAGCAAAAAGTTCAGCAGAAATACTCCCCTGCCCCTTAATCCGTTTCATCACCTCAGTGACGATAAAAGAACCCATCTTGTCATCAAAGGCACGTGATGTTGCACGGTCATTCTGCAACGTCTGAACTCCAACAGCAAAGGTCACAGGGTCACCGATTTGAATCAAATCTTCAACTTCTTCACGGCTGGAACAACCGATATCAATAAATTGCTTTTTAAGGTTAATGACTTTCTCACGATCCTTCGGTTCAATCAGGTGAATCGCTTTTTTACCAATGACACCGGGGACATCTCCTTGCTCAGTATGAATGATAATTCTCTGTCCTGGAGAAAGATGTGGATCAACACCACCGATTGCACCAAAATAAATAAAGCCTCGATCGTCGATAAATTGAACCATAAAACCAATTTCATCACAATGTCCGGCAAGCATGACCCGTGGCCCGCCCCTTCCATCAAGATGAGCGATGAGGTTACCCATCACATCAGTCTGAAGATCATCGGCAATACCATCTAATTGCTTTTTAATAACCCTCTGTGCCGGTTGCTCATAGCCTGATGGGCTTGGGGTTTCAACCAGTTCTTTTAAAAAATCGAAATCATTTTCATTCATCTAATGACCTTTGGCTTTAGCAACTAATTGAGCTGCATTGTTTTGCGCTTGTTGAAATTGTTCATCTGACATACCAGCGCCCAAAGCTATTTTATGAACCAGCTCAGGGGACAGAATATCACTTGGAGCATGAGCATCGTTATTAATCACCAGTTTAGCTCCGTACTCTTGAGCCATCTTCACAATATGCCCATTGGTTAGAGAGTTTCCTTTGCGAGTTGTTATCTCAAGATAAACACCTAACTCAGCTGCGAGCTTAACCTCTTCGACAGTTATTAACCCTGGGTGTGCCAGAATATCGACTTGCGCCTTGATCGCAGCCAAATTTGTTCCCGGCATCACCAGATCAACAATCGACTCACCATGAACAACAATCAACTCAGCGCCATGATCTTTAGCCAACTGTGCCGCATCGGCGATTGATTGAGGTGGGACATGGGTCAGTTCGACACCAGCAAGAACCTGAATATTGTTTGCTGCTCCAACTTCATCAACAATTCCGGCAATGTTCTCAAGTAACCATTTTATATTACTTTTATCAGCATGATCAGTAATTGCGATCGCTTTGTAGCCAGCAACTGAAGAGCGACGAATGAGTTCTGTCGGAACCAATTCGCCATCACTAAAAAATGTATGCATATGCAAATCTATCATTGTTCTTCTCCTGCTATATTTAGCAACCTAAACAAGTTCACCTAGGTGTGCGTTTCTAAAAACATCTGTGATTTTAACCGGAACAACTTTTCCTACCAACTGTATTGAGCCACTGAAATTTACAATCCTATTCCATGTTGTGCGACCAAAAACATCACCTTCGCCCCGTTTACTCTTACCTTCGACTAAGACGGATTGAATATCGCCTAGATCACTGTTCCAGATCACAGAACTAGTTTGATGTTGCAATTCAAGTAAACGATCAAAGCGGTCTTGCTTCACTAAAGCAGAGTCCTTATCAGCCATTTTAGCTGCAGCAGTTTCAACGCGCGGGGAGTAGAGGAAAGTAAACGCATCTGCAAAACCGACCTCTTTCATAAGATCGAGGGTTGCCTGAAAATCTTCTTCTTTTTCACCGGGAAATCCAACAATAATATCTGTCGTGAGACGGATTTGAGGGCAAGATTTTCTTAACTTTTCAACCTTCGACAAGTAGTCATCTCGCGTATAACCGCGATTCATCAATTTGAGGATACGATCTGAACCACTTTGAAATGGCAGATGGATATGGTGACACAAGGCATCCAAAGATCCAAAACATTCAATTAACTCATCTGTCATATCCTTAGGGTGCGAAGTAGCAAACCGTAGTCTATGCAACCCTTCAATCTTATTGACTTGATGCAATAATTGAGGAAAAGAGGCTTCTCCCTTATCTTTTAAGCTGTAAGAATTGACATTCTGCCCAAGGAGAGTGATCTCCTTTGTTCCCTCACTAACAAGTTTTTGAACTTCAGCAACAACCTCAAGACTGGGACGACTTATTTCACGACCACGTACATGCGGAACGATACAATATGAACAAAAATTATCACACCCCTGCATGACAGTAACAAAACGACTAACCGTTTCTTGAAATGATCGCTCGGGAAACAAATTGAGTCGCGTTTCACGGTCGAGAAAATCGGTCTCACAACCTCGCAAATGTTGCTGTTCTGCTTGCTGAACCAAATCGGGAAGGGAATTAATGTTGTGTGTTCCAAAAACCAGATTGAGGTAAGGAACCTTTTCCAGCATCTTTTCACCTTCTTGCTGAGCGACACAGCCCCCAACTCCGATGATCAGCTCAGGACGTTTATCCTTAATTGGTTTGAATCGCCCCAAGTGGCCATACACTTTGCGTTCTGCTCTATCACGTACAGAACATGTATTTAACAAAACGAGATCAGCCTGTTCAGCAGAGTCAACTTGGGAGTAACCAAGACCCGAAAGCAAAACAACAATCTGCTCTGAATCGACGATATTCATTTGACAACCAAAAGTTTCTAAATAAAAAGCTTTGTTCAATTTTTCACCATACTCATTTATGAATGTTTTCCGAAAAGATGCGCATCAAAATAACTTGTATATTGCTAAGTTAAATAGATTCTTCTGGTTGATTTTCTTCATCCTGATCAACAAGAAGATGAATAAAGTTATCAGCATGTTCAAGACACTCAAGAACAACTGGAGAACTTCCCTTAAATGACAAACGCAGACTTAATAGGTTGCGGCCATATTCCTTCCTTTTAAACTGCTTAAAATCATTTCGTTTAAAAGATAACACCTTGATCCCAAAGAGTTTATTCTTAACCAGTAGGCGTTGATCGGTCAAAAGATAAAAAATTTTCCCCCAGCGCCAGCGCGAAACGATTAACTGCCCAGGGCCAACAATAAAAGCGCCAATAACCAGCAACGAAGGTGCAAGGATCAGCCATTGCGAATGACCTTCTGATCTAACCAGCTGGACTCCAACCATGAGCCAAAAACTGCATGCAAGAAATAGAATCGTTCCTATTGTTGCCTGCAACCAATGGCGAAACGTATAGCAACGGGGTGCGGGTCGACCTTGCCAGACAATGCTTTCATCATCTTCCAATGGCCATTGAAAATCTTTATGACTCATTTCTCCATGCTCCTCAAACGTATCACAGCTTCTTTTCCTAATTTATGTTTGTTATCAAAACGCACAACTCTCTGATAAAGTTCACGTGCTTTTGAGAGTTCACCCAGTGTTTCGAAAGCTTCGCCTAAGAGAAACGTCCCTTCAATGGTTGTCAGTAACTCAAGGGATTTTTCTAGTTGACTCACTGCTTTCTGAGGTTGCCTGTTTTGCAAATAGATATACCCCAGACCCAACCTAGGTTTGTAATAATCGGGGTCAAAACTCACAGCTTTTAATAAATAACGACGAGCCGGCACCACATCTTCTTTACGCAGGTAAGCTAGGCCTAAACGGGTTAAAAGTAGTCCGTCTTCAGGAGCCTGCTGCATCGCCTTATGATAAAGTTCAATTGCGGCATCCAGTTGACCCAGTGATTCAGCAGACACAGCCTGCTGATAAATGTTGAACGCATCTGGGTATGTATTTTTTAACTGTTGCAGTGATTGATCTTCAATCTTTTTTTCAGCCTCAAAGCTATCCTGTCTATCCTTTTGTTCAAAGTAGCCTTGATCTAAGTCAGGATTCAGAGCACAGCTATTTAAAAAGAAAATAGAAATAATTAACAGGCCAGCAATATGATATCTTTTAAACAAAAGAATCGGAAATAACTCGTACTTCATTTTCATCGCGTCACTCATATCAAAGGAGATTTGATGTTATCTGACAGTGAGGCCAAAATATTATTACAAATTGCGCATCAAGCCATTGTACACCAGATCAAGGATGAGAAATACAACCTGACTAAAAGACAAGAAAAAGGACTCAACGAAAACTCAGGATGTTTTGTCACAATTACCCAGAATGGTCAGTTACGTGGTTGTATAGGAAATTTCCAGTCTCAACAACCCCTTTTTCAGGAAGTTGCAGCAATGGCTGTTGCTGCAGCAAGCCATGATCCGCGTTTTCCGCCAATGAATAGAGACGAACTAGACAACTTTAAACTTGAGATCACCATACTGTCCCCGTTGGAAAAAATTGAAGATATTGATGAGATTGAAGTTGGAACGCACGGCATTTATATTATCAAAGATTTCAACCGAGGTGTCTTACTTCCACAAGTTGCTACAGGATATGGTTGGGATAAAAAAACTTTTCTGCAACAAACCTGTATAAAAGCGGGACTTTCTGAAAACTCATGGAAACTACCAGAGGCAGAAATTTACACCTTTAGCGGTCAAATTATTCATGAGTCCTAAAAGTGAACTCAGCTGCTAATCCAGACAATCAAATTGATCTCTCTCAGCATAACAAAGGGGACATACCCATCCCTCAGGGAGATCTTCAAAATCAATTCCCGGAAGGACATGATTCATTTCATCGCCCTTATCAGAATCATAAGAATAACCGCAGCAAGTGCATATATAACGCATGCTCTAACCTCCCCCCATATAAACAAAACTTCCTAATCATTATACCGCAAAGTATTTCGCTTGCGGATGATGGATAACAATCGCCGATGTACTCATCTCAGGAACCATCTCAAAAGACTCGGTCAAACTGATCCCAATTTCATCTGGCTGCAACAACTCGAACAGTGGTTCATGAGCACCAAGGTCAGGACAAGACGGATATCCAAAACCGTAGCGTGAGCCCTGGTATCCCTGTGCTACATAGGCATCCATATCGCCACGTTCTTCTTGAATCCCCATTTCGATACGCATCTTTTCGTGCCAGTACTCTGCTAGAGCATCTGTCAATTCAACGCCAAGGCCATGCAACATCAAGTAATCGTGATAATGGTCTGACTCGTAAAGGACCTTAGTCTGCTCAGCTAATTCCTGCCCAAGGGTCACTACAAAGAATCCAACCTTGTCTCCGCCCTCTTCTTTATTGCGCAAGTAATCGGCAATACACAAACCGGGCGTATTTGATTGGCGTGGAAAGCTAAAAACCTTTTCTCCTGAATCACTATGGACCTTCACAGTATCGCCATGACTGACACAATCAAAATATCCATAGGTCACCTGAGGTTGCAACCAGCCTTCGTTTAGAGATTGTTCTTTTAAACGCTGATAAAGCGGAAGCACTGTTTTGGCATGTAATTCTTCATACTCTTCTTTTGACATCTTCCCGCGGCGGTAGCCCCAACGCCCCCGAAACAAAGCCGCTTGATTAAGATACGCAAACAGCGATTCAGCATCGATATTCTTCTCGACCTTTCGCCCTAAAAAAGGAACGTCAGGAGGATTAAAAGAACGGTCCAGAATCTCTTGTTGCGGACCGGGTCGATTTCTAGAAACAGTCCCTTCTTCCCAGTGAGTCGATAGCAATTTACCCGCCTCAAATTCACGGATAGCTTTTAAACCTGCAAAGGCATCAGCACAGTAAACAACGGGTTTATCAAAATGAGGGGCGCAATCAACGGCAACAAATTTCGTTGTCAGGGCAGCACCACCAAGGAGTATTGGTTGACTTAATCCTGCCGCTTGGAATTGACCCAAATTATCTTTCATCAGCAAGGCCGATTTCACCAACAGACCAGACAAACCAATGACATCAACATCTAACTCTTTTGCTCGTGCAATAATCTCTTCAGCAGCAACTTTAATCCCGATATTGTGGACCTTGTAGCCGTTATTAGAGAGGATAATATCAACAAGGTTTTTACCGATGTCATGAACATCCCCGGCAACTGTTGCTAGCAGAACCGATGTTTGACCTTCATCGGCAAGCTTTTCCATATACGGTTCCAAGAGGACAACACTCTTTTTCATTGTCTCAGCGGATTGAAGAACAAAGGGTAAAAGAAGATCACCACGACCAAAGAGTTCCCCGACCTCACGCATTGCCGGAACGAGCAAATTATTTATAATATCCAAAGGTCGCCAGCGCCCACGTAGTGTGGTCAGTAGATCCTCAAGGCCATCCTTATCTCCATTGAGAACTTTTTGATGTAAAAGCTCTTCTGGCAGCAGAGTCTCTGTGTCTTCATCTCCATCCTCTTCCTTGGCCTGCTCAAAATGATCAATAAAATTCATCAAAGCATCAGGGTTGCGATTAAAGAGCAAGTCTATACACATATTTCGATCTTCTTCTGCGATTGTTGCATAAGGGAGAACCTTGGCTGCATCGACGATCGCAGTATTGAGACCAACCTCAACCGCTTCATGAAGAAAAATAGAGTTAAGCACCTTGCGTGCTGCCGGACGCAGCCCAAAACTGATATTGCTGATCCCCAAAGTGAAACCAACACCAGGCATTTCCTGTTTCACCAACTTTATTGCTTCAAGGGTCTCGATAGCAGCATCACGCATCGTTTCATCACCTGAACCCACGGTAAAAGTGAGCAGATCAAAGAGGATGTCATGAGGCCGTAATTGGTGCTTGTTAACTGCTAAATCATAAATTTCTCTTGCTACAGCAAGCTTTTTTTCACTGGTAAGAGCCATCCCTTCAGAATTAATCGTCAGAGCAACAACCCCTGCCCCATATTTTTTTGCTAAGCGGCAAATTCGATCGAGGTTGTCCCCACCATCTTCAAGGTTAATCGAATTGATAATTGCGCGCCCAGGGTAAAGAGGTAAAACCTTCTCAAGTGTTTCAGGACTGGTAGAATCAAACATTAATGGAGCACGGCACGAACCGGAAAAGAGCTGAGTTAATTGAACCATATCAGCCGCTTCATCTCGCCCTGCATATGCGACACAAAGATCGAGAACTTGAGCTCCACGCGCTTCTTGGTCAAGAGCGACTTTAAGGCAAGCATCCCAGTCTTCAGCTAAAAGAGATTCCCGAAAAGCCTTCGAACCATTGGGGTTACAGCGTTCACCAATCAATAAAGGAGGTATTTCCTGATGGAGTTCTACCGACTGATAGAGGCTGGAAACTGAACCTTTCATCAACATACCTCCCGAAGCTTAGGCGTTACACCCTCAAGACGCTTAGCCAGAGCCTCAATATGCGAAGAACTGGTTCCGCAACAACCACCGACAATACTTACCCCTTGTTCGACAACAAATTGGTACATCTGCTCAGCATAATTCTCAGGGGTTAAAGGATAATGAGTCTGCCCATTGACCACTTCTGGAAGCCCCTGATTAGGGATAACAGAAATTCGTGGGTTCCAGTGTTCACTCAAATATTTAATATGAGACATCATATCCTGCGGACCAGTTGCACAATTAAGCCCCAAAGAAAAAAGAGGGAAAGGTTCAAGAGTCGCCACCACCGCAGCGATATCAGAACCAACCAGCATCGTTCCCTGCTGTTCAATTGTCACCGAAGCCATCACCGGAAGAGACAAGCTGCAATGCTCCAAAACCTCAAAGGCAGAGATCAGAGCAGTTTTTGTCTGTAACAGATCCTGACAGGTTTCAACAATGAGGCAATCAACCCCTGCTTCAACCAAAGCCTCAACTTGTTCACGCGTTGCCGAAGCAAGATCCTCAACCTCAATATGCCCTAAAGAAGGAAGTTTTGTTCCGGGTCCGATAGATCCGGCAATATATTTATCATCCATATCCGCGATTGCGGTGCGAGCATTTTCAACAGCACAATGATTAATTTCTTTGACCTTATCTTGCAAACCATACTCAGCAAGAACAATCCGTGATGCCCCGAAGGTGTCAGTCTCAACAACCATTGCACCAGCATGAAGCATACTTTTATGGAATTCGATAATATGACCGGGCGCTGAAAGATTAAGGATTTCATTACACCCTTCGCAACCCGACCAATCCTGATCAGTGATATCCATCAACTGCAAACTGGTTCCGCAGGCCCCATCAAAAATAAGAAGTGGCTGTTCAGAAAAAGTCATTATTCTTATCCTATTAATATCAAAAAGGTTATCTGAAAAATCTATCTCACATTAGCCCAATGTTTAAACAACTGTCTAGTTACAAACCAAGAAACAATTACCCTATTAGTACAATTATTTGTTAGTATTCATGCATCAATCATTCAGAGGAGGGTCGTCGTGGATTCCGTGAAGCAACTGTCAAAACCTAATCCGTCACAACACCGCCTTGGCGACTGCCTTTTAGCTGAAGGGCTGCTGAATACTCAACAACTTGATGAGGCCATTGAATATCAATGTATTTATGGGGGAAAACTCGGTACCAGTTTGATCGAATTGGCTCTGTTGACTGAAGAACAATTGGCCAAAGTCCTCAGTCAACAGTTGAAACTCCACTATATAAAACCAGAATTGTTGATGGATGTTCCAGAATCGTTACTCAGCCTCGTTCCCAGAGAAGTTGCCCTTAAAAACAAAATTGTCCCGTATCATGAAGACGGAAAAAAACTTTATGTTGCGATGAATGATGTGACCAACCTATCTAACATTGATGATTTATCATTTCAACTGGATCACGTTATCGTTCCCCTCGCAATTCCTGAAATTCGCCTCATGGTAGCGCTGCAAAAACATTATGGACTGATTCTTTCTCCGCGCTTTGCAACTCTCGCCAGTCAGATAAACCGTAGAAAGCAGTCTGCCCGAAAAAAAACTCGGCACCCAGATGAAAAATCAAAATCGACAACAAGTGAAATCCTCACTGAAAATAATAAACCCTGGCCATTATTAGGTGACGAAGGGTATGAAGGGGAAGAGCCAACCGATGAAACGTACTTTGCCGGCAAATCATCTTCCGAAAAAGAAAGTTCCATTGATTTTCTTCAACAATTAGCTGATGCCAAAAGTCGTGATGACATTGCCGCTGCCATAATCGGCTATCTAAAAAAAGATTTTCCAAGCTGTGCACTATTGATGGTACGTGCCAATATGGCTACCGGCTGGTTGGCAGGCAGTCACAAGACATCACAAAACTTTGAACAGATCACCATTCAGATGCATGACAGCTCAGTCTTCAATCTGGTTGCAGCAAATGGCTTTTATCACCTTGGGCCGATCACAAATTCATCACAAAATCAAAAAGTATTTGATTACTTTAAATCATCCCCTCCAATCAATGCGCTGGTGATCCCTCTCAAAGTTAAAGATCGACTGGTCAGTATCCTTTACATTCAAGGAGCAATTGAAGACCTGGAAAGTCGCTTGATTGAAATACAAAACATTGTCAATAAGGCTGAAATGTCTTTTAGACTACTGATTCTGAGAAACAAGATCCTGATTTCCTGATTATCACAATGAATAGCCCTATTAGTTTTGATGATAAAAGTTCTGTCACAAAATTTCAGCTCGGGTTGACCGCCGGGAGTGAAGAGCTTTTTCAATTGATGCTAGACCCCGATTGTAACTTTATATCTACCCTGTTTAGAAATCCCCTGATCAGCGAAGAGCACTTATTGGTCCTGCTAAAACGTCGTGATCTAACCGAAGAACTTGTTGCCTTAATCTACAGAAAAAAACAACAATCTCTCAGTCATCGAGCGATTCTGGCCTTGGTTAAAAATCCCGCAGCTTCAGGAACTTTGATTCGAAATTTACTCCCGCAACTACGGTTATTTGAGCTTGTTGATCTCTGTTACCTACCCGGAGTGACCCCCGATCAAAAACTGGCAGCAGAACGCTCCATAATACAAAGGTTGCCGACCACACCCCTTGGGAATAAAATCACTTTGGCAAGACGTGGCACAGCGAACATTGTTGCAGAGCTGACGAAAGAAGGTCATCCCCAGTTATTCGCAGTTTGCCTTGGCAGTTCACGAATGAGAGAAACGGCAATTTACCAATTTTTACGTGGCGCAACCGCCAACGCTGAAACAATTTCGCTGGTTGCTCGACACAGTCGCTGGAACCAACGCCCCAATCTGCGTCTTGCCATTCTAAAAAATCAAAAGACTCCTGAAATATGGTTTACCCTCTGGTTACCAAAAATGCACACGCATCTTCTTAAACAGATACTAGGAAGCTACCGCGCGCACCCAAACCGGAGACGTTTATTTGAAATAGAATTAAAAAAACGCAGCGGTGCTTAATCTGGAGATATTCACCCCGTAAACGTGACATCAATTCTGAAGTCACCTATTAGTTTCTCAATCATCTTTGCGATTTTCTGATTTTTTATGTTTCCACCGGTTCGATCATTCTTTTTTTATCACTATCGTTAGATTGTATCAATAATAGTCTTGATATAATCCAATCTTCATGTATATTAACCAATAATAAATAACAATTATGGAATAATTCGCTGGTCAATATTGATGAACAAGTCGAATCCAGCAGAAAAGATTATTTTGATGTACGAAATCGTCTGAATTGTTTTTCAAACTTCATTTCGCTGGAGAGAAAAATGGCTTATAGTAAAACAATCTTTCTGTTTTTATTGGGTCTGGTGCTCGCATCAGTCCCGACACAGGCAGCAGAGACCGACATACTTGAACTTGACCTTTCATCCCTGATGCAGATCAAGATCACTTCAGCAGGACGCAAGACACAAAACCTTTCTGATGTTCCAGCTGCAGTCTATGTTATCCGCCAAGAAGATCTCCACAGTTCCGGTGTTACATCGATACCTGAAGCGTTACGTATGGTTCCAGGGTTGCAAGTTGCGAGAATTAGCTCCAACAAATGGGCAATATCCTCCCGCGGATTCAACGGAACTTTTTCCAATAAACTTTTGGTTCAAATTGATGGTCGAAGTGTTTACTCACCATCCTATTCAGGTGTCTATTGGGATGTACAAAACGTTATGCTGGAAGATGTGGATAGAATAGAAATTATTCGCGGTCCCGGCGCGACCCTTTGGGGTGCTAACGCCGTCAATGGGATTATCAATATTATTACTAAACAATCTTCAGATACCCAAGGTGTTCTCCTAAGTCTTGGAGCCGGTGATCATGAGCAGGGGATTGCATCATTGCGTTATGGCACGCAACTTGGTGAAAACAGTTACGGTCGTCTTTATATCAGTCACCATGCACAAGATGCTTATCAGTTTACAGCTGACGGAACTGATTCAAAGGATGATTGGGACATGACCTACGGTGGGTTCAGACTGGACGGCGATGTCGGACTGAACGACTCATGGACACTTCAGGCCGATGTTTATCGGGGAGAAAATAACCAGCGAGTAGATTCTATTTGGGATCCTCATTCGACAATTCCAATTCAGGTTCAGGACTCCTTTCATCCTAAGGGAGCAAACTTGCTCGCTCGTTGGACACACGGCACTTCAGAAATCAACTCCTGGAGCTTGCAGACCTACTACGATTATTTCTACCGTGGGGATATCTTTCTACAACAAAAATACCAAACCTATGATGTCGATTTTCAACATCGATTCCAATTTACTAATTGGAACGATATCATCTGGGGGCTGGGTTACCGACTGGTCAAGGACGACTTTAACAACACCTTCCAGGCAACATTTGAACCAGAAAACCGAACCAATACCCTGCTAAGTGCTTTTGTACAGGATGAAATCTGTCTCCTTTCGAAGCGCCTATGGTTTACACTCGGCAGCAAGTTGGAAAAAAACGACTACACCAATATTGAAGTCCAACCAAGTGCTCGACTCCTCTGGAAACCAAAAGAAAATCAACGCCTTTGGGTCGCAGTTTCCCGTGCAGTAAGAACCCCTTCCCGCGTCGAAGATTCAGGGAAAATAACTGTCAGTATGTTTGAATTACCATCACCGCCGTATCCACCTGGAACAATTATGCCATTTACACTTATTGGTAATCAAGAGATGGATGCCGAAGAATTACTCGCATACGAAGCAGGCTATAGATACGAGGTCGGATCAAACTTATCCATAGATATCACCCTCTTTTATAATATCTATGATGAACTCCAAACCTATCAGCTAACAAATTCACTACAATTCGTTAACGGGATGGAAGGCAAAACCTATGGAGGTGAAATAAGTGCTGAATGGAAACCGGTGCCTTGGCTGAAAACGGAATTGAGCTACAGCTATATTGAATTACAAATGGACGTTGACGACACAATAGACCGTTATTATGAAACGGTGGTTGAAGAATCTATTCCAAAGCATCAAGTGTCAGTCCGTTCAAGTGTTGACCTGAATCAGAATGTTCAACTCAATCTCTGGGGGCGTTATGTGGATACTCTAAAAATAGCGTCCGCACAAGCACATGACTTAGGGATGGAGGTGGATAGTTACGTTGAACTAGATGCGAATATTGCATGGCAGCCGAACAAAGAACTAGAATTAATGCTGGTAGGCCAAAACCTGCTGGATAGCCATCATCTTGAGTTTATTCAGGAATATTTTACTTCACCAGTCGAGATTGAACGCAGTGTGTATGTAAAGTTAACTTGGAAATTCTAAATACGATGAAGCAATCTCTTCTACTGGCTGCTTTAGCATTTATACTGTGTCTTGCACCGCAGGCTCAGGCGGTAGAGCAGTCAACCGAATACCGGGTTAAGGCGGCCTATCTCTATAACTTCGCCAAATTCATACACTGGCCCGATAGTGCTTTTAGTGGGGCCAAGGCTCCTTTAATTATCGGGGTTCTCGGTAAAAACAGCTTTAATGGCACGCTAAAACCGTTGGTTGGTAAAAAGTTGCGGGGCAGAATCATTGATGTTAAGTATTTCAATCGCCTTGAAGAAGTAAGCAACTGCCAGCTACTCTACATCAGCAGCTCAGATGAAAGCAACCTCAAGCAAATCCTCCCCAAGCTGGCGACTCGGCCCATTGTTACCGTGGGAGAAACTCATAATTATGTTGATTTTGGTGGAACCATTCAGTTTATCACCAAACGAGGCCGGTTACGCTTTTCCATCAATTTAGATATTGCTCAGAGTAATAATATTCAGATTGAAGCCCAACTCCTCTCACTGGCAGCCAAAGTTGTGAAAGGGAAAAAATGAGTCGAACTTTTAATAGACTACCCATCAAACACAAGTTGAATGCCATTATTCTGGGGGTCTGCTCCTCTATTCTACTGCTGACCTTTGCTGTTGCCTTTGTTAACCAGTGGTATTTGTATAAGCAGAACGCACTGGAAGAACTTCAGACTCTTGCCAAGATTGTCGGTGAAAATAGTGCCGCCGGACTGGTGTTTCAGGATTCTGAATCGCTAAGAAAAAACCTTCGCGCGCTTGCTTTAAAAAGTTCGATTATTGAAACAGGACTCTATTTGACGGACGGCCAACAAATTGCCTTCTATGCCAAAGAACCCAAAGATTCCCAAAAACAAAAAGTGAACATACAGAATAGCGAATTAATCAAAAGCGGCTATCTCTTTGATGGCAACCATATTAATCTTCTCCATCCAATTATTTTAGACGGTGAAAAAATCGGGTTGCTTTACCTGCAATCCAGCATGAGCAACCTTTACAACTATCTAGCCCAATCCGGGCTCTATATTTTGCTCATTGTCTGCGGCGGATTAATTATTGCTATATTTCTGGCTAATCAGTTCCAGAACATCATTACCCGCCCCGTTGTTAGACTGGCCAAAATCATTCAACAGGTTTCAGCAGAAAACGACTATACCCTGCGAGCAATTGAAACAAACGATGATGAACTTGGACTTCTTGCAACTGGTTTCAACAACATGCTCAGTCAAATTCAAGAACGAGATGAGCATTTAGAACAACAAGTCAGTGACCGCACAGCCAAGCTGAAAGCATCTATGGATGAAGCAATTATTCTGGCTGAGCAAGCCAAACAAGCCAGCAAAGCAAAGTCACAATTTTTAGCCAACATGAGTCATGAAATTCGCACTCCGATGAACGGCGTTATCGGGATGTCTGAATTGGTTTTGGAGACGAAACTCTCAACTGAGCAGCGCAGTTCCATAGAAACCATCCGGCTTTCTGGAGAATCACTATTGACGGTCATCAACGACATTCTGGATTTCTCCAAGATTGAGGCAGGAAAGCTGGAAATGGAAGCGATCAACTTCAATCTACCGGCGTTGATTGAAGATGTCTCTCAAGTGCTGGCGCAAAGAGCACATGCCAAAGGCCTGGAATTGATCATCGATATTTCCAACACTCTGCATCCTGATGTCAGTGCCGATCCAAGCCGCATCCGACAAGTTTTAACCAATCTGCTCTCCAACGCAATCAAATTTACCGAACAGGGTGAAGTTGTGGTTCAGATTCAAGATATCATGGACAGCAAAGAAACCACCAAAGTTCGTTTCTCAGTCAGCGACACCGGGATCGGGCTGAATAAAGGTGAGCAGCTGAAGTTATTCCAACCGTTTTCTCAGGCTGATGAGTCGACCACCCGCAAATATGGAGGAACCGGTCTTGGACTGGCGATTTCCAAACAGTTGGTCGAGTTGATGGGCGGAGTTATCGGCTGCTCCAGTCAACCGGAGCAGGGCTCAGAGTTCTGGTTTGAACTCACTCTCAAAAAGTCATCTGGAACGCATCTTGTTGCTACAGCACCAGCCCATAAACTCCATGGGTTACGTGGATTAATCATTGACGACAACGCGACAAACCGGAAGCTATTGGCTCAACAGATGATCACATGGGGGGTCAAACAGCAAAGTGCAGGGGACGGGATCGAAGGTTTGACCAAACTGCATAAGGCCGTCGCTGCCGGGGAACCGTTTGACATGGTCATTCTTGATATGCACATGCCAAAGATGGATGGATTGGAAGTCGCACGACTCATCAGGAAAGATCCGTCCGTCAACGACACAAAGATGATCATGCTCACCTCAGTGGGAATTCGCGGTGATGCCAAGCTGGCCAGAGATGCCGGCATCAAAATCTATCTGACCAAACCGGTGCGGCAGATCGATCTCTATAACAGTCTGGTTGCCTTGATGAAAGGGAATCAATCGAATGATAACGAACTGATTACGCAATACAGCCTGGAAAAGGAAACAACAACGTTTAATGCCAAAGCTCTTCTCGCTGAAGATAATCTGGTCAATCAACAGGTTGCAAAAGGTGTTTTGCGCAAGCTCGGCTGTCAGGTTGACTTGGCAGTTAACGGTATTGAAGCGGTCTCAGCAACAGAAAACCGTTCTTACGATATCATTTTCATGGATTGTCAAATGCCACGCATGGATGGCTATGAAGCGACAGGTGAAATTCGTCAGCAAGAAAGCAGGGATAAGAAGAACCAACACACTCCGATTATTGCTCTGACGGCAAATGCCTTAAGTGGTGACCGCGAAAGATGCCTTGCTGCAGGGATGGATGATTACATCAGTAAACCGTTTGGGCAGGATCGGATCTCAGAGACTTTGAAACGCTGGCTCCCGGACGATCTCCAATCGACCCCGCAGAACATTTCAAAACTAAACCTCTCCCCTGCAGCCACAGTCATTGCTGAAGCAGATGCCTTCGACGGTATTGACCGGAAAGTTTTGGATAATATCCGTGCGCTGCAAACCGAAGGGGCTGAAGATATCCTCACCCGGATTATCACATTGTTCCTTGAAGGCATGCCAAATCAGTTGAAAAAACTTGACCAAGCTCTACGCGCTAATGATGTCAACACTGTCCATTCCATTGCCCACACCCTGAAATCGAGCAGTGCCAATCTGGGCGCTTTGAAGTTATCAGTGATGTTCAAAGATCTGGAAGAAAGAAGCCGAAAAAATGTGCTATTGGAGACAACTGGACTGTTCGAACAAGTGGAGAATGAATTCCAGAAAACACAAAAACTACTGAAAGCTGAAATGACTGAATCATGAATGATAAAACAGTTTTAAACAAACCATTAATCTTCGTGGTCGATGATGACCTAGCATCCAGAGTTCTCATGCGTGCCAGCTTGGAAAAATCCGGTTTTCAAGTTGCAGAAGCGGAAGACGGGCTGATTGCGGTTTCTGAGTTTGAACAGCTGCAGCCGGATGCTATCCTGTTGGATGTTATGATGCCCAAGCTGGATGGATTTGATACCTGCCGGGCTATTCGTAAACTTTCTGGAGGTGAACACACACCGATCCTTATGGTCACAGGATTGGAAGACATTGATGCGATTCATCGCTCTTTTAATTCAGGAGCAACAGATTTTATTACTAAACCGATTAACTGGGCCGTCCTGAATTACCGGGTTAAGTACATGTTACGAGCCAGCGAAGCATTTTATGATGTTATTGATAAGCAGAAACAGATCCAAGAATTGGCGTTTTTCGATCAGTTAACCGGATTAGCAAACCGTACAATGTTCATGGACACCTTAGAAATCACCCTTGCAGAGGCGACCGATCAAGAATCCCAATTGGCGGTTTTATTTATGGATCTTGATCGTTTTAAGACCGTCAATGACACTCTGGGACACCAAGCCGGCGACATTCTGTTAAAAAACGTTGCAGAACGAATCAGTGCAAGTATTCGGGAAACTGACCCGTTTGGCCGCATGAAGAAAATGCCTTATTCTAAAAGATATATTTCTCGTTTCGGAGGCGATGAATTCACAATTATGCTGCCACATCTCAAAGATCCTGACGATGCCGGTCTTGTCGCGAAGCGGATTAATGAAGCACTGAATGAATCATTTCAAATAAATAATCATGAAATTTTCATCTCTGCGAGTATCGGTATCAGTATCTTCCCGCTAGACGGAACGACTGCCGAAGTTTTGATGCAACATGCCGACTTGGCGATGTATCACACAAAAGAAAAAGGCAAAAACAGTTTTCAGTTCTACAAAAAATCTCTCAACATCAAGGCAGAAGAGCGACTCGAGTTTGAAAACGATGTGCATAAAGCAGTTATTGGAGAAGAATTTATCCTGTACTATCAACCTCAAGTCAGCATGACTGATGGAACTATTATCGGTGCAGAAGCTCTGACACGGTGGAATCATGCCAGTCGCGGCATGGTCTCACCAGCAGAGTTCATTCCGGCCATAGAAGAGCTTGGATTAATCATCCCTTTTACTGACTGGGTCATCCGTCAAACAGGGCAACAACAATTGGACTGGAAACAAGAGAACCTGTTACCGACAAGAATCGCAATGAACGTTTCCAGTAAACATTTTGTTGATCAGAACATCCCTGCTAAAATTACAGAAATTCTTCAAACACATAGCTTAAATGCAGAATTTTTAGAACTTGAATTAACCGAAAGTGTCCTTGCACAACAAAATTCAGAGACAATCGCAGTTTTGCAAAAGATAAAAGATCTCGGGCTAAGTATCTCGGTTGACGATTTCGGCACCGGTTATTCGTCTCTGGTTTATCTAAAAACATTTCCAATTGATATCGTCAAAATTGACCGGTTTTTTATTGTAGATATTTTGACCAGTCAACAAGATGCCGCTATTGTGAAAGCTATCATAGCTATGGCACACAGCATGGAAATGAAAGTTATTGCGGAAGGGATTGAAGAACAAGAACAGTTTGATCTGCTAAAAAAAATGGGCTGTGACTATGGGCAAGGGTTTCTGTTCAGCCCGGCGGTTCCACCTGAAACTTTTGCAAAAATGATTAAGGATAACACCTCACTGCTTCATTCTTAAGGTGCTTATAAAGGACAATTCAACATAAATAGGCTTACAATCTTACAATTCACATATTATTTTACCCTAATCCTAACAAGATAATCTCTATGGCCGAAAGAACAGAAAAAATGAGTGCAGACCAAATTCAACTCATGATAGAAAAAGAAATTGCCCTGCCCTCGCCTCCAGCGATTGCTGTGCAGATTCTAAACACAGTACAAAAGGAAGAGTCTGGTCTACTTGATCTTGTCAACATAATTTCAGCTGATCCAGCTCTCACCGGCAAAATGCTTCAAATTGCCAATTCAGATTTTTATTCTTTAAACAATAAAATCACCAGCATCGATCGTGCTTTGTCAGTCCTTGGAACAAATGTTATTAAAAATATTGCCCTCTCATTTGTTATTGCTACGGATCTGCGAGGTGACAAACAGTCTAGCTTTAACTTTGACAATTATTGGCGCCGATCGGTCACTTCTGCTGTTGCAGCAGAGCTTTTATCAAAAAAGTTGGGGCAAAATAATAAAGATATTTTCGTCACCGCTTTACTGCAGGACATTGGAATTCTTGCCATTTTCATGCATAAAAAAAGTGACTATAGCTCATTGTTTAACAGCTCTCACCTTTCAGAATCATCTCTTATTGAGTTAGAAAACGAGAAATACGGATTCAATCACCAACAAGTAGGCTCTGTTCTTTTAAACAACTGGGGGCTACCTGAGTGTATCTATCAACCTATTGGTTATCGTCATAATCCTGAAACTGCACCTGAAGAGATTCGCAACACAGCACAAATTTTGAATTTTGCAGGGCAAATATCATCTTTATATAATGAAGAAGATGCTGCAGAAAAGGTTCGCATTTTACAAGGGGATCTAGAAGAAGCTTTTTCACTCGATCATAATAGTTTCCGCTCCCTTCTTGATGATGTTGCTGAGAAAAGTATCGACTTTCTAAAATCATTTGAGATTGAAGCTGGGGAGATGAAACCCTACTCTCAGATGCTTCAAGAAGCTAACGAGGAACTCGGCCGCCTGAATCTATCTTACGAACAACTCGTGATTGAGTTGAAACAATCAAAAGATAAGTCTGAAAGGCTGGCACAAGAACTTAAAGGAGTCAATTTGCGATTGAGTGATCTCGTTTATATTGATGCCCTTACAGGACTCTATAATCATCGCTATTTCCAAGAGAACTTAAGCAATGAAATTTCAAGAGCAGCCAGATACCACTCGTCTGTATCGCTGATTCTTTTCGATATTGATTTCTTTAAAAAAGTAAATGACAACTATGGCCATCCCGCGGGGGATCAAGTCTTGGTCAATATTGCTCAAGAGGTTAAGAAATCAGTTCGACCTAGCGATACCGTAGCGCGCTATGGCGGTGAAGAGTTTGCTGTCATATTACCTGAGACAGACATAACGGGTGTTAAAGTTTTTGCTGCACGCCTTAGACGCAGTGTGGAAGGAATCATCACAAAAATCGACAAACAACAGATCATGGTAACTATTAGTTTGGGGGGAACAACATTTAGTCCTGAAAAACCTGATGTAACAAAGGACTGCCTTATTAAAACGGCAGATCGGGGACTATACATGTCTAAAGAAAATGGGCGAAATCAAGTCACTGTCTTAGCAGCCGACAATTCAATGGCCTCCTAAAATTACTGGATGACACATGCAAACAAATGAGAACTACGCACAGATACAGCAACTTATTGAAACAGAGCTTAACCTGCCATCCCCACCTGCTATTGCGGTTCAGATACTTAATGCTGTTCAGAAGGACGACGGCGCATTATCTGAGCTTGGTGATATCATTTCATCGGATCCGGTATTGACAGCTAAAATGTTGAGCGTTGCCAACACATCTCTTTTTTCCAATAACGGAGAGATAAACAATATCCAACGTGCTATGTCAGTTCTTGGAACGAATGTAATAAAAAATATCGCTCTCTCTTTCGTGATTGCATCTGAATTAAATAGTGGCAGCGGGTGTGACTTTGATTTTGATTTATTCTGGCGGCGCGCTATTACAACAGCTGTTTCTGCTGAGTTATTATCCAAGACAGTCCATCTTGATAATAACGATATATTTGTTTCCGCCTTACTGCAAGATATCGGAATGCTTGTTATTGGCATGACGAAAGGGATTGAGTACAACACCATCATCAAAGAATCTCATAGATGTCCTCTGCAACTACTCAGCATGGAAAAAGAGAAATATGGTTTTGATCATCAACAAGTCAGCTATGCGCTGCTATTAAGCTGGCAACTTCCTGAATCTATTTATGCTCCTATTCTCTGTCATCATCACGATGAAAACGTACCAGAACCATATGCGAACACCTCTGAGGTCCTCAATTTTGCCGACCAGCTATCAGCAATCTATATTGAATCACAAACAGCGGAAAAAGCACGAACGATTCAAAAAAATTTAAGCAACCGGTACAAACTTGATGAAAACCAAGCTCTTGAGTTATTAGACAATGTCGCAATCAATTGTCGTAAAATGATAGAAAGTTTTGATCTTGATCCAGGGGAAATACTCCCATATTCAACATTGCTACAAAAAGCCAATGAAGAACTGGGAAAACTCAATTTAAGTAATGAACAAATGATTCTTGAAATGGGTGAAGCGAAAGAAAAAGCAGAAAAACTTGCCCTTAATTTACAGGATGCAAACTCCCGACTTAAAGAACTTGTCTACCGAGATGGACTGACTGGTCTTTACAATCACCGCTATTTTCAGGAATCGCTCGCAAACGAGTTAACACGTGCATCAAGGTATCAGTCTCCTGTCTCATTGATTCTTTTTGACATCGATTTCTTTAAAAAGGTCAACGATACTCATGGTCACCCTGCTGGAGACCTGGTCCTCATGAACATTGCACGGGCAGTCACCACCGCTGTCCGTCCGTGCGATATTGTCGCTCGTTACGGTGGCGAAGAGTTCGCTGTCATTCTACCCGAAACCAGCGCAGCTGGTGTCAAAGTGTTTGCAGCACGCTTAAGGCGTTGTGTCGAAGGAATTGCAACGTTGGTTGACGGACAACTTATCTATGTTACCGTAAGTGCGGGAGCAACAACCTTTGATAACAGCAACTCGAAAATAAGCAAAAGTATCCTTATTGAAACAGCTGATCGCGGACTCTATCAATCTAAACAAAATGGTCGAAATCAAGTTACAATTCTCGAACCTGAACTATCAATAGATTTATGAGTGTGACTTAGCATTAAGCATATATCTCTCTGTAATAACTAGACCTTTTCATTTTCTCATGTTATTTTGTCAATCATTCGAATCAAAACGTATGACTCTGGAGAGGGATAATCATTTTCCATGACGATCGAGACCTCTGATAAGTATCAGATCAACACTTCAGATGAAGGGCTCTGTCTCGAACTCTCCGGTGATTGGCTTTTCAATACAAATCCACCCGATTTTGATTCAATTCTGCAACAAATCTTAAAGATCACCCCCGAAAAAATTCATTTTGACTGTCATAAACTGCAAAAATGGGACAGCAGCCTTATGACATTTCTTGTCAAGTTGCTCACCAACTGTAAAGAAAATGATATACCGGTCATCCTTGAAACCTTACCCAAAGGAATACAAAAGTTACTTCAACTTGCTTTTGCAATTCCTGAAAGAAAAGGTGCTCATCGTGCTATTCTTGGCCAACCAGTTTTAGCAAAAATAGGTAATGTCACTATTGAAATGCACAGAAACTGGAGTGACTTACTGGCATTCGTTGGTGAGTTATTTTTTGGTTTCCTCAATTTTCTTCGTGGCCGTGCGCGCTTTCGCTATTCAGATCTTTTCTTTCAAATTGAAGCGGCAGGACCATCCGCTCTTTTAATCATAACTCTAATCAGCGTTCTCATCGGGATGATTCTTGCCTTTGTCGGGGCCGTTCAGTTGCGTATGTTTGGTGCTGAAATATTCATTGCTAATCTTGTTGGCTTGGGCATGGCACGTGAAATGGGTGCAATGATGACGGCCATCATTATGGCAGGACGCACTGGCGCAGCCTATGCTGCACAATTAGGAACGATGCAGGTGAATGAGGAAATCGATGCCCTTAAAACAATGGGTATTTCTCCGATAGAATTTCTCGTATTCCCTCGCCTTCTTGCTCTTTGCCTCACAATGCCACTCCTTTGTATTTATGCTGATTTTATGGGAATCATTGGTGGTGCCATTGTCAGTGCGACTATGCTCGATATATCATTTTTTCAATATTTTCAACAAATACAAGGTTTTGTTCCACTCAAACATTTTGGCATTGGAATATTTAAAGCCGGAGTTTTTGGTGTTTTAGTTGCTACTGCTGGATGTTTTCGAGGCTTGCAGTGTGGACGCAGCGCATCGGCAGTCGGATTTGCAGCAACGAGCGCAGTCGTCACCTCAATTGTCCTCATCATCGTTGCTGATGCCATCATCACAATCCTCTGTCAGCTGATTGGGATCTGACAATGAAAACAACTCCCCATCTAGATATTAGCAACCTGACCATGGCCTACGGAGATGTTATTATTCAGAAAGATCTGAATTTCTCCGTTAAACATGGAGAAGTGTTTATTATTATGGGTGGTAGTGGCTGTGGAAAAAGTACCCTCCTCAGACATCTCGTCGGACTCATGGAACCTTCAATTGGTGATATATGCGTTAATGGTCAGAACCTTTGGCAGGCGTCAATAGACGAAAGAAACAAGATCATAAGTCGCAATGGTGTCCTCTATCAAGGGGGAGCGCTTTGGAGCTCCATGACCCTATCTGAGAACATTGCGCTGCCCTTGACCGAATATACAGATCTACAACCAAAACAAATACAAGAAGTCATTGCCTATAAACTCTCTCTCGTGGGATTGGCTGGATTTGAAGATTATTACCCTTCTGAAATTAGCGGAGGAATGCGAAAGCGTGCAGGTCTTGCTAGAGCAATGGCACTTGATCCAGAAATCCTTTTTTTTGATGAACCCTCTGCTGGACTTGACCCAGTGAGTTCACGTTTACTTGATGATCTTATTTTAGAATTACGTGATAGCTTAGGTGCAACTGTTGTGATTGTTAGTCACGAACTGGCGAGTATTTTTGCAGTTGGAGATAATTCAATTTTTCTTGATCCTGAAGAAAAGACTATAATTGCTCATGGTTCGCCAAAAGAACTACACGAATCGTCAACTGATCAGCGTGTCTTACGTTTTTTGAACAGAACAACATGATATTGCGGGGAACGCATGCACAGACGTAAAAGAATTGATCCAAGGGTTATCGGTAGTTTTGTTGTCGGAGCTGTTATCCTTAGCGTTGCAGGATTGCTATTTTTTGGACCTGGTGGCTTTCTCGCTGAAAAAAGAAGTTATGTAGTCTACTTTGACAGTTCAGTTAAAGGTCTCAAGGTGGGCTCTCCGGTCCGTTTTCGTGGGGTCAAAATAGGACAGGTCACTGAGATCAATGTACGGGTTCGCATTGAAGATTTTAAATTCTATATTCCGGTCGTTATTGAAATTGAAGCTTCACGGATTGGTACCGAAGGGAATCAGAAAAGTCTTCTTGAATCACTAAAAACGACCATTAAAGGGGATGATCTCATGCTTCCTCTGGTCCCAAAAGGTTTGCGAGCGCAAATGCAACTTGACAGTCTGGTCACAGGTCAATTGTATGTCAACTTCGATATGCTTCCCGAAGAACCTTTGATTCTCACTGGTTACGATCATGACTACCCTGAACTTCCAGCAATTAAATCGAGTCTTGCAGAGTTAACCAAAACTTTTGAAGATATTCCTCTCAAGGAGTTAGCCGACAAATTAATCAGATCAGCAGAGGGATTCGAAAAACTCATCAACTCACCAAGCCTGCATAGTGCTTTGTCAAAGTTCGATAGTACAACAACCAAATTGAATCACTTGCTAAAAAGCCTCAATGAACAAATACCCCCAATTACACGGTCTTTGAAAGAAACAGTCGACAGAGCTCAAACGGCTCTTATTCATGTGGACAAAAAAATTGATCCATTGGCTGATCAGTTCAGTCAAGCAGTTCAAGCTGTTAATGATGCGTCAGTCACGACAGAAGAAGCAATGGAGCAGATAAAAGGGTTAACGACCAACGATTCACAACTGATGGAGCAATTAAGTCTAACTCTTAAAGAGGTTAACCGGACGGCACGTTCGATACATTATCTTGTCACAGAACTCGAGCGCGATCCACAGATGCTGTTGCGTGGAAAAAATAAAGGAGAGCCGGAATAATGCGTTACTTGATCATATTATTACTTTTTGTCTGTTCTGCTTGTATTCAAATTGGGAATGACCCCCAACCACAACAATACTACCTCCTTGAAAGTTTTACAGAAATACCACATATGACTTACAATAATAGTTTAAATATTGACCTTGAACTCATTGATTTTCCAGATCATTTAGACCGCCTTCAAATTGTGACACTCAATGATAAAAATCAGATCGATTATTCTGATAATGACCGTTGGGCTGAACCACTCCAAGGCAATATCACCCGAACAATCCGCGAAAACATATCTTTAATGCTACCCAATGCCGACATCACTGTCGGACCATGGGAAAGTGGACACAGTGAAGGGACGAAAATCAAAGTCATGATCAATAAGTTTTATGGACAATTAAATGGCATAACACAAGTCGATATTCGATGGATTATTGAAAACGGGAGGGATCAAGCAATAAAGGGGCATTTTGTCGATCAACAATCCATTGGTGATAATTATCGTGATCTAGTGATAGCGCTCAATGAAGGAATTAATCGTTTTAGCCAAAAAGTGGTTAATAATTTAGCCAATTAAAAAAAGGGAGGCATTCAAGCCTCCCTTTTTCACAATACCTATCTTGTATTTAAAACATCCTGATAAGGGATCAATCTAAAATATAATCTCGACCAAGCTCAATCAATCCGACCAATGTCTCATAACTTTTCGCCTCAGCATACAACCTGACAACAGGTTCAGTTCCTGATTTTCTAAATAGCAACCACGAACCATCATCTAGTAGATATTTTTGACCGTCTATTCTTATAATTTCAGTAATCTTACGTTCTCCAATCTTTTCCGGTGGATTTTCAAATTTATCCGGCAAAGCAGCTTCTAGCTGTGGAGACAGGTGGATGTTAATCCGCTTGGTATATATTTCACCGACGCGAGAATAAAGATCATTGAGTAATTCCCGTAATGATTTCTGTTCTACAGCAACCATCTCAGCAACAAGCAAACATGCAAGGATACCATCTTTCTCGGGGACATGACCTCGAATGCTCAGGCCAGCACTCTCTTCTCCTCCGATCAAAATTTTATCTTCGCTGATATATTCACCGATAAATTTAAATCCCACTGGGGTCTCTAAAATCTTAACTCCATGATGGTTTGCAACAGCATCAATCAAATGTGACGTTGCAACACTACGAGCAGCATCTCCGCTTAGACCTTTTTTGCGAATCATATAGTCGAAGAGCAGAGCAAGAATGTAGTTTGGTTCAATATAGCTCCCATCACTATCGAGAATACCAAATCGATCAGCATCACCATCGGTTGCCAATCCGAGAGTGATCGCATCATCACTCCTGACAAGGGCAATAAAATCCTGAATATAGTCTTCTGCAGGTTCAGGAGGTTTTCCTCCAAAGTATGGATCTAAATGGTCATTTATCTTAACAACATTCACATCAGCCTCTTCGAGAATCAGATCGAGGTACCCCCTGCCAGAACCATAAAGAGGATTCACCGCAATCTTCATCCCAGAATCCGCAATTGCCCGTAAGTCAATCAGGCCTTTTAATGTCTCAAAATATTCTTCTCGCGGATCAATTTCTTCAAACAAATTCTGTTTGGCTGCAGACTCTAAATCGATGCCCTTAAAAACAACTTCACCGAGCATGGCATTTGCTCGTTTCTCGATGTCATTAGTCGTTTCAGGTAATGCTGGGCCACCTGAAACCGGAGAAAATTTAATACCACTGTAGTTATAAGGATTGTGACTGGCAGTAAAGTTGATTCCACCTGCAGCTTCTCTACGCAAAATTTCATGAGCAATCACAGGAGTAGGGGTATCACGTTGGCAAAAGTATGTTTTAACTCCTGCCCCAGCAAGAACACGTGCTGTTTCGCGAGAAAAATCAGCCCCCATAAAACGAGCATCATAACCAACCACAACCCCCTTATCTGCTAACCCTTCTACGCGTAAGTGATCAGCAATCGCCTGAACAACAACTCTGACATTATCAAGAGTAAAGTCCTCACAAAAGATTCCACGCCAACCTGATGTTCCAAATTTAATATGTGACATTAAACCCTCCTGAATATAGTTTTATGAAACTCTGAAGTATCAATGATAATACCATAAAATTAGCTATTTTTGATTTTTAACATATGGGCAATCATCAGGAAGAATCCCAGCCTGAACAAGCTCAGGAGTTAAGTGAGCACACTCAGGGTAGAGCGTTAACCTTTGATGATATATCGTGCAGAGATTAGTTTGAGTATCGAGATACTGACAGGGCTTGTCGGTATAAAAGACTTTACCTCGATAATCATACTTTTCATAGCAGCAACGTCCACACTGCTCACAGATATTTTCCCACTCGGTTTTGCAAAGTTGTTTTTTATTATCATGATTCATATATTTACAAGACCTTTGCCCAAATTTCAACAAAACCTCATCATTCCATATAGCAATAAATATCCAACATTGCCAATCTAAAAAAATGAAAAATGAGATAGAAAAAAGCGTTGACTCATTATTTTAAATTCGCTATTAATACGTGTTCTGACTTTGAAACAAAGAATAAAATCTAGGAGGAAAAAGATATGCAGTGCCAAACGGTTCTCGCAGGTACCGAATGTAGTTTCTGGAAAAAAGCTGGGTGTGTCGCCCCGGACAACAGCTGTCAAGTTGTTGTTGAAGAATGTCAAGGTTGTGACAGAATTGTCAAAGGAACCATCGGGGATGTTTGCAGCTCTTACCCGAACCCTGCTTCAAAGTGGGCGAACGGCCTATGCAATTTTGCAACCCACAAAAAGGTTGATCTTAAGACTGATGATGTCAGAGTTAACCCACTGAAAGCTGCTAAGAGAGCTGCTGCCGGTAAATAATCTGAAATCAGTCAAATATTTATTTTTAAAAAGGCTACCACTTACAAATGTGGTAGCCTTTTTATTTAGCCCTTTGATTCAGCCGCTTGAGGCCAGTAGCATTGTTGTGGGCTACTGATAGAAGCGACCATATCTCCAACAAGAAAAACTAAATCAGCAGAGGGGTTTGCTATAAAAGTCCCATCTCGAAGGACCCCAACAACGGATGCCCCTGTGGTTTGACGGATATCCAGCTGACGTAGGCTGCGGCCGACCATATGATTTTCCTCGCTTAATTCTTCCCAATTCAATTCAAGAAAATCACGGGCCTTCTGTAGTAGCCTGATATTATCCAAACCAGCTTGATCATCGGATAGCTGTTGATAATGGTCTTGCCGAGCAGCATCAGTAAATTTCTGAATCACAGGAACGGGGATATCTAAATTCAACAAAACCTGACGGGCAATTTCAAGCCCTCCTTCTAACTCAGGTCGAATGACCATATAAACGCCATCTTCATAGAGGGCCTCCATCTGTTCAGCACCACCTGATCGAACGACGATATTAAGATCAGGGAAGTGTTTACGGACAAAGCGTACAATGGTCTCAGTTGTTGTGATATGTGGAGTTGTCACTAGGAATTGTCTTGCCTCGGCCAGATTTGCTGCTTCCAAAACAACAGGCTGGGCTGCATCACCATAGATAGCGGGATAACCATTTTGCTTACATTGCTCAATGGTTCGATGACTCAATTCGATAATAACGAAGGGAACGTCAAGTTGATTTAGAATATACGCAACATGCTGTCCAATTCTCCCACCACCGGCAATAACAATATGGCCATGTAAACCGTCTTGAGGAAGGTTGACTGTCTCCAAAGTTTCTTTTGTAAAAAAACGCTTCTTCAACCCATACAATGGTGCCGTGAAAGCTGATGCAAAAGGGGTTATAAACATGCTGATAATCGTCGCAGACAAAACATATGAATATTGGTTCAGATCGAGAAACCCACCCTCGACACCGACACGTCCGAGAACAAAAGAAAATTCACCAATCTGAAACATCCCCAAGCCAACAGCAAACGGAATGACATTTCCATAGCCGAAGCTGCGGACAATAGCTGCAAGTATAAAGCTTTTACCAATGGCAACGAGCAAAACAAGCTGCAAAACTCCCGACCAATGTTCAAAAAGAAAGATTGGGTCCAGAAGCATTCCGACAGATGTAAAGAAAAGGAGGCCAAAGAGATCTCGGAGAGGGATAATGTCACTTAGGGCTTGATGTCCATAGTCTGACTCACTGAGAACCATTCCAGCAACAAAGGCCCCAAAAGCAAAAGAGAGACCAAGCAAATATGTCGCATAGCCAATCCCCAAACCAATCGCTATAATTGCGAGAAGAAACAGTTCTCGGGAATTCCAACGTGCAATAATTGTAAGGAGTTTCGGTAGAAGGCGCGTTCCAAGGAACAACATCACAGCAATAAAAACAATTGACTTCAACAGAGCAAAACCGAGAGCGGGCAAGCCGTCTGCAGGATTTGATAGTTGAGGTAGAAGAATAAGCAGTAAGACTACAGCCAAATCTTGAACAACCAAGAGCCCAATCATGACACGGCTTGACAAAGTCCCTATCATCCCTTGAGCCATCAAGGTTTTCAAAATAACCATCGTACTAGAAAGAGAGATCAGCCCACCGAGCCAAAGAGAAGGTCCAGTCTCCCATCCCAGCCAGGATCCAATCAGATATCCATATCCAATTGTTAATATTATTTGTATCGATCCGCCGATCAAAGCAACATATTTAACTGGTTTTAAATCTTGAAGAGAAAACTCCAACCCTAGCGCAAACAACAACAATGCAACTCCGATTTCGGCGAGTTTTTCAACTTCATGAGGATCAGAAATGATCCCAATGGAAAATGGGCCAATAAAAACACCAACAAAGATATAGCCAAGCAATAATGGCTGACGCATTTTCTGTGCAATCAGCCCTCCAACGAGTGCAGCAACAATGATGATTATGATGTCAGCAGCTATTCCCATAGCATCTCTCTATAAAAAATAATGGGTGGCATATCCTCAGTTCTTAAACCGAAGCACAACGCAATCGCTTCAAATGTAACATCACTTCAACCCTTCAATAACTGCGGCAACCTCGTCACGTATATTTTTTGCTGCAAGGCTTTTTTCTAAGCGTAAAAACTGCTGAAAATTATCAATCGCTTCCTGATGACGATCTTGATCTAGGAAGATATAACCAAGCGTTAAATAACCCAAAGGCAACCTAGGGTCTAATGCTAACCCTTTTTGGCAGCACTCCTCGGCACGATCCAATATGTCAGAATCGTAGAAAATTTCTGCCAAACTCAGATACGGTTGAGGATCTGATTCGTCTATCTCTATTGCCTTTTGGAATGAACGAATCGCCTCTTCATTGTTATTCCTCGCGACACAGATATCGCCGAGGGCATTAAAGGCAAAGGCTGATTCCGGATCGATTTCAAGTGCTCTCCGACAGGTCCGTTCAGCTCCTTCCAAATCCTGAATATTCATTTGCGCTACAGCTTCACTGACCCAGGCATCAACCTCTTCTGGATCAAGTTTAGCAATCTGTTGATAAGTCGCGATGGCCTTGCTGTGATTTTCTTCTTCGAGGTAAAGATCCCCTAAAGAGAACAACAAATCAACATTTTCTGGTTCTAGTTTCAGACCTGCAGAAAGACTCTTATGTGCCTTATTGAAGGCTCCATCGTCTATTTGAATTTCTGCCAAGAGTTGCCAAACTTCAGCCGATTCTATTGTGTCGAGAACCTGCTGAAAACATTGCTGTGCTGATTTCATATCTCCAAGTTCTTGAGCCTTTAGGCCCCTTTCTAATAAATCTTCAACAGACATCTTTCACTCCCTTACTCAGTACAATATAGGGATCAATGGATCGCTCATATCCAAGAAAACCATCACCCAAGCTCATTATTTGATTCAATTGACAATCATCTACCAGCTCTTTATAGTCGCGTGCATGAAAGCAATATTTCTATCAGATGCACACTTACGCCAACCAACGGATAAAAACTACAAGTTTTTACTCGACTTTCTCAACCAGCAAAAAGACCTCGATGCCCTTTTTCTGCTAGGCGATATTTTTGAATTCTGGCTGGGGTATAAACATCTGGTTTTCACTGCCTATATTCCACTACTAGAAAAATTACGTCAGTTATCTGATTCAGGAACAAAACTATATTTTGTTGAAGGAAACCACGATTTTAACCTCGGTTCTTACTTCACAGAGACTCTAAACTGTACCGTTATTCCTGATCAGAAGATCATTTCATGGGATGAAAAAAAAATACTGATCAGCCATGGTGATCTCCTGAATCCAGACAGTAAATATCAAATGTTGCGTAAGTTCTGGCGTAGCAGCCCCATAAAACTCTTAGCAAAAATTGTTCATCCCGATTTCGTCTGGGCATTTGCTCTGTGGCTGAGCAATAAAAGTTCTAAAAACAATCCACATAGAAGTCATCACGACCCGACGTCTTATCTCATCCCATTTTCAGAAGAAAGCAAGAGCGATGTTGTTGTTTGTGGACATTTTCATCATCCACTCGACATTCAACATGAAAACGTGAGAATTATCGCTCTTGGCGATTGGATCCAGCAGTTTTCTTATGCCGAAATGGAGAATGGAAAGATTGAACTAAAGTGTTTTAAGCCCTGAACGAATTACCTCATTTTAACAACGCAATTTTGATCCTGGCATCGCGACACCAAATCTTTAAGCGTTGTCCCATCTAAGCCCTCCCCCACCAATCCATCAATCTTACGGCAAGTCTCTAAAGCAATCAGAGTTTGTGGATGGGGATGCAAATAAAGAGCTTCTTCGCCAAAATCACCCATTTCCTTCAAAATATCAGCGAGACGAAGGTCTTCTGCTGAGCGACCTAGTTGATATTGACAACGCCCAGCAATGGTACACAGTTCAGAAACATAACCAATACCGATGAGCAGCCTAAGGATACTGCGGCAAAGTCGAGGTGGAATATATAAGAATTTAGCTAACTGCTCGTTACTGAGAGGCTTGTCCCCTTTCGTAAAGCGATCCGCCAAGGTAACCAATATAGCAAGGGCAACTTGATCAAAACTATTTCGGCTAACCTCCGTTCCACGCAAATCACGTCCACTCGTGCGTAAATTTTGTTTTGCGTAACACACTCCAAGACCAAACAGAACGATTACCCACGAAAGGTAAAGCCAGACCATAAATATCGGTAGAGCTGCCATGGTCCCGTAGATAGCATTATAACGCCCAACACCAACCTGAAAGTGAACATATCCCACCTGAGCAAATTGCCATAAGGTGCCCCCTACAACCCCACCAATAAAAGCAGCCCGCCATTCAACTTTAATATTGGACATAAAAACGTACAGCCCAGTAAATGCTAGCCACATAAAGAAAAAAGGTGTGATTTTAAAAAGAAGTAAAATAAATGATCCAACCATCTGCATTTCAATCAACTTTTGCACCAGATTATTACTGGCAAGTGTCGATGTCATAGAGATCGCGCCAATGATAAGAATCGGCCCAGCCAAAATAACTGACAGATAGTCTGCAAATCGGCGTAGTAGCGGGCGAATATCTTTGACCCCCCAAACGTGATTGAAAGTTTTCTCAACATTGGTGAGCAAAGAGACCACTGCAACAAGTAAGAATACCAGTCCAACAGCTCCCAGCTGTGTTACTTGAGTGTTGTTAATATACCCAAGAATGACATCAGCAGCTTGCCCATCACCAACATTCAACTTTTCAATAATCAAAGGCTGGAGTAGATTTTGAACCCCAAATGCCTTTAACAGAGCAAATGTCAATGCCAACAAAGGGACCAAAGATAACATCGTATAATAGGTTAATGCTGCAGAACGTAGCAGACACTGATTGACTGAAAAATCTCGTAGAACCAAAGCAATGGTTTGAACTTGACGAAGAATAATCCGCTGTAACAGCGATAAATCAGCAGGATTCTGCTCCCAAAGCAAAAACTTTGCTTTCTCACGTATATTGAGATGTCGTGCTTTGTCTTCAGCCATAACCCCCGCCTCTACGGATTTATTAAAGTAACATGCAAATTTTCTAGTCTAGATCAATCGAAACAACAGGCAACCCTAGATTTTTGATTTTATCAAGATAGAGTTGATTGTTTCCGACCAACACAATTTGCATTTGTTCAGGCTGCAAATATTTACGTGCCACTCGCTGAACATCAGCAATTGTCACAGAATCGATATCTCGCTGATAGTTTTCTAGATAGCCTTCAGCGTAACCATAATAATCAAGCCTGACCTTACGACTAACGATGGAGTGGCTATCAGAAAAGGCAAAAACAAAAGAATTAACTAGGCTTTTCTTGGCCAATTCTAACTCTTCAGTTGATACAGGTTTATCTCTCATATCCTCAATCAACTTAAGCATCAAAGAAACAACCTCAACAGTCGAATCACTTTTTGTCTCACTACTGGCTATGAACATCTTCTTAAGCTGTCGACCAATTTGAAAATAAGAATAAACTGAATAGGCAAGGCCACGATTAGAACGAATTTCTCTCATCATCCGAGAATTAAAACCACCGCCTCCAAGAATATAATTGGCAACCTTCAGAGCGGGAGCATCAGGGTTATCTTTATTAATTCCGGGATGACCCATTAGAATTGTCGTTTGAGGGATCTCCTTTTGAGCCAACAAAACCTTCCCATCGGGAGCGTCAGGCAACAACGGAAGTTGGCGTATCATTGAATTACGCGTGCTCCAAGTTTTAAATTCATTATTAAAAAGAGGTATTAACTCTTCTGCTTCCACATCTCCAGAAATCGCTAACCAAACATTTTGAGGGTGAAAGTAACGCTGATACAGGTCGATCAAGTCATCCCGAGAAATATTTGAGATAACGTCTGCTGTCGGGTATGCTCCAAAAGGATGGTCAGAATAAACAGCACCTGCTAAAAGTCGTCTTGCGATTGATCCTGGGTCATCGTTCTTGCGCTTAATACCTTCAAGCATCTGCCCTCTGATCAATTCAAGGCGCTTTTCATCAAAGCGCGGTCGGCGCAAAAGATCCCCTAAAATAGCCACACCGCGGTGTAGATCTTTTTGATTCAACGACAAATCAATTTCAAAACCATAAGCGGAACTTGTCACGGTGAGAATCGCTGCCATAGCTTCAAGTTCAGCCTCCAATTGTTCTGGAGTCAATGACTCAGTACCACCGGTCGATAGGGCTTTAGAAAAAAACTGGGACAAACCTGTTTTCTCTAGAGGGTCATAGATATCACCACCCTCAACCAACAAGGTTATTTCGACCAATGGCAATTCATGATCTTCTTTCAAATAGAGTCTCATGCCGTTATGAAGAGACTTTTTTGCTACTTGAGGAAAATTGAATTCCAATGGAGCAAACGTCAAACTATCTGGGCGAGGCTGTTGCGCCGAAAAAAAAGGGACACATGCACTCAAGAAACAGAGCACCGCAAGAGTAAAAAGAATTCTCATCAAATCTGTTCTCCACGGCGTAAAGTCACAACAGTTCTATTATCAACGTGCAAATAACGCTGCGCTACAGCCATAATTTCCTGTGCCGTTACTTGGTTAAGCTGCTCTTCATAATTCACCAGATAACGCCAATCACCGAGCGTTTGATACGAAGATAACATTCTTGCCAATCCACTATTACCTTTCAAGCCCCTTAATATCGAGGTCATGATCTGCTGACGAGCTCGATCAATTTCAAGAGGGCTGAGCAGTTCAGTTTTTAAGCGCTGCAATTCTTCATAAACAGCGGATTCCACCTCTGAACTTGCATGCCCCTGACGAGGCACCAAGCTTAAAACCATCAGATTATCATAACGCGAACCGGGGGCTCCAAAAACATTGACCCCAGTGACAAGTTCCTTTTCAATCACAAGAGATGTATATAAACGTGAAGTCCGACCTTCACTTAATACTTGCATTAAGATATCAAAAACATAGTCATCAAGGTGGGGCATCGTCGGTTTATGATAAGCAATCATCAACTGTGGTTCTGCATCAAAGTTAACAAAGGCCCTGCGTTCGCCTTTTTGTTGTGGTTCCTTGTCAGTTACTATGGGAACGGGAACACCACGATCAAGTTGACCAAAATAGCGATCAATCATATCTAAGGCGGCTTGACTTTCAAAATCACCAACCAAGGTTATAACCATATTGATGGGAGTGTAATATTTCGTAAAGAAATCACGAATTTTATCGGGATCAAGATTCTCTATATCAGAATTCCAACCAATGATGGGGTCACGATAGGGATGAACTTTGTATGCCGTCGCCAGCAAAGTTTCATACATTAAACCACCAGGGCTACTTTCATATGAACGCCGTCTTTCTTCATGAACAACGTCTCTCTCAGTATAAAATTCACGAAAAACAGCATTTCTCAATCGATCTGACTCAATTGCTGCCCAAAGTTCTAACTTATTCGATGGCAAATTGATCAAATAAGTTGTTGAGTCTTTACCAGTGAAAGCGTTATAGCCAACGCCGCCATTTTCAGCGTATATCTTTGAAAACTCATCTTTGACAACCAACTTACGATGCTCAGCTTGTAAAGCAACAAGTTGATCTCGTAAGACGTGTACTTTTTGTGTATCGACATCTGAAAGATTCTTCATCGCATCAATTTGTTGGCCTACTGATTTAATCTTTTGCAGTAGTTTCTTTTCACTCTTGTAATCTTTGGTGCCAAGGGTTTTCGTCCCCTTAAACAACATATGCTCCAACAGATGAGCAACGCCACGTTCCTGACTTGTTTCGTTGGCTCCACCGACTTTAAAGCTGATATATGCAGAGACCGTCGGTGAATCATGTCTCTCTACCAGAAGAACTGTGGCTCCGTTGCCGAGCCGATGCTCCTGAACTTTATCGGCCAACGACTGTGATAAAACAGCTCCTGGACAGGCAACAAGAACAAAAGCAATAAGGACAATATGTATTCGATGCATTTTGATTCCTCGAAAAAAAATGATTAATTTCAAATAAAAAGATATAATAACCTATTCACTCACCATCAATCTACCCGAGTTAAAACATTTCGGCTGTTTTTGAAAAGGTTCTTATGATGAAACGAATTGCAGTTTTAACTAGTGGGGGCGATTGCTCCGGAATGAATGCGACACTACGCGCAGTCGTCCGTGCCGGCCTCGGGTCAGGGTTGGAAGTTATTGGCATACAAAAAGGCTTTCAGGGCTTAATCGATCGGCTTTATGAGACGATGACCACGCGATCAGTCAGTAACATTTTGCAACGCGGGGGAACATTCTTACAGAGTGCGCGATGCAAGGAAATGCGCACCGAATCAGGGCTCCGTCTGGCCAGCGAAAACTTGAAAGGCATGGGGGTTGAAGGTTTAATCGTCATTGGTGGAGATGGTTCACTTAAGGGGGGGTACGCAATTCACCAACAAGGGATACCTGTGATTGGTATTCCTGCATCAATCGATAACGACATTCCTTTTACAGATTTTTCATTGGGGGTCGATACGGCACTCAACAATATTATAAGAGCCGTTGACAACCTAAAAGATACCGCCTCTTCACACGATCGTGCTTTTGTCGTTGAAACAATGGGTCGCAATTGTGGCTACCTGGCCGTTGCATCGGCAATTGCTGCCGGAGCTGAGTACAGCCTGATCCCTGAAGAACCGTATGACCTTGCTCAAATTTGTGCCGATCTACGTAAACGCTATCAGGAAGGACGAAGCAATTCGATCATTATGGTCGCTGAAGGAGCAGGGAAAGCAGAAGATATTGCGAACCATATCAAGGATAGAATCGGTTTTGAAACGCGTGTCATCGTGCTCGGTCATTATCAGCGCGGAGGATCTCCATCTGTCTTTGATCGACTTCTTGGGGCACGGTTTGGGCAAGCAGCTGTTGAATGCCTTCTTGCTGGAAACGGAAGCAAAATGGTTGGCTTACAGGGATCAGAAATACTCATGACTGAACTTAAGCTGGCAACAACATCTGGAATACGTCCCATCAACCCAATGTTGCTAAAACTCGCCAATCAATTACTCATTTGAGCTAGACACCATTGATCGATGAAATTCATCCAAGCGAGCAGTTGCGACACGGCGCCCCACTTCGATCATCTCTTCTGCTCTCTCAAACTCATAAATACTACAAACATCTTTCGGAATTTCTATCAAAATATCAGGCTTATAGGCTGCCAGCTTAAAATTTGAAATCGTCGACTGCATCACATCAATACTTTTTGAAATGACATCGAAAAATCCAGCATCTTCCTCTTTGTCATGATCTTTCCACTGAAGACCATCAATGAAATCAAGAACCTTTTGATGGTACTTATTGCGCTCTTCAGGATTGCTTTCAATGGTCGGCAACTCATCAGAAACAACTTTTGCCTGACCACTTAAACTGACAGCAATCGTCATGTCGGTTAAATCACGGAGCGTTGGGGCAATCGGGATCGGATTTAACAATCCCCCATCAACCAACGTCTTACCTTTATAGGGGAATGCAGAAAATATTGTTGGAAAGGCGATCGAAGCACGAATCGCATCACACAAAGGACCACTGGAAAGCCAAACTTCCTTACTCTCTTCAATGTCAGTTGCCACAGCAGTAAAAGAAATCGGTAGATCTTCAATATTCTGTCGACCGATGAGATCTCGCAGCGTATTGATGATTTTCTCACCTTTAAAAATGGCTGTACCACTCAAGGAAAAATCGAGAAGACGCAAAACATCTATACGATCAAGGGCACAAACCCACTCGGTATAGATATCTAATTTTCCAGCTGCATAAATTCCACCGATGAGAGCCCCCATCGACGAACCAGAAATAGAATCTATTTTATAACCCTGCTCTTCAAGAATTTGAATGACTCCTATATGAGCCAAACCACGAGCACCACCACTACCAAGAACCAGCGATATCGTTTTACTTTGGGAACCCATCAGTTAAGAACCTCTTCTCTTAAATTAGCAAAATGCTCTTAAAGCGTAAACGGTAGAATCAACTACAAGCTTACCTGAACTCACCCCAACAATGGAATTGAATATTGATTATCAAGGCCCGACAAAGAGCTTGCAGAGACTTACGACCCCAGATATAGTGCCTTTTTTTAACGCAAGACGAAGGAGCTCAAAATGATAACAGCAATTAGCCCTATCGATGGACGTTACAGCAATAAGGTCAACGAACTTGTCGAATGTTTTTCAGAATATGCTCTGCTTAAAAATCGGGTCAAAGTCGAAATAGCATGGCTTATTACCCTGTGTCGTGAATCACAAATTCCTGAATGTCGTCAGTTAACGACAGAAGAAGAAAATGTATTACGACAAATTGTCATAGATTTCACACCAACTGAAGCTGAAAAAATTAAAAAAATTGAAGCGGTGACAAATCACGATGTCAAAGCTGTTGAATATTATTTAAAAGAGCTGATTGTTGAAACATCTCTGAATGACATCTCAGAATTTATTCATTTTGCTTGTACCTCTGAGGACATCAACAATTTATCCCATGCATTAATGCTGAAAGACGGCCTAAAAGCCCTGATACCGTATCAACAACAGGTCATTGCTAAACTAGGTCAATTTGCCAAAGAGTTTAAAGATGTTCCGATGCTTGCCAGAACACACGGTCAAACTGCATCTCCGACAACAATCGGCAAAGAACTCGCTGTTTTTTCCCAACGCCTGCAAAAACAAAGCGACAAAATAACTGAAATTGAACTTTTGGGAAAACTCAATGGAGCTGTTGGTCATTTTAACGCACACCTTTCGGCATATCCTGACGTTGACTGGATTGGGTTGAGCAAAAGAGTGATTGAAACAGAATTGGAACTGAAACAAAACCTATTTACGACTCAAATTGAACCACACGATTACATGGCTGAATTATTTGATGTCATGGCGCGCTGGAATACTATTCTGATTGATTTCAACCGCGATGTCTGGACTTACATCTCTATGGGATATTTCGGGCAGAAAACGATTAAAGGCGAAGTCGGCTCATCCACAATGCCTCACAAAGTAAATCCTATTGACTTTGAAAACTCTGAAGGAAATTGTGGTTTGGCAAATGCAATTTTGCAGCACCTGTCAATGAAATTGCCTATTTCACGTCTACAACGAGACCTCACTGACTCTACCGTCCTGCGCAATATGGGAGTTGGTTTTGGCTATAGTATGATTGCCTACAAATCGACAATCAAAGGCTTAAGCAAGTTAAAGTTAAATCAACATAACCTAGCAAAAGACCTTGAAAATGCGTGGGAAATCATGGCCGAGCCAATTCAGACTGTGATGCGTAAAGCAGGAATAGAAAAACCGTATGAAAAGTTGAAAGAGCTGACTCGTGGCAATAAAATAGATCAAGACACGATCCGAATTTTTATTGAAGGATTAGATCTTAAATCAGATGACAAACAGCGTCTGCTTGAGATGTCACCGAGTAGCTATACCGGAATTGCGCATAAAATTGTTGATCTCCTCAACTGATTTTCGATAAAACAGCAGGGATGGATATCTTCATCCCTGCTGTCATCATAAAAAACTATCCAACAATTTTACTGACAAAATTGCTCGCAAGAGTTCTTGCGTCCTCGCCTAATTTATCTGCAGTGGTACATTTGCCAAGGTATAGATTCCCAGCGGACATAGCCCGATGAGGTTTCTGTAAACGTTCAAACGCGGTAAAAGTTGCCTCGGCATTATTTTCCCATGGTCCAGCACCTGTCACCAATAATGCTTGGCGCTGCCCTTCGAGCAACGACGCGTGACCCGGCTTATGATAATCGACATAAAAGCTGTATGTGCGATCAATTAACGACTTCAAAGGACCAGCAATTCCCCAAAAATAAAGAGGAGATGCAAAAATCACCAGATCAGCAGCAACCATCTGATCAAGGATGGCACTAGCATCATCATTTTGGATGCAGTTAACCGCATCCATTGATTCTTTACATTTACCACAAGCTAAACATCCACGAATATCTTTACCCACTAAGCGCACCGAAGACACTTCATGGCCCATAAGGGACAGTTCCTCTTCAACCCAACCAAGGACTGTCGCTGTATTGCCTTCTTTTCGTGCACTTCCCTGTATTGTCAGAACTTTCATGTAACCTCCATGTTCACTCAAGACCCAGCAGGACTATTTTAAGCATTAAGGTTAGATAGTATGCCAGTGGGCCTATTGTTTTGTTGTTGTAGTTGTGGTGAAAATACTTGGGCCAATCTTCTCATCAACTAAATAGTTGGGGCTAGGGCCAAACTTTTCAAAGAGGATTTGGCGCTCAAAAGCGATCGGCAACAGAACGGTTTACCGTTGGTTGTAATGTTTAAATCGTGGCATTTTCCCCTCCCAGAAAAGATCATCATTTAGCCACTGATATAGCATAATTCGGGGTTTTCTACAGCCTCAACGGTTCATGATAACCGGCTGGCGACGCGAACTTGTGTGACCCACCGCAATTGGTTTTGCTTTTCAAATCAGCAGCTCGCGTTTTCCATCCGGATGATCGATTGACAAGTCTAAAGACATTGCATTGTTATGTTTCATCTGAAATAAGAGCAACCAGATCCGTAACTCCGATATCAATGCCAGATTGCCAAAGTAACGCCATAACCTGCCCTCGGTGGTGAGTCTGATGATTGAAAAAATGCATAACAAGACTGAAAAAACTCTTTGTTGCGACCTCCCCCTTGGTGTTTACATATCGTAAACAATGCCCTAGGTCGCGAACTGTAACCGAGTCTCCCCATTCCAAGATAACTTGATCAAGTACTTTACGGTATTTTGAAAGATCTTGGATATCTGCAAAGAGTAGTTGGTCAAGGCTTGTTGGTGTAGAGAGCTCTCGTATCGGTTCAAGCGAAGAGTAGTTTGCTGGGTGTGTTGCAAAGCGCTTTAACCAAATTGTGTCACCAACGACCAAATGATTAAGTATCCCGAGAATGGAACCGAATGGTGCGTTCCTATCAGCAATAACCTCCTCTTCGGTCAAGGCCATGGCAGCCTCATACACTTTGTTATTCATCCATTCGTTGTAGGTCGCCATGAGGTTGACTTGATTGATATGCTTCAACGTATATCTCCTAGTGCATAACGGATAGATAATCGGTGGCGACGAACGATGCGCGCCCCACCGAATTTTTCAAATTCACCACAAACGCATTTTCCGTCCGCGGTGATATGTTTGATACTCGTGCAGGCCCCCTCCATAGAGAACAGACCATCCGGTAAACTTTAAGTACAGATTGCCCCTCTCAAAGAAAGGAGCCTGCATTGTGAGATTCTACACTCAATAGCATCATTTTTATCGTGGTATCTATCTTCATGCCGATGCCATGTATGTCTGTGTCCTCAATTCTGTCGGGGTATTCTGGGGACACAATACCTA
>JADGDX010000149.1:280-577 GCA_016744675.1 Desulfuromusa sp. | reverse complement strand
ACCTACTCCAATTAAACATAGCGTAATGTACAATGCACTCGCACTGGATATGCCAACAGCGATGCCTATAGACTTTTTGCTATTATTTTTCACTGCACTTTTAACAATAAGAACAAAATCAGGGCCAGGGCTAAGAAGTGCAAGAAAGTGTGCAATAGCCACAGTGACAAAAATTCCCGAAAGACTTAAATCCATATGTAACCTCTCTTTTTAGGTGATATTGCTAATAAAATTTAAAATATAACGTTTTTGATAACCGGCGGCAGGCTGACCTTTGCACACCACCAAGTTATTCGG
>JADGDX010000149.1:0-270 GCA_016744675.1 Desulfuromusa sp. | reverse complement strand
ATGTGATAAGTCGCATATCTCTTGTATGAATTCCAAATCAAAATTAGCTTTTTGGAGGAACTCTCCAATATCATTTGATGTTTCGAATGCATCATATAATCTGACTAAACCAACACCCTTGGGTGCCTTGTCATTAAGGTACTTAATCATCTCATGACTAGAAAATATTGAGATGTAGCGATCTCTCAGAGTTTTGTTGGATGAACTTATTATTTGTTCAAAGTTCTCAGGTTGCAGTTTCTCCATTATGGATTCCGTATAGTTCTTTAG
>JADGDX010000148.1 GCA_016744675.1 Desulfuromusa sp. | reverse complement strand
ACTAAACCACCATGCACTGAAAGTGCATGGGTTTGGGTCGGGACTGAAAGTCCCTAATCTAGCTTAAAGTTATTTTTATCGTTGGCTGAAGATTTGTGCTGTTTTAAATATTCCTCAACCACTTCTTCTGTAATGTTTCCGGTGCTCCAGGCTCCATAGCCTACAGCCCACAAATGTTTACCCCAGTAGCGGCGGTGTAACTCCGTATATTCATTTTGAAGCAAGCGTGAACTCCGCCCCTTTAACCTTTTAACCAAGTTGCTTATCGACAGCGATAGTCGATATTCAATATGCATGTGAATATGGTCTTTACTAACAACTCCACTTAATATTCGCACATCCTCTGAGTCGCAGACCTGGATGAGAAGTTCACGACAACGTTTTTGGATATCGCCTGTCAGAATTTCATAGCGATATTTTGTTACCCATACAAGATGAACAGTTAAACGACTGACAGTATGACCACTATATCGATAATCACCCATTGCTACTCCTTTTTCTGTTTTAATAACAGTCAAACATGAGTAGCAACTGAAAGTCTTGGACTAAAGTCCATGGTTTTCACCAGCGTGATGGAACAATAAA
>JADGDX010000147.1 GCA_016744675.1 Desulfuromusa sp. | reverse complement strand
GACAAGCACCACCCAACACCGCAGCAGAAAAACCGCTCAAACACATAAAAAAGAGGGCAGGGACCGACCCCAGCCTCGCCCCACATCAACCCAAACATTCGCACACTCCCCCCAAAAAAAGGCACCCACCCTTGAATTTTTCACTCCCATGTTTTTCGTTTAATTCCCGGAGACTGCCGCCAATAAGAGATCAAGCCCCATTGTCTCGAACTATTTTTTTCGATTTTTATAAAAAAACCCCTTGACCATTTGTCGAAAAATAGATTAAAAGCTTTCTGTCTCGAGGCGATACAGACAACAAACGCAGCGAGCAACAAAAACGAAAAACATGGCGATGTAGCTCAGTTGGTTAGAGCATGCGGCTCATATCCGCAGTGTCCGCGGTTCAATTCCGTGCATCGCTACCATATACAAAGAAGCCGCTGGATTCACACAGAATTCAGCGGCTTCTTGCGTTTTGCAGCCCCTTTCCGCCGTTTTACACAAAACCTCTACACAAAATAGGGGCAAGGCGGCACCATGAACCAAACTTACCTGCTCCACACTCCCTCTTCATTTTTCTTCCGACTGACAACCCCCGTGGACCTATGTCT
>JADGDX010000146.1 GCA_016744675.1 Desulfuromusa sp. | reverse complement strand
GTTGAGAAACTGAATTTCCAGGATAGAGTAACAGGTATTGCTGGCTCGATGGATAATCTTCCTTTCCGGGATGAAGAATTAGATCTGATGTGGTCAGAAGGAGCAATCTACAATATTGGTTTTGAGCGGGGGCTAAATGAATGGCGGAGATTCCTGAAACTTGGAGGTCATGTAGCTGTTTCAGAAATATCATGGTTTACAGAAGAGCGCCCTGATGAAATTGATAAGTTTTGGATGGATGCTTATCCAGAAATAGATACTATCCCCAATAAGGTCGCGCAGATGCAAAAAGCCGGTTATCTTCCGGTTGCCACCTTTGTTTTGCCCGAAAGATGCTGGACGGAACATTTCTATGCACCACAAGTACATGCACAGAAAGCCTTTCTGGAGAAAAATTCAGGCAATAAATCTGCCATAGACTTTATCGCAAACCAACGCCATGAAACTCAATTGTACTATAAATATAAAGAGTATTATGGCTATGTTTTCTATATCGGGAAAAAAATAACTTAGTCCTTGGTGAGCTATTTCCAGAACAAGTTGAGCCTCAATCTGCCGATGCAGATTGAGGCTTTCTCTGACTTTGCCTCATAATGGGAGTCCGGACGAGCTTAGGA
>JADGDX010000145.1 GCA_016744675.1 Desulfuromusa sp. | reverse complement strand
GTTTTCGAGTTAATACCAACCTCTCATCCCCTTACAAATCTATATACCATTTTGATGTGTCAACACTTTTCCGGACACAAAATTACGCAGATTGTTTTATCTGCTCAAATACCAGCGGTGCTTCATATCCGTTAGAAGAATGAAGTCGCTGACGATTATAAAATACTTCGATATACTCGAATATTACTGTTCTGGCTTCTTCGCGTGTTTCGAAGTCGCAATGGTGAATTAGTTCGGTTTTTAGCGTATGGAAAAAACTTTCAGCTACTGCGTTATCCCAGCAATCACCTTTTCTACTCATGCTGGCTTTAATTCCGTGGTTCTTTAGAGTTGCACGGTAAATATCTGAGGCGTATTGGCTACCTCGATCGCTGTGAAAAATAAGACCTTTAGCTGGTTTCCGCTTCCAAATTGCCATAAGCAATGCATCATTGACTAAGTTGGCATTTATGCGTGAATCCATTGCCCAACCAACTATGGCTCTGGAAAATAAGTCAATGACTGTTGCTAAATATAACCACCCTTCGCCAGTTGGAATATAGGTGATATCGCCGACGTATACAGTATCTTGAGTGCCTACTTCAAAATCACGCTCAAGAAGGTTTGGTGCAATTGGTTTGTTG
>JADGDX010000144.1:272-626 GCA_016744675.1 Desulfuromusa sp. | reverse complement strand
GGTCAATACTCTGCAGTAGCATATCTATATACGCCGGCGGTCGGCTCAGTCGATTTAAGTGTTGCTAGTAGCGTGTTGGTTTTAAAAGGAAGCTGCGGGCCACCGTGGAGTGGTGGGGTCGTTGAAACGGTGGGTATGGCATGGGGTCAACTAAAGTCGATATATCGATAGACGCCTAACAAACGCTTGCAGCCGACAATCGCTTTTGTCACGCAGCTTGCTGACGCAACCTGCGCGCCAAACCGGCGACGCCGGACGCGCTTGCAGCTGAAGCCAACGTTAGACTGGGAATCTGAGAAAAGCGCAATAGATATGGCTGCTCGTGATTGGCGTTATCGCTGAGCTGGTTGGCCA
>JADGDX010000144.1:0-262 GCA_016744675.1 Desulfuromusa sp. | reverse complement strand
AATGGGATCCGCTAAAGGCGGTTGCAAATAAAAAGAAACACCGCGTCTCTTTTGAAGAGGCTGCCACTGCATTTTCTGACGAAGTTGGCCGTTTGATCCCCGACCCCGACCATTCTGAAGACGAAGACAGGTTCATCCTCCTCGGCATGAGTTGGTCATTGCGGGTGCTAGTTGTTTGTCACTGCTACCGCGAGTCTTCGTCAGTCATTCGAATAATCTCGGCACGAAAAGCGACAAAAGCTGAACGTGCCCAATATGGAGC
>JADGDX010000143.1 GCA_016744675.1 Desulfuromusa sp. | reverse complement strand
GATTAACAGAGCGATGATTAACTTGGCCTCCAATTCGCTTAAGGAAACTCTGCATCGACAGAGTTTTTCCATTATGCTGACTCACCGCATCATAAACCATCGCTTCCAGTTCACGAATATTTCCGGGAAAACTGTATGTGGATAATAAAAGCACGAGTTCTTTAGGCGGAGTCGGCTTCTTTTTCCCCAGTTTATTTGCAGCTTCAGCCAGAAAGTGTTCCAGCAACAATGGCAGATCATCTTTACGCTCCCGCAAAGGTGGAAGATTGACATGGTGTGAATAGAGCCGATAATACAAATCACGGCGAAACTCTCCTGCAGCCATCTTCGCATCCAGATCAGCGTGAGTAGCTACGACAACCCGGGCGGTCATCTGCTTCGGCTGGTCACTTCCAAGGGGGTAATATTCCCCATTCTGCAATAATCGCAACAGTTTCACTTGTGATGCAGGATTAAGGTCACCGATTTCATCAAGAAACAGAGTTCCTCCCGCAGCTCTCTCAATCATCCCCTTACGAACACTTTCAGCACCGGTAAAAGCCCCACGTATATGCCCGAACAAGGTATCAGCAAAAACATTGTCGTCCAGCCCAGCGACATTGACCGAAACCAGCGCTCCGCCATTG
>JADGDX010000142.1 GCA_016744675.1 Desulfuromusa sp. | reverse complement strand
GCTAAGTTCAATCTCTGTAATAGCAACGTATAACCCTACTTAAGAGATCTACTGCTAGCCAGCAGAGACATACGTTATCTCAATGGTTGAGGCTATTATTGGCAACGTTAACCATTTAAGAATAATCGCAATTTAAGACTATTCCTGTTTATACGTAACAAAGTGAAAACCGCATAAAATGTTATAATGTGGTCATTAACATCCTGTTTTTTCAACAAAGAAAAAGGAGGACACGATGACCGAAACAACAGGTATACGCCAAAACGTACTAACTCCTGAATACCATTCAACCGCCCCATCTCACTCCAGCTTTCCGGAAGCTGCACCCGCGACTATCCCCTATAAACGTAAGATATTGGACCGCTGGACTACGCGCATAACCGCAAGTGGTCTGCCGGGCAACCAGTTCGTCACAGCATACTTGCACGGCAAATATATCAAGAACCTTTCATATCATACCATTGATCATGCAGGCGGCGTCATTCTAGCTTTCATGCATTTCCTCAACAGAGAAAACAGTTCGATATTGGCATTGACGAGGAGTGATATCGGTGCTTTTGTAGAAGATAAGCAAGATAGGGGTCTCAAGCCCAACTCAATAATCTCTCACTTGCGGGTGATCTATGCC
>JADGDX010000141.1 GCA_016744675.1 Desulfuromusa sp. | reverse complement strand
GTACGCTACCAACAGATAGAATTTATGATGGAAAAAACGAGCTAGATTTTTTAATGGGTAAAAAAGAAAAATCTGAACAAGAAGTGGTTATTGCTTACGTTTCTGATCAAATTCATGCTGTAAAATGGCGTAATTGGAAAGCACATTTTAAAGGACTAGAAAAAGGTTATGGAACACCTATTATGGAATATCCAATTCCAGTATTTCATGATTTATTTTCGGATCCTAGAGAGGAAAAACCATATTCTAAAGAAGGACTACAAGGTAATTCTTGGGTTGTTTCTCCTATTATGATGTCTTTAAGAGCACATCTAAAATCTCTGGAAGAAGAACCACCAATAAAAACTGGAACTGTTGACCCATACCTTCCAGCTAAGAAAAAGAAAAACAAGAAAAAAAATAAAAAGAAGAAATAATATTTGATATAACTAACTTGAGTGGTAAGATAATTACCACCCAAGTTATTTAATTAAACAATAAATATATTATCATATGAAAAAAAATACATTCTTATTAGCTATTGTAGCCTTATTTTTAACTTCCTCCTTAGCTTATGCTCAAGAAGAATCGGATGTTGAAAAAGCTGCAGATAACGCAACAAATCCTTTGGCTTTTGTAACTAAGTTCCAGAT
>JADGDX010000140.1 GCA_016744675.1 Desulfuromusa sp. | reverse complement strand
CGCCGGTGCGGGGAACATCGATGTAACGGACGGAACACAGGTTGATTTTACGGTTCATCCCCGCCGGTGCGGGGAACATCGCTGATAACTGCGTTGAATATGAATATTCCTCGGTTCATCCCCGCCGGTGCGGGGAACATAACACTCATGCGGGATTCCGAAGCTGCAGCCGCGGTTCATCCCCGCCGGTGCGGGGAACATATTTGGTCCTCGAATGAGTGACGGTTATCTCTCGGTTCATCCCCGCCGGTGCGGGGAACATTCAAAGAACCGTTTTCCGTCCTTGTAACCAAGCGGTTCATCCCCGCCGGTGCGGGGAACATACACTCACCTGCTTCGCAACCGCCCAGTCCGCCGGTTCATCCCCGCCGGTGCGGGGAACATTGCCATATCGTCAAAATCAAGATTGAGTCGATCGGTTCATCCCCGCCGGTGCGGGGAACATAAGAAAAAAGCCGGTGGACCAGATGATCCCCGCGGTTCATCCCCGCCGGTGCGGGGAACATACAGTCTAACCGGACAGAAAATAACCAATGATCGGTTCATCCCCGCCGGTGCGGGGAACATAAGAGCCACAAAAACCAAACACAAACAGCAGACGGTTCATCCCCGGCGGTGCGGGGGACATCTCAC
>JADGDX010000013.1 GCA_016744675.1 Desulfuromusa sp. | reverse complement strand
GTTGTTGAAGAGGTCGAGCCTGTTGTTGAAGAGGTCGAGCCTGTTGTTGAAGAGGTCGAGCCTGTTGTTGAAGAGGTTGAACCTGTTATTGAAGAGGTTGAACCTGTTATTGAAGAGGTTGAACCTGCTGCTGAAGATGAAGGGTTCTATTTTGATGAAACTCCCGCAGAGGATGATGTTGACTCTGTCAGTGTTGAGGATGAGCCAATTCCCGCGGTAGCACTTGTCTCTGAGGGCACGGAAGAACCAGCAGTTGCGCAGATTGAGCAACAATTAAGAGAACTCTCCGAAGAAGAATTGATGGATGTCGTCACTAAGGTTGCCGGACCAATAATTGAAAAAATGGCAGCGGAAATGTTGGAGCAGGTTGCTTGGGAAGTTGTCCCTGATCTTGCTGAGGCAATGATCAGCGAAGAAATACGCAAAATTAAAGAAGGCTCTTAGCCTTAATTGGCCAATGCCAGTGCTTTCCTTCTTGTGGGGGGCAGCAGGGATGTCTTGACTTCCTTGCTGCCCCCCTTTATTGTTCCTGCCCAGAAAATAATCCAATAACTGCATTTTGACGCAAGGATTTGCAAGCTATGAAAACAGAACTCAGTAAAAGTTACGAACCCGAGCAAGTGGAAGAAAAGTGGTTTGATGTCTGGGAGCAGCGTGGTGATTTTCATGCTGATGAAAACTCGCCTAAGCCCCATTACTCAATTGTCATTCCTCCACCAAACGTAACGGGTGTTCTCCATATGGGGCATGCTCTGAATAATACCTTGCAGGATATCCTCTGTCGTTGGAAGCGCATGTCTGGCTATGAGGTTCTCTGGATGCCGGGAACTGATCATGCAGGCATTGCGACTCAGAATGTTGTTGAAAAGCAGCTTGCTGCAGAAAATATGGATCGGCATGAATTGGGACGTGACGCTTTTATTGAGCGGGTCTGGAAGTGGCGAGAAGAATCGGGCGGGCAGATTATTAATCAATTGAGGCGCCTTGGTGCTTCTTGTGATTGGCAGCGAGAGCGGTTCACGATGGATGAAGGTTTGTCCAAGGCGGTTCGTGAGGTTTTTGTCAGTTTGTATGACGAGGGGTTGATTTACCGGGATAATCGATTGATTAACTGGTGTCCTCGCTGTCATACGGCATTGTCTGATTTGGAAGTTGAGCATGATGATAAGCAGGGGAGCCTTTGGCATTTACGCTACCCAGTTAAGGGGACTGACCGCTATCTCAGTGTTGCGACAACTCGGCCTGAAACGATGTTGGGAGATACCGCTGTTGCTGTTCATCCCGACGATGAACGCTATCAGGACTTAATCGGTCAAAAAGTACAGTTACCTTTGACCGAAAGAGAAATACCAATTATTGCCGATGAATATGTTGACATTGAGTTTGGTAGCGGAGCGGTAAAAATCACTCCAGCACACGATTTTAACGATTTTGAAATTGGGAAACGGCACGACCTTGATTTTATCAATATTCTCGATGAGTCTGGACTGATCAACGAAAATGGCGGATCTTACATTGGCATGGAGCGCTATGCAGCCAGAACTCAGGTTGTAACTGACCTTAAGGATTTGGGTTTACTGGAAAAGGTTGACGCTTACACGAATGCTGTTGGTGAGTGCTATCGTTGTCGGACAACGATTGAACCCTATATGAGTAAGCAGTGGTATGTGGCAGTCAAGTCTCTTGCTGCTGAAGCAATTAACGCTGTCGAGTCTGGTCAGACCAAGATTGTCCCCCAGCAATGGGAAAAAACCTATTATGAGTGGATGTATAATATACAAGATTGGTGTGTGAGTCGTCAGATCTGGTGGGGGCATCGAATTCCCGCGTGGTTCTGTAATAACTGTGGTGAGATTACTGTTTCACGTGATGACGTTTCCGTTTGTAAGCATTGCTCAAGTAACGATTTGCGCCAAGAGACTGATGTCCTCGATACCTGGTTTTCTTCCGCTCTGTGGCCATTCTCTACCATGGGTTGGCCAGATCAAACTCAAGCACTGCAAAAATTTTATCCGACCAGTTGTTTGGTCACAGGTTTTGATATCCTCTTTTTCTGGGTTGCGCGGATGATGATGATGGGAACTAAGTTCATGGAGACTGTTCCCTTTAAGGAAGTTTATATTCATGCTCTTGTGCGAGATGCACAGGGGCAGAAAATGAGTAAGAGCAAGGGGAATGTCATTGATCCATTGACCATCGTGGATGAGTATGGTGCTGATGCTTTCCGTTATACTCTCTGTGCGTTTGCGGCGATGGGGCGTGATATTAAATTGTCAACCGATCGGATTGGGGGTTATCGCAATTTTGTCAATAAACTCTGGAATGCCAGTCGTTTTGCCTTAATGAATCTAGAAGATTTTGATCCCGCTGGTGCTAATTTAGATCAGTTGTCATTGTCTCAGGCTGACCAATGGATTTTAAGTCGCTATGCTTTTGCTGCTGCAGAAGTGAATAAGGCTTTGGGAAATTATAAATTTAACGATGCTGCAAGTATTCTCTATTCTTTTACCTGGCATGAGTTTTGTGACTGGTATATCGAACTGAGTAAGGGCAACCTGTATGGTGAAGATACCGATGTGCGCTATTCGACTCAGGTTGTTCTGTTTACAGTCTTAGAGGGTTTATTGAGGATGTTGCATCCCATTATGCCATTTGTCACTGAAGAAATCTGGCATGCTCTCCCTGGAGAGCGTGCTGTGAGTTCGATCATGCAGGCAACATACCCGACAACTGCAATTATAAGCACTGACGATTCTGCTGTTGCTGATATGGAATTAGTCATGGATGTTATCCGTGCGATTCGTAATGTGCGTGGTGAGCTTGATGTTCCTCCGGGGAAGAAGATAAAGGTTGTCCTTGATTGTAAGAGCGAAGCCGTCGTTGAAGCGATTCACGTTGGACAGGAATATATCCACTCTCTAGCACGTGTTGAGAATCTTGTTGTGGGAGTCGCGGTTGAACGTCCTCGACAGGCTTCGACGCAGGTAGCTGGGGAAGTTGAAGTATTGATTCCTCTGGCTGATCTGATTAATGTTGATGAGGAAGAAGCTAGATTGAATAAGGAAATTGATAAGATTAAAAAGGATGTCGATTTCTTTGAAAAGAAGCTGTCGAACGAAAAGTTTGTTGCCAATGCTCCCCCGCAAGTCCTTGAGAAGGATCGCGCCAAGCTGGCCACAGCGGTCAAGAAGAGAGAGATTTTACAACAGAGTTTGGAAAAAATACTGACTCTGAAATAACAATCATCACATGACCGGAAAGGTATGACTTTTCCGGTCATTTTTGTAGGTGCAAACCAAGACCGTTGCTGGCATCTCTCAGTAATTAGAATTTTCTATTTTTATGTTTTTTTGTTTAATTTTGTCATAATATTTAGTATACAGTATACGATTTGTATTTTGCTGTGAACTTGGATTGTTTCATTTCTGGGTGCATGGTTTTATTTTATGCCCAAGACGAACAGGAGGGCGCCGTTCGTTGCGAGGGCTGTAGGAACAATATGACAGGTTCAGTTTCAGGAGGAGAGAAGGGCTGAGCCGGAATGACTTGAGCAACTATTGGTGATTGGAGTCGGGAGATAAGTCCTGATAGACAATCGTTTCACATTCTCGAGGGATATTTAACTATGGATCTGTTTAAAAGTACTGTAGGAAGAAAGATTCTGATGGCAGTGACCGGACTGATGCTGGTCGGTTTTATTTCTGTCCATCTCCTTGGCAATTTGTCGGTTTTTGCGGGTGCCGATGCAATCAATGCCTATGCCAAACACCTGCACGATCTTGGACCTCTGGTCTGGGTTTTCCGCTTGGCCATGTTAGGCCTGTTTGCTGTCCACATTACTTTTGGTGTTCAGCTTTACCTTGAAAACCGTGCTGCCACGCCTGACAGTTATGCTGTTCAGAAAACACTGGTGACAACTTTTTCAGCGAAAACCATGGTTTTTACCGGCCTGATCGTTCTGGCTTTTCTGCTTTACCATTTGCTTCATTTTACTGTGCAGATCACTAACCCTGATACCGCTGCACATAATCTGCCACTGGTTCATGGACACCTTGACGTGTTCACCATGGTGACTGCAAGTTTCCAAAACGGTTTTATCGCTGTGGTTTATATCATTGCGATGATCGCTTTGACACTGCACATCTTTCATGGCATCTCCAGTTGGGTCCAGACACTTGGTTTGAGCACAGGAACCAGTCAGGATAAAGTGATTTTTATTGGAAAGATCGTGGCTATCGCTTACGGATTGGCATATATCGCTATTCCATTACTACTTCTCGCTCGCATTGTGAAATAGGGGGCTTATTGTGATATTAGACGGAAAAGCACCTACAGGAGATATCCAGACTTCATGGGATCGTGCCCGCTTTGATATGAAGCTGGTTAACCCATCGAATAAACGTAAATATAAAGTCATTATGGTTGGCTCAGGCCTTGCCGGTGGAGCAGGTGCTGCATCATTAGGTGAGCTTGGTTACCATGTTGATTGTTTCTGCTATCAGGATAGCCCACGGCGCGCTCACAGTATCGCTGCACAGGGTGGTATTAACGCTGCCAAAAGTTATCCAAACGATGGTGATAGCATCTATCGTCTCTTTTACGACACAGTTAAGGGTGGCGACTTCCGTGCCCGTGAAGCTGATGTTTGGCGTCTAGCACAGGTCTCTAATAACATTATTGATCAATGTGTTGCGCAGGGCGTTCCATTTGCTCGTGATTATGCTGGTTACCTAGACAACCGTTCTTTTGGTGGTGCTCAGGTTTCCCGGACATTTTATGCTCGTGGCCAAACTGGTCAGCAGCTGTTGCTAGGTGCTTACTCAGCTCTATCACGGCAAATCAAAAACAAAACCGTTACCATGTACAACCGTCGTGAAATGCTCGACTTGGTTGTTGTTGACGGCGTTGCAAAAGGTATTACTGTTCGTAACCTGATGACTGGTGAGATTGAGTCTCATTGGGCTGATGCTGTTGTTTTGGCGACTGGTGGATTCGTTAACGTATTCTACTTATCAACAAATGCAATGGGTTGTAGTGCTACAGCGATCTGGAAAGCATCACGTAAAGGTGCTTACATGGCGAACCCATGTTACACCCAGATCCACCCAACCTGTATTCCACAGCACGGTGACAAGCAGTCTAAACTGACTCTTATGTCTGAATCATTGCGGAATGATGGTCGTGTTTGGGTACCGAAAAAAGCTGAAGATTGCGATAAGTATCCTGGCGATATCGCTCCAGAAGATCGCGATTACTACCTAGAGCGTAAATACCCATCTTTCGGTAACTTGGCTCCACGTGATATCGCTTCTCGTGCAGCAAAAGAGCAGTGTGATGACGGTCGTGGTGTTGGTGAAACCAAGCGTGGTGTTTTCCTTGATTTCCAAACATCAATCGATCGCGTTGGTCAGCCAATGATCAAAGAGCGCTACGGTAACTTGTTTGAAATGTACGAGAAAATTACTGATGAGGACGGTTACGAGCGTCCAATGCGTATCTACCCAGCACCTCACTACTCCATGGGTGGTCTCTGGGTCGATTACCAGTGCATGAGTAACATCCCAGGTCTATTTGTCCTCGGTGAAGCAAACTTCTCAGTACACGGTGCAAACCGCCTTGGTGCTTCGGCTCTAATGCAAGGTTTGGCTGATGGTTACTTTGTTATCCCTTACACTATTGCACCTTACTTGGCATCATTGACTCCTGGTGAAGTTAAAGAAGATCACCCAGAGTTCAAGAAGTCGGTTGAGGATGTTAAGGGTAACATTGACAAAATGTTGTCAATTAAAGGTAAGAAGACCGTTAGTGAACTTCACCGTGAGCTTGGTAGTGTCATGTGGGAAGACGTCGGTATGGCAAGAAGTGATGCCAGCCTGAAGAATGCATTGCAGCGTATTCCAGAAATTCGTGACGAATTCTGGAACAATGTTAATGTAACCGGCGGTCCTGGTGAACTGAATCAACAGCTGGAAAATGCTGGTCGTTTGGCTGATTTCCTCGAGTTTGCCGAGGTTATGGCGACTGATGCTCTCCACCGTGAAGAATCATGTGGTGGTCATTTCAGAACTGAGCATCAGACTGATGATGGTGAGGCAATGCGTGATGACGAGAATTTCTGTTACACTGCTGCCTGGGAATTCAAGGGTGCAGGCAAAGCGCCTGAATTACATAAAGAACCCTTGAAATTTGAGAATGTCAAGCTTGCCGTGAGGAGTTACAAATAATGAACCTTACTCTGCATGTATGGCGCCAAAAGGGGCCACAGGACAAAGGAAAGCTGGAAACATATCCAGCAAATAATATTAGCTCAGATCAGTCTTTTCTTGAGATGCTTGATGACGTTAACGAAGAGCTGATCAAGAAGGGACAAGATCCTATTGCTTTCGATCATGATTGTCGTGAGGGGATCTGTGGTATGTGTTCACAGGTCATTAATGGCCGTCCTCATGGTCATGAAGAGCGAACCACTGTATGTCAGTTGCATATGCGTCAGTTCGATGATGGTGATGAGATTTTTATTGAACCATGGAGAGCTAAAGCCTTCCCAGTGCAAAAAGATTTGATCGTTGATCGGTCAGCTCTTGATGCAATTATGCAATCGGGTGGTTATTCATCATGCCATACCGGTGGTGTTGCTGATGGAAATGCTATTCTTATTGGGAAGCCGGTTGCTGATTATGCAATGGATGCTGCTGAATGTATCGGTTGTGGTGCTTGTATCGCTGCTTGTCCAAATAGTTCAGCTATGCTTTTCACTAGTGCCAAGGTTGCTCAGTTAGCAGCTCTTCCACAGGGTGAGCCTGAAGCAAAAAAACGGGTAAAGGCAATGACTCAAGCCATTCTTGATGAGGGTTTTGGTAACTGTACCAATCATTACGAATGTGAAGCTGCTTGTCCTAAAGGGATAAGTGTTAAATTTATTGCTAAATTGAACCGTGAGTATTTGAAGTCGTTGGTGCCAACATCAACGGAATCATAATCTCTCTGTTTGAATAATTTCAATTAATTGTTATAAAGGGCGAATCTTACTGATTCGCCCTTTTTTTTAAGGTCATGCCATGGGGAACTGGTTTTCAAAGCTAACTGGTCAGCGAAAAAAACAAAGCGACATTTCTGACGGTCAGGTGGCAGCTGAAACATTACCATTTTATCTTGAGAAAAATAGCGGAATGATTTCTTCAGATCGACTCAATGTTGTCCGTCAGTTTCGAGATGTTGTAGAAAATCAGCTTAAAATCCTTCGCCTATCTTTGAAAGCGACTTCCGTTGTCATTTACTGGTCAGATCCTAGTTCTGATCTTCTGATTCATTACGCGTCTTCAAGTCAGGCGACTACTTTTGATTGCTGTGCTGTGTTAGAAGGTTCAGGAGTACTTGGTCTCCTGAAAGATCAACAGCAGATAACCTTAGCTCCCTATCAATCGAATTCCCCGCCAATCCCTTATTATGGAAAAAGCCAAAATGTAGGAAGTTTTTTTGCCCAGCGTTTTACATGTGAAGAAGATGAATCACGAAAATCTGCAGCTGACAGTGTCTTGTGCGTTGATCGCTCAATAGTAGATGATTGGTCACCGCAAGAGAGGGTGTTGATTGATGCTTCGATATCTCAGATAACGGAAAGTCTTACTCTGGCCCGGAATTTACTTTTCACCGATGTTGAAAGACGCACATTACAATTAGTCTTTGATGGGCTAAGGACTTTAAATTCTGCACTGGATATTGAATCTGTTTACAGTACCGCGACTGAAGCACTTGGCTTGATCGTAGAGACCGATCTATTGGCTATCAGCCTTACGCAGAATAACTATCATGAAATTTGTTATATCTCAGGGGAACACCCCACGTCGGCATTAAATCATAAGTTTATTCTTGATGATTCGCTTGTTGGTCAAGTCGTCAAATATAGGAGAACTTTACCCGAGAGGACTTCTTACTCAGGTCGTGCTCCGGTTGTCAATGGCTTGAGTTTGTTTGATGGCTACAAATCTGTTCTGGTTGTGCCGCTGCTTCAGGATGACAGACCGGTCAATGGTGTTTTGATTCTTGCCTCACATGCTGAAGATATGGTGACTTGGAACGGACGTGAAATGTTGGAAGTTCTTGCGGCACAGGTTGCTATCAAGGTTGATCTAGCGCAATCGCACGAACATATCCAGCAGATGACGATTACTGACCCTCTCACAGGGATTGCAAATCGACGTGCTTTTCAGCGTGCTTTTTCAGCTATGTATGAACGAGCCAAGCGTCGTTCTGGATCTTTCTGCTTAATTATTTGTGATATAGATCTTTTTAAGCGTGTCAACGACGCTTATGGACACCCTTTTGGTGATCAAGTAATCCAACATGTTGCGAGTCAGTTAAGTGATGTCGTCAGGATTGGTGACCTTGCAGCGAGAATTGGTGGGGAAGAATTTGCAGTTTTACTTGAGGATAGCACTTTGTCGGGGGCTTTTGATGTCGCTGAAAGACTAAGAAAAAAGGTTGAGAATTTGTCTCTTTCTTACCAAGGGGAGCTTGTCCCAGTCACTATTTCGGCAGGAGTCGCTGCCTTTCCTCTGGATACTGACAATCAGGAAAAAATATACCACTATGCAGATCAGGCTCTGTATTGTGCCAAAGAGGGGGGACGGAACCGATCTGTCTGTTGGAAGAACCTGTGATCATTTGGCTGGCTGATTTGACCCTGGTCGCTTAGTCTTTTTGTAAAAGAACCGTGCTGAACTCATCCATGAGGCGGTTTTTGATGAGTTTACATCCCAATCGCTGATATTTCTGTCGCACATCAAAATTATATTCCCAAAGAATTCCAGAAAGAAGAAATATCGCCCCTGAAGATGCTTTTTTCACGAGATCTTCTGCAACATCAAGGAGGATGTCGCCATAGATATTCGCTAATATTAAGTCGAAGTTATTTTCTGTTATCTGATCGAGGGTTCCACAACAATGGGTGATGTCATCGGTCATCCCATTAAGTTGACAATTTCTTTGTCCACTTGCCACGGCCGCTTCTTCAATATCAACACACCATGCATGCCCAGGGTTTAATGACAGCGTAGCGATTGTTAGAATGGCGGTACCACTTCCTAGATCAAGTATCTTCTGCCCAGGCCTTGCCGGTAGTGTTTCGAGAACTTCTAGGCAACTTTGAGTTGTCTGATGTTCTCCTGAACCAAATGCTCCTCGATCCATAATAATACGTATGCGCTCATTGTCGTTTGGCGCAATATGGGGAGGAGTGATTGTGAAACTATTGCCAATATCGAATGGAAGGTAGTTTTCTCTCATCATTTCACCATCGCATAGAGCTAGAGCAGCCCAGTGCTTTTAAGGATTAAGAGCAGGAGGGTGTAACTGAATGCAGAAGCGAGAGTTGATAACATTACAATAGATCCCGCCAATTCAGCGTCTCCTTTCATCTGCTGAGCCATTATGTAAGTTGCTGTTGCCGCAGGTGTTCCGGCGATAAGTATACCAATTCCCAAGTCAGAACCTGTCACTCCCATAGGAATAAGAAGCAAAGCTGCTAGTAATGGTAAAAAGGCCAACTTAATTGTACTTGCAAGGCCAGCGAGTTTTAAATCACCCTTGATTCGTGCAAGTGAAAAACCTCCGCCGATGGCAAGCAGAGCAAGAGGGAGAGTCACTCCTGCAATAATGCTGAGAGATTTGTCAATAATGACAGGCATGGGTAAATTCCAGAAGCTCCAGATAATACCCAAAAAGGACGCGATGATAAGGGGATTTAGTATCGTCTGAGTTATCAGGTTGGTATTTTTATCATCATCTCTATTCTGATGGGGGAGAAGCAGCACGATGATTGCACAAACATTCAGGACTGGAACGAGGAATCCCATGAGAATACCTGCTTTGGTCAGTCCCTCTTCTCCATATGCATTCATACAGATGGCTAGTCCAATATAGGCAAGGTTGCCACGAAAAGCCCCTTGACAGAAGCTGCCTCTAACTGCTGCAGAATAATGTTTTTGGCCGGTGTAAAAATAGGTTAGTCCAGATACGATGACAATGGCGAGGGTCGAACCAATCACCAATGGGCCATTAAAAAAAACCGAAAAGTCTGCTTTGCCAATTTTGTAGAAAAGGAGCAGGGGAAGAAAAACAATATAAACGAGTCGGTTTGTTTGCTTAAGAAATTCATCATCAAAGAGTTGGAGCCGTTTGAGTAAGGCTCCTAATGCAATGATTAGAAATATCGGAAGAACAATTGTGATCGTTTCAATAAATGGTAGCATGCTTCCTCCGTCAGAGAGGGGCAGGATAACTCAGAAAAAACGAGCTGTCTATCTTGTTGGGATAACTTGGATAATGTAGACTGAATAAAATGATTTCGTGAGAGGTTTTAAGGGATAATTGGTCATGTCATTCTGTCGTTTAAGCATAGCGTTTGTTCTTGTTTTTCTTTTCTGTCAGGTTAGTATCGCAGCACAGAGACGCACCCCGATTGTTGATGCAGTTTCCAAAGCTCATGCTGCTGTTGTTAATGTGCGTACCGAAAAAATAACGCAACGCAGTAACAGTCCTTTTTTTGGGTTTGGTGATTCGATATTCGATCAGTTTTTCCAGAATATGTTGCCCCAGCGGACCTATAAAACTCAGTCTCTAGGGTCGGGCGTTATTATCGATTCTGAAGGTCATATCTTAACCAATGCTCATGTGGTTGAGAAAGCATCGAAAATCTATATTGCATTGTCTGATAGGCAGTTGGAACTAGAGGCTGAACTGATAGGTCAAGATCGTCGTATCGATCTGGCTATTTTGAAGATAGTTGAACCCGGAGAATATCCTTTTTTGCCGCCTGGTCGATCGGATGATCTGATGTTAGGGGAAACTGTTATTGCGATCGGAAATCCTCTTGGGCTAGGCCACTCCATTACCACAGGGATTGTTAGTTCGCAGAAAAGGCGTATTCAGATTGATCAACAGCTCTCATCAATTTTTATTCAGTCTGATGCTTTGATCAACCCCGGAAACTCAGGTGGGCCATTGATCAATATTAATGGCGAATTGATTGGTATAAATACCGCCATTGCTCGGCAAGCACAGGGAATTGGATTTTCAGTGCCAATTGATACAGCAAAACGTGTCCTTGATGATTTGATCGATTATGGTCTGGTGCGACGCGGTTTTCTCGGAGTTTTTGTTGGAACAGTCAGTTCGTCCTTTGTTCGTTCCTATGGAGAGGGTGGAGTGCTGATTGATGAAGTTGAAAAAAAATCACCAGCAGATAGGGCCGGTTTGCTCGAGGCCGATGTTATTTTAGCAATCGACGATATTCCAATTTCTTCACCAGATCATTATCATTCGCTATTGCAGACATACACTCCGGAAGACAGTCTCAAGCTGACTTTGCTACGTGGGTTAAAACAGGTAGAGCAAGTCGTAAATTTAGAGTTATTGCCCGAAGGATATGGGTTAGATTATTCCCGTCGAATTTTTGGTTTTGAGTTGCACCAGGGTAAAAACGGTCTTTTAGTCGAAAAAGTTATGGATGGTTCGCCAGCTGATCAGGTTGGAATGCGTCGCGGAGATTTGGTTGCCAAGGTTGAAAGTGCCAAGGTTGAGACCATCGCTGAGTATGAATCTGTGATTGAAACTTATTTAGGACAGCAACCTTTAAAATTTACAGTCGTTCGGGAAAATACCGGTTATTTAATTGAATTACCTTGAGGATTAAAAAATGAATCAATTTAAAAAAATAATGTTTTGGATGATCTTTCTATTAACACTTATGTTGTTGTCGGGTTGCGATTCTTCAACCACAGAGTCTCAATCATCGGTTAGTGCCGATGCGGCTGAGAATGTTGCCCCCGATTTTACCTTGACCGATATGGATGGCCAGAAAGTGAGTTTATCACAGTTTCGGGGTCAGGTCGTTGTCCTGAATTTCTGGGCGACTTGGTGTCCTCCTTGTCGTGAAGAAATGCCTTCGATGGAAAAGCTTTATCGTGATTATAAGGATAAGGGGCTGGTCATGTTGGCGGTCAATGTTGATGAAAACGGTCGTCAAGCTGTTGAAAAGTTTTTGCAGCAAACTCCGTACAGTTTTCCTATTCTCATTGATAGCGAGAGTGCTGCCCAGAATGCCTATGGTGTTTTCCGCTTCCCCGAAAGCTTTATTATTGACCGTAACGGAAATGTTGTCGAAAAAATTATTGGTGGACGTGATTGGCTATCAGGGTCAACTTTTCAATTAATCAACTTTCTCCTCAATGGTTGATTGAACTGTCGACGGTTTTTGGGAGTGATCTATGGATGTTGGAACTGACGTTACAATCTGGATTGCATTCACTGCGGGATTATTGTCTTACTTTTCCCCATGTGTTCTGCCCCTTATTCCATCGTATTTGACTTACATTTCTGGACTTTCTTTTTCGGAGCTGCAGCAGACTGAGGGTGATTCTCATGTTCGATGGACGGTGGTCCTTCACTCTCTGGCTTTTATTGCCGGGTTTTCAGCTGTCTTCATTTTTTTAGGAGGGTTGGCTGGCTTTGCTTCCGCATCATTTCAAACTTATCTGAGAGATGGCCTAGGGATCATTCAGAAGGTTGGTGGAGTGATGATCTTTCTTTTCGGGATCCATCTGAGCGGATTATTCCACTTTGGTGTATTGCTGGGAGAAAAGCGAGTTCAGTTGCGCAACAAGCCGAGCGGTTTTGTTGGGACTTTTCTGGTCGGAATTGCTTTTGCCGCCGGCTGGACTCCTTGTATCGGTCCAATTTTAGGTGCTATTCTGGCGATTGCTGCAGGAAGTTCAGGTGGTGTGAATAAGGGCTTGCTCTTATTGACTAGCTACTCTGCTGGACTGGGGGTCCCTTTTTTAATTTCAGGGTTGTTGTTTCATTCCTTTCTTGGGTTCTTTGATCGCTTTAAAAAGCATATACGCATCACAGAGATAATCACTGGCGTGTTGTTAATGATTGCCGGTATTTTGTTGTTTTTTGATCTGTTTACGCGCATTGCTGGGTTTTTATATCAAATTTTCCCAACGTCTCTAGGGTAAATTGACTTTTCCCTGATTTTGTCTTGATATTTCCTCTTTCTTCCTTTAGCTTCTGAATGTCATTTTCAAAATCTAGCATGGAGGTTCTTCCGATGGATAGAGTATCTGTATTCAACGAATACGTGCGTCAAAAAGGACTGAAAAATACCAGCCAAAGAGAAACAATACTCACTGTATTTTTAGATTCAACTTCTCACTATTCGACAGAAGAGCTCTATCTAAAGCTCCGCAAAGAACATCCTAAAATTGGTTATGCAACAGTTCATCGCACTTTAAAATTGTTTGCCGAGTGTGGAATTGCGAGTGAATTGAATTTTGGTGATGGTCAAACTCGTTTTGAGCCTTTAAATCAGGATCAACACCATGACCATCTGGTGTGTACTCAGTGTGGCTTAATTATCGAATTTACCGAGCCACGCATCGAAAAAATACAGGAACAGGTCGCCGCTCAACACAAGTTCAAGATTGAAAATCATCGTCATGAACTTTATGGTCTCTGCGCACGTTGCTCTAAGCAAGGATAGTGTTCTTTTTCCGTTAGAAGGTTTCTTTTTTTTATGTCTGATCTGCACATGTCATCAGCTAAGGTGGTTTTAGTCGGGAATCCGAATGTCGGCAAGAGTGTCGTTTTTAATGCTCTTACTGGGGCTTACACGACCGTGTCAAATTATCCGGGGACCTCTGTTGAGGTTTCTCATGGTCATTGCAACCTCTCTGATCGTCGCTACGAAATTCTTGATACTCCCGGCATGTATTCTATGATGCCGATCACGGAGGAGGAGCGCGTCGCGCGAAGAATTCTTCTGACCGAAGATCCGCATGCCGTTGTCCATGTTATTGATGCGCGGAACATTGAGCGAATGTTACCGATGACTCTGCAACTGATTGAAGCCGGGTTGCCAGTCATTTTGGTCATCAATATTCTTGATGAAGCAGAGCGCCTAGGGATGCAGCTTGATCTTAACCTTTTGCAAGAGAATCTTGGAATTCCTGTTATTGGTGCTGTCATGAAGCGTAAAGTTGGTCTTGATGAGTTGCGTCAGGCGATTACGACTTATGCGTCAGTTCCCTATAAGCCATTTGTTTATGCTTTGGATCTAGAGCAAGATATCGAAAAAATCATCCAGTCGATTCACGGAGAATATCGTCTCAGTCGGCGTGCTATGAGTTTATTGATCATGCAAAAAGATGATGATATCCAGGATTTAGCTGTAGAAAAAGAAAGTGAAAGTGACTACCGGGAATTACTTGAAACAACCCGTGAAATCTCATTTCGCCGCAGGGCGGACCTCCATTTACAGATAAGCCTTGAACGTCGCAAAGTTTGTAAACAGATGCTCGATGGAGTCGTCACACAAACACTTGCGGAGAAAGAACCTTTTTCGGAAAAATTATCTTCCTGGATGATGAACCCTGTGACGGGCGCTCCCATTTTAATGTTGGTTGTCTATTTCGGTCTCTATAAGTTTGTTGGTGGTTTTGGCGCAGGAACTCTGGTTGATTTTCTCGAAGGGAAAATATTTGAGAATTATATTAATCCCCCTGTGGTTAACTTTTTCGAAACATATTTGTCAACCGAATGGTTATTTGAACTTATTGCTGGTGAATATGGCGTTTGGACTTTGGGAATACGCTATGCTGTAGCGCTGGTTTTACCAATTGTTGGAACCTTCTTCCTGGTTTTTTCATTACTAGAGGATACCGGCTATTTCCCACGTTTGGCCCTTCTTGTCGACAGGCTGTTTAAGCGAATTGGGCTATCGGGTCGGGCGGTTATTCCAATTGTTCTGGGATTTGGCTGTGACACGATGGCGACACTGGTGACACGGACACTGGAAACTAAGCGTGAGCGTATTATCGCAACAATGTTATTAGCCCTCGCAATCCCTTGTAGCGCTCAACTAGGAGTTATTCTAGGTTTGTTATCATCTTCGCCAGACGCTTTGTTTGTCTGGACAGTATTTCTGATCATGTGTTTTCTGTTGATAGGATTTCTTGCCGCTAAAGTATTACCAGGAGAGAGCCCTGTCTTCTATATGGAGATCCCTCCGTTGCGGTTTCCACAATTACGCAATGTCCTCGTGAAAACTCTGACACGGATGCAGAGCTATTTTGTCGAAATTCTCCCTCTTTTCCTGGTTGCTTCTGTTGTTCTCTGGGCGGGAAAGATGACAGGGACTTTGCAGAATGTTATTGGGGTTTTCTCTCCGATTGTTACGGCGATTGGTCTTCCTGTTGAAGTGACAACCGCTTTTGTTTTTGGTTTTTTTCGCCGTGATTTTGGTGCTGCCGGACTTTATGATTTGCAGTCTTCCGGAGTTTTAAATGTGGCACAATTGACCGTAGCTGCGGTGACATTAACCCTTTTTGTTCCCTGTGTTGCTCAGTTTCTTGTGATGCTCAAAGAGCGTGGTGTCAAAGTTTCTGTCATTATTTTTGTTTTTGTGACGGTTCTCGCGTTTTCTTCGGGTTGGTTTCTTAATAAATTTCTTCTGGCAACAGGTTTCTTGGCGTGATTTGTGGTTTTTGTCACAAAGAAATTGAAGAGAACATCGGGAATGTGGATGGAAAGAGTTGTGGGACCTGTTTTGGCGGGTGTCATAAAATCCACTGCCCCAATTGCGGTTATGCGAACCCGGCACCTGGAAAGCTATTTTCTCGACTTTTGCGGAATAAAGAACGTCCTCCGAAAGAAAAGGATAACTAAGGTATGGAACGACTTTCAGAGAAAGCTGAAGAAATTCTTGAATCCCTCTGGGTGATGACCGTTGAAGGCGATAATGTTGGTTGTTTGCTAACGTCCCTGAATGTTGATCGCAATTCGGAAGAGTTGATAGAGCTGATTCAACGCTCCTATGTCGAAATCCGTGGGGATCGCGTCTGCTTGAGAAAAGAAGGGCGTTCTGAAGCGCAGATGACTGTTCGTAGACATCGTTTAGCTGAGCGTTTAACGATGGATATTCTTGGCATAGCGGGAGATGAAGGAAACGAACAGGCCTGCGAGTTTGAACATTTGCTCCGGCAGGGGGTTGATGTCAAACTATGTACGTTACTGAATCATCCAACCACTTGTCCGCACGGAAATCCAATCCCTCCCGGAGAATGTTGTATTGAGGCTCGTCAACAGGGTGCATCCGGTATTGTCGCTTTGACGGAATTGAAATCCGGAGAATCTGGAGAAATTGCCTATATTGCTGCCAGTGATGATAAAAAAATGCAAAAGCTGATGAGTATGGGAGTTTTACCTGGCAGTGAACTCATTTTGGTGCAAAAATTTCCCAGCTATATTTTTAAGGTGGGACATTCCCAGTTTGCTGTTGATGATATGCTGGCGAGAGAGATTCATATTCGTCCACTAGTATAACTCGACTAATATCCCCCTTTTTTGTTTCATGCTGACTTAACTAAGGAGACTCCATTGGGTTCAATATCTTCACAACAATGCACGCTTCTGGTTGTTGATGATAATTCGGTCAATTTGGAACTGCTTGTTTCGTCGTTAAGTAATAAGTACAACTTGCATACAGCTGTTAGTGGTCAAGCTGCATTGTCTTTGATTGCGGATGGTTTTTTCCTGATCTGATTCTCCTCGATATTGTGATGCCGGAAATTGATGGTTATCAAGTTTTCCGCCGCTTGAAGGCTGATAAAAATACGCAAAATATCCCGATAATTTTTTTAACTTCATTGAGCAGTGATGAAGATGAAGCAAAAGGATTGGAACTTGGTGCTGTAGATTACATAACTGAGTAATGTCCCAGTCTGCATCGAGAAACAGGCACAAATATGAGCAACAGGAAAGCTGCATCCGGCCTTCAGTATTGATGACTGCGGCCAAGCCTTTTGGTTTGCTGCCGTGTCTGGCATGCTTGTTCCCGTACCATCACCCACAATGACATTCCTATTGTTCAACAACCCGGATTCTGGCATCTTTTCAAGTTGAGCCGCTGTGTGCTCTAGAATCTCAGAAAGCATTTTTTCATCCAACTTCTTACGGGCAGAGCAATAGTAAGCAGTCGAGGATGATGGAATGCTAACTCCCTTAATGGAGGCATAGGCTTGAAGTTTGCGAATCACCTCCTTACACCCTCCATCGGCATCCAGCATCTGACTGAAAAAAGCCCAGAAAGTATTTTCTTTAGAAAATAGCCTTCTGCGGCTCATCGCCCCTGTTCTCTCAGGCTTAAGGAGTGAACGTGGGATGAAGTTTTCAAAGAACTCGCCGAGCTGTTTGAAAGATTTTTGTTTGAGCAGGACCATCTCTTTAGCAAGCTTTTGCTATGCTGATTGTGGTTTGCGGCGCAGAGTTTGTAGGTGAAATCCTGGGAACATTGGGGTTGTATTTTTCATGCCCCATTATGCCATTTTTAACCAATACTTTCAGCTAGTTTATGTATGGTAATTTGCTTAAACTAGCGCCATTCGGGGATGTCCCTGATGATTTTGATCTTAAGGCAACAAAAGGGATAAAAGTTTCCGGACATATTGGTGCTTGCAATATCGAATCAGAAGAGTCAATTGAGATCGCAAGTATGTCTGGTAAAGAGACCGGGCAGATCACTTGTCATGGCGATCTCCGGGCTAGCTTTCTTAATCAGACCACCGTGGCATGCTATGGTGATGTTTATGTGATGAACGAAATTCGTAATTCTGTGATCAAATCAACGGGAAAAGTTGTTGTAGAGTGAGGATCAATCATTGAGAATACTCGTGATGGGTGTTTGCGATATTTACCCTTCTCTCCTATTCAACTTACTGCAGTACAGATTGAAAAAGATATTTGGGACGAAGAAGAAAAAAATATGCAATCTGCGCTAGAGACTGACGATGCTCATGATGACAATGATGTGGATTAATCTTTGTTCAAAGAGGTTAAACTCAAGCTGACTTGCCTTCCTCTCGCACTTTTGTTAAAAAGAGCATCCAAATCATAAAGTATTTTCAAAGGAGATATATTAAATTATGGGATTAATGACTGGAAAACGGGGAGTTATTTTTGGTGTTGCAAACGAAAAGAGTATTGCCTGGGGAGTGGCCCAACAACTGCGTGCTGCAGGTGCTGACCTGGCATTTACATATCTGAATGAAGCCCTTGAGCGGCGCGTTCGTCCTTTAGCGGAGAGCCTTGAGTCGTCAATTATTCTTCCGTGTGATGTTCAGAATGAAGAAGAAATGGCTGCTGTTTTTACTGAGCTCGAGAAGCAATGGGGTAAGATTGACTTTGTTGTTCATGCGATCGCTTTTGCTAATCGTGAAGATTTGAAACGTCCTTTCAGTCAAACAAGTCGTGATGGTTTCCGTCTGGCTTTGGATGTGAGTGCCTATTCTCTGGTGTCTATGACACGCTGTGCTATGCCTGTTCTGGCTGAAGGTGGCAGTATTGTAACGATGACCTACCTTGGTTCGGTTCGTTCTGTCCCCGCTTATAATGTTATGGGTGTTGCGAAAGCCGCACTGGAATCTTCAGTTCGTTACCTCGCCTCGGAACTCGGTGAGAAAAATATTCGTGTCAATGCACTTTCTGCAGGTCCGATTAAAACTCTGGCTGCTGCAGGGATTGCCGATTTCAAGAAAAAATTATCGGTTGCTGAGGAACGCGCTCCATTAAAAAGGCTGGTTAACCAAGAAGATGTTGGTAAAGCTGCCCTTTATTTGTTGTCTGACTTGTCATCTGGTGTGACCGGTGAGGTTCACTATGTTGATGGTGGTTTTAATATCGCTGCCGGTTAAATATCCTAAAAAACGATGATATTCTGGGGGCATGCACGCGTGCATGTCCCCAGTTTTGTCATATCCTTTTTTTTGAGTGATTTGGGGTTTTGTGATGATCGAAGGAAAAATCAGTGGCCTTAAGGCGAGTCAGGTTAAAGCGCTGGAGCGAATTTACCGGCGAAAAATACCCGCTGATGCCCTGATAACCGATGAGTTGGCGCGTTATTTAACCGAGTTGTCCCATGAGTTAAAGCGGCAGCTTGGTTTAGTCATCGATCGTTCCGGGACAATACAGCACGTTATCGTTGGTGATGATCGTGAAATTATGATTCCTGATCTCACCAGGTACAGCTTAGGTCGGAGTGGCTTGCGTGGTTTGCGCTGTGTGCATACCCACCTTAAGAAGGAACCTTTAAGCCGGGATGACTTGACCGACCTTGAGCTGTTACGCTTGGACGTAATGGCTGTTATTGGTGTGGGTGAGGGTGGGTTGCCGACCCATTTTTCTTACGCACATCTATTGCCAACAAAACAAAAATCACAAATTGAACATATTGATTTCGATGATTTCTATCGTTTTTCTCTCGATTTTTCTGCATTTATTCATTCCCTTGATCAGGAAATGGAACGTGTTGCAGCTGAAACGATTGATCTTGCAGATGGTCGTGAGAGAGCCTTGTTGATTTCTGTTGGGCAGGGCAGTCGCCAAAGGGTCGAGGATTCAATGACAGAACTTGATGAGCTTGCCAGAACAGCAAATCTTGTTGTGATTGATCAGGTGATCCAAAGGCCTCGAAAACTTAATCCGAGGTTTCTTGTTGGTGAAGGGAAACTACGCGAAATTATTATTCGTGCATTGCAACAAAGAGCAACATTGTTGGTGTTTGATCAGGATTTAACTCCAAATCAAGTCCGTTCAATTTCTGAAACAACAGAAATGAAAGTTATTGATCGGAGTCAACTGATTCTCGATATCTTTGCAAAGCGGGCTCAATCTCGAGATGGAAAGGTTCAAGTCGAACTTGCACAGCTAAAATATATTCTCCCCCGCTTATCGGGAAAAGGGACGGCAATGTCCCGCTTAATGGGAGGTATCGGTGGGCGTGGCCCGGGAGAAACAAAGCTTGAAACTGACCGGAGGCGAATCCGTGATAAGATTCGCCGCTTAGAGAAGCAGTTGGATTCTCTCGGTCGTGGACGAGTTCAGCGTCGACAGAAGCGAATTCGAGCGGGACTCCCGATCGTTTCTATTGTTGGTTACACAAATGCTGGAAAATCAACGTTATTAAACGCGTTGACTCAGAGTGATGTGTTGACCGAAGACCTTCTGTTTGCAACCCTTGACACGTCGACACGACGATTACGTTTTCCTCTTGATCGAGAGATTATTATTACCGATACCGTTGGTTTCATTCGTGATCTTCCTGCGAGTTTAATTGGTGCTTTTAAGGCGACCTTGGAAGAGTTAGAAGATGCTGACTTACTCCTCCATCTTGTGGATTTGTCAAACCCTCGCTATGAGGAACAAATCAAGGCGGTCGATAAAATTTTAAATGATCTTGATCTTGGAACACAGCAACGCTTGCTGGTTTTTAATAAGATTGATCAAGTTCCGGAAGAGGATTTGCCGCACATATGTCGTCGTTACGATGCTGTTCCGGTCTCGGCTTTAAAGCGTGGTAGTTTTGGCTCTTTGTTGGATGAAATGCAGCGTCGTTTCTGGCCAGAAGAAGGTGTTGTTCCGCTGTAAATGATGTTGATCTTGACTTAAATATTAGTTTTCGATAATCTATGATTGGCTGTCGCTAATATTATGTTTTGTTTTGGAGTTTGTCATGTTTAGATATTTTCCTTGGATATTGTTGGCACTTCTTTGTGGCTGCAATTCTTCCTTGCAGATGATGGGGTTGACGCCTGTAAATCGTGTGCCAGAAGTTATTGAGTCTGATGAGGGCAAAAACACTCCCAACCTTTCACGTCCCATTGTTGATGATAATCAATCCAATGCAAATAAATATGAATTGTCTTATGAACCTTCCCTCCCTGAATCGATTAACGATTTTTTGTTGACAGAGCCATCGCTCCCTTATTCAGATGACTTTCCGTTAGGTGAGCATGCGCGTGTTGATAAACTTATAAAACGCTACACAGGGTCTAGTAAGAGAACGTTTGGTCGTTGGCTCGAAAGGGCAGGGCGTTATGTCCCAAAAATCCAAATGATCTTTGCTGACGAAGGGGTTCCTCTCGATCTGGCTTATCTCGCTATGATTGAGTCAGGCTTTAATGTCCGTGCTTATAGTTGGGCTCATGCCGCTGGTCCTTGGCAGTTTATTGAAAGTACTGGTCGCCTGTATGGCTTAGATAACGACTGGTGGCAGGATGGTCGTCTTGATCTCGAACGTTCGACCGTCGCCGCTGCAAGGCATTTAAAGTATTTACATAAGCGCTTTGATGGGGACTGGTATCTCGCAGTAGCTGCGTACAATGCTGGTGGGGGAAAGGTGCGCAAAGCGATCAGGAAAAGTGGTAGCCGTGATTTCTGGGTATTGAGTGAGGGCCGGGTTTTGCAAGAAGAAACCAAGAACTATGTGCCTAAATTGTTAGCTGCCTTGACGATCATTAAGGACTTGGATGCTTATGGCTTTAACGAGCTCAATTTAGAGCAACCTCTCCATTATGAGACGGTCACCCTCGACACTAGTACAGACCTCGAAATTATTGCACAGTTTTGCGACATCAGCTATCGGGAACTCAAAGAACTCAATCCCGAATTAAAGCGTTGGTGTACTCCTCCGGGGATAACCAATTATCAACTTCGAGTTCCTTATGGTAGGGCGCAGCAGGTTAATCACCTCTATGCGCAGCTGCCAAAACACAAGCGAGCAAGTTACCATCGTCATCAGATTAAGTCCGGCGATACTTTACAGGTGCTAGCAAAAACGTACCGGATTCGCGTAGACGATATTGTTGCTCTTAACAAGATCAATAATCCCCGTGCTTTGCAAATTGGTCACAATTTAATTCTCCCTTTGAAAAAAGGTTATACGGCTCTTCCGGTTAATTCTCTTGAGGATAGCTATGTGCGAAGCCGACGCAGGACTTATACGGTTCGAAGTGGTGATAGCCTCTGGTCTATTGCACGGCGTAACAATGTGACTCAGAAAGAACTTAGGGTTTGGAATAAGCTTGGGTGGAGCAACTTACTTCGTCCGGGTCAGGTCCTTGCTGTTTCAAAGCCAGGAGTTCGTCGTATCGCTAAGGCAAAACCTAAGAAAGGGCCGGCACGGAAGCTCGTCTATAAAGTCGTTCCTGGTGATACTCTTTGGGATATTGGCCGCCAATTTGATGTCGCTGCTGAACAAATCCGTCTTTGGAATTCACTTCCTCATAAACATATTCTCCATCCTGGGCAAAAACTTACCTTAATGGTTGCAGCCAGTCGGCAAGGGTAGCAGAAGTGTAGATTGATTTTGCTGCAGTTTCTTGCGCATTTAGTATTTTAATCTATAAATTTAAAGCTTGTTATCTTGCAGGAGGGGGCGAGTTTATTGCTCTCTGATTGTTTTGACTTTTCTTGCGTGGATTGCTAATGTTCAGCGCCGGATTGTTCTTCTCGGTTAGAGTCTTTTACCCTTTGTCGACAAAAGGATTATGTCAATGCTCAACATATTAATATCATTTGCTTGCTCAGCTTTATCATCTGCGTTGATGATGAGGTTTGTTACCCCTAATATGTGGATAACAATGGCAGTTTCTGCTGTTGTTTTTGCTGCAATTTTTATGTTGCTAACGCGGATTACAATGAAAAAGGTCGGCGCGTTGATGGAAGTTGCGCAGCGGGACATGATGGCCAACCGTAGTGATAAGGCCGTTAAAGAACTCCTTGATGGGTTGAAGTATGGCGCATGGCAGATCTATGTTAAACAGCAAATTCATTCACAAATTGGAACAATTTATTACCTGAAACGTGATTTTAAAGAAGCCGTTCCATACCTAGAAAAAGGTTTTGTTCGTAATTGGGTGAGCACATCAATGCTGGCTATTTCGTATATGAAAAAAAATAAAACCAGCAAGATGGTTGAAACATTTGGTAAGGCTGTTGCCGGTAATCGCAAAGAGCCAATGGTTTACGCCGTCTATGCTTTTTGTATGGATCGGATTGGAGAAAGAAATAAGGCTTTAGAAGTGCTTAAAAAAGGGATATCAAAAACGAATGATGAACGCTTGCAAGAAAATGTTAATTTGTTAGAGGCAGGCAAAAAAATGAAAATGAAGAGTTTTGGGGATATGTGGTATCAGTTTCATTTGGAAAAACAAGGTGCTATTATTAAAAAACAAACAAAGGCAATGACTGGTCGACGTAAGCAGGTTTTACGTTAAGGGTAAAATATGGTTAAGAAGAAGAAAAAAACTTGCAAATCGATAGAGCAAGAATTTACGGGTGACCCTTTCAGTAATTTGAAGGGGTTTTCTGTTTCTGATTCAAGTTATAAAGCTCTTGACCCTCCTATCCTAAAGCCTTCCCATAGTCGATCCGTTGGAACCTTTGTTGATGAAATGGAGAAACTTGGTGTGGAAAGGTTGAAAGCGGAGGGTTGTTCTGATGAGGAGCCTGTGACTGAGCAATCAGCTGTGGGTAACTCAAAAATTGAAGATAAAAATCAAAAAGATGAAGATCTTTTTATCGCAGCTATTAACGGTTTTTCAGTTCGCTTTGAAGATTCTTTGAGTGAAGAGTGTGATACAGAAGTCAAGGCAGTTCCGCGTAGGATGAAACAATTAAAAAAAGGGCAACTGACCCCTGATGCGTCACTGGATCTCCATGGATGTTTGCGTGCTGAAGTCATAGAAAAGTTACGTTTTTTCATAAAAGATGCTCAGTATCAGGGTTGGAAGACATTATTGGTGATTACCGGAAAAGGTCTTCATTCTGAAGATGGAACGTCTGTATTGCGCGATGAAACAGAGCAGTTTTTAGCCGGTGCAGGAAAAAACTTTGTTGTTGAATGGGGACGTGCTCCTCGTCAATATGGAGGGGATGGTGCTTTAATCCTGTTCTTACGCAACTCTTAAGCCTGCTAGAACCCTCTCTCTTATGCCTTATCTCAATCTTTTTTCTTTTGTCTTGAACCATATAATTACTGTTTTGATTATCCAATGGCAACTGTGAAAATAGTGCCCGCTCTTTCTTGACTATTATAGTGTGTTAGCTTATATTTTAAAAGTCTGTTGATTATGTGATAGTCAATTTAACGTTAACCTCGATTTAGTCGTGGATATAAGTATTACAAAAGAAGGAGCTCAAAACTATGCGAATCTTTGCTGATAATTCCCTTTCCATTGGCCACACTCCTCTGGTTCGACTCACCCGAGTCATTGCACCAGGCGGTGCAGAAGTTTACGGAAAGGTTGAGGGGCGTAACCCTGCCTATTCTGTTAAGTGTCGCATTGGAGCGTCAATGATCCGCGATGCAGAGCAGAAAGGGAACTTGAAGAGTGGCATGGAGATTGTTGAGCCAACCAGTGGTAACACTGGGATTGCTCTTGCCTTTGTTGCGGCCGCTAAAGGAATCCCTCTGACCTTGACAATGCCTGAGACAATGAGCCTTGAACGCCGTAAAATACTTATGGCTTTTGGTGCTAAATTGATTCTTACCTCTGGAGCAAAAGGGATGGCTGGAGCTGTTGCCGAAGCTGAAAAGATGGCGACCGATGATCCCGATCGTTACTTGTTGTTGCATCAATTTAAGAATCCCGCAAACCCAGAAATCCATGTGGAAACAACAGGGCCCGAAATATGGGAAGATACTGAAGGGAAGATTGATGTTTTGATTGCCGGAGTAGGAACCGGCGGAACAATTAGTGGTGTTTCGCGTTACATAAAAAAGGTTCAGGGCAAACCGATTCTTTCAATTGCTGTGGAGCCTGCAGATAGTCCTGTTATTAGTCAACACTTAGCCGGTGAGATGTTACAGCCAGGTCCTCACAAGATTCAAGGTATTGGCGCAGGTTTCATCCCAGAGACTCTAGATCTTGACATGGTTGACCGTGTCGAAAAGGTGACAAATAATGATGCTTATGAGTTTGCTCGGCGATTGACTCGTGAGGAAGGTCTGCTTTCGGGGATTTCCTGTGGCGCTGCAACGGCTGTTGCTGCTCGATTGTCAGAACAACCTGAATTTGCGGGTAAAAAGATAGTCGTTATTTTACCCGATTCAGGAGAACGTTATTTAAGTAGTGATTTGTTTTCTTAGTTGGGTGGTTTTTACAGGTAAAAATTGAAATGAAGTAATATGCTACTATTATAATATATTACGAGAAAATACGATTATATCCGTTGTTTTGTTGAGGGTTGTTCATGTACGAACCGTTGGAATTTGATGAGCTTGAAAATAAGACTGATCTGGTTGAAATTCTAAGTCAGACACAAGAATGCCTTGAAGGTCTGGGTGATGATTATTCTGATGATCAAAGTGAGCTGCTTTCTCTTCGTGAACGTCTTGTAGAGGGTCAGTTTCGTTTAGCTGTGTTGGGGCAGTTTAAACGTGGAAAAAGCACTTTGCTTAATGCGTTGCTTGGAGATCAATTGTTGCCGACTGATATCCTTCCAGTGACAGCAATCCCTACGTTTATTGGTGCGGCCGAAAATGTTGATGTTGAGGTCTCCTTCAATTATGACCGAGAACCTGTTCATCATTCAGCAACATCAGGTTCATCGCTGGGTGCTTTCTTAAGCGAATATGCGACAGAAGCAGGTAATCCGAAAAATCAACTTCAGGTGAGTCGAGTGGATGTTTCCCATCCTTCACCTCTTCTTAAGCAAGGAGTTATTCTGATCGATACTCCCGGTATCGGTTCGACGCACAAGCACAATACTGAAGTTGCATATCAAGTTCTTCCTCAGTGTGATGCAGCCCTTTTTCTTGTTTCTCCTGACCCACCGATCACTGAAGTAGAGCTTGATTACCTCAAAGAAATCCATCAGCGTTTGCCAAGGACTTTTTTTTTGCTGAATAAAGTTGATTTTCTTGATGAGAAAGAAAAGAACACCTCATTGAGGTTCCTTTCTGAACAGTTATCACCCCTATGTGATGGAGCCCCAGAGGTTTTTCCTGTTTCAGCAAAAAATGGGTTGCAGGCCCGCTTAGATGGCGATCAAGAGGGCTGGAAGAATAGTGGTATGCAACAGGTTGAGCAGAGTCTCATCGACTTTCTGGCTCGTGAAAAACAACAAATCCTTTATGATTCTCTGCAGCGTCGCATTTGTGACCAAGTTAAAAATATAGACATGCAGCTGCAACTTTCTCTGAGTGCTCTGATGTTACCAGAGACTGAACTTAAGCAGCGGTTAGGGCAATTTCGTCAATCATTGCCTGATGTAAAGCGTGAAAAGCAATCTGCTAAGGATGTTTTGTCTGGAGACCTGAAGCGGGTGGTAGAGAGTTTAAATCAAGAAGTCGAACGAGTTAGAACTGTTGCTAAAGAAAAAATTATGGGGCAGTTAGAATATCTCATCCAAACAATTCCAGAAACCGAAGAGTTGGAACGAACTGTTCGTGAAATGTTGGCAGAAGAATTGCCTGCTTTTTTCGCTCCTGAGATGCGTAATGTTGCCGAAACTGTTAGGGTCGCGGCAACAGAGTTGCTGACCTTACATCAACAACGCAGTAACCAATTGATTGAACAGGTGAGAAAAATTGCTGCTGAGCTATTTGATATCCCTTACCACGCCCCTTCTATTGGACGCTCCTATGTGATGTTCGAATTGTCAGACTGGAGCAATGAACTGTTTATTTCTGACATGGATCCTTTTGGTCAACGGATTTCACGAAAATTGTTGACGAGCAAATTTCGTCATAAAAGGACTGTGAAGAGGTTGCGAGAAGAAGGGCGTAAACTTCTCAATCAGAATACCGAGCAGATTAATTGGGCGTTGCGGCGTGGGCTGGATGAAAACTTTAGTCAATTTGGTGCTGAGCTTTCCGAGCAGCTGGAGAAGGCGATTTCAGCGATTCAAAGTGCGATGGAGGTTGCTCTTAAAAAGAGTGAATCGCACTCGGATGAAACCGCTGGCAGGGAGATTCGCTTCAAAAAGGCTCAGGGGAGATTGCAGGGTCTGCTTAAAAAGCTGGAATCAAACGGTTAAACGCACTTTGTAATAAATTGATTTCATTCTCATTATGTTCATCTTTTTATCAATAATCAAAACTACCGATTTCTGACCCTTCTGCCGTTGTTGGCTGCCATAGATACGAAATGATTTCCCGAGCTTTAATAATATAGGGATTGTCATTATAGTCTGCTGTCCACGCGAGACATAAGGGAATGGTTTGCCATCCTTTTTCCCAAATCATCATCTGTCCTTTTTCAACGAGAGGGCGAGCTTCGTCCTCTCGCATGATTGCAACACCTTGTCCCTCTAAAACAAGCTCTTTCACAATATGCTCATCGACAGTTTTTACTTGAAGGTGAGGTTGTAGCCGCATGGCCGCAAATTTATCCAACATACCGTCATAGGGTGGCGATCCTTGTTCCACCCATATCCATGGAAGTGACGCCAAGTCGGTCCAGTCAAATTGTTTTCCTGCTATTTTCATCATATGAGGAATAACAACGCAGAAACGGACATCCGCAAGTTTTTGTGAACAAATTGATGAATCATTGATATCTCCATAAAGAAAAGCCAAATCTAATTGACCTTTGCGAAGCATGGATGATGTTCGACTTGATTGACTCGCAAGGAAAATAACGTTGATCTCACTATAGAGAAGCTGTAGGCGTCGATTGATTGCACCGACTTGCAAATAACTGGGATCTGCATTCAGACCAATTTGCAGCGCTTCACCAATGTTTTTCTGCAGGAGTCTCGATTTCTTCAGTAATTTCTCTTCAGCTTCCAGCAACGCTTTTGCCAAAGGTAACATCTCGCGGCCATTGTGATTAAGTTGCATGCCGCGCGAAGTCCGTTCAAAAAGAAGAAAACCAATCTCCTCTTCTAGTTGTCTGAGTTGACTTGAGAGGGCGGACTGGCTGATATGCATTCGCTTGGCTGCACGAGTAAGATTTCCTGTGTCAGAAATCACGAGAAAGCTTTTTAAGCGGTACAGTTCCACATGTTCTCCGTTCTGTTTTATCGAACGCTATTAGTTAAAAGATCAATTGGATATTTTGCACAGTCTACTGTAAAAACAGGCTCAATTGAAGGTTAATGTAAAATAAGTAGCTATTTGTTCAATCACTTTTATCAATTTATCGGTTTGTTATAGGAGCGACAATGTCTTTTCCCCCTTTGAAATATTTTTTCTTAATCCTGGTAGCAATATTACTGTTGCCCGCAACAGGAAGTGCTGCAAATCATGCTCTGGATGAGTGGCAACCGAAGTTTGATCCTTCCGGTGCAGAGTATACTTACCTTGTTTCAAATGTCGCTCATCCTGGTATTGCAGGTATTGGGGTTGGTTATAAGATTCGCGATCGCGTTTGGGAAGAAAGTAACGGACGTCTTTATGTTGACTTTCGTCCTTTGTCTCAATTGGGTGGTGAGAAGGATGTCATCAATAAACTAAAAATGGGTGCTGTTCAGGGGATGTTGTGTTCTTCTGTTGCCGCTGCAAATGTGTCGCATAAACTTGGGTTAGTTAATTTACCTTTTGTCGTCGATACGTTTGATAAGCTAGAGACTTTCAGAAATACACCAGAATTGTGGGATGAGTATCGAACCTCAGCGTTAAAGAGTCGTTTAATGGTTCTTGATATTACTGGATATGGAACCTATGGATGGGCAACTAAAAAACCTGTGGAGACACTTGAAGACGCAAAACAAATCAATTTTCGAATTGCTCAAGCTCCAGTCAATACCGATATCTATAAATCGTGGGAATTGAAGTTTACAGTTCTTCCGTGGCCCGATGTGCCTCAGGCTCTACAGACCGGTGTTATTTCAGGCCTTGATCACACTCCTATCGTGTGTAATGTGACTAAAAAGTTTACTGTTGCCAAGCATTTTACTCAGGTCAATTATGCTCAGGGTTTATTCGTCCACTTGGTTAATCATCGTTGGTTTAATAAGTTACCAAAGGATCTGCAACACATCTTGACAAAAGTGGTTGTTGAGGAGAGTTCTAAGGCACGTGACGCAACAAGGGTGCAGCAAGAAGAGCAAATTGAATTAGCTAAGTCCTCTGGTGTTATTTTTCATACTTTGAATGAAGCCGATAAGCAACAGATGGTTACGATGGCTGAGCCAGTCTACAGAAATTGGGAAAAGAAAATTGGAATCGAATACTTAAATAAGGTTCGTCAGATTCTGCGGTAACGAGGAGGAATTAACTCTTCATATTGAATAGAAACGACAACAATTTAAAGCCCTGAATTCTAAGAATCCAGGGCTTTTTTTTACTCAGAAGGGGAATCAGTTTTAGGTGCTTTCCGAGGGCGCGGTTTTGCTTTTGGTTTCTCAGCTTTATCTGTCAACCCGTCTAATTTATCAGGTGAATTATTGACTGTTTTTGTTGTCGAACGCTGGGGCCGTTTTTTGGGCTTTGGGGCATTGACCGAATTATCCTCTTCTGATGATTTTTGAGGGGAAACGGTCTCTTCAGTTTTCTTTTTTGGTGCTCTTCTTGGCCGTTGTTTTGGTTTTTCTTCAACAACACTTTTTTCTTCAATGATTGCATCTGACGATTCTGCAGAAGAATCGGTTGTCTGCTTTGTTGCTTTTCGAGGACGCCGTTTCGGTTTCTCTTTTTCCTCAATCACTGCTTCAGAAGTGAATTTCTCACCGTTTGAAGAACTATCTTCAATCTGTTTAGCTGTCCTTCGAGGTTTCCGTTTTGGCTTTTCTCCCTCGATAGCCTCTGCCATTACGCTTTCTTTATTGACAGTGGACACATCTTCCTTCGCAGGACTTTGTGATGGAGTTAATTCAGGAGCTGAAATGACCTCTTCGGAGATCTTTTTGGTTGTTCTTCGGGGGCGACGTTTCGGTTTCTCTTGAGTAATGACCTCAGCTTCTGAAGGAGCTACCGGATCTGTCTCATTTTTATTTGTTTTTTCAGCAGGGGAATGTCGTGGTTGACGTTTCGGTTTATCGGCAACGGTAGTGACAGCTTCAGAATCTTTCTGGGTTACAGTTTTTTCTTTGCTGGCCGCTAGGCTTGAATCTTCCGCTGATTTCGTTGTGCTCACTGCCGCTTCTATTGTTTTCTTTGGTGCTCTTCGAGGGCGGCGCTTGGGTTTACTTTCTGCTGAAAGAGTTTCGTTATCAGTTTTCGATACCGTCAATTCGGAAGCAACAGGGGACAGTTTGTCATTATCGATATGACTGTTTGTTTGAGTTGGTTCTGATCCTTCAACTAACTCATTTTGACTGACATCTTTTGTGGTCGATGGTTTTCTTCTACTTCGTCTGCGTGGACGAGGTTTAGGCTTCTCCTCAGCTGCTACTTTATTTTCCAGTAAAAGGATCTCTTCCTGCTTTTCTTCAGGGATCTCACTTTTGATGGTTTCTTCTGGGAGTATGCCAGAGTCGGGGCCTGCATTTGTGTCAAGCTGACTATTTTCTGCAGATTCCGAATTGTCAGTGGTTGGTTTTTTACGCCGCCTGCGACGTCGTTTCTTGGGTCTCTCCACGGGTTCAGTCGTTGGCTCTATATCTGTTACCGAATCCTCATCGATTTCAGTGCCTTGTTCTTCACTTGGCTTTAGCGAGTTGCTTTGATCCTGTTTAGCAGCCGCGAGGGCGTTTTCAATTTGGTTATCATGTGATACAGGCATGATTTGCCGAGGAGCTTCCTGCTCCGATTCACGTTTATGCAGTTGTAGTTCAAGGTCACCAGGGAGTAGGTCGCTATGGCCGATGAGTGAGATTCTCAAATTCAGCTGGCGTTCTAGCTCTGTGATTGTTGAACGTTTTTGATTGAGTAAGTAATTAGCGACATCAAGAGGAACGCTGGCTTCAATATGTCCGATTTGCCCTTTAGCGGCGGCAGTATGTGCCTGCCTTAAAAAAGTCACCGCTTGTGCTTCGGTACTTTTTATCTGCCCGATACCTCTACAGTGAGGGCATTCCAGGTATGCACCGACACTCAAGACTGGCTTTAGCCGTTGACGGCTCATTTCCAACAGGCCGAATTGACTGATGCGGCCAACAGAGACCTTCGCTTTGTCATCCTTGAGCGCTTTACGCATTTCGTGCTCGATTTCACGGATATTCTTACGATCGCGCATATCAATGAAATCAATAACGACTAGACCGCCAAGGTCGCGCAAGCGTAACTGTCGACCAACCTCAACAGCTGCTTCCATATTGGTTTTGTAAGCAGTAGCCTCAATTCCACTTTCCCCAGACATTTTCCCTGAATTAACATCGATAGCAACAAGAGCTTCGGTCTGATCAAGGACGATAGATCCTCCTGAAGGGAGTGACGCTTGGTTTTTTGCTAACCCTTCAATCTGCTCTTCGATCTGGTATCGGGAAAAAATCGGCCGTCGTTCACGGTGACGTTTAACCAGTCCTTTAAGCTCAGGCATGACGAGGGAAAAGAAATCTTTAGTGTCTTGGAAAACCTTATGGTCATCAACCAAGACCTCATCCATTTCGGTACTGAAATAATCACGGATTGAGCGGATTGCTAAGTTTGATTCCTGATATAATTGTGCAGGAGCTTTGATTTGATCTTTACGAGAAATGATTCCTTGAAAAAGACGCACAAGGTAATCAAAATCGCGCTTGAGCTCGTCTTTGTCTTTTCCAATTCCTGCTGTCCTGACGATGTATCCCATTTGCTCAGGAAGATCTAGTTCAGCCATGGTTTTCTTTAAGCTTCGCCGCTCAGAATCAACGCTGATTTTTCGAGAAACCCCTTTCGTCGTACTGTCTGGCATCAAGACCATGTAGCGGCCGGGAATGGAGAGGAAAGTCGTTAGAGCAGCACCTTTGTTTCCACGCTCTTCTTTAACAATCTGAACGAGTATCTCTTGACCGCGCTGGAGAATATCTGCAATCCGTGGGCGACCTTTTGTTTCGTCTTTAGGTGGGTAAAGGTTGGAATGGACTTCGCCAATTTGTAAAAAGCCAAGCTTTTCGGCACCATAATCGACAAAAGCGGCCTGGAGTCCGGTTTCTACCCGGATAACCACCGCTTTATAGATATTCCCTTTGCTTTGTTCTTGTCCTGCGATCTCAATGTCGAGTTCGCTCAAAATTCCATCAACAACGATCGCCACCCGGTTTTCTTCAGGGTGAGATGCGTTGATCAGCATCTTCTTGCTCATTTTTTAAACCTTTCTGTCCGCACTCGTCGTGCGGTGCATCCCGGCTCCCTTTTGCGTGACCACTCCGCGCTATGCGGGGTCTTCATAGGGATCTTCCGGTTAAATTACATACTGTTACGGTCGTATTCCGCGTTGGATCAACCGTATTGAAGTCTTTGTGTTCTTCTTTGTGTTCTATGTCGTCTGGTCTCAACGCAGGTACAGCGGAGACACAAAAAATTCATTAATAATTCCTGACTATAACAGATTATGTGTCTTGTAGATATTTAAATAGCGTGAAATCTCCTTTTTTATCTGTTGTGCCGTAGGAACTATGAAAATGTGGGAACGCTGCAAAATTGTTGAGTTTCAGTTATAATCTAAAACAAGACCAAGTGAATCATCAATTCATGAACCGGTTTTTTTAAAGCTCGTTGTGGCAACACTCGACAGTCTTCTAAAAACAACCTGAAGGGAGGTCGTCATGGGTGAAAAAAGTTTATGGACCCAGCAACAAGAAGAAAAACTGCAAGCATGGCATAGAATGCAACTCAAGGCTGAGCAGGGTAGTATTGCTCCTTGTGTGACGATTGCTCGGGAATTTGGTTGCCAGGCCTACCCATTGGCTGAAGAGTTGATTTCACGACTTAATGCAAAAACAAAGGGCGCACCTTGGGTCATTGTTGGAGACCAGATTCTTGACAGGGTCGCAGAACTTTCTGGATACAACGTCGATCAAATTGAAAAGTCACAAAATACACCTTCATCACTAAAAGCAATTTTTTCAATGTTCCTCGATAAAAGTCGTGCTGAGGAAACAGAAGTTTTTGACCACATGCTTTCAGCTATTCGTAGCTTCGCCCAGCGTGGGAATTGCGTTATTGTTGGTCGTGGAGGGGCCTTCGCTGTTCAGGGATTGTCGCATTGTCTTAATTTGCGCTTGGTTGCTCCATCTGAGTTTCGGATTGATAAAATCATGAAGTCTCAAGGTCTCAGTGAATTAGAAGCAATCGATTATATTGCTTTGCATCAGCAGCAACGTGACGATTTTATCCGCCGCTTTACCAATGGCAGTATTGCAGATCCTTTGCTGTATCACATGGTTATTAATAATGCCCATATGGAGACTGCAAAAATTGCTGAGGTGGTTGAGGAGTATATGGACAGGTACATCGTCTGATTCAGATCTTCCGCTGATTAAACAAATATGAAAAAGAATCCTAGTTTTCAATGCGAGCCCCTTCACGTTCTGTAAAGGGGTCCTTTTTTATCGGTTCTTTAGGTTGTCATGATGATGTGATATAAGATTTTGCTGAGGTTGGTGAAGGATTTAGTTTGTGGTAAAGACATTTAGATTGCGAGTGAATTGATAATGGTACAATTGAAAAATATTGATAAGTTTTTTGCTGATCGAAGAATTTTTTCTTCAATTGATTGGCATATCCGCCCAACAGAACGAATTGGTCTTTGTGGTGAGAACGGTGCGGGAAAATCAACATTGTTGAAGCTTTTGGCTGGTTTGGTTGAGAGTGATGGCGGTGTTCTGCAAATTGCCAAAGGGACAACTTTTGGTTATCTGCCTCAGGATGGATTGACTCATCGAGGTCAGTCTCTTTTTGTTGAAACCAAGAGTGCTTTGACCGATTTACAGCAGATGGAATCTGAATTACGCCAACTAGAGAAAAAAATATCAGGGACAGCGGAAACCTCTGAGCTTGAACGTTATGCAGAATTACAGCAATTGTTTGAGCAGCGAGGTGGGTATCAGATGGAATCAGAGGTTGGCCGTGTCCTTCATGGCCTCGGTTTTAGCGCCGATGATTTTGACAAACCCTGTGAGAATTTCTCTGGTGGTTGGCAAATGAGAATTGCTCTGGCTAAATTACTGCTACAAAAACCAAACTTGTTATTGCTTGACGAACCGACCAATCACCTCGATTTGCCTGCGAGAGATTGGCTTGAAGACTATCTGCTGAACTACCCCTATGCGATGGTTCTCGTTTCTCACGATCGTTTTTTTCTCGATAAGGTTGTCTCTAAGATTGTTGAAATATGGAACGGCAACCTCACTGCATATCCTGGAAATTATACCCGATATATTCAAGTGAGAGATGAGCGAATCTTAGCTTTAAAAGCGGCAAAAAACCAACAAGATGAAGAAATAAGTAAGATAGAAGCTTTTATTAGTCGTTTTCGTTATCAGGCTAACAAGGCTTCTCAGGTCCAGAGTCGCGTCAAGCAATTGGATAAAATTGAACGGATATCTTTGCCGCCACAGCGCAAAAAAATTGCTTTCACTTTTCCACCTCCTCCTAAGGGAGGACGGTTTGCTGTCAGTTTGAATTGTGCTTCTCAGGCTTATGGGGCTCTGAGGGTTCTTGAAAAGGTTGATGTGTCGATAGAGCAAGGAGAGCGAGTGGCACTTGTCGGCCCAAACGGAGCGGGTAAATCAACCTTGATGCGTCTTCTCGCTGGAGTAGAGGAGCCTGTGAGTGGTGAACGTATTGAGGGGCATAACCTGTTGCAAGCTTACTTTGCTCAGAATCAAGCAGAGGAGCTTAATTCAGCTCGGGATGTTTATGCTGAAATAATGGCTGATTCACCAGTGGCAATGGTTCCCCGCTTGAGAAATATTCTCGGTGCTTTTCTTTTTTCGGGTGATGATATAGAAAAGTCGGTCAAAGTTCTCTCTGGTGGTGAACGCAATCGTCTCGCTCTGGCAAAGTTGTTGTTGCGCCCGGCAAACCTGTTGCTCCTTGACGAACCAACAAACCATCTTGATTTACAATCGAAGCAGATTTTGTTGGATTCACTAAAAAAATATCAAGGAACGATTGTTTTTGTTTCGCATGATCGATATTTTGTTGATGCCCTTGCAACGCGTGTTCTAGAGGTTGGTGGGGGGGAGGTTGAGTCCTACTTTGGCAACTATGGAGATTTCTTGCGCGCAAAGCAGTCTCAGGGAGATGCTAGTCATAGTTCTGATCGTGTCGAGAAGCATGTTGAAAATAATGTGGCTGGAGACTTGTCGGATGATAAACAAGCGAGAATTGAGGCTCATTCTGCACGTAAAGATCAGCAACGTCGAGAGCAGAAGCAGCAGAAGGAATTGAAGAAGATTGAGTCTGATATTGAAGTTCTTGAAGAGACTCTTTCTGGAATAGAGCAACGTATGGCTGATCCTGAGCTTTATCAGGATCAGGATCAGTGGCGACAAGTGAGTATTGAATATGCTAGCTTAAAGGAAAGTTTGGACGGTTTGTATCTAAAGTGGGAAGAAATTCAAGGTTGAGTAAGATATCTCTTGAGTCGGTGTGACCAGATTCTGTTTTTATGATTTTTAATTGGAGTACTGTGCAATGATTTTTTTGCCACGCGGCAACCCAGTGAGACAGAAGGTTAATCCGGCTCGTATTAATATTCCAGAAGCAATGGAAAAGTTGCGAGTTGGGACATTTACAGGATATTTGCGTTTTGATGCGCCGCAAGGTTCTGGAGTGATCCTTTTTCAGGAGGGTCAGCTTATTAGCTCTATTTTTGTCGATAAGGATGAAAAAGAGCGCTTAATTGCTTACGATGCCATTGCTAAAATATTTGAAGTATCCATTCTAGGAAATGCTGTTCTAAATATTTTTCGTTTGTCTTCAGATCTCGTAGTTGGTGTTCATGCTCTTCTTCACGGACGTTACCTTCATAAAGGGCTGGATTTAAGTTGTTATGACGTGCGGGAGCTTTTGGACAGTATCAAGGAGGAGGGGCTGACTGCTTGCTTGCGTATTTATGCAGAAGATCAGACTGCTCTAATTTTATACGACCAAGGGTATGCCCTAGGTTTTTTTCACGAAGGGCAAACAGAACTGGAACCAACAGCCGATGTTGCCAAGTCGGTTGCTCTGTTACCAGGAGCAAAGTTGGATTGCTTGGAGGTCCGTAGTGCTGATGAAATAATTTTGGCTGATTTAATGGGGTCAGCCGATCTGGGGCCGATTTGGCAGAGGGCACGCAAGTTGCTTTTAGAAGACCGTCGTCAACGTGAAGAAACGGCTGTTCGCTCTCAGGAAAAGAGTCAGGAGCGGCAGCGGCAGCACACTTTTGCAATTTTTAAAACAATTGCCGGTAATCATATTGGTAAGTTTGGGGTGACGCAGGTGGAGAAGGCTTTCTCTGTCGTCGATTCAACACTCAGTGGAGAGAGTTTGGAAAAGTATTATGCTGACCTACAGCGCCTTGCAAGGCTCGTTGCAGGGCAGTCTAAGATCACAACGATGATTGAAGAGATGAGAAAACAGATATCATCTGCTGGTTGATAGTTTGTGGTGAGAATTGGCCATAAAGGGTGAATAGGGGCCAATTGTGATGATGGCAATGCTATCTTTAAACGGTGTTGCTAATTAATCTTGACCGTTTCTAGGCTTTGAATTATACATATCAGTTCGATATACCGATGTTTTTTTTAATCACAGAATTTATTCAGGAGGCACACTTATGAAAAAAATGACCGTTTTGTTTTCAATTTTGGCTCTCGCTTTGAGCATGTCAGCAACCAGTTTTGCTTCTGACACGATTAAGCTTGGTGTCGCAGGTCCCCACAGTGGTGACTTGGCTCCTTATGGTATTCCAGCGATGAAAGCCGCACAACTTGTTGTTAAGCAAATCAATGCTAAGGGCGGTGTTCTTGGTAAGCAAGTTGAACTGCTGATTCAGGACGATCAGTGTAAACCAGAAATTGCGACCAACACAGCAACTAAGCTGGTCACTGATGGTGCCCACGTTGTTCTAGGCCATATTTGTTCAGGTGCAACCAAAGCTGCTCTTGGTATTTACAATGATGCAAAAATACCAGTTATGTCTCCATCTGCAACTGATAATGGGCTGACTTATAGTGGTGATTATCCTAATTTCTTTCGTACTATTGCAGCCAATATCTCTCAAGCTGAGCTAGCTTCTGGGTACTTGTTGGATACTTTGGGATTTAAAAAAGTTGCAATACTTCATGATAAGGGTGACTACGGTAAGGGTTTTGCGGATGATATGAAAATGTTGCTTGAAAAATCAGGCAAGGTTGAAATCGTTTTGTTTGAGGGTATTACCCCCGGAGCAATGGATTACTCTTCAATCGTTCAGAAAATTCGTAAAAATAAAGCAGAAGCTTTAATCTTCGGTGGTTATCATCCTGAAGCTTCTAAACTGGTAACTCAAATGAGCCGTAAACGTCTTAAGACTATTTTTATTTCTGACGATGGCGTAAAGGATGATAGCTTCCTTAAGGTTGCTGGTCCTGCTGCAAACGGAGCTTTTGTCACTGGTCCTCGTGATCTTTCTAGTATTCCTTTGAATGCTGCTGCGACTGCCGAATTCAAAGCTGAGTATGGTGCAGAGCCAGGTGCTTTCTTTCAAGAAGGTTATTCAGCGGCTCTAGCACTACTTAATGCCGTTGAGCAAGCCGGTTCGACTGACTACGATAAGGTTGTTGACGCTTTGCATAACAAGTATGTTGAAACTCCTGTTGGCAAGATAAAGTTTGACAGTAAAGGTGACGCTGAAGGTGTTGGTTACTCAGTGTATAAAGTTGAAAATGGTGCCTTTACTGAAATGAAATAAATAAACAGTGTAAATATTGTTTATTGATTCTTTTCAGGGGACCGGTATCGAACCGGTCCCCTGAAATTTTGTTATAACAGGAAATTAACTATTTTCCTTCATTGCTCGGTTGTTTCTTATGGAATATTTTCTTGAACTTTTCTTCGGTGGGTTAACCCGGGGTAGTATTTATGCCCTAATAGCTCTGGGCTACACCATGGTCTACGGCATCATCCAGTTAATCAACTTTGCCCATGGTGAAATTTATATGATTGGGGCTTTTGTTGCGTTGATAGTGGCCGGGGTTTGTACGATCTATGGGTTAAGTGGAGTATCAATCCTGATCCTAGCCGGCGTTATTGCTGTGATCTATGCGTGTGCTTATGGGTATACACTGGAAAAGGTCGCTTATCGGCCTTTACGTGGAGCTCCCCGTCTATCGCCATTGATCAGTGCTATCGGAATGTCTATTTTTCTTCAGAATTATGTTTTGTTGGCTCAGACATCAGATTTTCTTCCTTTTCCACGATTGATCCCTGATTTTGCTTTCATGGAGCCCGTTGCCCATATTATTGGCTCTCCAGAGTTGGTGATTTTGATAACGACTGTTATCACGATGATTCTCCTGACTCTGTTGATCAAGAAAACTAAAGTCGGGAAGGCCATGCGTGCAACTCAGCAAGATATGAATATGGCACGCCTCGTGGGGGTGAATGTCGATCGAATTATTTCGCTGACATTTATAATCGGTTCAGCCTTAGCCGCCATCGGCGGTGTTCTTGTCGCTTCCTATATTGGGCAAGTGAATTTTTATATTGGTTTTCTTGCAGGTGTCAAAGCTTTTACTGCAGCAGTTCTTGGGGGGATCGGATCTATCCCAGGTGCGGTGTTCGGCGGACTTGTCCTCGGATGGGCAGAAAGTTTTGCTGCCGGTTATATTTCCAGTGATTATGAGGATGTTTTTACCTTTGGTTTGCTGGTTATCATCCTGATCCTTCGACCTGCCGGGATTCTTGGCAAGGTGCGTAAGCAGAAGGTTTAATGGTGACGGATATGCTACAGAATTTTAAACAATCAATTGTAGTTTCACTGTGGTTTGTTTTTCTCACTTTCCCGCTGATGGTTGTTCGTGTCAACACCATGAATCAAGAGGTGATTTGGCGCTGGATGAATATGGTCTGGGTTGCGATCGGGGCGTTTGTTCTCTCTTATCTTTGGCGTTATATGTTGTCTCGCCAGCAGATGAGAAAACAGGTTGCTGACGAAGGTGGAGAAATCCGCAGTAGGATGCAGATATTGCTTGAGGATATGTCTTTCCGCTACCGAGCGATGGGATTTATCTTACTTGCGGCTTTAGTTTTTCCCCTGGTTTTTGATACCTATCAAAGTACAATTATGATCTCAGCTTTGATCTATGTCGTCCTGGGATTGGGGCTTAACATTACTGTTGGCTTGGCGGGATTACTTGACCTTGGTTATGTTGCATTCTTTGGTGTTGGTGCCTATTCATATGCTCTTTTAAATCATCATTTTGATCTTGGTTTCTGGGTTACTCTCCCCATTGGTGGCATTATAGGCTGCCTATTTGGCATCGTTCTCGGATTTCCAATATTAAGATTGCGTGGCGATTATCTCGCTATTGTGACCTTAGGATTTGGAATGATCTTTAAGGTTGTCATGGAAAACTGGGATGGTTTGTCATTTGGACCAAGCGGTATTGCCAACATTGATCGACCTAACTTTTTTGGCATGGATCTTAGCCTCGCCAATTCAACCATTTATATTTATTACATTATGATTGCCCTCGTTATTTTTACGATACTGGTAACAAATCGTTTGAAAAATAGCCGGATTGGTCGCGCCTGGATCGCTATGCGTGAAGATGAGATTGCTTGTGTGGCTATGGGTATTGATATCGCCCGCACCAAGCTCTCTGCTTATGCTCTAGGGGCATTTTGGGCTGGAATGGTGGGGGTTTTGTTCGCATCAAAAACAACCTTTATTAATCCTGCTAGTTTTACATTTATGGAATCTGCGATTATCCTTTCGATCGTTGTTCTCGGTGGAATGGGTTCAATTCTCGGGGTTATTATCGGAGCATTCTTTCTTATTCTTCTTCCTGAATATATGCGTGCGTTCTCTGAATACAGGATGTTGGCATTTGGGGCAGCGATGGTGCTGATGATGATTTTCCGCCCTCAAGGAATAATCAGTAATCTTCGTCAAACGTATGAATATAAAGGCTCGAAGGAAAAAATCGACAATGGCTGATAACAAACATAAGCTACTTGAAGTTAAAGGGCTGACGATGGACTTTGGCGGCCTGCGGGCTGTCGATAGTGTAACTCTTGAGGTTCACGAAGGGGATATTGCAGCTTTGATCGGACCAAATGGTGCAGGGAAAACTACTTTTTTCAACTGCATCACTGGTATTTATAATCCGACAAAGGGGGATGTGTTACTTCATCCTAAGGGACAAAAAACTCGTCGACTCAATGGTCTGAAGCCCAATAAAGTTACTGAAATGGGACTGGCCCGTACTTTTCAGAACATTCGCCTGTTTCCTGATATGACAGTTCTTGAAAATGTTATGATAGGTCGTCATTGCCGAACAAATTCTGGTATTTTTAGAGCCATTATTAAAGGTAAAGGGGTTCAAGAAGAAGAACGCCAGATTGTTGAATCGAGTTACCAACTCCTTGAAAAAGTAGGTTTGGCTGATTTTGCTAACGAGTTTTCAAAGAACCTTCCCTATGGTGCCCAACGTCGACTTGAAATCGCCCGCGCTATGGCAACTGACCCTTTTTTATTATTGCTTGATGAGCCTGCTGCAGGGATGAATCCCCAGGAAACAGCAGACCTTGAACAGTTAATTTGCAAAATCAGTGATGAAGAAGAAATGGCTATTTTATTGATTGAGCATGATATGAAGTTAGTTATGAATATTTCTGACCCGATTTATGTCATGGAGTATGGGAAGAAGATTGCCGAGGGGAGTCCGCAAGAAATTAAGGATAACCCGAAGGTCATCGAGGCATATCTGGGGGAAGAGACTGATGCTTAAAATACAGAATATTCAAACTTATTATGGAAATATCCAGGCTCTCAAAGACGTTTCAATCGATATTAAAGAGGGAGAAATTGTCGCTCTAATTGGAGCTAATGGTGCCGGGAAAACAACGACATTGATGTCGATTTGTGGCATTACTCCACCCCGCTCAGGTGATATTTCGTTGGATGGAGATTCTTTAAAAGGTGTCAGTGCTGAAAAAATAGTTGAACGTGGCATCATTCAAGTTCCAGAGGGACGTCGAATCTTCCCCGACTTGACTGTTCTTGAAAATTTAGAAATGGGCGCATTCTTGCGTAAAAATAAGAAATTGATCCAGCAGGACCTGAACTATGTCATGACCTTATTCCCTATTCTTGAAAAGCGCCGCAGTCAACTTGGAGGAACCCTTTCTGGTGGTGAGCAGCAGATGTTGGCAATATCACGAGCATTGATGGGAAGACCACGTGTGTTACTCCTTGATGAGCCTTCTCTTGGCTTAGCTCCATTGATCATTAAGAAGATTTTTGAAATTATTCGTCAGATAAACAAAGAGAGTAACACGACAATTTTCCTTGTAGAACAAAATGCTAACCAGGCTTTGAAACTGGCTGACCGTGGTTATGTTATGGAAAATGGTCGCATTACACTTGTCGACTCTGCTGATAATCTCTTAGCTAATGACGATGTTAGAAAGGCTTATCTAGGTATTTAACATTGATTTTTATTTCGATTTATTAAAAGCGCCTTTGAGGCGCTTTTTTCGTTAGATGCGGCTGAGTGGAGATTAAAGTTTCCACAGTTTATTTATTTTGTAGTAATATATAATCTCTCCAATATCCGGAGTGGATAACAATTATGCGTAACTTGTTTTCAACTGTAACAAAAAAAGTCGTTATTGGTTATTTGGTGGTGCTTATTTTCAGCCTTTTGGCTGTCGGTTTTGCACTGTCACGTATGCACCAGCAGTCCCTGGATACTGAGCAATTGGTAAATGTTGAGTTCCGTACTTTTGAGCTCGTCCGTGACCTGCAGCAGAACCTTCTGGCCCAAGAAAACATTGAAAAACAACTCCTGATTTTGCGTGACCCTGCTCTGAGCGAATTGCGTCTTAACCGTAACAATGAATTTATTCGTTATGCCCTTGAAATAAATCGTCCACCGCTTCCAGAAAATGTAGAGCCACTGATTGAATATATCGATAACTATCGACAAGCTGATAATAAGCTCTCAGAAGCCTTATTTTGGGAAGATTGGTCTCACGCTCAAGAGATTTCGACAGAAATAATGATTCCGCTGCGAGTTCAGTTGTTAAATTATCTTGCAGATTTCAGGCAGCAACAGCAACAGAATATTAATACTGGTCTTGCACAACTATCGCAACACACTGGCCAGGCATTTCAAATGACGGTGCTGATTACATTGATTGGGATATTGCTTTCTGCCCCAGTATCATTAACGGTTATTTTGAGTATTCACCGCTCAATTAAGGAATTAAAAAAAGCAACTCAACGAATATCTGCGGGACGCTTTGATCATCAACCTGAATTGTATGGGAGTGATGAATTTGCTCAACTCGCAAGTGATTTTACACAGATGGGGGAAAAGTTGAGCGAACTTGAGCAACTCCATTTGGATGCGAATCCACTGACTCTTTTGCCTGGAAACCTTGCTATTGACCGTGAAATTGAAATGAGAATCGGTCGGCGCGAGAACTTTTCGCACCTCTATATCGATTTAGATAATTTCAAAGCTTACAGTGATCGCTATGGATATAAAGCGGGAAGTGATGTCCTTGCAAAAGTTGGAACGATATTAAAGCAAGTTGTTGGAGAACATGGGAGTTCACTTGATTTAGTTGGACATATCGGTGGTGATGATTATGTTGTTATCAGCAGTCTCGATTCCGGGGAGTTTCTCGCGCAGAAGATCATCGAAGGATTTACGGAGTTAGTCCCATCATTTTATAGCGATGAGGATCAACAAGCAGGGTCCTTTGTTGGTGAGGATCGGTATGGTGTGAAAAGGACTTTTCCATTGATGACGATTTCAATAGCTGTTATCCCCTCTGATCATTATGAGTACCCATCACGACTGGCAATTAGTCAGGATTGTGCAAGGGTTAAGGAATATCTTAAAATCCAAGAAGGGAGTAATTATATGTTGGAAAGACGTAAATAAAATGCGTTACCTTCTTATTGCCACCATTCTATTGTTTTTTAATTTCGGCTGCGCTTCAATTTGCCCACAGTCAAAACAGGCCGTTTTGCAAGATCAACAAGATTTCAGCCTCGCATTCGCTAAGTTTCAGGACAGTCATAGAATTGATGGTTTTCAGAAACTTATCTCTGATTTTCCAGACAGTATTTGGGCTGATCGGGCAAAGACGATAATTCTTTATTCCCAAGAACTTGACCAGCGTAAATCTCAGTATTTAAAGCTGCAAAAACAAAGCAATGAAAATCGTACAAAGGCGGAAAAAGCTGATCAATTAGAATTGGAGAATCAAGAATTGATGCTGACAATTGAGAAGCTTAAAGGTTCATTGATTCAATCAGAAAAATATCCAAAGTGATGCAGAGTTTAATGGTTGTAGAGGGCTTCTTTTGTTAATTATTTCGATATTTATTTTATTATTTGCCAGTCTGATTAATTTTTACTTTTCGATTCAAATTCTTCGTCGGGTCACTTCAGCTGAAATTAAAGTTAGTTTTTTTGAAATACGCTGGCAAGTCCACAAACATATGAAAAAATACCGAGAAATAACTCGCACACAGAGTGGTCATGTCGGGCTTTCTTGGTACGGCTATTGGTTTAGCTTAGCATTGATGATTGCCTGTGGATGTTGGTTGTTTATGATCCTCTCTTCGGAAAGCAAACTCTAGCTTTTAATCTTAGCCTATCTGACCCTCCATTTTTTATACCTAACCCCCCGATCTCTAAGACAACTGCCAAAATAATTTTGTGCAAATGCTTGATAAAAACAATAATAGCGATAGCCTTTTATAATGAGTTTTTCTTTCTGCGCTGGCTGATTGAATGTGGACAGTTTGTCAGTTGATAACTTTTCCGCAGTTTATAAAGGAGGACGTTATGAGACTTGCAAGATGGGACCCTTTTCGGGAAATGGAAGGAATGCTAGATCCTTACGCTAAATCGCAAGATTGGCCGTTTAGAGGTGGCCGAGATTTAAATGTGAAAGGTGCGGATTGGGCTCCTCGAGCTGATATCAGTGAAACTGACGATCACTTCAGCGTTAATATTGAGATTCCAGGTATCAAGCGCGAGGATGTTAAAATCAACCTAGAAGATCACGTGCTAAATGTCAGTGGTGTCAATAAGCAAGAAAAAGAGGAGAAGGGTAAGAAATTCCATCGTATTGAGCGCTATTATGGAAGTTTTAGCCGTAGTTTTTCCTTACCAGAAAACGTTGATGAAGAAAAAATAGATGCAACTTTTAGGGATGGTCTCTTAGCTTTGACAATCCCAAAAACTGAAGTTAAAAAACCGCAAGCAATTGAGATTAAAGTCAAATGAGACGTTGATATCAACGCTTGAAATGAATTGAGAAGTTGAGGCAGGGGGGAGACCCTGCCTTTTTCTTTTTTATGATGAATTGTGAGCTTATGGCTCTTCTTCTGGAGAGACAAGAATGAATGCTTGACTGACCTCAGAATCGACTTTGCAGGGTCGGCCTGTTTCGGCATTGACGTAAACCCAATCAGTTTCTGCTTGCGCTAAAACATTCTGGCTTTTTGGGTTAATAAACTTATAACGACGTAGGGAACGAGCACGTTTTAAGTTACAGACCCACGTTTTTATTTCAATTTCATCTCCGGCAAACGCAGGTTTCAGGTACTCAATATGATGTGAACGAGCAATCCAGATGCAACCCAGTTTGTGGTAGAGTTCGGTCGTGCAACCTTGAAGTTCTGAATGCATCGTTGCAACATCCTGCATCCATTGAACATAAGCAACATTATTGACATGTCCATTCTCATCATTCGCTTCAGGTGGGATGATAAAGCTGTGGCTATATATTTTTGGCATTTTATGTCCTAGTGAGTGAGATATTCTTTTCTAATTGGAGAGAAGACTTCAATGGCAACACTATCTTCAACAATGACAGCATTGTGTTCAGTATCTCCTGCAATACACCAGCTATCACCAGGCTTTACTATAAAAGTCTGATCGCCGATGGTCAATTCCATACTTCCTGAGACCAGGTATCCTGTTTGTTCTTGTGGGTGGCTATGACGAGGGAGAAGGGCACCTTTTTCCATTTGGAACTCAACCAAATGAGTTTTCTCGCCATGTACAAGTGTTTTCATTTCTATTTTATCGGTTGCTGGTGTGTATCCATCAGCAGATTTTTTTCTGAACATATGGGCCTCCATAACAAGATCAATTACATGGAGTAGAAACGTTTTAAATTGATCTGTCCAGAAAATTAAAGAAATTATTTTGTTCCCAGGGTTGGACTTGCCTTCAGCAATTGTTGAAAACAATTGACCAATGAAGCCGCTCCTGTTAAGCATAGAACGCTCACGGGATTCATCGTTTTAAACTGTTGTTTCCCGGATAAATCAACAACTATAATCAATGAGGTATTTATGATTCGTGCAGCTTTCAACAACACTGTGACGGTTAATTACACTGGAAAACTCGCTGACGGGACAATCTTTGATGCGTCTCCAGAAGACAGCCCCCTCTCTTTCATTATTGGCAAAGAAGAGGTGATTAAGGGGTTCGATTTAGCTGTCCTAGGCATGTCTCAAGGTGAGAGCAAAACTGTTGTCATCGAGCCAAGCCAAGCTTATGGGGAAACCAACCCAGACCTGATAGAAGAGGTTAAGCGAGCTGATTTGCCTGAGAACCTTGAACTCATCGAAGGTGGGCAACTCGAAGTGACTCAGGCTGATGGTCGACTCTTGCTGCTTATGATTAATAAAGTCACTGAGGAGACAGTGACTCTTGACTCTAACCATCCATTGGCGGGAAAACCACTGACTTTTGTTATTGAGTTACTCGATGTTAATACCGATCCACCCAAAGAACTTCCTCCATTTTTTAACGGAGCATTGTCAGCGGGTCCGCTTGCAGGCCCGTTTCACTGATTGTTTTATAGCAGAGGATGTCCTATGAATCAGCTTCAGAATGTTTGTTTGGAGCTGATTTTCTTTTATTGAACAAGCATTTATTCAGTTTTTAACGAAGCAGTGCTGCACCGATAACCATTCGTTGTATTTCGTTAGTCCCTTCATAGATCTGGGTGATTTTAGCATCACGGAACATGCGCTCTACAGGGAAGTCGCGGGTGAACCCATAGCCACCAAAGATTTGGATCGCCTCGGTTGTCACTTGCATTGCAACATCAGAAGCATACATTTTAGCCATCGCCGATTCTTTTCCAAATGGTTGCTTGGCGCTTGCTTTGTAGGCTGATTGATAAACTAGCAGTCGAGCGGCTTCGATTTGGGTTGCCATGTCAGCAATTTTAAATTGCAGTCCCTGAAATGCGCTAAGGAGTTTGTTAAACTGAGTTCTCTCTTTCATGTATGCGACAGCCGCATCAAATGCACCTTGGGCAATTCCGAGCGCTTGAGCGGCAATACCGATACGACCACCATCCAAAGTCATCATCCCCAGTTTAAACCCTTCATTCTCTGCTCCCAGAAGGTTTTCTGCCGGAATTCTGCAATTCTCAAAAACCAATTCCCGCGTTGAGGAAGCACGTATTCCAAGTTTTGATTCCTTTTTTCCAAAGCTGAATCCGGGAGTCTCTTTTTCAACGATATAAGCACTTATCCCGTGATGCTTTTGTGCTTCCTTGTCACTGCGGGCAAAGATAATGTACGTATCAGCGTCACCTCCATTTGTAGTGAAAATCTTACTACCATTTAAGATCCACTCATCGCCCTCACGTGTCGCTATTGTTTTAGTCCCTCCAGCGTCCGATCCTGCCGAACTTTCGGTTAAGGCGAAGGCTCCTAATGTGTTGCCTTCAGCCAAAGGCTTTAAGTATTTTCGTTTTTGTTCTTCTGTCCCAAATTCATAAATAGGATTGGCCCCAAGGGAGAGATGTGCTGAGAGAGTCACACCGGTAGAAGCGCACACTCTTGAAAGTTCTTCGACGGCAATGGCATAAGTGATGTAATCAGCTTCAGCGCCGCCATATCTTTCGGGGAAAACAATACCTGTTAGACCTAATTCTGCAAGACGATCAAACATCACTGATCGATCAAAACGTTCTTCTTCATCGCGTTCTTGGATCCCCGGAGCAATCTCTTTTTCAGCAAATTCGCGAACCATCTGGCGCATCAGTTTATGTTCATCGGTCAAATCAAAATGCATCGATTCTCTCCCTTATTGATCCTGAATGATGAAGTAGCTAAGCTCCCTTAAAGTCGGCTTGACGCTTTTCAAGAAAGGCCTCCATCCCTTCTTTCTGATCAGCAGTCGCAAAGCAAAGTCCAAACAATTCTGATTCATATTGATTGGCTCGTTCCAAGTCAATCTCAAGGCCATTACGCACAGCTTCTTTTGCTAAGCGCACAGCGTAAGATCCTTTCGATATGATTGTTGTAGCCATTTGTTTAGCGGTCTCTAGGAGCTGCTCCTGAGGCACAATTTTGTTAGCCAGTCCAATACGATACGATTCTGCTGCATCAACCATATTTCCAGTTAGAATCAATTCTAATGCTCGACCTTTCCCAATGAGTCTGGCTAAGCGTTGCGTTCCCCCAAAACCGGGGATAATGCCAAGGTTCACTTCTGGTTGACCAAAGCGGGCATTGTCTGCAGCGATGCGGATATCACATCCTAGGGCGAGCTCACATCCTCCACCAAGAGCAAAACCATTTACGGCTGCAATGACAGGTTTAGGACATGCTTCTATATAGCGCATGACTTGATGTCCAAGTTTAGCAAACTGTCTGGCTTCAAGGGCTGTGAGGGATTGCATCGCGGCAATATCAGCACCGGCAATAAAAGCTTTCTCACCGCTACCAGTGATGATAATGACCTGTGTTGCCTTATCTTCAGTTAAATGGATAAATGCATCTTGGAGTTCAATCAGAGTTAGTTCGTTGAGAGCGTTCATCGCTTTAGGGCGGTTAATAATAACGGTGGTTATTCCATTTTCATTTTCAATCAACAGGTTTTTGTAAGGCATTGGCAAACTCCTAGTGATGTAATATTGGAAACGCTGTTCTGTTATTACGTTAACGTAAGGGAAAGTTGCAGAGAGGTCAAGATAATTACAGCGAAGGATGCTTTCTCGCTGTCCAATATGATATCTACCTGAAGTTTAAGGTGAAGATCAGTGGAATGGAATGGTCGCTAACTGTTTAACTGTGAAATTTGTTCGTTGATGGTCCAAAAATCATATAAATACCCAAGCCCAAATACCCCACCGGTTAGGAGGTAGATGACCCCTGTTATCCATTTTCCAAGATACATTCGATGTATTCCAAATAGCCCTAAAAACGTCAACAAAAACCATGTGACGCTATAATCGTAGGGGCCATCTAAGAAACGAAGATTGGCTTGGCGGTCCATAGATGGGATAAGAAAAAGGTCAATGATCCAGCCAATGCCAAGGAGACCTAATGTGAGGAAATAGATGGTTCCTGATATTGGTTTGCCATAATAAAAACGATGCGATCCGGTAAAGCCGAAAATCCACAAAATATAACCAATGACTTTCTGATGTGTTTCATTTGCGTTGTACATTTTGACTCCATAATCCTTGATCTTCTGCTCTATTGTAAATTGATGCTTTTACGTTCTAGCGTTCGATCTAATACCGCTGCCGATAAAAATAAATCATAGCGAGCGTTAACTTCAAGATTTCTCGAACGAGTTAATAGAAATTGAGCATCAAGAAGATCCACAGTTGTGGCTTGCTGTTGCTGAAAGCGATTTTCTGTCACTCGATAATTTTCTATTGCTTGATCAACCCCAATTTTTGCTTCTTGTAAGCGACCCTGAGCAATCCGAGAAGTGTGCAAAGCTGTTTCCAATTGGAATAATAATTCTGCTTCAGTGTCATGCAGTTCAGCGGCAATGGATCTAATCTGTGAATCAACCACTGCAACTGCACTACGGCTGCTATAGCCATCAAACAGATTCCAACTGGCACTTAGCATAAGTTTATTGTCATTGTCAGTGCTATCAGGGAGATCACCCGGAAGGAGTGAGTCACCATATTCTTCATGGGCTAAAGAGAGGTCCACTCTTGGCAAGTAATTTCCCTTACTGACCGAGCGGTCTCGCTTGCTGGCGGCTAATTGTTCCCGGAGATAGTGAAGTTCACTGCGATTCTCAAGCAACTCTTGCTGATATCCGACCATGTTTTGGTTTTTATCTGCACTGAAACTGTAAAGGCCTTTTTCATGGAAGGTTTCTTCTTGTAGTTGTAAGCCGGTGACTCGTTCAAGTTTACGCCGGGTAATCTGCGCTTGTCCTTGAGTGGTTAGAAGCTCTTGCCGAGCGCTTGAAAGTTCAACTTCAACTCGAAGAAGATCGTTGCGTGCAATAAGGCCATGCTTAAAATGTAGTTCAGCATTTTTTTGTTGAAGAATAAGCAGTTCGACACCCTCTTGGGCTGTTTCCAATGAGCGGTCTGCGCGAAGAACTTCAATATATGATTGTCGGGCAAAGAGGGTAATGTCTGAGATTGTGCTATTTAGTAGGTATTCAGCCGCTCGTGTGCGGTGCTTTGCCCCTTTATACCTGTTTTGCGTGCGTAATCCATTAAACAAGTTCAGTGATCCAATAATAGCAAACGTCGAGCTTTCATCTCCAAGTTGAAACGGATCCTGATCACGGTTTGTGTAGTTATATTTGAGGTCGAGCTGTGGCAGATATCCAGCTCTCGCTGAAAGAGCTGCAGCACGTGCTTGATCAGCATTTTCCCGAGATACGTCAATTTGACGGTGATTTTGTTGTGCTGCTTGAACCGCATCGTCGACAAGGAGTGCTGAAACGTTTGTTGGCAGAGTCGATATCCCAAATACTATGATCAGGAAAAAAACTATCATTATTTTTCCTCTTGTGTTGTTTGACGTTTTTCCAATTGGATAACAAAAATCAGGATTGCTGGGATGACAAAGATCGTGAAAACTGTCGATACTCCTAACCCTCCAACAATAACGCTTCCAAGTCCTCGATACAGCTCAGAGCCTGGGCCAGGAATAAGGACTAGAGGTAACATCCCGAAAATACTTGTGGTTGCACTCATGTAGATCGGCCTTAAACGGCTCCGGGTTGACTCCAAAACTGCTTCTTTGTAATCCATTCCACCATTGTGAAAGTTATTGAGCGATTGGTGGACGATCAAAATGGCATTGTTGACGACGATACCAATCAGAATCACAAATCCAAGCATGGTGAGAACATCCATTGGCTGTGGGACAACAAATATGTTCAAAAGTTTGAGTCCCAGAAAACCGCCAGCACCAGCCAGAGGGACAGTCAGCATGATGATTAGTGGATAAATAAAATTACCGAACAGGGATGCCATTAATAAGTAAGCAATCAGTATGGCAAGGAGAAAATTCCATTGCAAGACACGACGGGTTTCAACCAGTTTGTCTGCCGCACCGCTGATGTCGACGTTGAGACCGTCTAAGAGACTCATCTCACGAACTTTAGGAATGATTTGCTGTTTAATCGTTTCCATAGCTGTTTGCAATGGCATTGATTTAGGGGGCGTAATCTGCAGCGTCACTGTGCGATCTCGTTCAAGGTGGCGAATCAATGCCATACCATTGGTTTGTTGTAGAGTTGCCAAGGATGAGACGGAAACAACTTTTCCTTGTGGCGTTGCCAGCGTTGCTTGATAGAGGGCTTCTGGTGTTGGGATATCATGATCTGCAGCTTTTAAAATTAGATCAATTTTTTTCTTTCCCTTTTGCTTGTAGTCACCAATAACCCGACCATCCATAAGAATATCCAAGGCGACACCCAGATCACGGGTCGACATCCCGTTTGCTTTGAGACGATTGCGATCAGGGATAATTTGCATTTCTGGGTAGGTCAATTCAATGGATGGAACAGGGCGAATCTGAGTCCCTTCAAGTTGGCCACTAATCATGCCAAACATCGTTCCGGCTGCTGCGACAATTTTATCGAGGTCGTTTCCACTGATATTTAATTTAATCGCACGCCCTTCGCCAATCCCCGATTCAAAAACACCCGGTTGGATGCTGATTCCATACATTCCGGGGATGCTATAAATAATGCGGTTGTAAAAGGGAAGCAGTTCCGCAGCACGATCCCAATGTTCACTCATCGCTCCTGAAATCATGAATCCTTCAGCACCAACATAGAACATATTCTTGATAGCAGGTAATCCGTCTTTATCATGCCCTATATGTGGAGTCGCTTTTTCAAAAAATCGGTTGCCAATATCAACCCGCTCAGCGGTTGATAGGCCTGGAGGGGGGACAAGAATGCTAAGAACAAAATTACGGTTGCCCTGAGGTAGATACTCCATTTTAGGAGTCAAGAGCCATACGCAGGCGACAGCCATGGTGATTAACAAGGCCAAGGTGGTCAAGCGGGTTAACCAGTTACGAATTGTCCACGTGACCAAGGCCATAACAAAAGAGGTAAACTTTTGGCCGACTGAGTCAATGAGAGGAATCCTCATCTTTTCTTTTTTAGCTTTTCTCTGGAACAGTTTATTGGAAAACATCGGAATAACTGAAACAGAAACAAAAAGGCTGAGGGTGACAGCAGCGACAACGGCTATTGCGATATCACGGAATAGTTGGCCCGCTTCTTCTTGAATAAAGACAACGGGAAGGAAAACAGCAACAGTGGTCACTGTGGAAGCGAGGACCGCTCCCCAAACCTCTTTTGCTCCATCAAGGGAGGCAGCATAGGCATTTTTTCCCATGAGGCGGTGTCTGTCGATGTTTTCTATGACGACGATGGCGTTATCGACCAGCATCCCGACAGCAAAAGCAATTCCGGCCAGACTGACGACATTCAGGTTACGCCCAAGAAGGTCGAGAAAAATAAAAGTGCCAAAGATACTGATGGGGATTGAAGTCGCCACGACCAGGGTTGATCGCAGGCTGCGAAGAAAAAGGAGCAGAACGCCGACCGCTAGAAGCCCTCCAACCATGATATTCTGCTTGATCTGATTAATAGCACCGTTGATATAAAAACGTTGATCATAGACCCAGGTGAGTTCTAAACCTTCTTGGCCCAACTTGGTTTTGTTAAGCCAGTTGTAACGTTCTTCAACAAGATTGGTCATTTCAAGGATGTTGGTTCCCGTTTCGGGTCGTACACCGATGGCAATTCCTGGAATGCCGTTGTGAAGAACAACTGAGCTTTTTTTAGAATAAGAGGGGGTCACTTCAGCCACATCAGCAAGGGTGACTTGCTGCTGACCTGTTGATCTCAAAATGACGTGATTGATGTCATCCGGGTTATTGAATTCTCCGGTTGTTCGTACTCTGAAATCACGACGTCCAACGCCGATGGTACCAGCAGATACATTGATGTTCTCACCCTGGATGGCGGTAATCGCATCATTGAGAGTCAGGCGATAGGCAGCAAGTTTTTCTGCATTAATGACGACATGCATCTCCTCTTCTGTTCCACTGCCTATGAAAAGATCTGAGACCCCTTTGACACGCTCGATGTGCTGACGTATCTCATCTTCAAAAAACGTGCGATAACTCTGCACCGAACGTTCATTTTCCCCAGCAGTTTTTAGAATCATCCAGATGACAGGAGACGCTGTAGCGCCAGAGGCATTGACGACAGGATTGTCAACTCCGGCAGGGTAGGAGGGAACTTCATTGATTTTATTTGAAACGCGAAGCAGGGCTTCCTCGACACTGGTCCCTACCTTAAAGCGCAGCGTTACACTGCCTTGGCTGTTACGGGACTCACTCTCCATTTCAATCAGGTCAGGCAGCCCCTTAAGGGTGTTTTCCTGTTCTTCAATAATCTCGCGTTCAACTTCGTAAGGTGTCGCTCCGCGCCAAGTTGTTTTGATCTGAATTTCAGGTTCAATAACGGTTGGGCTCAGTTGATATGGGAGGCGATTGAGACTGATGATACCAAACATCAGCACCATAATTGTTGCCGCAAGGATCGTGACGGGTTTGAGGATAGAAAAACGAATAATATCCATAGCAGAACCTATTGGTTGAATCGGATGGCTTGGCCGTCACGAATACGTTCATTCCCTTTGACAACCACTTGCATGGATTTACTGAGGCCCGAACCGCTCACTGCAGCCAGCTCCTCTTGATAGCCACTGACCTGAACCGGAATCATCATGGATTTTCCGTCTTTTGCAATGAATACAACATTTTGTCCAAACTGTTTAATGACTGCATCACGCGGGACAAGTAAACTTTGTTGTTTTAACCCATTCGGAAGCTGAACATAAGCCTCCATTCCCTCTATCAAGGTACTGGCATTCTTTAACGTCAGTCTGATATTAAAGGTGCGTGTGGAGATATCGCCACGGGGAACAATATAGGCAAATTCCCCAGAGTAGACCTGTCCCGCACAGCGAACAGTCATGGCTTGTCCTTTTTTGAGGTAAGAAAGTTGTTGCTGGGGGACATCGACAGAAACTTCAAGCTCGCGATTATCTGCAATCAGGGCTATCTGACCACTGGTTGAGATCCATTCTCCCTGTTCCGTTGATTTACTTTGAATTAATCCACTGAAAGGGGCCGTGATGGTGGTCTTTCCTAACTCAAGCAGTTGCTTTTCATAGTTTGCTTTCATTGTTTTTGCGCGTTTTTCAAGACCAATGACGGCGTAATAACTCTCATCGTAGACCATTTCTGATACCGATTTTTCGGTGAAGAGAGCTTTGATCCGAGTAAGTGTTTTACGTGCGTGTTCAAGTTCAACGCTAATTTGTTCATAGCTAGCTTCGGTACTTTCTAGCGATTTTTTGAGAAGATCGTTGCGTAGTTGAATCAATGGTGTCCCACTCTGAACAAAATCCCCCTCAGAGAAGTAAACTTTTTCGACGAGACCCCCCATTTCTGATGCGACTCGTGAGACTCGCTTATAGCGAATTGTTCCAATTCTCTCAACACGTGGTTCAGACTCTCCTTGGGTCACTGTGGCAATTTCTACCAACATGGGGGGAGGTCCTTGATTCTTTTTTGCTGAGCTGTCATCTGCAAAAGCAGGGGGACAGACGAATATTGTAAAAGCACAGGTCAGCAGCGAAATTGTTCGTAACATGTCAACTCCTCAGGTTACCGTTGAACAGAGTCAGTTTTTATTGAATCAATAAGACTACGCCATTGTAGTAACAACTGCAAGAAATCTGGCTGTAAAGTCTCTTGTTTGTTGTGGATTTTTCGACATAACTTCTGTCGGTGATAGCAAGGTTGAAAGAAAATCATAACCTGCTAGTATTTAAGGGGTATTGTTGGTTTATTGTTCTTCTGGGTAATTCAGCCGTTGAGAGCCTGCCTTTTTCCCGTGGGGTTTTATGGATCTTAGTTTAGAAGAAATAATTGGCCTTGATGACCTAAAAAAGTTGATGCATTTCTTTCATGAGGCGGCTGGGCTCTCCGTTGGGGTCTTGGATACAAAGCATAACTGGCTTGTCTCTATCGGTTGGCAACGTATTTGTACCGATTTTCATCGGGTCAATCCTGAGAGTCGAAAAAACTGTTTGATGACTGAAGATCGGATTTGTGAATACCTTGATTCAAAGCAATACCTGACTTACCCTTGCCCTAATGGACTCATCGAAGTTTCGATACCGATTCTTCTTGGTGACGTTCCCCTCGGTTATTTTTTTCTTGGTCAATTTCTCCACCATCCCCCGGATCATGATTACTTTAGACGACAGGCGATTGCTTGCGGGTTTGATATAGACGCTTACCTGCAAACGTTGGACAAGGTTCCTGTTGTTTCTGCACGGCGTATTAATCATTTGATGAAATTCTTTGTCCGTTTTTTTGATTTGCTGACCCGCATTGGTTCTGAAAATCTCCAGCGACGGCACGCGGAAAATGAAATTGTTAAAGCGAAAGAGCAGCTAGAAACTCGTGTTGAAGAACGGACGCGTGAATTGAACCGTGCTCTTCTTGAAGTTGGAGATCTCGCGGCCCAGTTAAATGAAAGTTTGCAACAAGTTGAACGACTCGCCGTAACTGACACACTGACAGAGACGTATAATCGTCGTAAATTTGACGAAACGATCGTTAAAGAACACGACCATGCAAGGCATGGTAAGACACCATTTTCATTGATTATGCTTGATATTGATCATTTCAAAAAGGTGAATGATAGCTTTGGCCACAGTGTTGGAGATTCAGTGCTGAAACATCTTTGTCAGTTACTTCGTGGTTTGATCCGTCAGGGGGATTTATTGATCCGGTGGGGAGGAGAGGAGTTTCTGATTTTGTTGCCGACAACCCTAATTAAAGAAGCAGGTCCCTTTGCTGAAAGAATCAGGGTCGTTGTTGAACAAGAGTCTTTCCCAACTGCAGGTAAGGTAACTGTTAGTCTTGGAGTGGCTCAATTACGGGAAGGTGACAGTACAGATACCCTTTTAAAACGAGTCGACAGTGCCCTCTATAAAGCAAAACAAGGGGGGCGGAATCGAGTTGTTTTGTGCTCTGAAATATAATGATGGCTCAGTGTACTTTTGGGAGAGTTTGGACGTTCTTACTTGACACGTATGGCTTGGCGAAGAAGGAAGTACCCAGATAATGCAGACAACAGTGATCCCATCAAAACGCCTAATCTTGCAGCTGCTCCAATGTCGTAAGAAACCCCTTCTAAGGCTAATGTCGAAACAAACAAGCTCATCGTAAAGCCAATTCCACAGAGAGTTGCCATACCATGAAATTCACGCCAGCTGATACCGTGTGGTAACTGGGCTATTTTCAATTTAACTCCAATCCAAGAAAAACCGACGATACCTATTTGCTTGCCGATAAAAAGGCCAGCTGCAATTCCTAAAGGAAGGGGGGCCAAAAGTGCAGCGAGTGTCATTCCTGTAAATGAAATCCCCGCATTGGCAAAAGCAAAAAGTGGCAGAATGCCGAAAGCGACCCAAGGGTGCAGGTTGTGTTCAAGTTCGTGCAAGGGTGAGTTGCCGCGTAGATCTTTGGCGCGTAGAGGTATGGTAAACGCTAACACGACTCCTGCCAAAGTAGCATGGACACCCGATTTAAGAACACAAATCCAAAGGAACGTACCAACAACCATATAGGCAGCAATTCGAGTCACACCAAAAAGGTTCATCACCACAAGAGAAATGATAGCCGTAACAGCAAGAATCAGTGAAATTATAGACAGTTGATTGGTATAAAAAAGGGCGATGATGACGATAGCAGCAAGATCATCCAGAATTGCCAAGGTCAGAAGAAACAGTTTGAGGGCATTGGGAACGCGATTTCCCAGTAGAGCCATAATCCCCAGAGCGAAAGCGATATCGGTCGCTGCCGGGATAGCCCAGCCTTTTAAGGCGGTTGGGTCAGCCCAGTTAAACCAGACGTAAATCAGCGCAGGAATCACCATTCCACCAACCGCAGCGATTCCGGGGAGAGCAACCTGTGGAATACTTGACAGTTCTCCTTCTAAAACTTCCCGTTTGACCTCAAGGCCAACCAGCAGAAAGAAAACGGCCATCAAGCCATCGTTAATCCACAATAGTAATGGTTTAGCCAGTACCAGTGCCCCGACGTGCACAGCAACATGAGTGTCGAGGAAAGCCCCGTAAAGGGAAGACAACGGAGTGTTGGCACAGATTAATGCCAGAACCATGGAGCCGATCAACAAAAGTCCACTTGCGGACTCTAGCTTTAAGAAATCACGGATTGTTTGAATAGGCATAATTTCCTCGGTAGAAATATATCAGCTTGGTTTCAATAATTAACCTGCTAATCGTAATTTGATTCTTTCTATAATCTGGTCCATCTCAAAGTGGTTGGTAAAAGCAATTTCTGCTGCCTTAAGACCAATCGCAACAATTATTCCGGTACACAATAATCCAATCAGTGCTATGAAAATGGCAATACTCTTTGATTTGCTGTTCAGGGGGTGAAAATCACCATACCCTACAGTCGTTGCTGTTATGAAGGCGTAATAGAGCGAATCAAGTGTCGACCAATTTTCTATTCGGCCAACAGTATATCCAAGCAAGGCAATCATGCAAATCAAGAAAAAAAGCAATGGGCTGAGTAAGTATATTGCAATGGTAAAAATCTCTACAAATGTGAAAGTAAATTCCATTGAATATATTCCAAACTATCACTGTTAGCGGGTTAAATTTTTACCCGGAAGAACACTTTGTATAGAGTTGGGACAAATAAAAGAGTCAAAATAGTGGCAAATAGCAAACCAAAGATAATGCCGATGGCCATAGATTCCCACATCAATCCACCACTCACCCAAAGTGGTATCAACCCTAGTGACGTTGTCGCCGTGGTCAGGATAATCGGCCTAAAACGTTGCAATCCCGCTTCAATTATCGCCTCTCCAGGCTCTCTATGATACTCATCCATTTCTATTTTAATCCGGTCAATCAAGACAATGGCGTTATTTATAACTATCCCTGCTAAAGAAATGATCCCCAAAAAGGCCATAAAACCGAAAGAAGCCTTGGTTAATAGCAATCCTCCAACCACACCAATGAGCCCAAGCGGAATGGTTAAAAGGACAATTGCCGCCTTTTTTATCGAATTAAACTGGCCAATCAGGAGCAACACAATGACAAAAAATGAAATGGGCAATTTATCAAAGACTGCTCCCATAGCATCAGCACTATCTTCTGATTCGCCACCAACTTCAAAAGTGTAACCACGTGGCCAATTTTGTTTTTGTATCTCCAGCCAGGGGATCAGCTCACTGGTCACATTGCTAGCCGTATATCCAGTATTCAGTCCTGAAGTTACCGCGACGGTGCGATAAAGGTCACGCCTGAGAATTTTTGCCGGTTGCCAGATCAGACTAATATCAGCAACTTGCTTTAATGGGACATTCAAGACCCCACCCTGACTGTTGATTGGTAAGCTCTCCAGTTGCTCTACTGTCATTTTTTTACGGTCACTGTTAATCATCACGATGGGGATAATTTGATCTCCTTCGCGGTAGTCACCAACTTCAGCACCAATTAGCATGGTTTGCAAAGACAACGCGACATCTTGATTAGTAATTCCAGCCAGTTGAAGCCTCAAAGGATCGATTTTAACCACAATTTTTTTAACCCTCATTCCCCAATCATCAGCAACATTTTTTGTTCCATCAATACTTCGTAACTGATTTTTTATTTTTGCAACAATAGGATCGAGAATCAGGGGGTCTTTGCCGGTGACCCGAATGGAAATAGGATCTGCTGATCCGCCACCGGTCTTCAAGCGGCTCACAACAGCCTTCAAGTCTGGGAATTGATCTAAGCAGTAGCTGTCAAGTCGGTTGATAACGACCTGGTTGAATGCGTCTGAAGTTGTATTGATCAAGATGTGGGCAGAGTAAGAGTTCGCTTCGGGGGGATTGTAGCCGAGATCATATTTTGGAGCTCCTTCACCAACATAAGAGGACCAGTTAACAACACCTTCGGACTGTCCTTCTGATATGAGGAGCTCTTCCTCGATGAAGGTTTCAATTTGTTGGACAACCTGATCGGTTTTTTCAATTGCGGTTCCTATCGGCAGCTCCAAGTTGACTGAAACAACAGCTTTCTCACTGTCAGGCATGAAAATAAAAGGGAGGAACTTCATTCCCCAAAGAGAGAGGGAAAATAGAATAATAACGCTGACGACCAGTACCGCAGGACGCATTAAGCAAAATAGAATGAGTTTCTTGTAAATAATTTGTGCCCGTTCCATTAATCCTATTTTCTGTGTTTCATTTTGATTTTTAGGTTTGACACGAATAAACATGATCCCCAATAGAGGGATAATCGTCAGTGACATAACCCAGGAAGAGAGAAGGGCACTTGTTACGACGAGAAATATCTGCCCCATAATTTCACCGAGTGTAGACTCTGCCAGATAAAAGGCTAAAAACGCAGCAGCTGTTGTGAGGGAAGAAATCAGCAGAGGGACAGATAGTTCTTTGCACGATGCAACGGCGGCTTCTGTTCCACTCTCTCCCTGTTCCATCTTGACCATCATCGATTCAGACATGACAATCGCGTTATCGACCAGCATCCCCAAAGCAATAATCAACGCTGCCAAAGAGACCTGATTAAGTCCGACTTCTAAAAGGGTCATTAGCATGATTGATAGAACAATCGATGATGGGATCAAGCTGGCAACAACCAACCCGGTTCTCAGGCCGAGAAAAACCAACATGGTGGCAAGAACAACAATAATGGACTGAATCAGATTGACAACAAAATCACCAACTGTTTTGTCAACCGTATAGTCTTGAGAAGAGGCGCGGAAGAAATCAACCCCAATGGGGAAAACCTGCTTGAAGCTCTCAAGGCGTTGATCAACTTCAATTCCCAGTTGGACAATGTTTCCCCCTTTTTTTAGGTTAATTCCAAGCACAACACCCGTTTGGCCGTTAACTCGCACCCGACTATCAGGGGGATCCAAATAGCCGCGTTGAACTGATGCAACATCTCCGAGGCGAATCAACTCACCACTGCTATTTGAAAGAACCATCTGTTCAAGATCTGCGACTGACTCAAAATTGCCACTTGGTTCCAAAATAACGCGTTCATCACCAATACGGATATCACCGCCAGAAAAAAGGGTATTGGTCCCTTTGAGCAGATTTTCAACTTCAGTTTTTGAAAGTCCAAGGTCAGCAAGGCGGGCGTCATCAAATTCAAGATAGATACGTTCTGGCTGAGCTCCAACGATATCTACTTTAGCTGCTTGAGGTATTTTAATCAGCTCATCCCGGACTTCATCAGCTATTGTTTTCAATTCAGCATAAGTATAACCATCTGCGACTAGGCCGATCAAAATGCCAAAAACATCACCTAGCTCGTCATTAACAACGGGTGTTACACCGCTTGGTAGTTGCTTCTGAACCGTCTCAACCTTACGCCGTATCCGGTCAAAAATCGGTTGTAAATCGAATTCACTTTCTTTGAGGTTTGCAGTGACGATAGATATACCGGTTCTTGACTCACTGGTCATGTGGTCAACTTCTGGTATTTCCTGTACCACTTTTTCAATGGCATCGGTCACAAGTAACTCAACTCGTTCAGGAGAGGCTCCAGGAAAAACAGAAACAATGCTGACGGTCCGGATCAAGAACGGAGGCATGTCATCGCGAGGCATATCTATAAATGCACCCATCCCACCCAGAAGGATGATAACCAACAGAGAAAAAAACAGACTTTTATTCTTAATTGCAATTTGAGTCAGATTCATAATTTATGTCGCATCTCTATAGCGAAGAATCGAAACGAACTTTCATGCCATCACTGATTTTACTGACCCCGGAAGTGACCACGGCATCACCTTCCTGTAAGCCTTCACGGACAATGAACCCTCGATCTGTTAAGTTCCCAACGACAACAGCCTTGCGTTCTATAAGTGCTTCTTTATCATTATCAGTTTTTTGAGCCAGGAAAACATAAGTTCCTTCGGTATCTTCAGCTATTGCATTGCTGGGGGCAAAAAGGGCTACACCTGCTTTTAAAAAAGCAAATGTTGCTTCTGCTGGCATGCCGGGACGTAACTCTGATGCTGGCTTTATGAGTCTAATTGTCACCGGGTAAGTAGAATATTCTGCCGCAACGTACGCAACTTCAGTGACCACGCCAGCAAAATTCTGTGTTGGCAGGGATGAAAATATGACTTCAACATCCATCCCGGTTTGAATTGGGGCGATATATGTTTCAGGAACACCAATTTCAATCTCAATATCTTCACTTGATGATAGAACTGCAACCACTTCACCAGCACTGATATTCTCATTTTTTGCCACAGGGATTTCGGTCACGATGCCATTCATCGGTGATTTGATGACGGTATATTGGAGCTGACTCTTGAGCTGGTCCAGTTGTTTTTTTTGTACTTCAAAGTCGGCCTTCGCTGAGGCATATGTATTTTTTGCCTGTTCATATTCACTTAAGGCAACATTGTCATTTTCGTAAAGCTCTCTGACTCTGATGAGGTTAGCATTGGCAGTGCTTTCCTGAACTTGTGCATTGAGGACAGAGGCTTTCCCCTCTTCATGCTTTAATTGCATATCCCAATCATCCAATGAGGCAATGAGATCTCCTTGTTTAACCTTCTGTCCAACTTTGACTAAGAGCTTCTCCAGCGACCCCCCGACCCGGAAACTGATCTTTGTTTCCGTTGCTGCAACTGAAACTCCGGAAAAGCTTCGCGTGGTACTGACACTCTCTGCCTTGATGACATGATAGCGTACCGGTCTCAGAACCTCAGGTTGCAAAGGTGCCTCAGAGGAACACGATGCGCACAATAAAACAGATAGCAATATGATGTTTTTTGAAATGTGTAGCATTTTCATATTTTATCCCATAGCGATAATATTATGGCTGAGCAGCCATAAATTCTTGAAATCTGGCAAAAAAGGCTTGTTGCTCTGGTAATGGACTGATGACGGAAAAGCTACCGAGTGAACGCTCAACCTGTAAAACTCCAGAATAATAGTTATATACGGAATTCGCTGCTGATTGTTCGGCTGATAATGCTGAATTCTGGGCATCTAATAAAGACGTTATCGATGTTGCTCCCTGTTCATACGCATCTTGCACTAATTTGTAGTTTTTTGCAGCAGCTTCCGCTGCGATACGGGATAACTTTAGATCAGCAGAAAGAGCCCTTAATTCGAGGACAGATTTACGCAATTGGCCTTCGATAGCTCGGCTACTCTCCTGAAATTGTTGCCGGAGTTTACGACTTTCAATCTTTGCTTGACGCACTTCAGACGAAATTGCGCCACCCTCGAATAAACTCCAACTCGCTTGTGCGCTCAGGTTCCAACTCGTATCATCAGCAGAAATACTATCTGCTCCGACTCCTTCGCGATCAAGGACTTCATTGATTGAACCATTCAGACTCAGATCTGGTAGCCAGCGGCGCCGCTGATTGCTTGTTAAAACCCTTTCTTGTGAAGCGATAGATTGTCTCAATTGTTCCAGCTCTGGAACTGTATTTAAGGACTCTAAAACCAAAAACTGGGTCAATTGTTTCAGAGCATTGGGGCTTTGTACCGACGCATGGATTTTCGCTCCGCCGTAGCGTCTTAACAAATTTCTATCGAGGTCTACATCTTCAACTGAAAATTTTTCGGACAAAGGTCGATGCAAAGAATTATTTAAATCAATTTTAGTTTGCCAGAGGGTACTTTGGGCAGCCAAAAGTTGACTTGTCGCTGTCGCCAATTCACTCTCCAGCCTATAGACATCAGTTCCTCCAGCGTAACCAACCCGGCGGCGATATTCTGCAACTTCATAATTTTTACGAACAAGCGCAAGGTTATTACGGCTGATTTGTTCATTTGCCTGAGCTTGGAGGATTCCTAGAAATTGATTTCCGACCAATAAAACTGTATCAAGTATGGTTTCCCGGTATCCTTCTTGAGTTGATTTTAAATTGAATTTTTGAACTGCTAGGTTCGCCCAGACAGGTTCTGAATAGAGGAGTTGAGCCACCCCCAGAGAACCGTTCATGGTTCGTTCAGCTTGAGCTAACCCTGCATGTTCTTCATCAATCTGTGTTACCGATGTCGATAACTGCACAGAAGGCAGCATTGCTGCGCGTGCTTGGGCAACAGTTTCAATAGCAGATTCGACCGATTGCCGTCCAATGTCCAACCCAAGGTTAACTTGTAGAGCTTCTTGAATTGCAGATTCTAAGGTCACGCTCCGTGTGCTTTTAATTTGTTCAATTGCAATTTGTTCTGATTGAGCAAGAGTCTGCCAATTAGGTGAAAAATCAATTTTTTGTGCTGTGCGCATATTCAGTGTTAAGCGACGCGAAAAATCCATGAGAGTCATAAACTCCGCCGGGTCTTCTCCGTTGAGAATTCTTTCGATATTCAGAGCAGTGCGGCGTCCAGTTTTTTGCCAATTAGATTCTAGAATTGACCCGGCAAGAACCCCCAGCTTTACATCCGTCACTCCTTGATATGAATAGCTAGGTAGTTTTAATAAACGGATATGATCAATCAACATCTGTTTTTGTTCAGTTGTTATGGAACATAGCCCACCGAAAAAAACAGCATCGGTATTATTTGGAAATTGGTTGATTAATGAGCTGATATCGCCATCGTAGTAAAGGATTTTGCTTTTGCTTTCCTTCAGGGTGGCAAGTGTTGTTAATAACGTTTCAAGGTTTGGAACGAGTGGGGTGAGATTTTTATCGACAATGACTGTTAAGTTTTGAAATGGGAAGACGCTGTGAAAACTCTCGAACTCATCTCTGAATTTGTGAGATTCAAGAATATAGGTTAAATTGTGAACTCCAGATTTTTTATCTTTGGTTAGGGGGATTTGCTGTAGTTCATAATCAAGCAGACCAAATAATATTGTTGGTTTAATAAATTCTTTTTTTTGAGCTAGGAGGGCAGCACTCAATGAACCCGCAACGACAACAATATCAACCTCAGGGTCCTGTAAAAGAGATTGATAACCGGAGAGCGAATCCTCAACTGACCAATTTGCAATAAACTGCTTGGAATTGGGTAAACTAATTGAGAACTGGTTACCGAGAAGGCTTTCAACTTCAACTTTTAGATGATCTACAAAATTCTTATTGGCGCTATTGTTGCTATCAAGCAATATTCCAATTTGGATTGATTCAGACGCATCAAATCCTTGAGACAATGCAGGAGTGGCGAAAAGAAAAAATACAATAAACAAGTAAAAAACGGGAATAGTCCACAAGCATTTGGAGTTTACTCTCGCCATCACACCCTCTACCTTTAAAATAAAATAATCTTTTTAGAGCACTGCCATAAAAGGCTTTCTCGAATTCCGGTTTCAATTCTCCGCCTTACGAACAATAGATCTCACTAGATCAATCAGAGTAAACCAGCTTTCTTCATCTCTGTGCTGATAAGCTTAATATTTTCTTGGATTGCTACTGAAGCAGAATCAGGGTTTAGGCGTTGGGTATCACCAGCCCACAACATCTCTTCGGTTTGAGCCTCAAATACAGCCGTATGGAGTTTAACTGTTGTGTTCGTAAGAGTGTAGGCTGATTGGTGTATGATTCTGTGAGAGTGTCCATAGTAACCAAACATTCCATAGGCTCCACCTCGGCCAGCAACGTGGACAGTTGAGGCGGGGACGTATTGCTCTTCGTTTTCAATGCCTGCAAGAGTTACAATAAGGACACTATCGGCCGCTGTTTTGGTTACCGCTGCTTTGATGAATTTTGTGTTTTCTTCTTTGCTTTTTCCTAACGTCTCAATGAGGGAATAACTGGTAATGACATCGACTCCCTCTGATCGTAAATTTGCCGCAAATGAATCTTCATAGAGACGGCGTTGCATATCGTTGTTAGATACTGCCAGAACGAGAAGTTTCTTCAGGGGGGGTCCACTGAATCCCGGCTTGCTCCAACTTGAAACCAGTTTGGTGCTAGCACAGCCGCTGAATATTAGTAGTGATACAATCGAAAACAAAACAATCCGTTTAATCATTTGTCGATCCTTTTAAGGGAATAAAATAACAATAAGCACGATTAGGTTTTATGCTGCTATTTGTTAAGGCAAGGTCTTCCGACCATCAAAAAAACTTGCTTTTCAGCAGCCCTTCACACATCCTACCGATAAAGCACGGATATTAAGCACTAATACTGTCATATATTAAGTTTTTCTCCAAGTATATATAGCATACGAGGTTAATTTATGAACTTTCGCCCCAATGTGATTGTGTTTGTTACTATTGGTTTTATTGCCAGCATTTTTATTTTTTACCCCGTTCATGATTTCATGAGTTATCAGGAATACGTTAGGGGAGTGCAAATACAGTCTTCAGAATTTAATTCTTCATTGAGTTATGTTCTGTATAAGTTCGTTAAAACCATGACAGGAGACCGCCTTCTTGGAACCTTGTTGTTCGGTGTTGTTGGTGTCGTCACGGGTTTTTTCTTTTATTTTGTTTTTCGACGGTTTAATACCAGTAAAAGAATGATAGAAAATCTTCAGGATGAGATCGGTCGAGATATTCTCTCAATAATTTCACAAGGTGAAAGTAGTCGACTTGAGTTTAAGTCAAGTTTTCGCTGGGATTTAAAACAGAATGGCGTCAATAAGGGGCTGGAAGGTGCCGTATTGAAAACGATAGCCGCTTTTATGAATAGCGAAGGTGGTTCGTTATTGATTGGTGTTGATG
>JADGDX010000139.1 GCA_016744675.1 Desulfuromusa sp. | reverse complement strand
CCTTATAACAAAGAAAAACATTTCAAACATCTGTTTTCTCGACAAATTTCTTCAAGGAGCAAACCGAATTTTGCAAGGAAGGTCACCATAGCAAAAACATAAATAGGCATGTCCTAAACTCAACAATAATTCCTGTTAATTTAATAATATAGCCGATTTACAAATAACCCTAAGGACCTTGTTTTTAATATCAGAAGATCAGGAGCCATCAATAACGTATCCGCAGTCTCCTCCACCCCCTTTATGAACTTTGAAGAATGATTAACACTTCCTCACCTTTCATTTGACCTTTTCTCTCCCCTTATGTAGTTTAGACATCGATTATATGAAGCCTGGGGGAGTCTACGGACTGAGAGCTCTTTATTGAGCGACCCTTTGAACCTGATCCGGTTGATACCGGCGTAGGGAACGGATTTATTGAGCCATTTGTGATTTTCTCAAAATACCGATCCCTGCATTCTACCTATAAGGAGATCGACTTTTATGAAAACTCAGATGGAGTACGCCCGCGAAGGCATCATCACCCACAAAATGCAACAGGCTGCAGAAAACGCCTGTATCCTACCTGAACTTCTAAGAGATAGAATTGCTCTTGGAACGGCCATCATCTGCCACAACAATCTACACCTAAATGG
>JADGDX010000138.1 GCA_016744675.1 Desulfuromusa sp. | reverse complement strand
ATATAGATGCCTGCATTTTGGGCAAGGAACTCAGCTTTAGGGCCTTGATACTTCTGGCCTGCATAGGCAAAACGGCCGTCTTTGGCCCACTTTTGGAGGCGGGTAATGTGCTTGACCATTTGGGGGTTGTTGATGGTGAGCTCCACGTCAAGTCCTTCGTACCCGTTGGCCTTGGTGGCGAAAGGGATGTTGTGGATGGCGCTGTAGTTCTCAACCTGAATCCATGACTGCCATCCGGTAACCATGCCGGACTTGGCACCTGCATCACGAAGTTTCTGGGTCACGACACCCATGTCATCCCAGGTCACTGGTGGGGCTTCGATCCCTGCTTTTTTGAACAGCTCTTTGTTGTAGTACATGACCGGCGTTGAAGAGTTGAATGGCATCGAGACCAGTTTGCCATCGGCATTCATGTAATAAGAGAGGATGGGCTGTAGGTAACGGGACCAGTCAATGTTGTTGTCTGTATCTTCCATTAATTGAAAAACGGGGTAGACCACGCCGGAGAGCATCATGGTCTGTGTGCCCACTTCAAAAACCTGCATGATGTGGGGCTGCTTTTTGGCTCGGAATGCGGCGATACCTGCGTTGAGGGTTTCGTCGTAGTTGCCCTTGAACGTCCCCACAACCTTGTACTGATC
>JADGDX010000137.1 GCA_016744675.1 Desulfuromusa sp. | reverse complement strand
AATCTCAGGATATTTAGCACATAGGTCTGGTGAAATTCGCTTCGCAGCCTCACCAATTATTTGAATTTGGCGGATAACACCGTCTTGGAGTAAGCTTGTTTCACGAAATGAATTTTCATCAACATTTTCTAAATACCCACCAATAGTGTTTATGGAATCCAAAATATGCTGAAGATAGAGTCGATTATCCCGCGGCTTCATATAGGACCTGCTGCTCGTTTAGGATTTGATCGCGTAAGTGAGGGCTAATAGCCTGCTCGGTAAGAAGATCAACTTTTCGCCCAAGCACCTCGGACAATTCACGCTCAAGCCTTACAAGGGTCAAAAACCCTGTTGGGTGCAAAAATTCAACGATCAGGTCGATATCGCTATTTGGCCCCGCCTCGCCACGAGCAAAAGACCCAAAAAGGGCCACCCTGCTGGTACCGCTGGCGCGACAAACTTCAATAAGCTTTTTAATTTCAATGTGTTCCATACCGGAAAATTTCTCCTATCAAACACGGTCACACAATGAAGATAACATTTTTCCAAGACGTTGTACACCAATGGGGCCCGAATGAGGCGTGTAGTTTTAGGCTTTGTCTTTCTAACGTTTTGTTAACCTGCAAGTGTGGCTGGCGCGGTGCTGGCGTAAGCCAGGAC
>JADGDX010000136.1 GCA_016744675.1 Desulfuromusa sp. | reverse complement strand
CCATCCTGGTGATTCGAAACACCACCCGAGGTGGAATGAAAGATGGTGTTTTCAGTAGCCCTGGGATTTGCCTCTCCCTTTTTATGCACGCCACGTTTTCTGCGGTGGGTATCTCCGTTATTCTCCTTCACTCTGCCTTTGCTTTCGGTCTGTTGAAGTTGGCCGGAGCCGGTTACCTGATGTGGCTGGGTGCCGCAAGCCTCCGTTCAGCGTCCCGCCCATCCAGGGCGGTCATCGAGGTGGCGCATCCAACAGGTTTCGGAGATTTTAAGGCCATCCGCTCCGTGCGGGAAGGGTTCCTCTCCAACGCGTTGAACCCCAAGGCCATTATCTTTTACATGGCTTTTTTGCCCCAGTTTATCGACCCTTCCCGGTCCGCCCTTGTCCAGGCCTTGGGCCTCACCAGCATCCATTTTGTCATCGCCATGGTGTGGCAGACCCTCCTCGCCTCCATGGTGGACTGCGCCAAAGCTGTGCTCATGCGGGAGAAGGTGAGACGCCTTTTGGATGGGGTGACCGGGCTTGTTATGGTTGCCTTTGGGGTCCTTCTTGCTTGGGACCGGTAGGGAGGGGCGCGTCACAATACCTTAAGGTTTTGGGTGGGTTGTCCGAAAAGAGGAGTATTCGTGGCAAGGTGACGTGCATTCACACAACATGCA
>JADGDX010000135.1:240-664 GCA_016744675.1 Desulfuromusa sp. | reverse complement strand
CCATCGGCAGCCATGGCCGATCCAGCAGACAGTACAGCCAACATCAGCAGAGTCACCACCCCGGTTGCAAAAGCTGTAGACAGTCTCTGTTCTATTGTACTTTTTAAATGCATCTCTCTTCCTCCAATACCCTCTTGAAATTGACAGGACTGACTCCCCATAGACCCGCCGACACTGATAAAGACTTTCAAAATCAGAAACAGGGTAAAGGAGAACAGAAGTGCGTACCACCTGAGGCGGGAAAAACATTACAGGCAGCGGGAAAAACGTAAGCGTTTCAAAACCATATTATTTCTGACAATCTGATTACGGCGTTAAAGCGGCAGTTTACGTTATCGGCTCTAACATCGAGTACCGCAAAAGATATTCAACGAATGAAAACCGTACCAGACTTAGTTTCCGACTTGGCTCCAGCGTCAACGTG
>JADGDX010000135.1:0-230 GCA_016744675.1 Desulfuromusa sp. | reverse complement strand
CAAATGAGATGGCTAAGCAGAAATATCGTCCGACCAGGAGGCTGTCGGGCTTTGCGTATCGTAGTGAGAAATTGACTGTTTGAGGGCAAATTTTCGTAGATTTGAGGGCAAATAGCACCGCTATTTGTCGAAAACATACGGGAATATGCACCGATCAGGCGATTTCGTAATAGATTCTTGTAAAGTCCGACAGCCTCCTGGTACTCTGCAATACTTAAAATATCGCATAC
>JADGDX010000134.1:340-703 GCA_016744675.1 Desulfuromusa sp. | reverse complement strand
ATCTAACCAAAAAGCCTAATTGGGCTCAGCAATTTATGTCAGCTTTAGATACCACAAAACGATAAGGACTGAACAAAATGCTGAGGACATTACAAGGAATATTCCAAATAGAAAGAATAAAAAACAGTACCTAACCCCTATCAGCTCCCCGGAAATTAAACATCAACTAATCGACCAAATTGAGAAAACAAACATACCTAGCATTTGGATGCAGATCAATACCGCAGTAAAATTGGTGCTGCTTAGTGTAGAGGCTCATGATGTAGGCAAACCAATCAAAGGATTTACTAATGACACGATATCTACAGATGATCACCATAATCCTCATTGGCTTAGCTATGTCAGGGTGTGCCACCACTCCTG
>JADGDX010000134.1:0-330 GCA_016744675.1 Desulfuromusa sp. | reverse complement strand
TTACGAGGGACAAGTCCCTTCTGGAATTGACGACAGACCGTGGTGGGCTAAGTGCAGTGATGATCAAAAAGAGAAGCAAACAATCAAGGCCTCTCAACCACCAGAAATTGAGTGCCACCAGAAATATGCAGGTAAACATACTGAGAAGGAAATTGTTGTAAACATTAGTGACAATAGCAGTCCAATTGTGCTTGCACTCACTGCTTATGACAGAACCAACTGGAAAGTCTCTCTAAGGGAAAAAGTAAAGCTTATAAAGGTTATTCTTGCAGGATATCACTCACAGCGAGTTTCGGGTATACCAGCTGAGACGCCTATCGAGGTCTATAC
>JADGDX010000133.1 GCA_016744675.1 Desulfuromusa sp. | reverse complement strand
CTTCTGCACATCCTGAGAGAACAACAATGGATAAAAATAGCAATGCCTTTTTCATGGTTTCTATCTCCTATTTATGGTCAGGTATAATGGACAGTTACACCTGATTTGTTATGTAAATATAATATAAAGTTTGTGACACAAAGTCAATCAAGAAAACAAATCTTTCAAAATAAAAAAGGGAGACCTCCGGTTAACCGTTGGCTCTCCTTAATCGTAGTGGGCTACGACCACAGTTTGTTAATCTCATTTTAGGTAAGTTTATGCATAGAACTTTTAGGACCAGCGGGGGCATTTGAACGAAAACCTACGGTTTTGAAATTATATGTTATTTAAGTGTCGGAATAGAATTTGGACAAAAAACAACGCTAAGCATTTGCCACAAAAGCCATAGGTTTGATACACATTCCCTTCTCTGTACAATAAATGATATCAAAATATATATAAATATACTTTATGGTATCGGATTGTGTCGGTGCTATCTCTTATTGGCTTAAAATAAATTCTAATTCACTATTCTTGGCCATGCAGGCTGGAGAGGTAGGTTTAAGCTTGGTTCAAAAAGACGTAAAAAGGTGTTTTAATCACACCTTTTTACGTCAAACGAACGTTTAAAATGAACCTGAATTTTTCTCAGAAGTTATGTGGGTAGATCGAGCAACCCTACATTTTGAAATTAAACTATGGCAATTTACAAAAAAAACCTTTCTTC
>JADGDX010000132.1:276-719 GCA_016744675.1 Desulfuromusa sp. | reverse complement strand
GTGGTAAGGCCGTCCCGTCGTCGAGATATGGCCAAACGATCTGTATCTGCAGGACTTCTTTCTATCCGTGCTGCGTGTACGGCCTTTACTATTTCTCAGACTTGTTATCGGTATAGACCTCTACTCAGTGATGAGAATGCATATATTGCGGCCTGGTTAATGAGCCTTACGAATAGCAAGCGTAACTGGGGGTTTAAGTTATGTTTTTTATATCTGCGTAATGTAAAAGGCTTTGGCTGGAATCATAAACGTGTTTATCGCATTTATTGTGAATTAGAACTTAATATGCGCATCAAACCCAAGAAACGATTATATCGAGATAAGCCTGATGCTTTAGCTGTACCAGAGGCAATCAATAAAGTCTGGTCGATGGATTTTATGCACGCGAAGTTATCGGACGGACGTAGTTTCCGAACGTTTAATGTTATTGATGATTTTAACCG
>JADGDX010000132.1:0-266 GCA_016744675.1 Desulfuromusa sp. | reverse complement strand
CAAATTATTGAATGGCGAGGTAAACCAAGAGCTATCAGGTGTGATAATGGGCCAGAATATATTAGCCATATACTAAAAAAATGGGCAGAAAAGCATCAAGTCGCATTAATGTTCATCCAGCCTGGCAATCCGCAACAGAATGCCTATGTGGAACGTTATAATCGAACAGTGAGGTATGATTGGCTTAACCAATATATTTTTAGCAGTATTGAAGAAGTACAATTATCCGCCACAAAATGGTTATGGACTTATAATCATGAAAGACC
>JADGDX010000131.1 GCA_016744675.1 Desulfuromusa sp. | reverse complement strand
ATCTTCTTGTGAGGTGGTTGTATATTTATCGAAGTAGGTACTGTGGATCAGTCTTTGATCTGAAACCGTCGGTTCCCGGACCGACAGCCGACATTCTTTTCTTTAAGCGTAAAGAAAAGGGTGCAAAAGAAACTTTTTTATTTTCTGTCGCGAGTGAATGGAGCTTTTTGACTATTGGATGTAGGGATTTGATTTTTTCCTTTTGTCACCGCTGCTAACTTGTTTCTGCACAGCACAGGGGACTTCTCTTTCAGGAAGATTGATCTTGCGGTGGGAACGCCCAACTCGAAACAAGTTTCTCACATGGGCGAACAGCCGGTAGAGCGTTACGAGAGTTAACATTCTCTTGCCAGCACCTCGCACGATGCACGGCCCCCCCTTCTCGTGTGACGCCGCCGGAGCGGAATGGAGTATTGCAGGAATTCGAGGAAAACTGTCTGAGCCTCAGGCGAGTTTTTTTCCGAGCTGCAATACGCAATGAAGCGGAGGGAATCAATGATTGCACTGCAATTATTGACAAGGAGGTCGGGCGCTCTTCTTTGCTTACTTTCTTACAGCGCGGTAAGAAAGTAAGGCGTCGAGCGGGGACGCAACCCCACGACCTTGAATTTATAATAGCAAATAGCTAACGGTATACATGAGATAGAAATTTCAGCGTGATACCATTAGACTCACATAGAGATGAGCATACCTAGACCTAATACTTTTGACTCCCTCCTCCCGTGTGACGCTGCC
>JADGDX010000130.1 GCA_016744675.1 Desulfuromusa sp. | reverse complement strand
TATCTATTTGCACTTGTTGCAGGGGATCTAGGAAGTATAAGTGATGAGTACACAACAGCTAGTGGAGAGAGAGTAGAGCTAAATATCTACTGTGATTTAGGAAATGAATCAAAGTGCTATCATGCTATGAAGTCACTTCAAGAAGCGATGCTTTGGGATGAAGAAAAATATGGTCGTGAGTATGACCTTGAAATATATAATATAGTAGCAGTTGATAGTTTTAACATGGGGGCAATGGAGAATAAAGGTCTAAATATCTTTAACTCTGCATATGTTTTAGCAGATACAGATACTGCAAGTGACGCTAACTATATGGGTATACAGTCTGTAATCGCTCATGAGTACTTTCATAACTGGACAGGAAATCGTATAACTTGTCGCGATTGGTTTCAACTCACACTAAAAGAGGGACTCACAGTTTTTCGAGACCAATGCTTTTCAGCCGACTTAAACTCGAAAGAAGTACAACGCATCGAAGATGTGAAGTCTTTACGAGAACGCCAGTTTGTCGAAGATGCCTCTCCTACATCACACCCAATCCAACCAAAATCATATATAAGTATGAACAACTTCTACACAGCTACAGTCTATGAGAAGGGTGCTGAGGTTATCAGAATGATACATACTCTTTTAGGAGAGGAGAACTATAGAAAAGCAACAGACTTATACTTTAAGAGTTTTGATGGACAGGCTGTAACTACAAAAGACTTTTTGTGGGCAATGGGCGAGGTGAATAGCGA
>JADGDX010000012.1:51228-70483 GCA_016744675.1 Desulfuromusa sp. | reverse complement strand
CCCCGATATAAAAGGACGACACAAGATACTTATTGTTCATTCACGCAAAGTCCCGATGGATGAAGATGTAAAACTTGAAGTTATTGCCAAGGCGACGCCAGGGTTTTCGGGTGCTGATCTTGCTAACCTGATCAATGAAGCTGCTTTGCTTGCTGCCCGCGCGAATAAAACTAAAGTTGACAGTGATGATTTCGAAGCCGCGAAAGACAAGGTCCTCATGGGTGCTGAACGTCGCTCAATGGTGATTACTGAGGAAGAAAAGAAGGTGACTGCTTATCATGAAGCCGGTCATGCTCTGGTCTCTCTTCTGACTCCCGGTTCAGACCCAGTTCACAAGGTTTCAATTATCCCGCGTGGCCGCGCTATGGGCGTGACCATGTATCTGCCAACGGAAGAGAAATATAGCGAGACGGCAAAAGGGTTGCATATCCGTATTCGAGCTTTACTTGGGGGAAGGATTGCCGAAGAGTTAACTTTTGAGTCCGTCACTAGCGGTGCGAGTAATGATCTTGAACGGGTGACTGCGATAGCCCGCAAGATGGTTTGTGAATGGGGAATGAGCGAAAAAATCGGTCCCATGGCATTTGGTGAAAAAGAGGGCGGTGAAGTCTTTCTTGGTCGCGATATGGGGCATGTGAAAAATTACAGCGAGGCGACGGCCGTTGATATTGATAATGAGATCCGCAGAATGATTTGTGAAAATTATGATTTGACCCGTGATTTGATCAGAGATCATCAGCAGCAATTGATCGATTTGTCTGAGTTATTGCTAGAAAAAGAGACGCTTGGGAGTATGGAAATTCTCGATGCAGTTTTCCCTGATGGTGTCCCCGAATACTTGCTAGCTAAAGTTGTTGAAGAGGAGTTAGAGCAAGAAGAAGAGGTTGTCGTTCCCGAGGTTTCTGAGATTAGCGAGGAAGAGACTCCTGACCCATAGAGATGGAATGTCTTTGCGGTTGTTGGGTCGTGACTGTCACCTTGACCTGACATTGCCTTGCATTATGGGGGTTTTAAATGTGACCCCCGACTCCTTTTCGGATGGGGGGCAATATGTGGATCCTGAGAACGCTGTGCGGCAAGGTTTGGCCATGGAGCAAGATGGAGCTGCAATCCTCGATATCGGCGGTGAAAGCACCAGACCAGGTTCATTGCCTATTGCTGAAGCAGAAGAGCTGGATCGGGTTATCCCGGTTATAGAGGGAATTAGGCAGAAAACGAAGATTCCCATCTCAGTTGATACCAGTAAGGCCAATGTTGCTAGGCAGGCATTGGCTGCTGGCGCTAATTTCATTAATGATATTAGCGGGCTCAGTTTTGATTCCGAAATGGCATCTGTCGCACAAGAGACAGGCGCTGGGGTGTTTTTGATGCACACCCGTGGTCGTCCTGAAGTCATGCAGCAGCGAACTGAATACCCGAATTTGCTTGAGGATGTTATTTCCACATTACAAGCGAGCATTGATTTAGCATTGAACGCAGGAATTGATCGTGATCATCTGGCTGTTGATCCCGGTATCGGGTTTGGTAAAAATGTGTCAGGGAATCTTGAGTTGCTTCATCATCTCGATGAATTCCATCAGCTTGGCTGCCCTATTTTATTGGGAACATCGCGAAAAAGTTTTATCGGAGACATTTTGAACCAAGACGACCCTCAGGATCGTCTCTTCGGGACTCTGGCGACAATTGCTGCTGGAGTCAGTCAAGGTGTGCAATTATTCCGGGTTCATGATGTCCGTCCTGCGCGCGAGAGCGCACTAGTTGCTTGGGCGATTCGGGAGAAGAAGGTTCCCCGTTTGTTGAATTGACTCAATCACGCATACATGGATGTACAAAAAGATTGTAAAAATTCTCAGGCTTTAATTACTCAATTCAATTGACCTGCTCATGGTGGCTGCAATGTTAGATGTTTTCACAAATATCCGTCTTCTCGATATTCTGGACATCTGTATTGTTGCATTTATCATCTACCGAATTATTATCCTCATCCAAGGAACCCGTGCGGTTCAAATGTTACTTGGCCTCGCTGTTATTCTTACTGTTTATATGGCCTCTCGGGTTGGTGACCTCCATACGCTAAACTGGTTTCTGAGCAATTTTCTTTCATCAATCATTCTCGTTATTGTCGTTATTTTTCAAAATGATATCCGTCGTGCACTTATGCATGTTGGCCGGAATCCTTTTCTGGGGGGAATGAATTCAGATGAGGAATCCATCGTTATTGATGAGTTGGTTAAGGCCTGTGGTGCTCTGGGAAGCCGGAAAATTGGAGCATTGATTGCCATTGAGAGAGAAAACGGAATTAACGATATCCTTGAATCTGGGACGGCAATTGATGCTCGTGTCTCTTGCGAATTAATCCGTTCGATATTCATGCCCTCATCGCCAATTCATGATGGAGCTTTGGTCATACAGCAAGGACGTTTAGCCTTGGCGGGATGCTTTTTGCCTTTGAGTCGAGGCCTTGATTTAACCAAAGATTTAGGAACTCGGCACCGTGCCGCTGTTGGCTTGACTGAACTTGCTGATGCGGTGGCGATCATCGTTTCAGAGGAAACAGGAAATATCTCCGTCGCGGTTAATGGTGGGATGACTCGTAATCTTGATGCGACAAGTTTGAAAAAGGTGCTTGGGCGGTTGCTTGAGCCACGAAAGGTCAAAAACAAAAAGCAAAAGAAGTTTAAGAAAGGATCCTCTTAATGTTCAAGCTCGTTACAGAAAATTGGACATTGAAGCTCATTTCAGTGACTTTGGCTCTTCTTCTCTGGATGTTCATCATGGGGGAGCGCCAACTTGAGGTTGGCTATCGTGTTCCCCTTGAGCTCCAAAATATACCCAAGGGTTTGATGGTTGGGAATGAAGTCCCTAGCCTCGTTGATATCCGCGTAAGTGGGCCACGGACATTGCAGCTAAAGGTGAGTCCGAATGATATCAGCATTATTGTTGATTTGACCGATCTCGAACCAGGGATAACGACCTTTCAACAGTTAGAAGAGCGACTGAACCTTCCAAGTGGATTACACGTGACCCGCCTGTCTCCTTCTTTTATCGATTTGAAACTAGAGAGGATCAAGCAAAAACTGGTGCCGATCAAAGTTTCTCTGACAGGAGAACCTCTGTCTGGATATGAACTCGGCGAGGTCAGAGTTGTCCCCGACGAAGTTATTGTTGAGGGAGGCGAGACTGAGCTCAAAAGTATCAGCGAAGTGACAACGGAAGAAGTTGATTTACATGGGGTCAACGAAGGTTTTTCTTTGATTGTCCCGTTGGTGCACCGTGGAACTTATACCCGCTTTAAAGATGAAAAGACAACGGAGGTTCAGGTTGAAATCCAGCCGATAATGACCTTACCAACTGAACAAACAACTGACCCAGAAGGTCAGAATACCAACCTGAATGAGGAAGGGGCAAGCTAAGCATGGAAAAAAAATTATTTGGCACCGATGGAGTAAGAGGTGTTGCTAATATTGAGCCGATGACCACCGAAATGGCAATGCAACTTGGGCGGGCAGCGGCTTTTGTTTTTAAAGAAAATACCAATCGTCGCCACCGAATTGTGATCGGCAAGGATACGCGTTTGTCGGGATATATGATTGAAAATGCCTTGGTTGCCGGTATTTGTTCTATGGGCGTCGATGTTTTGATTGTCGGACCCCTCCCTACTCCCGGAATCGCTTTTTTGACATCATCGATGCGTGCCGATGCAGGTGTGGTGATCAGCGCCTCGCATAACGCTTATCAGGATAATGGAATTAAGTTTTTTTCTCGTACTGGATACAAGCTCCCTGATGAGCTTGAACTCAAGATAGAAGATCTGATTATAAATAATCGTTTAGATGAGCTACGTCCCATAGCGGACGAGGTGGGTAAGGCGTACCGAATTTCAGATGCCATCGGTCGCTATGTCGTTTTCTTGAAAAATACTTTTCCTAAGGATCTTGATCTTCAGGGCTTGAGGATTGTTCTAGACTGTGCGCATGGAGCTGGCTACAAAGTAGCCCCTGCAGTGTTGACCGAATTAGGCGCCGAAGTGATTCCGATTGGTGTGTCACCAAATGGTATGAATATTAATGAAGGATGCGGATCAATGCACCCTGAAGTGATGGCCGAAAAAGTTCGCGAATACCGAGCTGACCTTGGGATTGCTCTGGATGGTGATGCGGACCGCGTTATCTTCGTCGATGAAAAGGGTGTTGAAGTCGATGGTGACCACATCATGGCTCTTTGCGGCACAGAAATGATTAAAGCGGGGCAGTTGAAGAAGAAAACGGTTGTTGCAACAGTGATGAGTAATATGGGCCTCGATATCGCGATGAAGAATGCCGGAGGAAAGGTGATTCGCACTGCGGTTGGAGATCGTTATGTTGTTGAGGAGATGTTGAAAGGTGATTATAACCTTGGTGGTGAGCAATCAGGACATATGATTTTCCTTGATCACAATACAACCGGAGATGGAATTCTTTCGGCCCTGCAGGTTCTGGCAATTATTCAGCGAAGTGGGAAGAAAATGTCAGAATTGGCTCAGATCATGACATCACTGCCCCAAACCTTGATCAATGTCCGGGTCAAAAAGAAGGTCGATTTACAGAAAATTGCCCCGATTAAAAAAGTGATTGATGAGGTTGAGTCCGAACTTGCTGATAAGGGCCGAGTTCTAGTGCGCTATTCTGGGACGGAACCTTTGCTGCGGGTGATGATAGAAGGGGAAGATCAAGACCGAATTGAAGTTCTTGCAAATCACGTTGCCGAAGCTGTTAGGGAACAAATAGGGGCGTAGCTACCACTTTTCTTGATTTAATACCAAAAAAGGAGCACAGAAAATTGGCAAAACTGAGTGTCAATGTTGACCATATTGCAACAATTCGTAATGCACGAGGAGTGTCTGAGCCAGATCCCGTCGCAGCTGCTGTTTTAGCAGAACTTGCTGGAGCGGATGGAATTACCATTCATTTACGTGAAGATCGACGTCATATTCAGGATCGAGATGTTGAAATATTACGCCGGACTCTTAAGACCCGTATGAATCTCGAGATGGCGCTGACTGAGGAAATGGTCGCAATTGCTCTGAAAACATTGCCCGAGACCGTCACATTGGTTCCTGAAGGCCGCCATGAACTGACCACAGAAGGTGGTTTAGATGTCATCTTGCTGCAAAGTACACTAAAACAGAAGGTTGCTTTGTTGCAGCAGGCAGGAATCATGGTCAGTTTGTTTATCGAGCCTGATATGGAACAAATCAAAGCGAGCCACAAGGTTGGTGCTGACGCTATTGAGATTCATACTGGAATGTATTGTGAAGTTAGAACCGAATCTGAGCGTCGGGAACAATTGAGGCGGATCGAACTCGCAATTAGTGCCGCGCGGAAGCTTGGCCTTGTTGTCAATGCTGGCCATGGTCTTGATTATCGTAATGTTTCTCGTGTTGCTGCAATGCCAGGGATAGAAGAGTTCAATATCGGACATAGCATCATTTCACGTGCAGCTTTGGTGGGAATCGAAAGAGCTGTTCGAGAGATGGGTGTCCTTATTAAAGGGTAATGTGTGGCAATTGTCGGAATTGGAACTGATCTCTCTCGGAGTGAACGGTTTAGAAAATTTCTTGATCCGGAGAATAAAGTGCTGGAACGGATTTTTAGTGAAGAAGAGAGACGTTATTCTCTTCAGAAGCGAGATCCTGTCCCACATTTAGCGGCACGTTTCGCTGCCAAGGAAGCTTTTATGAAAGCCCTTGGGACTGGGTTGCGTGACGGACTTGCATGGCAGCAAATTTGTGTCGTTCTCGATTCCTTAGGGTGCCCTTCACTTGATATCTCTGGTCGTGCTGCAGAACTAATGGCTAAGCGGGGAGCTCGCAAGGCCCATCTGAGTTATTCGCATGACGGAGATTACGCAGTTGCTACAGTAATTTTGGAGGACTAATGCGACTTTGCAGTGCAAGTGAAATCATGGTTGTTGATCGACAAGCGATTGAGCAACTCGGGGTTCCGGGTGTGGTTTTGATGGAAAATGCTGGTCGTTTATGTTGTGAATCATTTACAAAACAATTTAGCCATTTTTTTTCAGGTTCTGTATTGATTCTGGCTGGTCGTGGCAATAACGGAGGGGATGGCTATGTTATGGCTCGACTCCTTTCCGAGTCTGGATGGAATGTCACTACCCTCGTCCTTGGGTCTAAAGAATCGATTTCTGGGGATGCCGAGGTTATGTTGAATATTCTTCATAAGCTCGATATCCCAACTTATTATGTAGAAGATGATTCTTCCCTGAAGAAGTCTTTTTTTGCAGCAAAGCCAGACCTTATCATTGATGCTATTTTTGGAACTGGTCTGAATTCAGATGTTCGTGGCTTACAAGCCGAGGCAATCAGACTTGTAAATGAATCAGATGCTTCGGTGTTTTCAGTTGACATCCCTTCTGGTGTCGATGGCTCGACAGGGCGTGTCTGTGGCCTTGCTGTGAAAGCCGACCTGACGGTCACCTTTGATCATGCCAAAATCGGTCATGCAAGTCAGCCTGGAGCGTTTTATTCTGGAAAACTCGACGTTGTCGATATTGGCATTCCTCGATCAGGGCGAAAAGGTTTTCCTAGCCAGGTTCAACTTTTTGATGAAGCAGACGCTCGAACAATTCTCCCGCAACGTACTGCTGCTGGGCACAAAGGAAAGTTTGGACATCTTTTGGTTGTGGCTGGTTCTCCAGGAAAGACTGGCGCCGCAGCTTTGTCCGGTCATGCCGCTGTTCGCAGTGGGTGTGGATTGGTCACAGTTGCAATCCCTTCATCGTTGCATGATATCATTGAGGTGAAGCTCACTGAGGCCATGAGTTTTGGTTTGACTGACCAAGATGGCTTGGTTACGTCTCAAGCAGAGCCTCAAATAAAACAGTTATTGCTTGAGAGACAGGCTTTGGCGATTGGACCAGGATTAGGGCAGAGCGAGGATCTAGCAGAACTGGTCGAATCTTTAGTCTTATCAACAACAGTTCCGATGATCATTGATGCCGATGGTTTAAATCTTCTGGCGATGCATCTGGGGTGTTTACAAGAAAGAAGTTTTCATTCTTTAGTTCTGACCCCACATCCAGGAGAAATGGCCCGTTTGACAAGGTTGTCAGTTGCAGAAATTGAAAGTAACCGTTTTGAAATTGCACAAAATTTTGCCTCAGAGCACGGTGTTGTTTTACTACTAAAGGGGGCACGGACGATCGTTGCTGCTCCGGATGGACGAGTGAATATTAATTCAAGCGGGAACGACGGACTTGCCAGTGGTGGGAGCGGGGATGTGTTAACCGGTCTTATCGGTGGATTATTAGCCCAGGGGATGGATGCTTTCTCTGCGGCATCACTGGGTTCTTGGTTGCATGGTCGTGCGGCAGAGTTGGTTGCCGATTTTCAGGGAACGGCCGGAATGGCCGCTTCTGATCTTCTGCCTCAGTTGCCGATAGCCCGCCAGCAACTCGTCCGTGGAGCATAGAAGGAGAATGGCATTTTTAAGGATGTCACTGATTCAAAGCGTACCATTTATGAAAGGATTCAGCTTATGTTGACAGCTCGAGATATTATGACGAAAGAGATAGTTTCTGTTACACCAGAAACAAGTTTGTCTGATTTGGCACAACTCTTCGTGAAGACCCACTTCAGTAATCTTCCGGTTGTCGATGGTGAGGGAGATTTAGTTGGGCTTATTAGTGAAACGGATTTGATAGAACAGCATAAACCTCTCCACATACCGACTGTTATGACTTTGTTTGATTGGGTTTTTACTCTGGGGAGTGAAAAGCGTTTTAAGGAAGAAGTTGATCGGGTCACAGCAGCAACAGTTGGGGAGTTGTATAGCAAAAATCCAGTGACGTGTACTCCAGAGGCGACGGTGCGCGAATTGGCAGGGATTATGAGTCAACACAAAGTTCATTTGTTGCCTGTTGTTGAGGCAGATAAAATGATTGGGGTCCTTGCCCGACTTGACCTGATCCGGGCAATGGAGGGATGATTTGAATGGTCTGACAGTGGCCAGCAATGATGAATCGCAGACGCTGAGAATTGGGGAGCGGTTGGGGCAGCTACTTACCCAACCGACATTAATCCTATTGCAAGGTGACTTGGGTGCCGGGAAAACTGTTTTTGCCCGGGGAATTGCACGTGGCTTGGGTGTTGATACTGACACGCCCATCACGAGTCCGACTTTTACATTGATGAATCATTATCTGGCGAGGCTAGACCTCTATCACTTTGATCTTTATCGGTTAACTGATCCCGATGAATTGATTGAGCTTGGTTTTGACGAGTATGCCTTTGGGGCTGGAGTTGCATTAATTGAGTGGCCTGAGAAACTTGGTGATCGTGACACTCCGGGATTGTGGGTCCACTTGAAGCGCCTTGATGATGAGAAACGGGAAATAATTTTTTCTTTGCGGGGAGGGGCTGATGAAAGCCTGGCGGTCTCTTTGCAAGAAATTTGTAATTTAAATCAATAAAAAGAGATTAAGAAGGAAGGGATTTTAACCGATGGGAAAAGTTTTTTTGTACGATACAACGTTAAGGGACGGAACGCAGGCAGAAGATATCTCTTTTCAGGTTGAAGATAAGGTGCGGATAGCTAAGCAGTTGGATGAGTTGGGGATCGATTATATCGAAGGTGGTTGGCCTGGGTCCAATCCTAAAGATATAACTTTCTTTCAAGCCATCCAGAACGAGACTCTGACACATAGTAAGGTCACTGCATTTGGTTCGACCCGTCGTGCCAGAATCACTCCCGCTGAAGATAATAATATTCAGATGTTGATTGAATCGAAGCCTGATGCAGTGACTATCTTTGGCAAGACATGGGATTTTCACGTGCGCGAAGCATTGCGAATATCTCTGGAGGAAAATCTGGAGTTGATTAATGATTCTCTTGTTTATCTGAAGGAGAGGATAGGTGAGGTTATTTACGATGCTGAACACTTTTTTGACGGCTATAAGTCTGATCCTGAGTATGCGCTAAAGACAATCCAAGCTGCAGCGGATGCAAAGGTTGATTGTATTGTTCTCTGTGATACCAATGGGGGAACTTTACCTCACGAGTATCCCGCAATAATGGCCGCAGTCCAAAAGGCGGTATCAACTCCACTTGGTATTCACGCACATAATGATAGTGGTTGTGCTGTCGCTAATTCTTTGATGGCTGTTAGCTGTGGTGCTGTTCATGTCCAGGGGACGATTAATGGATTTGGTGAGCGTTGTGGTAATGCTGATCTTTGTACAATTATTCCTTCATTAAAGCTCAAGATGGCGCACGACTGTCTTGGTGAGAACAAACTAGAAACACTACGAAGTGCTTCGCGCTATATCTATGAATTAGCGAACCTGACACCCAATAAACATCAGCCATATGTTGGAAATTCGGCTTTTGCTCATAAGGGGGGAGTGCATGTCTCAGCGATCCAACGTCATCCAGAGACCTACGAACATATCCGCCCTGAACAGGTGGGTAACCGCACCAGGGTGCTCGTTTCTGATTTGTCTGGTCGCTCAAATATCCTCGCGAAGGCAGAAGAATGTGGTATTGAGCTTGATAGCAAGGACCCCGTAACGCTTGAGATCCTCGAAGATATCAAGGAGATGGAAAATCAAGGCTTCCAGTTTGAAGGAGCCGAAGCTTCATTTGAACTATTGATGCTTAAAGCAATGGGGAAGCTGAAACACTATTTTTCTGTTCCTGCTTTCAGGGTGATTGATACTTTGCGGGAGAGCGATGCTGAGCCCGTGTCTGAAGCAACAGTTAAGGTCAAAGTTGGTGGTAAGGTAGAACATACTGCTGCTGATGGAAACGGTCCGGTTAATGCTCTTGATTCTGCATTGCGTAAGGCTTTGGTAAGCTTCTATCCACAAATTGCTGATGTTAAGCTGCTCGATTATAAAGTTCGGGTATTACCTTCCAGCCAAGGGACCGATTCTGTTATTAGGGTTCTTGTTGAGTCGGGTGATAATGACTCCCGCTGGGGAACGGTAGGGGTGAGTAGTAATGTGATCGATGCGTCGTATCAAGCGCTTGCTGATGCATTAACTTATAAGTTGTATCGGGATGACCAATAGACAAAAAGGTCAGCTTGAAAATCATTTTGAACGGCTCATCCTTAGGGACGAGCCGTTTTTTGTATTTGTAACCGTCATTATAGTGGCGATAGTGGTTTTCCCGTTAAAAAAATGACGTATAGGGCTATTTAAGTTGAAGGGACTACGTGTTTTTATACTAAATATGTATTGGTTGATGAATTGAACAACTAACCCAGCCAATTAATCGTCAATTGAGTGACGATTAATTGCGGCTTTATATGCTAAAAGGGTTTTTGTGCTGATGTTTGTTGTCCTTAGACTTCACCCTATCATACCGTAATTGTAAGGAATTTAATGTTTGTGTTTATGGAAAGACTGCTTTAGTTAGGGTTGGCATAACTTATGTAGTTAATTAAAGACAGAGTGTGTCATGTTCTTAATATGAAGTTCTGCTATGGAGGTTTTTATGAAATGTCCAAAGTGTAAGGGGAGGATGTATACCGAAAAATACTATGATTTTGTTCGTGCTTTTGATGCTTGGAAATGCTGTGCTTGTGGTGAGGTTATTGATCCGGTCATTTTGGCAAATAGGGCTCGCGGTAACGACATTTCCGCGAAATTATAGAATATTATTATAAAGTTAAAGGCCGAAGCAATTGCTTCGGCCTTTTTTATTTCGAGTTCGGTTTTGTCAGGTTTTGCCTCTATAAATGTCTTACTCTTTGGGTGTTTTTTTCCTGAAACCGATTAAGACTTTAATAAGTCCAATAAGTGATATCCCTGCGAAAAATACCCCTCTCCAGACTGCTGGAGTTTTTCCTTCACTAATGAAGATTGTATTTTCATTGACCGGTATATTCATCTCTGTCAAAAGTTCAGTTAATTTTTTCTGATTTGAGTCAGCAACAAGATTGTTTGCCGTCATTCCAGTTAACTGCCGTGGTGCGGAAAAGATTTGTTTGTTTTCGCTCAGAAATTCTTTCTGTTGTTCCTCAGTTTCGAGAATAAAATAATATGTTTTTAAAGTATCAACGATTGCCGGCTCGCGTGTTTCAAACCAGATTTTCATTTCACTGGAACTTTTAGATTGTTTGAGTGGAACAAGAAAAGATCCAACTTCCATCGTTCCTGACATATTTATCGCTTGTGTTAGATCGTGGTAGCCACCGTCTACCGTAAGCCATTCTTGAGGTGCTCCGGTTAACACAAGGTCTTCTATAGATATTTCCAAAGGTTCTGGGTTGCGCAATAGCAGACTGAGGTCTGCATAACCCAGATATCCAAGAATGAGGCAAATCGTGATGATAGTGACGCGAAATTGTTTCATGATTTTCCCCTGTTTAATGGTATTGCGGAATAAAAAAAGAGCCGCCCGGAGGCGGCTCAGAGTATTGCAAATAATTAAACGAAGTTCAAGCGTTCTCCCTTTTTAGGCAGATTCGCTTGCATTATTACTGATTGCTCCCTTTTGCGTAATCATTGAAACAATGACCAGTGCAAGAAAGGAAAGTGGGATTGAAATAAGTGCAGGGCTGTTAAATTGTACTGGTGCATCTGCTGGCAGGTTACCATAGCGGACCCACATGTCAGGTGACACAAGGATTAAGCCCAAGGAGCTAACAAGTCCAACCAGAATTGAAGCTGCAATACCGGGTGCTGTCGTTTTGCTCCAAAATAGCAACATCAAGATTGCTGGGAGGTTGGCTGAAGCAGCAACAGCAAAAGCCCAACCGACTAGGAATGACACGTTCATTCCTTCAAAAATGATCCCGAGGTAAATAGCGATACAGCCGATGATGACTGCAGAGATCTTACCTGCACGAACTTTGCCGCGGTCGGTCATTTGCATGCCAAGGAAATTATCCATCAAGTCGTGGGCAATCGCTCCTGACGCAGCAACAATCAGTCCTGAAACGGTACCGAGGACAGTTGCAAAAGCCAGTGATGATATAATTGAGAACATTATAAAACCAAAGGAGAGGGCTAATAGCGGTGCAGACATATTATTGTCAGCAATGTTAATAACTCCGTTGGTCATAGCTCCAACACCCATGAAGAGAGTCAGAACATAGAAGAATCCGATCGCAGCAATGGCAACAATTGTAGATTTACGCGCGGCCGCCTGGCTTGGAACAGTATAATAACGGATCAGGATGTGAGGCAGTGCAGCTGTTCCGCAGAACAGTGCGAGCATCAATGACAAGAAGTTAAATTTCTGCAGACCTGTTGCGTTGTCAACCTTGAACTTCAAACCTGGGCGCAAAACTCGAGCACCTGGTGTTGGTTTTTGGTAATAGATTGTCGTGGTGTTGCCATCAGTCTTGATGTACTTTTTGCCCCAGAGAACAATCGTCGAATCTTTAAGAGCAGAAAGGAATGCAAGGGGGCCAACTGCACCTGTAGTAGTCACTTCTTCCCCGTTAATGCGTAGTTCTTTAACGTGACCAATAGGGAAAAATTGTCCGTCTTCAGCAGGGGCACCATTAAAGAGTTTAGACCCATCAGCCATCTTGGTGACGAACAGTGTTTCTTCCAAAGTGTAACCAGCGTCAGTTTTTGTAAAACTCCAGATTGAATCTTGGCCATCTTTTGCAAGCTTAATAAAGCCAGCTTTGCCAAACACAGAATCTAGACCAGCAACAATTGAATAACCCTCTTCCTCCAGCACCAAAGCACTGTCAGCATGAAGGGTTTTGAAATCGTGGTAAGGGGCCCCATTGTTATCTGCAGGAGTTGTAGAAAGGCCTCTTGAAAGAACCATTCCTACAAGAATTGTTGACATGATCAGCAACATCCCGCCCTTGAAAAATTGGACGTAAGTTGTTGAAGCCATACCGGCAGTCGCAACGATAAGTGTAACGACGATTCCAACGATACAAACACCAACCCAGTGAGGTAGGCCGAGGAGTGGTTGAACCAAAACACCAGCTCCAACCATTTGTGGAATCAGATAGAACACAGAAACCAGAAGGGTTGAAATCGCTGCCATAAGTTGAATTGCTTTTGAGTTAAACTTTGAATCAAGTGCGTCAGTAAAGGTATATTTACCAAGGCGTTTCATTGGTTCAGCAACCAAGAACAATGCGACGATCCAGCCAGCCAGATAGCCAATGGAGTACATCCAGCCATCATAACCTGCTGTTGCGATCATTCCACAAATACCGAGAAATGATGCCGCTGAAAGATAATCACCAGCAAAGGCGATACCATTTGTCGCCCAGTGAATGTTACCACCGGCAGCATAGTAACCATCAGCTGAGCTGGCACGGCGAGACAGATAAAAAGAAAGTCCAAGAACAAACAGGACAAAAATAACAAATAAACTGATAGCCAAGGGTGATTGTGTGTATATCATTTTAGCGCTCTCCTTAACTATTCATCTGATTCTCTGCTTTGGTGCAGAGGTGGTTGTAGAAAAGTGCCATGACTAAAGCAAGGGCAATTAAGCCAAAGCCCCAGATAACAGCAGCAGTCTGGCCGAATATGATTGATTCCATTGCTCTTGGGTTTGTTGCATTTAGCCCAACGAATGTGGCGTAAACCAAGGTGTAGATAACAAACATCTTTATCCCCAATTTAGTTTTGTAGTTCGCAGCATCGTCTTTACCGAGCTTTACCGCGGGTCCGTGTCCCATAAAAAGTTCTCCTCTCTTACGTTTCGAAGCTATTACAGCCTCATGTTATAAAAATACCAAAAACCGGTTTTGGCTTAGTTTTAAGTGATTAGTCATCTCTATCTGGTTGAAAATACAAGATAGTTTGTTAGTCCTTCTGATAAAAAATGAGCGATAATGGTTGTAGCCGCCTGCGGCATAATACGCTGTTATAGAAAACTGTCAATAGGTGTTTTATTGATATAATTGTGTTTTGGCTGATGAGACAGTGTTATATTTGGTTCTTGATGCCCATCGTGTAGTGAAGTTCGGGGGTTGTGGCCTAGCTTATGTGATTAATGGGATAGTAAGGCGAGCGGATGTTTATTTGAAATTAATGGAAAATAATATAAGGCAATGCTAAGACTTATTTTCTAACGCTATTCTATTTTTGTTGGGTTGATATGTATAAGTGTTCGCATCCTGTCATTTAAAGTTCCTCAGGCGTGAAAGAGACAACATCATCTATTACGTCCTTATCGCAAAACAGCATTATCAATCTATCAACTCCAAGAGCGATTCCGCAAGAGGGATCAAGAGTGTCGAGCTCTTTGAGGAATGCAACTGCGGGAGGGTATGGAGTTTTCCCTGCTTCTCGGCGTTGTGTTTCTTCTTGATTAAAGCGAAGTTGTTGTTCTGCGGGATCTGTAAGTTCTGAGAAAGCGTTGGCGATTTCCATTCCGCCAACATATAACTCAAATCGTTCAGCAATTAGGGGGTCGGATGGTTTTGTCCTTGCCAAAGACGCGTGTTGAGCTGGGTACTCAATGAGAAATGTTGGTCGATCAATGGGGAGGTTTGGTTCAATCTCTAGGGCCATTATCGTATCAAATTCATTTGTGACGAGGGCCGTTTCCAGTGTGATGGAACTAAATTGAGCAAAAGCTTCAGAGACAGTTATTCTTGGCCAAGGCGGAGTCAGATCTATGATGTTGTTGTGCCAAGTGAGTTGATCTCCACTGCTTATATCGAGAAATAGGGCTTCGCAGTCATCCATCAACCGATGATAATCATGGTGGCGATGATACCATTCTAGCATAGAGTATTCCGGCAAATGTCGTGTTCCACGTTCTCCAGATCGCCAGCAGCGACAGATTTGGAACAATCTGTCATATCCTGCGGCGAGGAGACGTTTCATGCAAAGTTCCGGAGATGTTTGCAAGAACCAGTCATCGGTTGGGATTGCTTCGATATTGAGTTCAGGGGCATTCGCAGGAATGCGATGGGGTGTTTCGATTTCAAGAAAATCATGCGCAATAAAGAAAGCCCGGATCTGTTGAATGATCCGGGCTCGTTTTTTAAGAGTTGACAGTTTTCGAACCAATTGCCAGTTCGGCTCCATGGCTATTCCTTAACGCGTGTTACATAATTCCCTGTGCGAGTATCAATCTGAATCAGGGTGCCTTCATCGACAAAAGATGGGACTTGAAGCGTATAACCCGTTTCCACTGTTGCGGGTTTATTATTGCCAGCAGCTGTGTCACCTTTGACCCATGGATCTGATTGAGAAACACGTAAATTAACAAAGATTGGAAGGCTTATCCCGATAGCTCGCTCACCGTACATCAGGATTTCAACATCCATATTGTCGACCAGAAAGTATTTATCGTCGCCAAGAGTCTCTTCCGTTAGAATAACTTGCTCGTAAGATTTTTTATCCATAAAGACGTAGCCGCTGTCATCTTGATAGAGGTATTGCATATCACGCTCTTCCAAGCTTGCTGGCGAAAAAGATTCGCCGCTGCGGTAAGTTCTGTCGAACAAGGCTCCCGTAATCATATTCCGAAGTTTACACTTATACAGGGCTTGTCCTTTTCCTGGCTTAGTAAAATCATACTGTACAATGACATGCGGATCACCATCGATCAGTAACTTAAGCCCTTTTTTCAAATCAGAACAACTGTACATAAATGACTCCTTTAGAAGTGCTAACCACGAATTTAAAGGCGGCATTTAACCATAATACCGGCCTGTTTGCTACCGGAAAAACGTGCTGTTATCTGTTTCTACCGTCTTGTCAGGTGGATTCCTGCCAGCATGCATCGAATAGATCCCCCTGCAAGTTCTATTGTTGGGACCGAGAGGGGGACAATTTCGGCAGATTGCTCAATGATCTTTTTTTGCTCCGGGAGAAGGCAGGCCGCTGCTCTTGATGACATTGCGAGGATCCTTTTATTGTGTGCGAAAAGTTCGATCGCATTTCCTGCAAAGTCATCAATCTGATTGTGAGTGAGTTCGATGACTTGCCGTCCCATCCCTTGAAGGCGGCTATAAATTTCATCGCGACGAGGTTTGTCACAGATTGTATCGAAGCCGACGAGAGCAAAGTCGGTCCCAATACACATTAAGACATTCGTATGATAAATAGGGCGGCCATTAATATCCGTTGCATCAAAGGCCATGGGTTCAAAATTGAAGTGGGTACAGAACCTTTCAAGGGCAATTGGGTCGGCACGGTTTGAACGAGCGGTATAGGCGACTCTGTCAATGTGGTCAAGAACCATTGCCCCAGTTCCTTCGAGAAATAAACCATCATATTCTAAGCATGAGTAGTCAATAATATCTTGTACCCGATATTCAGATTTCAATTTTTCTAGAATATCGTAGCGGCGTTCTCGTCTGCGGTTCGTTGAATACATGGGAAAGACGGCAATATGTCCTCCTGCGTGAGTGGAAAACCAATTATTAGGGAAAACGGAATCGGGAGTATCTTTATCTCCAAGGTCCTCGAAAATATGAACGGTGACACCTTTTTCTTCAAGCTTTCGAGCCGCTTCACTCACTTCTGCATAGGCATCTGAAGAGATTTGTTCGGCTGTTCGGCTCTTGTCCATGGCTTGAAAGGTATTATCAGCAGCTGTTTCAGGATTAGGAAGGAATTTATGGGGGCGAATGATAATAACCGCACCGGGAGCCTGAATAGATTTTGATGCCATAACTAATCCTTTAATAAAGTTTTGTTGTGCTGCTTTTGAGACAGGGGAGTCATTAGAGTGGAGCTGCGTGGCGAACAATCTCTGGCTGTTGTTGCCGTTGATAATAAAGATAGCATGACTCGAGCAGTTCAGCTGCCAACAATAAACTAATGGCCATAGCAATGCCCGAAATTGGTGGTTGCCAGGCAACAAGGGGCCACCAGAGAAGCAGAAGAAAGCTGCTTTTTAAAAGGGTGGATTTCCCTAATTGAGCTGTTTGGTCCGCACCGGCAAACCAACCTCTGAGGAGGTTGGTCAAACCATAAAAAAATGGAAATATTGAGCAAGCTGCCAGTGGAAGTTGGAGATAATGACGCAGGTCAGTTTCCACTCCAAGTAATTGGCCCAGAACAAAAGAGTTCAATGGTCCAGCTGTCAACAAAATCAAAAAACCAAGGCAAAGTGAGACAATGAAGCTAAAGCGCAACAGAGTTCGGTTATCTGCAGTCGTTTTGACAAGAGTGAGGTAGGCTTGCTGTAGGTTTCGCATTGGACCGGCAAGTAGGAACAAGAAACCACGAATCACACCAAATGCAGCCAAAGCTAGAGCTCCATCATGGAGCCGTCCAATAATCGAACTGATCAATAAGGGGATCGTCTGTTGTAAGCAAGATGAGTAAGCTAACGGAAAAGAGTAGCGTAGGATTTCTGCTGTGCTTTTTTCGGTTTCACCTCTGTTTGGTGGCAGTCCGACACGCCACGCAAACCATGAGATGACAAGTGTTTCTGTGACAACACAGCTGACCAGAGCAAAGGCACCGAACTGAGCACCATAAAACCACTTATGGCCAATCAGTAGAAATATAAATAATGCTGCGACTCTGACGCCAGTGGCAAATGAGACTTGACTGGTTTTTCTGGCACGGATAATTAACCCCTGGCAGAAACCACGAATACCGGTAAAAAAAGGGAGAAAAGCGAGAATGTAGAGTGCTTTTTGAGCTTCAACGGCAACGTTAGTTGGGGTCCCGAGTAGCTTAATAAGGATAAAATCCCCCAAGGGGGTGAAGGCGATCAGTGAGAGCATCACTGCAACATAAAGGGCGACTAGCCCGATAAAGATAAGGACGCCGACAACCGATTTCCGACCGCGAACCATGGCAATCGTAATGGTATGGTTTTGATATGAAGGGGATGCAATAAAGAGGTGTACCACAAGGGCGACCGACATCCCCGCTAGGGCAGTGATATAGTCTTCAAGTCTGGCGAGGGCACCGTTGATGACGGTATGTGAAATACTCATCAACTGAACATTCAGGACCAAGGGGAAAAAGAAGAAAGCGATCTCACGTGTGGACAGGGTCTCTTTATTCAACGGAGGTCTCAGGAAATAATTTGAGGAGGTCCGTTGGCTGTTCAGCATAGAAATCACTGGTTAGCCCATCGTTATTCCCCATTCCATAAGCACAGAAGCAGGTGGTTGTCCCTGCGTCGCGGCCTGAGTAGAGGTCTGTATGGTGGTCTCCGATCATCACCGCTTGGTGTGGAAGAGCCCCGAGCCCTTCCAGTGCTTTGATGACGGGGAGTGGGTGAGGTTTTTTCTCTGTAAAACTGTCTCCACCAATAACGATTTTAAAATGGCGGGTCAGGTTGAGTCCCTTAAGTAAATCAATCGTCAACTGATAGGGTTTATTGGTGACGATGGCCATTTTATCGGCAGGATGTTGCTCCAATAGTTCTTTAATTCCTGGGTAACAGAGGGTGTTGTCAAGCAGGTGCTCACTGTAAATCTGCATGAACTGCTCAACGTGCTTAGGTTGGTAGAGCTTTTCACCAAGGGCTCGTTTGACCAAGGTACTGACACCATCTCCAATCATAGGAACGACGTTTTCTTGTATGAGAGGAGTGAGACCAAGACCGGCACGGAGAAGGTTGAGTGAAGTTGCCAGATCGGGAACTGAGTCGACCAGTGTTCCATCAAGGTCAAAAAGAAGGTACTCTGTTTTTGTCATTTTAAACCCTTTTTGGACGGGCACCAAAAATTGCCGTTCCGACCCTAATCATGGTTGCACCCTCTTCTATTGCTACCTCAAAATCACCACTCATCCCCATTGAAAGTTCTTTCATTTCAACACCAGGGATTTCCAAACGATCAATAGCTTCAGACAACTCTCGTAATTCTTTGAAAAAGGGGCGGACCTGATCCATATCATCAGAATGTGGAGGCAGGCACATTAATCCTTTGATTTTAATATGGGCTAGGGGAGCGACCTCTCGCACCAGTTTTTCAAGGTCCACTGGCAGGCAACCTGACTTACTTGATTCATCCCCAATATTTACTTGCAGTAGTATTTCAATAGATCCATCAATTTTAGCCCACTGATGATTGATCTCTTCTGCAAGGGAAAGGCGGTCAACGGAATGAATCATGACGACTTTACCGCACAGATATTTAACCTTGTTGCTTTGTAGCCCACCGATAAAGTGCCACTGTACCGGCTCCTCAACCTGAGGGTATTTGTCTCGGAACTCTTGAACGTAGCTTTCTCCAAAGACTATTTGTCCGGCATGGAATGCTTCTTCAATCAGTTCGGCGGGTTTGACTTTTGAAACGGCAATCAGTTGAACGTTTTTATTGCAGCGACCTGTCTTATCAC
>JADGDX010000012.1:0-51218 GCA_016744675.1 Desulfuromusa sp. | reverse complement strand
GTATGGATCTGTCCAAGGTTGGTGACAATATCGTTCATCCGCTTTTCCTCGTTAAATTTATATCAGCAGTGGTACTCCCAAGCTTTTTAGTGCCAGTGTGAGCTTGCATAAGGGGAGGCCAACAACGTTGGTATAGCTTCCTTCAATCCTGGCAACGAAGCAGACCCCTAGCCCTTGGATCGCATAAGCTCCTGCTTTATCAAAGGGCTCACCAGTGGCAATGTAGCCTGTGATTTCATCCTCTGTCAATTGACGAAACCAGACCCGCGTGCTGACTGCTTCGGTGCGCTGTTCATTGGTTTGACGATCGATGACGGCGTATCCTGAAAGAACTCGGTGCTCTCTTCCTGAGAGCTGCATCAGCATGTCCTTAGCGTGAACTTCATTGCGTGGTTTTCCTAAAATCATGTCATCACACACGACGATCGTATCACTGCCGATAAACCAACGACCCGAAATGGAATCTCGATTTGCGACCTCATTTGCTTTGTCTAGACTTAAGCGAACCACATGTTCTTCAGGGCTTTCCTCATCAAGGATGTGCTCTTCTGCCCGGCTGGGAATAACCTGAAATTTAAGACCGATCTGCTGTAATAATTCACGCCGACGGGGTGATGCCGATGCGAGGACAAGTTGTTCTTCCATTATCCCTCTCCTCGGTTGCTGGAAATAGCTTCCCGCCACTGCGGCAGAACAGTGAGTGCGCGTTCGGCCATGGCCAATCGGCGATCAGCACGTTTCATCTTGCGTTTGAGTTCAAGAGGTGGGAAAAGGCCATAATTGATGTTCATCGGTTGGAAATTACTTTCTTCTGCCGTGGATAGATGACTAAGCAGTGATCCCAAAGCCGTTTCTTGGGGTGGAAGTGGGGCGTCTTCACCACGAAGCTGATAGGCGGCAAATAGCCCCGCAAGAAGCCCACATGCAGCCGATTCAACATAGCCTTCTACGCCACTGAGCTGGCCGGCAGCATAGATGTGTTTGGCTTGTTTAAATTGAAGCGATTGGGTCAAGCATGCTGGTGCATTGATGAACGTATTGCGATGCATGCTTCCAAGGCGGGCGAAGCGCACTTGTTCAAGACCAGGGATTGTTCGGAAAATCCTTTTTTGTTCGGGATAGGTGAGGCGGGTCTGAAATCCAACAAGATTAAACAGTGAAGCATGGCGATTGTCTTGACGTAACTGCAACACCGCGTAGGGGATTTTCCCGCTCTTCGGATCTGGGAGCCCAACCGGTTTCATCGGCCCGAATGAGAGAGTTTGAGCGCCACGACTGGCCATCTCTTCAATAGGCATACAGCCTTCAAAGTGGATCAGTTTTTCAAAATCTCGACCAGAAACTTTGTCTGCATCTACCAGCTCTTGGACAAAATGATAGTATTGTTCTTCATTGAGCGGACAGTTGATGTAGTCATCTCCCCCTTTATCGTAGCGAGATGCACGCCAAGCAATATTAAAATCAATGGAATCAACCTCAACAATCGGTGCAATGGCGTCATAAAAATAGAGATGGTCTGTCCCGGTTAGTTTTGTTAAATCCGCAGACAGTGCTTCTGAGGTCAGTGGTCCCGTCGCAAGAATGGTTGCTCCTTCTGTTGGCAACGTGGTGACTTCTTCTCGGATCAGTTCGATATTTGTCTCTGCAGCAATTTTAGTACTGATGTAGTTGGAAAATTCATCCCGATCAACGGCCAGAGCACCACCGGCAGGAACCGCAGTTGCATCTGCCGCTTCGATAAATAGAGATCCTGAACGGCGCAGTTCCTCTTTAAGGCAACCAACGGCATTGTTCATTCCGGCCCCACGTAAACTGTTTGAACAGACCAGTTCAGCTAACCCTTCATCCTGATGCGCAGGGGAAAATTGTCGGGGTTTCATTTCGTACAATTTAACCTGACAGCCCTCTTTTGCAGCTTGCCAAGCAGCTTCACATCCGGCCAGACCGGCGCCGATAATTACAATATCCATTTTTCCATTGTCCTGTTGATTGATCCACCGTGGTGTGGAGTTTTTAAAGAAGATCTTATTTTCTTAGTGGTTCTTTTAGTCGCTGTCGTGAAAAAAAGTTTAGGAAATACAAAACCGGTCGAACCTAGAGGCTCGACCGGTTGATTGTACATTATGTTGGTTATCTTCAGGCGTCTTTTTTCGTAGCGGCTTTCTTGGCGGCCGGTTTCTTCGCTGGCGCCTTTTTAGCAGTACTTTTTGCCGCAGTTTTTTTCTTTGCCGCAGGTTTCTTTTTTGCGACAGCTTTCTTAGCCGGAGTTTTTTTCTCCGGAGGAATCAAAACATTTTCCCAATCACAGTTTTCCTGAGGACAACGTTGTACCGTCCCCCAACGCTTGGTGGTTTTGATTTCTGTTAAAGGCCAACTACATTTTGGACAAGGCTCTTCTTTTGGTGGATTCCAGAGGGCATATTTACATTGTGGATAGCGGTTGCATGAGTAGAAGATCTTGCCATATCGGCTTTTCTTCTCCATCATTTCACCTTCACCACATTCTGGACAGGTGATACCGAGCGATTTCGGTTTTTCTAGCGGCTGAATGTTTTTACATTTTGGATATCCACTACAAGCCAAAAACTTTCCATAGCGACCCGTCTTGATAAGCATCGGAGAATCACATTTTTCACATTTTTCTTCCGATATGACCGGTTCTTCTACTTCTTTCCCATCACTATTTAAAGGTTCCGTATGTCGGCAATCGGGAAAGCCGGAGCACGCAAGAAAACGACCTGAGCGACCAAGCTTTATGACCAGTTCTTTACTGCACTCAGGGCAGATTTTATCAGTCTTTTCGGTTGTAATATCTGCTTTGTTGACCTCTTGATCTTTGCGTCTCAATAGAGCAATGAAGGGGTCCCAAAACTTTTTAAGCAATGGAGTCCACTCTGCCTCACCACGTGAGATAGCATCTAACTCTTCTTCTAGGGCAGCGGTAAAGTCATAATCGACATATTGGCTGAAATGTTCTGTCAGAAGTTTAGTAACAACCCGCCCAGTATCTTCGGGGTGGAAAGTTCTTTTTTCCAGATAAACATATTTTCTGGTGACCAGAGTGTTCATGATGCTGGCATAGGTTGATGGTCTGCCAATACCGTATTCTTCGAGAATCTTTACCAAACTAGCTTCGGTAAAGCGCGGTGGCGGTTGAGTAAAATGCTGCTCCGGAGTCAGTTGTTCGGTGCTGAGCTTTTCTCCTTCACTCAGTGGTGGGAGCAAGCCCTCTTTGTTTTCATCATCAGTGGTGTCTGTCCCCTCGATGTAGAGTGCCATAAATCCTGGAAAGCGAATTGTCTGTCCCGTTGCGCGGAAAACATATCGTTCCCCTGCTGAGATATCAACTCGTGTCGCATCAAATATTGCCTGAGTCATTTGTGATGCAACTGTCCGTTTCCAGATTAGTTCATAGAGGCGGTGCTGATCTGAGTTCAAAAATTGTTTCAACTGTGCAGGCGTTCGGGCAACCGATGTTGGGCGAACGGCTTCGTGAGCCTCCTGAGCGTTTTTACTCTTATTCTTGAAGGTTCTTGGTTTGTCCAAGGCATAACTTTGATCATAGAGTTGACAAATGACTTCCCGTGCTTCACTGGTTGCTACGTCGGAAAGGGCAACCGAATCGGTTCGCATATAGGTGATGAGGCCGTGAGTCCCATCCTCAACCTTGATGCCTTCATAGAGTTTTTGAGCAACGCTCATTGTTTTTCGAGCCGAGAAACCTAGTTTACGACTGGCTTCCTGCTGCAAAGTACTGGTTGTGAAAGGTGGTGCAGGGTTGCGTTTACGTTCTTTTTTCTCTAAGGAGTCGACCTGAAACTGAACTTGCGCTAACTCAGCAAGAATCTCTTCTGCTTGGCTCTCAGTGCTGATGGTAAACTTGGTCAGTTTCTTCCCATCACAGGCATGGAGTTTCGCACTTAATTGGCTTTTTGCTAGATTCGCCAGAAGAGCATCGATCGTCCAATACTCACGTGGCTTGAAAGCATCGATTTCATCTTCGCGTTCACAAATCAGACGTAATGCAACGGATTGAACGCGTCCTGCAGATAGACCGTAGCGAATTTTTTTCCACAGGAATGGTGACAGGTTGAAACCAACCAGATAGTCCAGAATTGAACGAGCTTGTTGTGCATCTACCATGTCACGCGCAATAGAGCGTGGTTGAGTTATGGCTTCGGTGATAGCTTTTTCTGTTATTTCGTGGAAAGTGACCCTTTTAACCACGGGCTTATTGGCGTACTCATCAATGCCAAGGGCTTCAAGGAGGTGCCATGCGATCGCCTCTCCCTCGCGGTCGAGGTCAGTTGCGAGGATGAGTTCATCACTCTTAGCAACTTCTTTTTTTAGTACAGAAATATGTTTTGCACTGTCAGGTAGAATTTGATAATTAGGTGCAAAATTATTATCTGTATCGACCGATCCCTGTTTGCTTGGCAAGGCACGAACGTGGCCATAAGAAGCAAGGACTTTATAGCCCTTACCCAGAAATTTCTCGATGGTTTTTGCCTTCGCCGGAGATTCGACGATAACTAGTGATTGAGCCATCTGTTTCCCCTAGAGCCTCTTTTCTGTAAATGCAGAATGGGCTGATATGAAAAAGGTTGTGTCAACTGCACAACCAAAATGTTTTTCTTAGTGGTAAATTCTATTCCAGTCATTTCCTAGGAAACAGTCTATTTCCCGGAGCCAAAGATTACTAGAACGAGAGAGTAGGGTCAGAGTTGTTATTAACTTTATCTCTTGTTCATTGATGGAATCTTCTGTAGAGCGCAGTGCTCGATCAATTATTTCTTCTTGTGCTTCATCTGTAAGGAGACCCATTGCTCTTACTTTGGTTAAAAATCCTCTTGCTTCAGTCGTGAGCTTCTGCTGTTCCAGGACACTGAAGACCCGATATGTGGGTAACTCCATCAGTGGCGTGTCCATGGTCGGTTCAGTTTGTGGCTGAAGTGCAACCGTTTCCATCCATGAGAAAGCATCGTGAATCTCATCAGCTTCAAAACCAACAGACATCAGTTCTGTCATCAGTTCTTGCTCGCTGATTTGGGTATCTTCCGCTCCCAGAACATATTGGGCGATCAAATTAACAATCGCCAAAACTCGTTCACGCAAGGAACCTCCCTCTAAGGGTTAAGTCTCTTAGTTGCATGTTTACACCATGAAACACGATTGCCGGAAAACCATATTTTTATAATTGACCACGAATATATTGGTTTCCTGGAAGTGTTTGTACTCCACCCCGGAGTTCTAGGTCGAGTAAAATAGCGGAAAGCTCCATGGGAGTCAAGCCGCATTCACGGGCGATTTCGTCACTGTGCCGAGGTTCATGTCCTAGAAGGAGAAAGACTTTTAATGCTGGATCAGAAAGTTTTTCACTCAGATTGGTGCAATGTTCTTGCTGTTGTTTTGAAGGTTGGTTCGGCCAGAGGACGTTTATAATATCGGCTGCTTCTGTGACGAGATAGGCCCCTTCTTTCAATAGTCGGTTGGTCCCTTTGCTGTTGGAGCTTTGTGGCGCCCCTGGAATTGCAAATAGTTCACGACCTTGTTCCAATGCAAAGTCTCCTGTAATCAGTGAGCCACTTTTTTCAGCAGCTTCAACAATGAGGACTCCACGGCTTAGTCCGCTAATAATTCGATTTCGACCTGGGAAATGCCCAGCAAGAGGAGGAGTCTCAGGAGGATATTCTGTGATTATGGCGTTTTGTTGCTCAATTGCATGGAACAATTGACTGTTCTCCGGAGGGTAAACCCGGTCGATCCCGCAACCCAGAACAGCAATCGTTGATCCTCCGGCATCAAGGACCCCACGGTGTGCGGCACTGTCAACGCCTCGAGCTAACCCGCTAGCAACACAGATATTATACTGAGCGAGGGTTGTTGCTAGCTGTCTGGTTAAGTTCAGACCTGTGCTGGTTGCTCGCCGTGAACCAACAATGGCAAAGCACTCTTCAGTAGGAAGCCTTCCGCGTAAATATAGAAGGGCAGGAGGATCATGGATCTCGCGTAGAAGGGGAGGGTACTCGTCATCCCAAAAACTAATCAGTTTGACGTTTAATGATTCAAGTTTCTGAAAAATCTGTAGGAATTTTGGATCTTTTTCAGCAGGAACTTTGGAGCAGATCTTTTCTGACAGCCCGGCTTCCCTCCAATGTTGTGGAGATGCTTGCAGTGGGGCAGTAAAGTTTCCAAAGTAGTTGAAGAGTTTGAATAGAGCGATACGGCCAAGGCCAGGTGTCAGGTGCAACCTGAGCAAAGATTTTTGTGATACGTTCATTTGTCCCCTCCACAATGACGATCTTCAGCCAACAAAAAAGGATTGAAATAATTTCAATCCTTTTTTGTCAGTATTTATTTTTTGATCTAAAGAATTAATGAGTCACAACAGAAACTTTATCCCCAATAAAAGCAGCATCGACACTTTTAATAATAATTGCAGATGTCGTTTTTGTTTTCGTTTCGATGGCGATTGCTGCACCAAGGACAGCATCTGGCAATTCAATTGAACCAGATTTCTTTAGGACTTCATCAGAAACAGTCCGCACCCGGGACAGGTAGAAAAGATTTCCACTGGTGAGCCCATCGTCACTACCAAGGTTTAAGAAAAAGATATCGTTTGTTGATAGTGTCCCTTTTTTGTCACGGCCCGCGATGATATAGCCCTCTTTGTCTGTTGTTCCACGCCGCAAGGTTATTTCTTTGTTCTGTGGAGTGTATTCAAACAACTCAGCGCCACGAGAAATTTCACGGTATGCTCCAATAATCTTCGCAATAACGGTACTCTCATTGATCTCGGTGACCTGTAGAAACCCGAGGTTGTTCATCATTGTCCCAATGTCATCTTTTGTATGCGGATGTTTAATGGTTTCTCCGCGCTCAAACAATCCGTAGGTGTCACCAATAGTCACATCTGAGATATTATTCATTTTGACAAAAACGATATCGTCTTTAGTCAAAAGAATACGATTATCGACAGAATCAACAAGAACACCTAAAGGGATTTCATCAGTGAGAATGAATCCTTCACCACTGCCGACTGCTTTGATAGTAAAAGACTGCTCAGCTTTCTCTGCTGGAGCGGACTCTATATCAGCTGTCTCTTCGGGCTGTTGATTTGCTTCTGGATAGGCTGGGATGATTTCCAAGCGACCATCGAGAATCCGCACCTTCTGGCCTGGGAAGATCAGGTGGGGGTTAGCAATCTCGGGATTTTTTGCCCAGACATTTGGCCAGTAATAAGGGTCATCCATAAATCTCTCTGAAAGGTCCCAGAGAGTATCTCCTTTTTTAATTGTATAGATTTGCTCTTCACCAGCAATGACGTGACTTGTCCCTGATATAACCAAGAATAAAATCAGCAGCGATAAACAACGAAAGAGTGTTTGTGTCATCAGTTCCCTCTCAGACAGAGCTGTAAACCGTTTATTGAGTCGGTTCGCTACTCCGGTAAATTTGTTGCGCTTCCGGACTCTCCGGGTAGTTGTTGCGCAACTGTTCAAGGACGTTATCAGATTGTGCCTGTAGCCCTTCCCGTTGATAGATCTGCGCCAGTTGAACGAGCGCTGCGGGAGCTTTGGACTGAGTGTTTGGATTCATAATAATTTGCTGAAAATTGGCGGTGGCCAAGGCATTTTTATTTTGAGATTTCTGGGCCATTGCTAACCAATAGCGTGCATTTGGAGAATATTGATGCTCAGGGAAGTCACGAAGAAAATTTTGAAAACCGACTTCTGCAGAGGATAGATCTCCAGCGGCTAAATTTGAGAACGCAGCAAGGTACGATGATGCTGATGCTGCCACGTTGACAACTTCTTGTTTAAAAGTAAATGGCTCCTGAATCACTGGCAGGGGAACTCCTGTTTCCGCCGGTGTGTGCTGCGGGACTTGATTGTTCGCAGAGTCCTGAGGGCGTTGCGAAATGACTTTTTCAGCAATTAATTGCTGATGAAGTTGAGTCAGTTGGAGTTGCAGTTCCTGCATTTGATTTGCTTGTTCTTGCTGTTGCTGTTTGATCTCAAATAGCTGAGTTTTTAGTGCCCCTGAAGGTGCCAGACTCGGTGCTGGCGCGCAGGAACAGAATAACAAAACACTTCCCATAAGGAGGATGAGTTGTATAAGACGAAATGGGCGGGGATGTTTCATCAACGTCTGTGTCTCCACGCAGAATTTCACAAATAAACAATAAAAACTAATCTGTAAAAATTATAGCCTTCTTAGCAAGTTGTCAAGCTGGAAAGATGAGAATACTCCAAAAAAGCCCCTTGGAGGTCATTTTTTAGAAGAGATCTTCCGGGTTAAAATGTTCAGGCTACGCCCCGATGTTAAAACAATTCCTTTCGGCGTCCGATTCTTTTTCAGAAAGTTTTTCAAATCGATAATTTTATTTGTAGGCAAGTCTTGATAGTTTGGCAATTTATTGGAGAAAAAATCCGCTTCATCCTGAAATAGAAAACTGACATTAAAATGGTATGTTGGGCTAATGATCCAGTTATCCAAAGTTTGCATTGCGACCATAGCAGCTTGCTTCTCCTTGCTCTCATCGCCACTGCCCGCACCGAAACGTTTCTTAACTTCTAAAAATGAACCACCATCCCCGGGCTCAACCACAACAATTTTTCCACCCTTCTTTAATAAGTTTCCAGAAAGATGGAGATTGGTGCGCATTTTGTCCTTCGGAATGTGGTGCAGTGACAAAGTGTAGACCACAATATCAAATGTCTGTGCAGGGAAATCTGGGATGCCGTTTGGAGTGTATACAAAATCAATGTTTGTTGCGGGTATAAGTTTTTTAGCCTGCTCTAGAGCTTTGGGATTTAAGTCCGTGGCTACAACCTTGGTGGCATAACTCGCCATATCACCGGTGATTCTTCCGTCGCCACAACCGATTTCGAGGATTGTGGCACCAGTTAACGGGGCGTGTGAATTGATGGTTTCTATATATTTATTATCGGGGTCAAGAAGCATCACAGTTCTTTTGGATAGACTTGAGTTATTATAACAAAATGGGGGGTGGAGGTGTTTTATTATTTTCCTCGGCTGCTTCCGAATTGCTGTCTATGCTATGGTTTGTGACTATTTATTTTTAAGGATTGAATGATGAAACAAGAAACGATTAAATCTTCGCCAGAATTATTGTTGCCGGCTGGGGACATGCAAAAATTAAAAACAGCGATTCGCTTTGGTGCTGATGCGGTTTATCTGGGGACGGCCGACTTTGGCCTTCGGGCACATGCAGGTAATTTCGATATCGGCCAATTACGGGTCGCGCGACAATTAACTCGGGATGCTAATGTCGCTCTTTATTTGACTCTCAATGCTTCATTGCGGCCTGCAGAGTTCTTAGAGTTAGAGGGCTTACTGGAAGATTTGAAACCCCTCGATCTTGACGCTTATATCGTTGCAGACCCTGGTGTTCTTGCAATGATCCGCAAAGTAGATCCTCAACGTTCTATTCATATCTCAACACAAAGCAACAGTTGTAATCCGCAAACAGCCGAATTTTGGCGTAGCTGTGGTGCTAGTCGCATCAATCTGGCCCGCGAATTAACCTTGGATGATATTCGTGGTTTTGCTGCGCAAACCAGTATCGAACTGGAATGTTTTGTCCATGGTGCAATGTGTGTTGCTCACTCTGGACGTTGTCTTCTTTCTACGGCATTACTGGGACGTAGTGCCAACCGTGGTGATTGTGCGCAGCCGTGCCGCTGGAATTACGATCTGGTTGAAGAGACGCGGCCGGGAGAAAGCTTTGCTATTGAAGAGGATTATAACGGAACTTATATCATGAACAGTCGCGACCTCTGCCTCGTTGAGCAACTGCCAGAGTTGCTTGCGGCTGGGATCGACAGCTTTAAGGTGGAGGGGCGGATGAAGAGCCTCTATTATCTGGCGACAACAGCGAGGGTTTACCGCGATGCGCTTGATCGTCTCAGTGTCGACCCGACCGATATAGATCCTCTGTGGCGTGAAGAATTGGAAAAAGTTAGCCATCGTCCTTACGATACCGGGTTCTTGTTTGGGCATGATGATGCAAAGATTCATTCGGCCGATACCCATTACATCCGCACCCATGATTTTGTTGGCTTTGTTCGGCGGGATGAAAATGGTCTCTGGGTTGAAGGGCGCAATCGTTTTTTACCGGGAGATGATGTCGAATTAATTGGGCCAAAAATGCGCCAGGAAAAAATCAGCATTCATGAAATCAGAAATTTCAAGGGAGAGATCCTTCCCGCGGGGCAACCAAATTCTCAACTGCGACTGTCGCTGCCCGATTGGGCCGAAGATGGGGATCTCCTCCGCTTGGAACGGGTGACAAAATAAATGAAATCATTGCTGTTAAGGGGAAGGTGTTGGTGCCTGTCATCCGCTTGTTCCCAGAAAATCTTGAGAGCCGGAATTCCCATATGTATTTCAACTCCCCGCAACGCATCATAGCAGATCATTTAACTGACCAAGGAGACTTGAATGTCGATGGAGTTATCACCTGAAGCGATCCGTGTGTTGGGTTGTCTGATAGAAAAAGAGATGGCCACGCCAGAATACTATCCTCTCACTCTTAATGCCCTGGTCAATGCCTGCAACCAGAAATCAAACCGTGATCCGGTGATGTCTTTAGAAGAAAATGATGTTGTCGAAGGGCTCGAAGAGTTACGTCGCAAACAGCTGAGCTATAAATCGTCAGAAGGTGTCCGGGCGGTACGTTATTGCCATAATGTTCCAGGAGTGCTTAAGTTGGCAGAAGAAGAGCAAGCGTTGTTGGCGCTGTTGTTGTTACGTGGACCGCAAACACTTGGTGAGTTACGAACACGAAGCGAACGCTTATGTGCTTTTGCCGATCTTGAAGAGGTTGAAGCCGTACTCATTGACCTGCAAGAGCTGGAAGATCCCCTGGTTATTCAACTGGAACGTCAGGCCGGTCGCAAAGAACCACGCTATGCTCATCTGCTAAGTGGTGAATTGATTCTCGATGAGACTGCGACTGAAGAGCCCATCATGAGTGGAGCCAGCCGGCAGGACCGTTTATCCCAGTTGGAAAGTGAAGTTGTTGAATTGAAGGAAGAATTGTCCCGTTTGCAACAGCAATTTAGCCAGTTCCGTGGCCAGTTCGAGTAGCTGAGGTGATCTGTCGCAATTTCTTGTTTGACAGACATTAACAATAAGAAAGGACCTGATAATGACCGGAAAATTCATCGTTGAAATCAAGAATAAAGATTTCATCCTGACCATGCAGGGCAGTGGCAATGAGACTGCAGCTAAGGAATACCTGAGTGAAATTTATAAGGGTTGTGATGTCAAGGTCCGCAATACTGGTGCTCCGGTCGATATCGATTCAGGACCTTGATCTGCAAGCAATCAACGGGGCTTCTTTTTTGATGATCGTGTTCCCCTGTTTTTACCCTTCCGCTAAGTGATTCATCTGTCTAGTGGGGACAATTAATTATCCGTTAAATCGAGTTTAAAGGGGAAAAATGAATCTCTTATTGTTATTTGCATATCTTCTCGTCACTGCCATTCGTTTTACGCTGGATTGGGTCAATATCCGGCATCGTCAGAAAGGTCGACAGTCTCTACCTGACGCATTTTTAGGACAGATTGACGAAGAACAACTTGATCACAGTGATGCCTATGCTTTAGCGGGGGATCGTGTTGGTTTTATTGAGGACATTGTTGGTGTGCTGTTGACTCTGGTTTTTCTGTTTGGAGGACTCCTTCCCTGGTACGATCATATAGTTGCGGGGTATTCTGATAATTTTGTCCTCGGTGGGCTGCTGTTTTTTGGCGTGCTTGCTTTGGTTCAGTTACTGGTTGGCATCCCTTTTTCTCTCTACAAAAACTTTATTTTGGAGGAACGTTTCGGCTTTAACCGGATGAGCTTCAAGCTTTGGTGCGCCGATCTGGTGAAATCTCTTCTGGTAGGTTCAGTTCTGTTTCTGTTGTTGGCTGGCGGAGCTCTGTGGTTGGTTCAATGGGCACCGCAGAGTTGGTGGCTGTGGGTCTGGGGCTTTTGGCTCGTTCTCTCAATATTTTTACTCTTTTTCTCTCCCTATCTGATCGAGCCGTTGTTTTTTAAGTTTACCCCGTTAGCAAAGGCTGATCTGGAATCTGATGTCCGTGACTTACTGACCAAGGCCGGGGCGCATGCTGGTAAGGTTTTGCAGGTCGATGCCTCGCGGCGCAGTGGTCATAGTAATGCCTATTTTACCGGTATCGGGAAAGTTAAGCGGGTTGTTCTTTTTGATACTCTGATGGAACAGTTGGACAACAAAGAACTTCTGGCTGTTTTAGCCCACGAATTGGGGCATTGGCGTTGTGGACATTTGCGGCAGCAATTGATAAAGAGCCAAATAATAGCTTTATTCAGTTGTTGGTTCGCTTTTATTGTGCTGAAGGGGCAACTTTTGCCTGGATGGTTTGGTCTGGAACAACTCTCTTTTGCTGGTCAGGTTCTTGTGCTGGGATGGTTGGGCTCTTTGTTGAGCTTTTTATGGACACCTCTGAGCAGTTGGTGGTCACGCCGACATGAGCGTCAGGCTGATCAATTTGCGATCAATATGGTTGGTAGTGGGCACGAACTAGCTTCGGGGTTAGTGAAGTTGGCCCGTGAAAATTTGAGCAACTTATTTCCTCACCCTTTGTACGTAGCCGTCTATTATTCTCATCCTCCTTTGGTTGAGCGGGTGTTATGGCTGGAGAAGGGTAAGGCCCGAACCGAATCTAAAGCCTCTGTAAATTAATAAAGCGATTCTGACCATCAAGGGTCAGGCAGAAGCGCCCATGGATGCCTTGATGGGTCAGAAAAGAACGTAAGCGGATGGCAGGAAATTGGATTTTCTGGCCGGATTCAGAAATGACCTGAACAGCATTGGCGGTTCCTTGATAATACTGTAGGTATTGCTGCTGGCTGATTTGGAGGCGGAAATAATATTTCTTTTTTGCGGTCGCATTCATTACGTTAATTTAGAAATCCACAGAAACCGGAGATAGATTCAAATGCTGATCTATAAAGTTATTGAAACCAGCCAGGTTGATGACCTTAGTCTAGAAAAAATTCTCAATACCTGGACCCAAGAGGGTTGGCAACTGGAGGGGATCCATTTTGCCATGCGTGAAGCGAGCCGTCGACCAGGTATGGCATTTGTGACTTTTACCCGTGAGGAAGAAGAGTGAAGAATACGCTCTGCGCAATTCACATTCAGGGGGGGGCTGAGAAGAACATACCCCCTGAATATAATTCTCGATTGGCCTCTTTTTTAGTAAATTAGCCCACCTTTTTTGCGAACTTTACGTAAGGTTTTGCTGGCAGCATAGCGTGCTTTTTCGGCTCCGGCTTCCAGTATCTTTCTTAACCCTTCGGGATCGGCCAGAATGTCTTTGCGTTTCTCGGTATATGGGGCAAAGAAATCACGGGCGGTTTCAAATAATTCTTGCTTAACATCTCCATAACGCAGCCCTGGAGTCAAATAGCGTTGGCGTAGATCTTCAATTTCCTGTTTATTCAAAAACAATCTATAAATCTGAAAGATATTACAGTTGTCAGGATTTTTTGCTTCTTCGATGGGGGTCGGATCTGTGACGATCCTCATGATCTGTTTACGCAGAGCCTTTTCTTCGAGAAATAGGTCTATTGTGTTGCCGTAGCTCTTGCTCATTTTACGACCGTCCAACCCAGGAACAGTGGCGACATCATCATCGATCTCCGGTTCCGGGACAGTGAAGACATCTCCATGCTCATTGTTGTATTTAATGGCAATATCGCGAGCGACCTCAAGGTGCTGTTTCTGATCTTTGCCTACGGGGACACGATCACTTTGAAATAGGAGGATATCTGCTGTCATGAGGACCGGATAGGCAAACAGACCATGGTTTGGTTTGATTCCTTGGGCAACTTTATCTTTGTAGCTGTGACAACGTTCCAGAAGTCCCATTGGGGTGAAGTTGGAGAGAATCCAGGTCAGCTCTTGAACTTCTGGGATGTCGGACTGAACCCAGAAGGTGCTCTTCTTTGGATCAAGTCCTAATGCGAGGAAATTAGCTGCTGCTTCTAGGGTTCCTTTAGCCAGCTGTTTCCCATCCGAAAGGCTGGTCATGGCATGGTAGTTGGCAATGAAGCAGAACAGATCTTCTTGCTCCTGGTAATTGATCATTTTCTGCATCATACCAAAAAAATTCCCCAAGTGGAGGGAACCCGATGGTTGAATACCTGATAAAACTCGCATTATCTAAAACTCCAGTTTTTTGTTGTCGGTAAGGTTTAATCTTGCTTCTGTTGTTCGTTCATCATTGTTGCAAATTGCAGAAGTTGTTGCAAATCCATGCCGCTTTCTTTAAGGATTCCGAGGAGAACTGGGAAGAGCTGCATCATAAAGCCAGGCTCCTTAATAACATCTTTTGCCAGTACCGGCAGGGTTTCGATGATAAAGGTTTTTTTGTCCTCAACTGACAGCCCAAGAAGGGCAGATTTAATTTCATCGGTGGTCATGTGTTACTCCTGTTATGCAGTAAATACCAAACTTAGATGTCGAGGTGTTGTAAAAAGTTGATTCGATGTTTATTGATCTCCAAAGGCAATTTTGAAGACTTCTGGATATTCTTTCACGAAATGGATTTCAATCCCTTCGCGTAGATAATCGGCCAGATCTTCGTAATCTTTTTTATTCTCATAGGGGAAAATCAAAGTTTTTAAGCCAGCTCGGCGAGCTGCGATGGTTTTTTCCTTAACGCCACCAATCGGAAGAACACTCCCCGTCAGTGACAGCTCACCGGTCATCCCCAGTTTTTTTCGAACCGGTTTTTCCATAATCATCGACAGTAAGGCTGTTGTCATTGTGACGCCTGCTGAAGGCCCATCTTTGGGTGTCGCTCCGGCTGGAACGTGGAGGTGGATAAAGTGGGTATCGAAATAATCCTCAGGAATGTTGTGTTGATCGAGATGTCCCATCACGTAGGAATAGGCAATTTCAGAGCTTTCGACCATAACTTTTCCAAGTTGCCCGGTTTGTTTGAAGCCTTTGGTTTTGCTTTTCATTGTTGTTGCTTCAATTTGTAGCGTTGCCCCACCCATGCGAGTCCAGGCAAGACCAGTGACGACCCCCGGGGAGTCCTTGATCAACTCTTCTTCAGCAAAGACTGGTTTTCCGAGATAGTGTTCAATGTCATGTTTGGTGACTTTGACTTTCTCTTCACGCCCTTCGGCAAATTCCATTGCCGCTTTGCGCATAATTTTTTTGATTTTATTTTCTAGTCCGCGAACTCCCGATTCCCGTGCATAGCGGTCAACGATGGCAGCAACTGCTGCTTTATTGATACTGACTTGGGTTTTGTCCATGCCGTGGCTTGTGAGCGCTTTAGGGATGAGGTAGCGGCGGGCAATTTCCAACTTTTCTTCAAGGATGTAGCCCGAAAGGCGGATAACTTCCATACGATCAAGTAGGGGAGCTGGGATCGTGTCGATCTGGTTTGCGGTAGTGATAAACATAACATTTGAGAGGTCAAAAGGGACGTCTAGATAATGATCACGAAAGGTGTCATTTTGCTCTGGATCGAGAACTTCCAATAATGCTGAAGCGGGATCACCTTGAAAAGAGGCCCCGATTTTATCAATTTCATCCAACATTAGAACCGGGTTTGCTGTCCCGGCACTTTTCATTGCCTGGATTGCTTTGCCTGGCATCGCGCCGATGTAGGTTCGTCGGTGTCCTTTGATTTCAGCTTCATCACGCATACCACCGACTGAAAAACGGTAGAATTTTCTTTTGAGTGCATCAGCAATACTTTTTCCCACTGAAGTTTTACCGACACCGGGGGGGCCGACAAGACAGAGAATTGATCCTGAAATGTCCCCTTTCATTTTTCCGACGGCGATAAATTCAAGAATTCGTTCTTTAACATCCTCCAGACCATAATGATCACGATCAAGAACACGCTTTGCCCGTTTGATATCGTAAGCATCCTTGCTGTTTTTCCCCCATGGGAGGATCGTGAGCCAGTCAAGATAATTACGACTGACGTTGTATTCCGGTGAAGAGGGCTCAATCAGTTGGAGTTTCTCTATTTCTTCATCGACCGCTTTTTGTGCTTCATCATTGAGGGTCAGTTTTTTTAAACGTTTCTGAAATTTTTCAATCTCCGATACTTTCCCCTCTTTTTCCAAGCCAAGCTCTTTTTTAATCGCTTTAAACTGTTCCCTGAGGAAAAAATCACGCTGTTGCGCTGAGATTTTTTCTTCAATCTGCTGGGAAATTTTATTTTGTAAGCGGGAGACTTCGAGCTCTTTTTTTAGAAGTACGAGAACTTTATCTATGCGCCGATGAATATCAAATGTTTCAAGGACTTCTTGTAGCTCAAAACCATCTGCATTGGTCAGGTTTGCAGCAAAGTCTGTTAAACGAGCTGGATCGTCCATGCTGGTTCGGCCAAGAAAAAGTTTAATTTCTTCCGAGTAGAGAGGGTTGATCTGAACCAATTCTTTCAGAGTTGAGATGATGGCCATTGAATAGGCTCTCAGTTCTGGGTTTTCACTGTATACGGTGCTCAGGAAATAGGTGACATCTGTGTAAATAATGTCATCAATTTCTAGGACATCATCAATACTGAAACGCTCGAGGCTGTTGACCAGAACATGGGCACTGTCATCTTCCGTGTGGATGAGTTTAAGAATTTTTGCTGCAACGCCAACTCTCTGCAAGTTGCTGGTTGAATCCTTGTCGTCAAGTTCCTGAACCATGACCAGCCCGATTGCTTGTGAATCGGTTTCCATTGCCTGCTTAATGGTTTTAACGCGATCCTTTCCATTGACAGTCAATGGGATAATAACCCCGGGAAATGCTGGCCGTGGGCGCAAGGGGATGATTGGCAGTCGTGATGGTAACATGTCGCGAGCTAAAACTAGGCCCTCATCAGGAATGGCATGGACATCTGTATCGGTTTCAACTTCTATCTCGTACTCGATTGATTCATCGTGGTCTTCAAAATTATCGTGCATCTATGGTCTCCACTGCTTAAGCTTGGGATTTGCTTTAAATTACTTATTCTTCCTTTATCAAGGGAAGATAATAACATCAGAGTTGGAAAGTCAACATGCGTGTTCCGGAATTATTTTTGATAGCAGTTTGATTATCAAATCTTCCCCTTTCGCTTCGGGTGTGGAATAATTCACTAAACTCGCCAAAACAGTGAAAGGTTGACCATGTCACCCAATAATAATCGTGTCTATCTGATTGATGGATCGTCTTATATCTATCGAGCGTATTATGCTATCCGTCATCTTTCTAATTCTAAAGGGGAGGCGACTAACGCCGTTTATGGCTTTACCAATATGTTGTTGACGCTACTGCGCGAGGAGCAGCCTGATCGGATTGCTGTTATCTTTGATGCAAAGGGGCCGACATTTCGTAAAGAACTCTACCCAAAGTATAAAGCAAATCGCTCAGCAATGCCTGAAGATCTGGTGCCACAGGTTCCGATTATTAAAGATGTTGTGCGTGCATTTAGAATCCCTGCCCTCGAAATGTCTGGCTATGAGGCAGATGATATCATTGCGACACTGGCAAAACGCTATGCTGCTCAGGGATTGGATGTCACGGTCGTGACCGGCGATAAAGATCTGATGCAAATTGTTGGGGAACGGGTGCGTCTTCTCGATACGATGAAGGGTAAGGTTTCTGGGCGCGACGAAGTCATCGAACGGTTCGGGGTGCCCCCGGAACAGGTCCTAGAAATATTGGGCTTGGCCGGTGACAGTTCCGATAATATTCCAGGTGTTCCTGGAATTGGTGAAAAAACCGCCTGTAGTTTGATTCAGGAATTTGGCTCGATTGAAAAACTCCTCGCCAATATTGATCAAGTGAAAGGGAAAAAACGTCAGGAAAATTTACGCGAGTTTTCTGATCAAGCTCGTCTTTCCCGGACTCTGGCTGACTTGGTTTATGATCTCGAGATTGATGTTAATCTAGAGGACTTAACTCTGGTTGATCCCGACTATGATGTTTTAGAGCCACTGTTAACCGATCTTGAATTTCACAAATTATTACAAAAAGTTGCGGGACCACAACTCCAAAACTCAGAGAAAGCGGACTACTCAGTTGTTTTTACTGAGGACGACCTTACTCGTATGGTGGAGGAGCTTGAAGCTGCGGGAGAGTTTGCGATCGATAGCGAAACGACCAGTTTGGTTGCTGTGCAGGCAGAACTGGTTGGTCTATCATTTGCGATCAAGCCAAATCATGGCTGGTATGTACCTATTGGCCACCGTTATCTTGGTGTGCCGGAGCAATTGTCTCAAGCATGGGTTTTGGACAGATTGCGTCCGCTTCTGGAGGATCCGAACTATCGTAAAATCGGTCAAAATATTAAATATGATGCGCTAGTGCTACGCAACGCTGGGATTGAATTGGCCGGGACTGAAATTGACACGATGGTTCTGTCGTACGTGACCCATCCTCAATCGAAATCACATGGACTCGATGCTCTTGCAGTTGACCATTTAAATCACCAAATGATTCCTTACTCTGAGTTGACGGGGCGGGGAAAAAAACAAATCTGTTTTAGCGAGGTTGAGGTTGAGAAGGCTGCTCATTATGCGGCTGAAGATGCTGATATCACCTTTCGTCTTGCTGAAACTCTACGGCCACAATTGTCTCCTGGAAAGATGGATGAATTATTTCATGAGGTTGAAATGCCGCTGGTTGATGTTTTGACCCGGATGGAGTGGCGAGGGATTCGAATTGATGTTGATTTTTTGGGTGAACTTTCGGGACAGTTGGGGAAGAAGTTAGAAGTCCTGGAAGGCGAAATTTATGCGCTGGCAGGTGGAGAATTTAATATTAATTCGCCTAAGCAACTTGGAGAGGTTCTCTTTGAGAAGCTCAGCCTTCCTAAGGGTAAGAAAACGAAAACCGGCTGGTCAACAAATGTCGATGTCCTTAATACTTTGGCGCATGAGCATGATATCGCCGCTAAAATTCTCAATTATCGTTCAGTCAGTAAATTGAAAAGCACCTATACGGATGCGTTACCAAAACTAGTCAATCCCGCAACTGGGCGGTTGCATACCTCTTTCAATCAAGCTGTGACTGCGACAGGACGATTGTCTTCAAGTGACCCGAATCTGCAGAATATTCCTATCCGCACTGCGGAGGGGCGTCGAATCCGGGAAGCTTTTATTCCGGAAGATGGTTGGATCTTGTTGTCTGCTGATTATTCTCAGGTAGAATTAAGGGTCATGGCACAGATGGCTGATGTTGAGGCGTTAAAGGAGAGTTTTATTGCCGGTGAAGATATTCATAAGCGCACTGCTAGTGAGATTTTTAATGTTTTCCCTGAAATGGTGACAGATGAAATGCGTCGTCAGGCGAAGACAATTAATTTTGGCGTTCTCTATGGGATGGGGGCATTTAGTCTGGCCAAGGATCTGGGAATCAGCCGGAGCGAAGCGCAGCAATTTATAGACGATTATTTTGAGCGTTACCCCGCTGTTTTGAAATACTTGGAAGAGAAAAAAGCAGAAGCACGTGAGAATCAGTACGTCACGACAATTTTGGGACGGCATTGTGCTATTCCTGAGATTATGAGTAAAAATGGCGCAGTGCGTAGTTATGCAGAGCGCAATGCTATCAATTACCCGGTTCAGGGAAGTGCCGCCGATATTATCAAGGTTGCAATGGTGAATATTGATCGAAGACTGTATTCTGAAAAGTTGCAGACGCGGATGTTATTGCAGGTTCACGATGAACTGGTTTTTGAGGTTCCTGAGAGTGAGCTTGAACATGTTCGTGAATTGATTCGAACCGAGATGGAAACAGCTGTCCCACTGGATCTTCCCTTAAAGGTCGATATCGGTAGTGGAGAAAACTGGGCTGAGGCTCATTGATGATCATTTGGATAGAGAGAACGTAATGATATGAATTTTACTCAATTTAAAAATAGTACAGCGTGCCCTGATTTAACAGAAGTCCCTCCTTTGGGAACGGACCCCGCGACTCTTGAAAGCGATTTTCGTCATTACTATACAAATAACCTTGGGCGTGATCGAAACTGTCGTTTGACCCATTATGCCTATGAGGCATTGGCTCTTGTGATTCGAGATCGTTTGATGGAGCGCTGGACAAACACTAAGTACGGCTATGAAGACAGTGACTGTAAGCGGACCCATTACCTGTCTCTTGAATTTCTGATGGGACGGACTCTTGGAAATGCAGTATTAAATCTTGGTGTCGGAGCTGACTTAGAACGGGCACTGTCGAATGTTTGTCTCGATTTAGAAGAACTCGCTGAAATTGAACCAGATGCTGGCCTGGGCAATGGTGGTCTGGGGCGCCTTGCGGCCTGTTTTCTTGATAGCTGTGCAACCTTACAGCTTCCTGTGCGGGGCTATGGAATCCGTTATGAATATGGGATGTTTCGCCAGCATATTGTTGATGGTTATCAAATTGAAGAGCCTGATCACTGGCTTGGAACCGATAACTGTTGGGAGATTAAACGCCCTGAATACCGTCAGCGGATAAAGTTTGGTGGCTGTAGCGAAGTGTATACTGACGGTTCAGGAAAGCTCCGTATGCGTTGGGTGAATACCCGGGATGTGCTGGCTATTCCTTATGATGTCCCGATTCCCGGCTATCAGAATGGCACAGTGAATACTCTAAGGTTATGGAAGTCTGCGGCAACGGAGGAGTTTGATCTCGAAGAATTCAATTCCGGTGACTATACCGGTTCGGTTGCTGCTAAGAATGAAGCCGAAAAAATTACCATGGTTCTGTACCCCAATGACTCTAGTGAAAATGGTAAGGAATTGCGTTTGCGGCAACAATACTTTCTTGCTTCGGCCAGTCTTCAAGATGTTCTTGATAAGTGGAGAACGACCCGGGGTGCTGACTTAAGCCAGTTTGCCGAAAAGAATTGTTTCCAATTGAATGATACACATCCAAGTTGCGCTGTTGCTGAATTGATGCGTTTGCTGATGGATGAGCATGGGCAGGATTGGGATCAGGCGTGGGAGATTATCTGTACAACGATGGCATATACAAATCACACATTACTCCCTGAAGCTCTGGAAAAATGGCCGGTTCGGATGTTCCGTCAGTTACTCCCAAGATTACTTGAGATCATTTATGAAATTAATGCCCGTTTTTTGAAGCAAGTTGCCGAACGGTGGCCGGGAGACATGGAGCGTCAGCGTCGGATGTCATTAATTGAAGAGGGGCCTGAGCCGCAGGTTCGGATGGCATTTCTGGCAATTGTTGGTAGCTTTTCGGTTAACGGTGTTGCTGAGCTACATTCTAAATTGTTGCGGCAGGGTTTATTTCGCGATTTTTACGAGCTCTGGCCTGAAAAATTCAATAATAAAACTAATGGCGTGACACAGCGTCGCTGGCTGGCACATTCGAATCCTGAATTAAGTCGTTTAATCAGTGGTGAAATTGGGGATGAGTGGGTGACCGATCTTGGGCAGCTTCATCGTCTTAAGCCTTTGGCAGAAAATGCAACTTTCCATAGCCAATGGCAACAGGTGAGGCAACACAATAAGCAGCGTTTGGCTAATTTGGTCAAGGCTGATTGTGGCATCAATTTCCCCATAGAAGCGTTGTTTGATGTTCAGGTTAAGAGGATCCATGAGTACAAACGTCAATTGCTGAATATTATGCATGTTATCCACTTGTATGATCGGATTAAACGCGGTGACGCTGAAGACTGGACACCTCGCTGTGTCCTCTTTGGTGGTAAAGCTGCCCCGGGATACGCAATGGCTAAGCTGATCATTAAGCTGATCAATAATGTTGCCCATGTTGTTAACCATGATCCCGAAGTCGGTGATCGACTCAAGGTTGCCTTTTTGCCCAACTATCGGGTCTCTGCCATGGAAGTCATTTGCGCCGGTACTGATTTGTCAGAACAGATTTCTACTGCAGGGAAGGAAGCGTCGGGAACCGGGAATATGAAATTTATGCTCAACGGTGCCTTGACGATCGGTACGCTTGATGGTGCCAATATTGAAATTCGTGAAGAGGTTGGTGCTGAGAATTTCTTTCTCTTTGGGTTGACGACCGAGGAAGCGGAACAGCAACGTCAGAATTATGACCCTCTGTCTATCATTGCTGATGAAGAGGATTTAGCGCGAGTTATGCGACTTTTACGCAGCGGGCACTTTAATCAATTTGAATCAGGGATATTTGATTCGATTATTTCCGCAATTGAAAGCCCGCATGATCCATGGTTGACTGCCGCTGACTTCTCCGCTTATGTGGCTTCTCAGAAGAAAGTTGCACAGGCGTATCAGGACCCTAAAAAGTGGTTGCGGATGAGTATCCTTAATACGGCAGCGGCAGGAAAGTTTTCTACAGATAGGACCATGCAGGGCTACAATGAAAATATCTGGAAGTTGCAACAAGTTGCTCCCTTGACCGATTCCTAAACGCGAAAGCGGCGACTTAGCTTGAATTGAGGGATATAGTTTTTTGTTATATCTGGTTGAATTCTTTAAAGGAAAGGGTATGCTTTGCTACTCAGACATTCAGGAGTTGTGGTGAGAAAAATCATTCCATCGGTTTTTACTTTGTTGTTATTCCCATGCCTGCTGTGCGCTCAACCCTCATTTAAGGTTATGACTGAGGAGTTGCCCCCCTTTAATTTTATAAAAGATGGAGAAACGGTTGGGATATCAACTGATGTTGTTCGAACTGTTTTTGAACAGGCCAACTGTTCGATTGATGGTGGAAAGATTCATGTGTATCCATGGACACGGGCTTACGATGCTGTCCAGAAGGCTCCTCGCACAGCCTTGTATAGTATGGCAAGAACGGCTGAAAGAGAAAACCTGTTTAAATGGGTTGGGCCCATTACTAATGTGACTCTCGGGGTGATTGCCAAGAAAAGTCGCAATATCAAAATTTCAAATTCAGGAGATTTTAAAAACTATCGTATTGGAACTGTACGCGATGGTGCTCCCGAGCAGCTTCTTGTTCAGGCTGGTGCTGATGAGGCCTCTCTCTGTCGGCTCGCTCTTCCTGAAATGAACATTAAAAAATTACAGGCAGACCGGATCGATCTGTTTGCATTTAACATTCAGACGACTCACTATCTGATGCGGACTTTAGGGATAAATCCAGAAGATTATGAAATGGTTTTTGCCTTGAAGGAGATAGATTTATATCTTGCGCTGCATAAGGACACGGATGAATCTCTGGTTTGTTCTCTTCAATCGGGTCTTGATGAAATGAAGCATTCAGAAGGTGGGGGGGCGAATGAGTTTGAGCGCATTGTTGGGAAGTACTTGTGGCAGGGAAGTCATGCAGATTTGCAAAGTGAAAAAGACTCTGAGTAGGTCGGACGGTTATAGGCAGACGATTTGATTTCGTCCGAAATTTTTAGCTTTGTAAAGAGCATCATCGGCACGCTTTAGTAAAGGATCTATCGAAACGTCGTCAGCAGAGTGCATTGTGAATCCCAAACTGACAGTGACGCTGACGTGTTCTTGGGCAGTGCGGATTCTCAATTTTGCAATCTCTTGGAGGAGTCGTTCGCAGATTTTTATTGTCGATTTCTTGTCTGTTTCAACAAGAATCGCTGCGAATTCTTCCCCACCAAAACGACCAAAAATGTCTGTTGTCCTCAGTTCTTGGTGGCAGCAGTCAACAAGACGCTTTAAGACTTCATCTCCAACACTGTGCCCATAATTGTCATTGATCTTTTTGAAATGATCAATATCAAGCATAATAATTGCCATTTGAGATCCGTAACGACGACTTCGCTGTAGCTCAAATGTTGCCTGCTCTATAAAATGTCTACGGTTGCTCGCACCGGTCAATGGGTCGGTCGTTGCGAGCAGGAGTAGCTCTTCTTCCATCCGTTTGCGATTGGTAATGTCGCGGACCGTTGAGAAAACCTGTTGCTTTTCGGGATCAGGGTAGGAACTCCATGCCAACCATTTAACGGACCCATCTTTGCACAAGCATCTATTTTCAAAACCTATGATACTCTCTCCATTTAATAGGTGCTCGAACGTGGCGTCGCTACTCAATTGATCTTCAGGGTGGGCAATGTCCATCCACGATTTTTTAATCAATTCTTCCTTTGCCCAACCTAAGGTTCGTGTCCAGGCGGGATTCAGATCTTTAAAATGTCCATCAAATCCGAAGACACAAAGCATATCAAGAGAGACTTCAAAGATTCGTTGGCGATCGCTTTCTGCTTCTTTTAGATCAGTTATGTCTTGAAGGTTGATGGCGATATGTTGTGGTGTGACCTCTTGATTGCGGACCGGATGGTAGGTGATGGAAACAAAGCGTCGTCCTGCGTTGGGGAGATTTATCCATGTGTCAAAATAGACAACTTTTCCTGAAAACGCTTTTTTGAGGTGAGGCGCTGCGTGTTGGGTGAAGTGTTCCTCCCCCATCAGGTGGCGAAGATTTGTTCCTAGCAGGTCTTCACGTTTTTTATCAAAGGCTTTGAGGTATGCATCGTTAACAATTTGATAATTATAGTTTTTGTCGAGTAGCGCAACGAGGTTTGGTGTTGAAGCAATGATTTGCTCGTAGAAGCGGAGCTCCTCCTGTAGATGATGAATTTGAGTTATATCACGAGCAAAAACAGAAACACCAATGATCTCATCATCTTTTTTAACGGGTTGGATGGTTGCGGAATACTCTTTCTTGTCGGCACCTGTATGATTTAAGCGAAGAGTTTTTCCTGTGAGTGCAGATTCGAAAATTTTGTCGTAATATTGTGCAAGTTCTTCAGGGAGGAAATCTGTTGTGAGCATTCCTGGTTCAATCTCAATGTCCTGCCCTTTTTTAAAGGAATGAAGTGTTGCTTCATTTGCTAGGAGCATTCGTTTGTTGCGATCCATAAACCAAATGATGTCTTCGGAGCTGTTGATTAGGGAGAGGAGGCTTCCGATATCTTCGAGGAGAGTCGCCTGTATCCGGTACTCGAGATTGTCTTGTTGTCTGAGGGGTTGAAGGGATGCTTCAAGTTGAGCAATCCTTTCATGTGCTTGAGCAAGCTGGTCTTGCAATGATTGGCTTGTAGGTGATTGCTTCTTCATTGTCCTCTCTTTTTCAACTTTTGCGTGAAATAAAGATAGCATGACTTGTGTAACAGAGAAACTAATAACCATCATGGTGTGTGTTTATGAGAGCTTTTGTTGGTTTTTCTGTTGAAGGTTGCTACGGGCCAATAAATTTTCTATAATCTCTGAAATTCCTGATCGGGGAAGGTATTGAGTTGTGTGGTTCGTTGTTTTTTTCTCTGGTCTCTTTTTAATCTAAATTATTGTTGTAGAAGGACTCGTTGTCTTGGCAATTATACATATTGATGAGTTAATTGGGGGGATGGTCCTGGCTGAGGACTTATTGACTCCGTCTGGGCGATTTGTTCTCGCTGCGGGAGCGACCTTGCAGGATGAGCATCTCAAAACGTTTAAGTCTTGGGGCGTTGTTGAAGCTGAAATAGATGAGACAAGCCTTGGCGATGAGTATGCTCAGGGGCAGGATCTGATAGCTGAGTATGTTGATCAGGCAAATGAATATTTAGTCGGTAGGCTCGTGCTGCACGATGTGAGTGTTGAGCCAATTGCAACCGTGTATCGTCATGCTGTTCATCGGCTTGCTGTGAATATGCAGAATGGCTGGGAGCCTCCTGTTTTGTCTGGAGTTGAAATTCCCGAGTCCTGCTCCAGCGAAGGACAGCCGTTAAGTATCCCACACTTGCTGAAGGGAGATGTGGATATTGTTTCACTTCCTACAGTTTACACTCATATTGTCGAACTTCTGAATCATCCCAGTTCTTCTTCACAGCAAATCGCAAAAGTAATCGGTAAGGATGCCAGTTTAACCGTTCGACTGTTGCGGCTTGTGAATAGCCCCTTTTACGGTTTTTCTGGAAAGATTGATTCTGTATCGCGGGCTGTTTCCTTGTTAGGAACCAATGAGCTGTCAACTCTTACTCTGGGTATTACGGTCATCAGGCAATTTCAAAATATTCCTGTTGAGCTTTTAAGTATGGATTCTTTCTGGCGGCACTCTATCCGTTGTGGTCTGTTTTGTAAGGCTTTGGCGGCACATTTGGATGAAAAATCAGCAGAAAAGTACTTTATCGGTGGCTTGTTGCACGATATCGGACGTTTAGTTATTCTCGAGCGGATGGCTCATCAGTATTCCACTGCCATTGCGAGAGCACGCCAGACTCAGTTGCCGATGTACAGAGCAGAGCAAGATTGTTTGAAAACAGACCACAGTATTGTTGGAAAATTGTTGGCAGAAAAGTGGCGACTATCGCCAGCACTGATTCGGATGATTGGGAGCCACCATTCCCCGCGGTTAGCACGGTATTCAACAGAAGCATGTATTGTCCATGTTGCTGATGTTTTGGCCCATGCCTGTGGGGACGAAGTTTTGTTAGTCAATGAGGTGCCGGAGTTGCAGCTAAAAGCTTGGGAAGAAATTGGCCTGACTGAAAAAAAGTTAGCTCCAATCATTCAACAAGTTGATGCTGAATTTAAGGATGTTATTCAGGTCTTTTTTGCTGAGTTATAAGTTTGAAGATAAGGTTCCAAAAGGTACTATCTCTTAAAGAGGTTTGTATCGCAGAATAAATGTTCGGGGAAAAATGGCACCTCGTTATTGTTGAAATCGATATTTAAATCCCCATGGCAGGTGGCAGTTCTGTGTCATCATGAAAACGCCTGTTTGCACCATCGTACTCACCCTGTTGATACGAGCGAATAGGATCCTCTGTCACATTGACCCAGTGGTCACTGCGACGAAATTCTTGAATTTCACCAATGTGCAGTAGAATATCCAAAAACTTTTGTTCGACTGAGTCTTCTTTGCCATTTCTGTAGACAACTTGAATCATCAAACCTGTCCTCCTTCAATTTAATTTAATCGGGAGAGTATTTGATCTCCTATCTAAACAATCAGGCATTTTAACAGCTTCTGCTCTTAAAGGGAATGGGCTTGGATTCTTTGGTTGAATGTGAAGTTAGTATAATGGTTTCAGAGTGTTACGTTGGGAGTGGCGGGGCGTAGCAAGATACTTTAATAATATGAAGCGGATGAAATGCATGTTAAGTGTGATCATTCATTGCTCCCCAATTAGCTAGGGAGCAATGAATGATTATGCTTTATTCCATGCCAGATCAACAGCAAATGTTTTTGCTTCGGAGCGCTGAGCCTCTTTGAGGGCTTGTTCCGTAAATTCAACATAAGCCCAATGATCCGGATTTTCTTCAATCATTCGAACCATTTTTGCATTGAGGTCATGGCCGGCTTTAAATGCTTTGATATGGCCGAGAAGCGGTGCACCAAGAAGGCTGAAGTCACCAAAAGAGTCGAGGATCTTGTGGCGAACAAACTCATTTTGAAAACGTAGTCCTTCTGGATTCATAACCCCATTATCATCAATAACAACGGCATTTTCCAGAGATCCACCACGTGCTAATCCGTTTGCCTTTAAATATTCAACCTCGTGAAGAAAACCAAATGTTCGTGCTGAGGCGATTTCTTTGCAGAAGGTTTCCGTTGTAAATTTCATGCTGTGCTGCTGTACCGAAATAGCAGGGTGATCAAAGGCGATATCAAATGAAATTCTGAAGAAGCGGGAAGGAATAATGCTTATTCTCTTCTCACCCTCAATGATTTCTAGAGGTTTACGTATAGCAATAAATTTACGACTCCGATTTAGGTTTTTAACTTCAGCTTGCTGGATTTCACGAATGAAGGGAGCAGAGCTACCATCAAGGACGGGAATCTCTGGACCATCAATATCAACGTGTAGATTGTCTATACCAAAGGCAGCTAGCGCAGCCATGAAGTGTTCAATGGTAGAGACGGTCATTCCTTGACGGCCAATAACTGTCGCCATACGTGTGTCGACCACATTTTCAGAACATGCTTTTATATCAACTGTCTGGTCACCGTCGGTGCGATGGAACACAATTCCAGTATTCGCTGTTGCAGGGCGCATTCTTAAGGTGATGCGGGCGCCACTATGGAGTCCGATGCCAGAAATTGTTGCTGTTTTCTTGATGGTGCGCTGAAGAATCATATCAATCATTGTCCAATCGTATCGGGTACATGTTTGTCTGGCGTGATAAATATGCAAAACTCTTGCCATAAATCTTTGTCGTGTAACTTGCTGTGTTTTAAGGAGTTTGTTTTTTGTGTGGTGGGAACGTTTTGCAAGGTGTTGCGAAATTTGTCAGGTTATGTGTCGGTGTCGACACAATTTGCTTACATACGTCCTGAGCGTAGGATTGCTATTGCAAGGCCAAATCCGAGAAAACCAGCAACTGAATAGCCAACAAGCCCTAGAATAGGGAAGCCGAAGAGCATAGGGCCTTTGTCGATTTGCATGATGAGGGAGGAACCTATGATGAGGGCAGCAATGACCATGCTGAAAGAAATACGGTTGGTTGATTTGTCGAGATCGTTGATGAGGCGCTCAAAGCCGCGGTGCTCAACATCAATTTTAAATTTATTCCGATTGATTCGGTTGATAAACTCTTTTATGTCTTTGGGCAAACTCTTCCCAAGGGCCTGATATGATTGAAGGGTTTTGGCCGCATCTTTTGCAACGCTTAACGGGGAGTAACGTTCTTGCATGATTTGTTCGGCAAAAGGTTTAAGCTGTTCAACCATATTAAAGTCAGGGTCCAGCTGTCTTCCAATCCCTTCCATGACAAATAGCGCTCGCGATAATAACATCAGGTTTGACGGGAACTTTATCTGATATTCGGTCAGAATTTCTACAAAGTCGATTAATAACCTCCCTATCTTAAGGTCTTGCAGCATGATGTCGTAGTAATCATCGATGAACTCTGTCAGGTCACGTTTCAGGTTCTTGATATTGGAATCGTCGTGGAGCTCTCCAGAATATAGTAATTGTGAAATAAGGTGATCGACATCCCGGCGCAGAACACATAGCAACAGCTCGGTCAGGTGGAGCTTCAGGTCATCGTCGAGTCGTCCGACCATGCCAAAATCAAAGATACATAGTGTGTTTCCAGGAAGGATATGAATATTTCCTGGATGGGGATCCGCGTGAAACAAGCCGTGGATAAAGACTTGTTTCAGAAAGTTATCGGCACCGTTCCTTGCGATTGTTTTGAGGTCGAGACCGGCTTCTTCCAACTTGTCACGATTGGAGATCTTGATTCCCGAAACATATTCTAGGGTCAACACCGTGTGACCGGTGTACTTCCAATAAACTTTGGGAATGTGAACGGCATCTTCATCAGCAAAGTTTGCAGCAAATCGTTCTGTTGTTCTCCCTTCACGAGAGAAATCGAGTTCGCGATGAATTGTGCGTCTAAACTCTCTGACGAGACCAACAGGATCATAGGAATCACCCCCTGGCAGGTGTTTTTCAATCAAGTAGGCCAGACCCATCATGATATCTAGATCAGTTGCTACAATAGTTTCAACACCAGGACGGCGAACCTTACAGACTATGTGTTCACCAGAGATCAGTGTTCCCCGATGGACCTGGGCAATGCTGGCTGTTGCAAGAGGGGTTTGTTCAAAATCCTTGAATAGTTCCTCAGTAGGGTACCCCAGTTCTCGATGGATTTGGGCCTTGATGTCGTCAGTTGGGACAGCAGGAATATGGTCTTGAAGTTTTTGTAGCTCATCAAGGACATCGGCAGGGACAATATCGGGGCGAGTTGAGAGGATTTGTCCTAATTTGATAAAAGTTGGCCCCAACTCTTCAAGGGCTAATCTAAATCGGGCTGACTGAGTCAGTCGTTCCAATTCTCGGGAAGCCGTTCCAAGAGAAACAATCCGCTTGCCCAACTCAAAATAATAATCGATGTTGAGCTGTTCAACAATGTGGCCAAACCCGTATTTAATCAGGGTCCCAAGGACTTGCCGATAGCGTTTGAGTGAACGAATATTCCTGTTGATCCGATTAAATGGCAAGAGAGAGTCCCATGTTGAATTTTACTTAGTTTGTTCCTTTAATTGTTTCTCAAGTTTTTTTACGGTTTCCGAAAGCTTATCAAACTCTTCTGTCGTGACGATGCCGACGCGATCACAGGCTTTTTTAACTTCTTCCTGAGCCATTTCCTCGAGTTTTTTCTGATTGTCCTTCGCTGCTCCACGAAGTTTTTCTAGAAGGTTTTTCCCCTCTTCTTCAGATAGATTCATCCGTTTTTTGAGGTCATCAATCAGCTCTTCGCTTTTTTTCTGTGTTAATGCCATTGCACCGATTCCGGTCAGTAATGTTTTTTCAACGATTTCTAGCATCACAGCCTCCTGTTAGCAAAAAATACTGAAGTTTATAAAAACACTGAAGTCTATAAACTTATGGAAATTATAGCAGTTTCTTAAGGCAGTTCAAATGGGTAAAAAAATATACCAAAATCGAGTTTGTTAGTTGATGAACCATGAAGGTCTGGGGAGGTTAAGTTTTTTCCACGTTTTTTGAATCATTTTATGGGCTGCTTTTGAGTTTTCAAGCTGTGTATAGCAGAGGTTGTTCAAATATCGATACAGAGAATTTAAATCTTTTTGGTAATGTCTTAACAGCTCTTCGAGTTGATGTCTGTCTTGTGGAATGTCTATTTCTGTTTTGCCCAATTCAGAACAGAGCAACAATGTGTGCTTTAATTCATCCCCATAGCCTGTGATCGTATGGCCTTTTGCATCTTCAAGTTCAAATTCTCCAAGAATGTCGTTTTTTTCTACAAGGGGGGGCGAAATAACATAGTGACACATTTGAGGTTGATCCAAAAAATAGAGGTATTGTTCCGGAAAGTTGGGTATCCCGTATGTCGCTAATTGTTGGGTGATTGTTTCTTTGAGTTTTTTTTCTGAATGAATACTGGGGTTCTCTGGCTTTTTGTTTGTAATGACCTCTGGGAGATCAATATCCTCAATTGCTGGACAGTTGAGCAGGGTTGCCAAAAATTGATCTAGTGTTTGGTTTTCGGGAGCCGTTTTCTTGAAATTAACAAGCTCATTCAGTAACAGTGGATCGGGATGAGGGACCGTAGCGTCGATCGCCGTTTCCTCTTTTTCGCCTTGTGGGGTCACAGGGTGTACACTTTTCGGGAGCAATGATTGAATTAATTTGTAGAGTCGACTTTTAGCGTACACTTCCCAACCGGAAATACATGTATCATCAAGACCGTTAGATGTTGGCCAGACAAGTTCATTTATGACGCACCAGTAAATGTCGCTGGGGAGGGTAATTGCGAGCAGGAGTTGATTCCTGAAGCGCTCCATGTTTGGACTGGGAACAATTTCTCGAATTTCATCCGCCCGTTTAAGAGGGAACGGTTCTGGTTTGTTTTTTCCCCGAACAATGGTGCATTGGATGTTTTCGTTTTTAAGAATCTTTAGTTCCCTAAAGCAGAAGTTCTCACTCAAAAGTGACCACGCGCGCTCATTTGTAGTGTCTTTTAGTAAATTGAGGGGGAGTTCGAGTAAAAGTTTCTGGTCCGGATGGCTTAATCCTAATAGGTGGATCAGTTCCCAGTGCCAAAGCGGTTGACCTGTTTTTATTTTTAGGTGCCGGTTTGGCCAAGATCCTCGCAGCCTTGCTGTGAACTCACGACGTTCAGTACTGGCAATCTTTTTATGGTTCACGAGGCGGGCCTTGAGTGGTTGTTTTGAAAGGTTGCCATGGTTCAATTGAAAAAGGCGGCCAAAAAATAGTTTTGCCGGAGGAGAGTTATCCACCGCACTTAGCAGCGTTGCTGTCGCGAGAAGTGATGGTGAATCTGACAGCAACATCTCAGTTGTATTGTTCTGTGGAGGTGCTTCCGGGTAAAGTAGTATCGGGGGCGTTTCCTCTTGTTTTCTCTTGTCCTGATACCAGTAGCCTGTGAGACGATGAATGCTTGCAATCGCCCGCTTCTCAGGAAGTTTCCAGGACAGTTGGCGTAGACGTAGAAGTAGATGGTGTAAACAAACAGCTGCTTCAAGGGGCAGGGCCGGGGAAGGGATTGTTGTCTTCTGGGACAAGGCCGCTTTAAGGGGCTCTGGCAATGTCGCTAAAGAGAGCTCAATAGCGCGTTCCATTTTCTCAGGTAGAATTGCATCAGGAAATTTATTGAACCAGAGTAAAGAGAGGACTTGCAGGAGAAGCACCCTGTTGGCTTCTTTCGCACAGGCATCCATGTCTTCTATGTCGCGCAAGTCTGTCGCGGAGCGCTGACTTCGGTACGCTTCAATGAGTGATGGTTGTGTCTGCTGTAAGGTGATTTGAAAAAGGTTGTTAAAGTAATAAGGAGAAAGGTCCTTAGTTGGGATAGCTCCAAGGACCGCAATCAACTTCAAGGCATCAAGGATGTCGGCAAGTAAAAAACGAAACGTTTCGGGATGATCTGGGTTGGACAGAGGGAGCGATTGCAGCTCTGTTATCGTCTCTTTGTCGATCTTCCAAATTCTGGCTTGATCATATTCCCACGTGACAAAATTTTTTAAACCAAGAGCAGAAGCGCAGCTGCGACCTTTCTCTAGCTCAGTTTCGAGATTGTTCTCCGGTAGGAACAGGAGACCTCCCGCCATCATGCTTTGGCGATTGATCCAGAATGTCAAGGGAGGTTTTATCTCTCCGAGCTCAGTATCTATCGAATGGTAAGCATCAACGCGGCGAAAAGGAGTGCGGCCGTGTTCGATGATATCTTCTGTCCACGTTGCGAGCTGGTGAGAAAATTGTTGTAAGTGTTGATTCATCAGGGAGTCTTTTATGAACCGAAGAGGGATTTGTTGCCTCCTACCTCGGTTGGAGTTCGTTGGAAATGGCGAAAGCAAGTTTCTGTGACAACTCTGCCGCGTGGAGTTCGATTTAAAAAGCCCTGCTGGATCAAGTAAGGCTCAATAACCTCCTCAATCGTGTCCCGCTCTTCTCCTATTGCTGCCGCTAGGGTGTCCAGACCAACGGGCCCCCCTGAAAACTTATCAATAATTGTCAGCAGCAGTAGGCAGTCCATATAATCAAAACCGTGATTGTCAACTTCAAGTCGCTTTAGAGAATGATCTGCCAGTTTGCAGGTGATTTTACCCTCTCCTTCAATTTCAGCAAAATCACGAACGCGACGCAGAAGGCGGTTGACAATGCGTGGGGTTCCCCGGCTGCGACGAGCAATTTCTTTGGCACCATCATCGTCAATCTCGATTCTGAGTATATTGGCGCTACGTTTAACGATGGTTGCTAGTTCTTCATTGGAATAGAATTCAAGCCGGCTGATTACGCCAAATCGATCCCGCAACGGAGAGGAAAGTAACCCGGCACGGGTGGTTGCTCCGACGAGGGTAAATCTGGGAATGTCGAGCTTGATCGTTCGAGCTGAAGGGCCTTGTCCAATCATGATGTCGAGTTGATAATCTTCCATCGCAGGGTAGAGAATTTCTTCAACAACCGGAGATAAACGATGAATCTCATCGATGAACAGAACATCTCCCTCTTCTAGGTTTGTCAAAACTGCTGCCAGATCACCGGTCTTTTCAATGACCGGACCGGAAGTACTCTTTATGTTGACACCCATTTCTTGAGCAATAATATTAGCGAGCGTCGTTTTTCCCAACCCCGGAGGCCCAAAGAAAAGGACGTGATCAAGGGCTTCCTGGCGATTTCGTGCTGCATCTATGAAGACCTTTAGGTTTTGCTTTGCTTTGGCCTGTCCAACGTACTCTTGTAGAGATTTTGGGCGCAAGCCAACCTCAAAACTAGCATCTTCAGGTTGATCTTCAGGGGTAATCAGTCGATCACTCATTGTTGCTCCAGCTATTTCAAGAGAATTTGCAGTGCCGCTTTTAGTATGTCTTCAAGGGAGGCTTCCGGAGCCAACTGCACGTTTGCTAGGGCACGTTTTGCCAGGCTCTCTTTATAGCCCAAGTTGACTAAAGCAGAGAGGGCATCTGTGTGGTAACCATCGATTGTTGTGACGCTTTGTGTGGGTGACGTAATCGAGGCAGAAACAGCATAGGCTGTCGCTTTGTCCTGAAGTTCTAAGACCAGTCGCTCCGCACTTTTTTTACCAATTCCCGGAATCGCAACCAGCCTTGGAATGTCTCCCTGAGAGAGAGCTAGAGCCAGTTCTTCAGCGGGAATGTGAGAGAGGACGGTGATGGCTAGTTTTGGTCCGACACCTGAAACCGATATCAGAAGAACAAAGAGGTCTTTTTCTTTTGAACTGAAGAAGCCGAACAGGCTAATGGCATCTTCTTTGACATGTGTGTGGATCTGTAGTTGGACTTTGCCACTCTCAGGCAGTGAATAAAATGTTGAAAGGGGAATCTGTACCCGGTACCCGACCCCGGCAACATCAACAATAATATGTTCTGGGCTGCGAAAGGCTAGCTGTCCACTTAAAAGGGCAATCATGATTGTTTTCCCCGGGGGCTTTTTGTTGTTTGCATAATCTTACGATCTAAGTGATGACTGTGCGCATGACAAATTGCAACGGCAAGTGCGTCAGAGGCGTCTTCTTGGGCAATCTCAGGCAGATTGAGCAGGGTTTTTGTCATGTGCTGAACTTGGTTTTTTCCTGCACGGCCATAACCGACAACGGCTCCCTTGACTTGCAGTGCAGAATACTCAGCCACCGGAAGACCGGCATTGATTCCAGCTAGCAGAGCTATTCCACGAGCATGTCCCAGCTTTAGGGCTGAGGCGGGGTTGCGTGCCATAAAAACCTGTTCCACTGCAACTGCTTCAGGGTTGTATTTATCGATCAGATCACAAAGCTTCTGATAGATGATCTGTAGGCGCACCGGCAACGTGTCTTTGCTCTGGGTAAAGATTGCTCCGTTGTCGAGATGGATCAACCGGTTTCCCTGCTGCTCTATAAATCCATACCCAGTTGCTTTACTTCCAGGATCAATCCCTAAAATACGCATAGCTTAAAAATACTCCAAAATCTTTCTAACGTATTCTAACCGAGACGTGGCGAATCAGTAAGAAAAACGACTTGCAAAGCTTGATTTATTTCGGTGGCAAATGCATTCCCACGGATATTAAGACCGTATGAAACGATCGCAACGTCAGAAAGCGGAGATTATTACGACGCTATAAGCTCATGACTCTTTCCATCTCTTCGTCTGAGATGTCAAAATTAGCATGAACGTTCTGAACATCATCATTGTCTTCCAAAACATCAATCATTTTCATCAAGGATTCAGCTTGTTTCCCTTCAACGGGATTAAGGTTTTGTGGAATCATGGTGACTTCAGCTGACAGGTACTTAAACTCCTGCTCATCAAGGCTATTTTTAACAGTTTCAAAATCGGCGGGATCAGTCACGATTTCAATGACGCCATCCTCTTCTTTCACATCTTCCGCTCCGGCTTCGAGCGCTGCTTCAAAAATAGTGTCAAAGTCATTGTCATCAGAAAAGATAATTTGCCCTTTGCGGTCAAACATAAATGCAACAGATCCACTGACTCCGAGGCTTCCGCCATATTTATTAAAGGCATGACGCACATCCGCAACGGTGCGAGTTCTGTTGTCGGTCATAAATTCAACAATGACAGCAACACCACCTGGTCCATATCCTTCAAAGATATCTTCTTCGTAGGTGACACCATCGAGATCGCCTGTCCCTTTTTTAATGCCGCGATCAATGTTGTCTTTGGGCATATTTGCCTGCTTTGCTTTATCAACAGCCAGACGCAGACGTGCATTAGCTTCGAGGTCCGCACCGCCAATTTTTGCCGCAACAGTCACTTCTTTGATGAGTTTGGTGAAAATTTTACCGCGCTTTGCATCCTGCGCGCCTTTGCGGTGTTTGATATTGGCCCATTTGCTATGTCCAGCCATAATGATTTGCTCCTTACTATTTTTGATTAAGTAAAACGCCGGCAACGCCGGCGTTTTGTTACTAATTATGTTGTGTATTTAAAAAACTGAAAGAATCAGTAGTTGATAATTTTCAGATTATCGGTGACACCGGTCACTTCCTCAACTTTTTCCGTATCATCAATAACAGCCTGACGCTCAGCTTCGCTGTAAACGTGGCCTGAGAGGGTGACATGGCAACCCGCAACATCAATGTTGAACCAGATATCTTTGATTCGCTCATCATCGAGTCGGGCAATTTGAATTTTTTTCTGGATGATCAGGTCTTTGATTCTGGTTTTACATGTATGGTCTTTCTCGATCAGATATGGGTCCTTGATTGCTTCTGCAATAAGTTTAGTCGCCATCTCAACTGAAACTCGCGTGGTGTTGATGACCATGTCGTACTCGATGGGGTTTGTCCAATTGCGATCAAAGTAGTACTTAATAAAGCCTGCTCGTTGCTGATCGCTCTTTCTTACTAAGGAGCGGGCTAAGTCAGGATCGATCCATTCGCGCTGAGCCCAACGCTCAACTCGCTCTTCAAAGGGGGCAATAACCCGAACTCGCAAGACGCTGCTGATGTTGGGAAGTAAGTCCTGGCCGCCGCGGCCGTAAATGACGACATCTCCCTTGAGCGCCTGTTCCAGAACAATCAATTGAATCCGGTTCATGTTTAGTTCAATTTGCCGATCAAGATTGTCAATGAATGCGGGGGGCTTTTCGTCGATTTGCTGTAGAGCTTCTTGAGACAAGTCATAGTTTTCAGCCGCTTCTCTGATGACATCACCATCAACCAGCGTATAGCCAAGTTCTTTTGCAACCTGATGGACAATCGGAATCCCGCCGCTGCCCATTTCTCGTGAAATGGTAATGATCGCCATATGACTCTCTCCAGTATTAAATATGTGAGTTGGTCAATCTTTGATATAGACTGATTTTACTTAGCGCCAGATAATGACATGAATCCCCCTCAAGTTCAAGAGTTTGTGACGGCTTTATCCCTTGTCTTTGGCTTTTGTGGAGGATATAGTTTCAATCTTTCGTTTGAATATTGGTGGGTATTTTATGACAGAAAAACAGATATCAGGACTTGTTACCAGTTTGCAGCAACAGATTGCTTCTGCTTCCGGAATTCCGTTTTCCAACTTTATGGAGCAGGCTCTTTATCATTCAGAATTTGGATATTACAATACGGTGAGAACTCGAATTGGTAAAAAGGGGGACTTTTTTACTTCATCGAGTGTTCATTCGTGTTTCGGACGGTTGATTGCGCGACAACTGGTGCAGATGTGGGAACTTTTAGGTGGAAAGTGTTTCACGATTGCTGAGCAGGGGGCAGGAGAAGGTCATCTTTGCCTTGATATTCTGGATACTCTCGAGACGGAACATCCAGAATTTTACCGACAGTTGGAGTATCGACTGATTGAAATTAGCCCTGATAATCGCCATCGCCAAGAAGAGGTCTTGCAACATCATTGTCTTGCGGGTCGAGTTGTTTGGTGTGATTTGTCCGATCTGAAAGGGATGGAAGGGTGTTTTCTCAGCAATGAATTGCTCGATGCTTTTCCTGTTCATTTGGTTGAAAAGAGAGCGGGTCATCTTCAGGAAGTTTATGTCATCAACGATGGGGAAGGCTTTTGTGAAGAGCTTCGGCCTCTTTCTTGTCATGCCATTACAGATTATTTCCAACGAATTGGGGTAGATCCGGCAGAGGGAAATCGTTGTGAAGTAAATTTGGCTGCTTGCGATTGGATTGAAGGTGTCGCGTCTATCCTTGAGCGTGGATTTGTCTTGACGGTTGACTACGGTTATTTAGCCGAAGAACTCTACGCACCGTACCGCCATGGTGGGACCCTCCTTTGTTATCATCAACATCAGACTAATGATGACCCCTATCAGCGGGTTGGCGCCCAGGATATAACCTCACATATCGATTTTTCGACATTGCAAGATGTGGGTTGTCGCAACGGCTTGGATGTCATTTATTTTGGGCATCAGTATCAATTTTTGATGGGACTTGGTTTTCTTGAGATGTTGATTAATATGGAAAACCAAGAAACCGATCCTCAAAAAGCACAGGCTTTACGGATGAACTTGAAGACCTTGATCCTGCCAGAAGGTGGAATGGGCGAGAGCTTTAAGGTGCTAATCCAGGGGAAAAATGTTGGGATACCTCAACTGCTGTGTCAAAAACGTATCCGTGATATTGGCTTGCCTCCTGGGGCATTTTGATTGCGGCGCCATCTGTTGACTTGCAAAAAAAATACAATCTCATATATACTTTACTGATAAACTCATAATTAACGGAGGATATAATCTGATGAGAGCGCGTGTTGAAGAAGTTTTAGATATGGTTCGTCCCACCCTGCAGGCTGATGGCGGTGATGTTGAGCTTGTGGATGTTTCGGCTGAAGGTGTTGTTAGTGTTAAGTTGACGGGAGCATGTGGCTCATGCCCGATGTCAACAATGACTTTGAAAATGGGGATTGAGCGTAACTTGATGGAGCAGATCCCAGAAGTGAAAGAAGTTGTTCAGGTCCGTTGATCCGGGGCTGAAATGAAAATTAAAGAAAAAATGACCCACAAATTTGTTTTTTGTGGGTCATTTTTTATGCGCGTAGTCTTTTATTTATTATTTAAGTCGAGAACTTTATTTGCCTTTAGGATATTGATCATTTCTTGCTTGTTGTCACCAGTCATTGCTTCGTTGGGGATGAAAAAGAAAGAGGCCTCTTTCAGGTACAGCATGAGCCCTGGAGTGGCATCGCGGTACCCATAAAATGTATCCCAGTAAAATTCAAACTCTTTGTCCTGCTCAATTCCGGCAATTTTATCCGCGTCTATGCTGTAATTAATCTTTCCCGGGAAATGAGGTTTTCCTTTGATTTTTTTCAGTGCTTTATTGACCAGATATTGCTTGGCAAAAACACAATAAAGACCAAAGGCAATCATGCCGAAGGCTACGAGTTGATTATCAAATAAACCAAGGAGTCCACAAACACCAATAATCCAGCAGACAGTTCCATAGAAGAATCGTAGTTTGAAGCGTTTGTCGGATGAATAATAAGCATTATAAAAAATGCGCCAGATTTTTTCATTGAGGTCATATTGAATGTTAATTTTTTGACTCATAGTGTGTTCCTGTTGAATAAAAAATTGATAGCAATAACGCGTTTAGTTATTTTTCTTTTGTAGGACGCTGCTCAATCGGAGCAAGATTCCCTGCTTGGTCATGAGTGCTCCATGCGGGCAAAGTTCCTGACAGCAAAAACAGCGAATGCAAAGATTATAGTCGATTTGCAATTTATTATGTTTAATTTCCATGGCCTCGGGAGGGCAGTGAATGACGCAGTCATTGCAGCGCTTGCAGAGGTTGTGGTTGGGCACGGGGCGTGCCGTTAGGGCATTTTTTAGAGAATCTTTTAATCGTCCCTTAAGTCCAAAATTAACATCGGTCATTTTTGCCGGCTGGAAGTTTTTTATTCTTAGTGAGTCGAGTAAGGGACCACTGAGTTCCAGCTGATCCAGATTTGTATAGGGCCGCTTTGTTTTAATCGCTTCTTGTTGAGTCCAAACCTGATGGGGTTTTAAGCCAACTAATTCTGTTGCAACTGTGTCGACCGCTTGTGGATGACGACCAGCTAACAACGCTCCAATTTGTACCGGATCGCCGCTGCCGGGGCCTTCCCCTTCCATTCCGATGACCGCATCAACGATGGTCAGTGTCGGAGCCAAGGCTTCGCAGAGTTCGAGCAACATCAGGGCAAAAAATTCTTTGTCGGTTCCGGCTTGAAGGTGCAGTCGGGGTTTGCGCAAACCGACCACAGCTCCGAACATATTTTTGACCCCACAGGTGAGTCCCATCATCTGGTGGGTTTTTAGTTTGGGGAGGTTGATGATGACATCCGCATCAAGAATGTCTTGGGCAACCTCAAATTGCTGAAAAGTTCCATTTTTGGGGTGGATTGTTACCGAGGTTTCAAAGGGGACAAAACGACATCCTGTCTCTTCGACAACACTGAGGATACCGCTTTTGCGTGCGACATTTTCCGGGCTGCCAATTCCGGGAGAATCTCCTATGGACACATTCCCACCGGACTTTTGGACTAATTGAATCACTGCACGGACAATTTCCGGATGAGTCGTGACGGCTTTTTCGGGTGTTTTGCCCGAAAGTAGGTTTGGTTTAAGAAGAACCTTTTGTCCCGGCTTGACGAAGGCTGACATCCCACCAAGTGGTTCAAGAAGGTCTTCCATTGCCTGCAGTGTTTCTTCTGGTTTATAGGACTCCAGCTTTTGCAGGGAAACCCGACTGTCTTCAGGATGAGAAGGGGATGGCAACGAAAAGTCCTTTAGTCGGAAGATAGGTTGGAAGCAAGTAATCGATTAGGTTGAGGGTGCCGTTGCCTCTTTCAGTGCTTCAATAGTTGCATGGATAGACTCTTTCCGGTAGATAAGTGAGGTATGCCCCATGCCATCAAGTTCGACCGCTTTGCCCCAGTTTAAATGATTGTTAGCATTTGGGAGAACCATGTTGTCTTTATTGGTGTAGATATTGGTGAAACTAATTTCCTCCGGAGTCGGAGCACTGTTCAATCGCTGGAGGAAAGTTGAGTTTGGAATCAGTCGCTTTCCTAATGGGTCGACTGAAAAAGTTGCGAGCTTGGAACCATGGTGGGGAGATCCCAGGCAGATCAGTTGGTCTACTTTGTCATGCCCGCCGCGAAGTTGAACATAGTTACGGGCAATCATCCCTCCCATAGAATGTCCGACTAGGTGGACTTTATTGACACCGAGTTGGTGCCGAAGTTCGTCGATTTTTTTTGCTAGGAGTTCAGTAAGAACTTCTTCACTGTGCCATGAAGAAAGATTTATAGTGACAATATTATTGAACCCTTGTTTTTTTAGCCGGGATTTAAACCAGAACCAGCAGGCTTGATTGACAAATAAACCGTGAAGAAGCAAGACGGGGGTTTCATTCCGTACCAAAGTTTGATTTCCCTTGTTGATTAGGCCAAAAGGGATTGTCGTAATTGTCATAAAATCGAAGAAAACCTCAGGTAAGATAAGATTTAATATCAGCTTGAGATTTTTTAGACTGAATCTTTTGCTTGCAAGGGTAGGATTGGCGTTGGAATATTCGTACCAGCAGATACTGTAACTGAGAAGGACAACGAACAGAACAAAAGTCAATAAGCCCAAAATCGCAATAGAAAGCAGGGCTAGTAGTAGGGTTGTGATCACAGGGTTTTCTCCAGAGCCGAAAAATTGCTATTGTCTTTTGGGAGTGTCACTTGTTCTTCATCAAGATGCTCTTTGAAGTATCGCATGCTGATGTGGCGCCGTCAATTGCTTGAGTTTGCTGGATGTGGTGAACGCAAGATCGTTGGAGATTATTGTGAAACAATATATAGATCGATTTGAACATCACCTAGCGATTGAGCGGAACTTGTCCCCGCGAACTGTCGAAGCGTATATGAGGGATCTCAGCCAATTCTGCAGCTTCTTAACCTCACATAAAGAGATAATAGATCCATTGGAAGTGTTAAGGGGGGTTGAATTGCTGCTTTTGCGGCAATATCTCGCACAGTTACACAAGATGTGCAGTCGGACCAGTATTGCCCGTAAGCTTTCAGCACTGAAAGCTTTCTTTCGCTTTTTAGTCCGTGAAGGGGTGTTGAACGATTCGCCGATTGAGACCCTCTCAACTCCTCGTCAGGAACAATATTTACCTAAGGTGCTTAGCGCAGAGCAAGTTGGCCATCTTCTTGAGAGTTCCACTTCGGGGCAATTTGTACTGATACTCCGGGATCTCGCGATCTTTGAATTGATCTATTCATGTGGGTTACGGGTTGGAGAATTGACTCAACTCAATGTGGGGGGGGTTGATCTGGAAACCTCTCAAGTTCGGGTTCTCGGAAAGGGAAACAAGGAGCGGCTTTTGCCTATTGGTCGTCAGGCGTGTGGTGCTTTGGGGAGTTATCTTGCCGAAAGAGGTGATTTGAGCCGACAAGACCCTTTGTTCCTTAATCATCGTGGTGGGCGATTAACACCACGGAGTGTCCAGCGCAATATGAAAAAACGTTTGTTAGAGTTTAATTTGCCAACTGACGTCACTCCACACGCCTTGCGTCACTCATTTGCGACACATTTACTTGATGCAGGGGCAGATTTGCGTGCTATTCAGGAACTTCTTGGCCATGCTTCTTTGTCGACAACACAGAAGTATACTAAAGTCAGTTTTTCTCATTTGACCGATGTTTATGACCAGTGTCATCCTCGTAGTCGCAAAAAGTGACAATAATTGTAATGATTACTTGACTGGTTATCTATTGTTGTTAAGATGCTGCCTCAATTAATAATAATAACCTTTAAGTAAGGAGTACTGCTATGAGTGTTTTGGTTGGAAAGAAAGCCCCTGAGTTTACTGCGTCGGCTGTTATGGCCGATGGAATGATCAACGATGAATTTTCCCTCTCGGATTATACAGGGAAGCACATTGTGTTGTTTTTTTATCCTCTCGATTTCACTTTTGTCTGCCCAACGGAGCTGATTGCTTTTAGTCATCGCATCGCTGAGTTTGAGAAAAGAGGTGTTCAGGTTCTTGGTTGTTCTATTGATTCACAGTTTACTCATGCGGCATGGCGCAATACGGCCATTGATGACGGTGGTATCGGACCAGTCAATTATCCTCTGATAGCTGACGTTAAACATGATATCTGCCGTGAATATGATGTAGAATTTGGGCCGGCTGGTGTTGCTTTACGTGGATCTTTCCTGATTGACAAAGAAGGAATTGTACGCCATCAGGTTGTTAACGATCTTCCTCTGGGACGGAATATCGATGAAATGTTAAGGATGGTTGACGCTGTGCAGTTCCATGAAAAACATGGCGAAGTTTGCCCTGCAGGGTGGAATCAGGGCGATAAAGGGATGGTTGCTGATGGTGCGGGAGTTGCTTCGTATCTAGCAGAAGAAGCTGATAAGCTTTAGAAGTACGACAAAGAATTACAGTTACGGTAGGTTATGATAATTATGTTAGTGAGGAAAGGCAGCTTCGGCTGCCTTTTTTTGTTGATTATTAACCTATAATAAGGTTTAATTCGCTACATTATTAATAAATTCACAGTAAATCTTTCTTAAGGGGAGGCTGGTCTGGGTTTTTTTAACAGAAAAAGCGATACAACCGGTGTGACCGTTGCTGTGTGTCAAGACCCTGGTGGCGTTAGTATTGCTGCGGTTGAGACTGACTCTTCGGGTGACCCTGTCCTTAAGTTTTCAGATTATATCGCATGTAATGCATCTACTGATTGTCAACAGATCGTTTCTCAGCAAGTCCGTGAGCATAGCGTTGAAAACGCACGTTGTGTCGTTGTCCTTCCTGTCGATTCCTATCAACAGATGCACATAGAAATGCCTGACCTTCCCGATGAAGAGCGCCATGAAGCAGTGCGCTGGCAGATTCGTGAACAGATCGATTATCCCCCTGAAGATGCTGTTGTTGATCTTTATGATGTGGCGCCCTTTGGCAGTGAGAAAAAACCACTGACATATGTTATCGCCGCGCAAAAGCAAGCATTGGAAGGGCACGTTAAGCTCGTTGAGAAGAGCGACCTTGCCTTGGATACCATTGATATCCCAGATTTTGCGCTACGCAATATATGCCAGCTATTTAAACAAGACGAACGAGGTGTTGCCATTCTTCTCCTTCTCGAGCGCAACGGCTTGCTAGCGATTGTCCGGGATGAGACTTTGTATCTCTTGAGACTCCTCAATAGCGGAATGGATCACCTGATCCCTTTTGCTGAAGATGATCTTGAGGCCTTGACAGAGCAGCTCGACACGATCGTCTTAGAGGTCCAGAGGTCTCTTGATTTCTGTGAAAGTACTTTTCATTTGCCGCAGGTGTCTCGTCTATTGGTAGCGCAGACTCAAAAGAATATACCGACTTTTGCAAGTTATTTGGATGATTCTTTAACTGTTAATGTTGAAGCGCTGTCTTTTGATGATGTGCTGCGGGTTCCTGAAGATAGTGATCAGATTGCCTTGAACCGTCACCTATTGGCAATCGGCGGTGCTCTGAGGCGGGATATGTAATGTACCAACAGATAAATTTATATCAAACTGTACTTATCAAGAAGTCTGAACCTCTGCAGGCGAAACAGGCCCTGTGGATACTGGGGGCTTTGTTGATTTGTTTGCTCCTTATCGGAGCATTTATTGCTAAAACGAAGGATGATCTGCAAACTGAATCAGCTGAGCTGGATCAGCAGCAGCAGGTTGTTACTGACAATATCCTCGAATTAGAGGCTCTTTTTCCTGTACCTATGCCAAGTGGATTACTCTTGCGTAAAATTGACAGTCTGGAAAAAAAGCTTGAGGGACAGCGGGATGTGATGGAGTTTTTTTCGGGTCAGAATCTTGGGAACAATCAATCAATTCTTGAAACATTGGATGGTTTGGCCCGACATCGTTCCAAGGGGGTTTGGTTGCGCCGCATCAGCCTACTTAATGGTGGTCGTGATGTTCAGCTTTCAGGGAGTGCAATCCTAGCCCAACAAATTCCAGAATACCTCCAGTTGTTGGGAGAAAAGAAAATATTTAGTGGGCAGGTTTTTTCTCGGTTGGCATTGAATCGTTTAGAAGAAAATGCTGATCAGGTTGATTTTAATCTCGATTCCAAAGAAAAGGTTATGCGGTAATGGGAAAAGAATCCCCAACACCTCTAGAACGCTTTAATCAATGCACTTTGCGTGAACGTATTGTTCTGTTGGGCGCAACTGTGTTGGTTTTGGTGGCATTTACCTCTTTGCTCCTCTTTCAGCCCTGGCGTGAACAAAATACGAAGCTACGCCGCCAAATAGAGGCTCAGAGAGTGACTCTTCTGGAATCAAAAGCGACAGAGTCCGCTATTATGGATCGTTCAAAAAATGATCCAAATGTTGAGAGTCGCATTCTTTATGAGGCTTTGGAGAAAGAACTACAGTCTTTGAAGCAGGAGTTTGAGGCAAGTGTTGTTGATTTGATTTCACCGCAAGAGATGCCTGAGCTGTTAAAGGATCTTTTGTCGCAGCAGAAGGCGTTGAAGCTGTTGAGTCTAGAAAATCTTCCTTCAGAGAGAGTGGCAGTCAACAAAACAAAAGAGGATGCGCAGGCTGAAATTCCTCCTCTCTTTCGTCATCGACTACGGATGAGTTTTTCGGGCGATTACCTGACGACCCTTAAGTATTTACAGAAACTTCAGAAACTTGAACGTTCTATGGTGTGGGAAGAAGTTGTCATAGCGACACAGGAGTACCCTGAAACAACGATTTCTTTTCAGGTTTACACTTTGAGTTTAGAGGAGGGGTGGATCGGTGGTTAGGTTGTTGATAATCGCTTTACTGATATTTTCATCCGGTCTGTGCTGCGCTTCTGCTGGGACATTATTAGACCCGATGCGCCCTGAACGCTACATTCGCCCGGTTGGGAAGGCAGAATCATCCGCAGATCAGGACAAAACGAAAGATTGGATCCTTTCGGCCGTTCTCGTTTCTTCGGACCGTTCTGTTGCCGTGATCAATGATGTGTCTTTGCGGGTTGGAGATAAACTAGAAGGTTATAAACTTGTTCAAGTTGATCGAGATAAGGTCGTTTTGAAGAGGGAAAGCAGGACTGTTGTTCTGCAGATGGCTGGAATTGGATTAAAGAAGATATCGACAGATAAAGTGACTATGAAAGGGAACATGCCGTAATGAAGAACCTAATCTATAGATTGCAGGGGATCTTCTCTGTTGTTCTGTGCCTACTGGTTTTCTCCGGATGTGCTCCTCATCCACGAGGTGGGACTCCTCAAGCGGCCATCGATCTCACCTTGAGTGAGCAAAGTGCTCCTGCAGTAAAGGCCGCACCTGCACTTCCAACAGAAGTTCGTTCGGCACTTGTTTCTGCACTCCCTGACCCAATTGTTGTGGCGGAAGCAGAGCCTGAGGCTTATTTTGATATCGCTGCAAGTAAGGTTTCGGCACGTGAATTCTTCATGAGTCTCGTCGAAGGAAGTCCTGTCAACATGGTCGTTCATCCCGAAGTTGACGGCGAAATTACAGTCGATTTCAAACATACGACGATCGAAGAAGTCCTTCAAGTTGTTCATAACGTTTATGGCTATTCATATTATAAAACGGGAAACACCTATCAGGTTATGCCTGCTGGGTTGCAAACTCGGACATTCCATGTGAACTACCTCAACCTTGTGCGGACTGGTAGCTCTCAGACTCGCATCAGTTCAGGTCAGGTTAGTCAGATTGAAGGAACAGATAGTAGCAGCGATACTGAGACAACTGGGAGCGGGACAACATCAGGAAGTCAAATTGACACTGAGACATCGGCTGACTTCTGGACCGAGTTGGATACGGCAATTAAAAGTCTGATAGGGACAGATGAAGGGCGTAAAGTCATTGTTCAGCCTCAGGCAGGGATCGTGGTCGTGGTCGCGATGCCGGATGAGTTGAATACTGTTGACGGCTATTTGCGGAATATTGAAAAAAATATTCAGCGCCAAGTTGTCATAGAAGCAAAAGTCATTGAAGTCAGGTTGGCAGATGGTTTTCAGACCGGGATTAACTGGTCCGCACTGGGAGAAGCTCAGAGTGGTAAGGGGATTTTGGCCAGTCAAATAGGGGGCGGTTCTGTCCTTGATACAGGAATCTCTTCTAGTAAGGGGTCCTCGATTGATCTGGCTTCAGGGCAACTGCTAGCGCAAAGTGTTGATGCTCTGGCATTTGGTGGTGTTTTTAGTATGGCTTTGAATTTCAACGATTTTCAAGGCTTTGTTGAGATGCTCGAAAGCCAAGGGGATGTTCAGGTATTATCCAGCCCCAGAATTTCAACAATTAATAATCAAAAAGCTGTGATCAAGGTAGGTTCTGATGAGTTTTATGTCACCGATATCTCAAGTGAAACAAGCAGCGGTGCAACAACGACAAACTCAAATGATATTACGTTGACTCCTTTCTTTTCGGGGATTGCTCTCGATGTAACACCGCAGATTGATGCTCAAGGGCAAGTAACGCTGCATATCCACCCAACGGTCAGTGAGGTTATTGATCAGAATAAAGTCATTGATGCTTTCGGGACGACTCAAAATATCCCTCTGGCCTACAGTACGGTACGGGAATCAGATAGCGTGATCAGGGCGAGGAGTGGACAGTTGGTGGTTATTGGCGGATTGATGCAGGAAAAGACACTCAAGGATGAAGCTGGTGTTCCTTTCTTAAGCAAAATTCCGGGACTTGGGGCACTGTTTCGTCACACAAAAGCAAGCTCTAGCAAAAGTGAACTGGTGATACTTCTCCGACCTCAGGTGATAGGGAGTCCAGGAGACTGGCAAGACAGTCTTGATGCTTCACGTCAGAGGGTTGAAAAGATTGCACCCAAATTCCAGCAGAACTGGCGCCATTTTTAGTGATGCAGGTAAGGTCTTATGTATGAACAGTTCTTTGGATTACGGGAAAAACCTTTTTCCCTAACTCCAGACACCGAATATTTTTATCGTTATCGTGGCCATCAGGAAGCTTTAAATGTTCTGTTGGTGGCGCTGCGTAACGGTGAGGGTTTTGTCCGTGTTACTGGAGAAGTTGGAACAGGAAAAACTTTACTCTGTCGACAACTGCTAAAATTGTTACAGGATGAATGTGCTGTTGTCTATTTGCCTAATCCGCTTTTAACTCCTCTGGAACTTTATCAGGCCATCAGCCATGATCTTGAGTTAGGTCTGCCAGAAGATGCAACAGTACAGCAGTTACATCAGGGGATCTTTGCTGAATTAGTTCGTTTGAAGCAAAATCAGCGACCGCTGGTTGTTCTTATTGATGAGGCTCAAGTTATGCCACACCGTAGCCTCGAAGCATTACGGTTACTCAGCAATCTTGAAACTGAAAAGGAAAAACTCCTTCATATCTTCTTTTTTGCTCAACCTGAATTTGAGCAGCGTCTCGCTGAAACTCAGTTACGCCAACTCCGTCAACGCATTACATTCTCTTATATTTTGACGACTTTGCACCGCAGTGAATTGTCGGCTTATCTGAATCATCGGCTGCAGGTAGCCGGTTATCGGGGGAGTTATCGGGGGACAGATCTGTTTAGTCCTGCTGCCGTACGGTTGTTGTGCAAAGCCAGTCGTGGAGTCCCTCGTTTAATTAATCTTCTTGCTCACAAGGCTTTGCTTGCTTCTTTTGGTAAGGGGATCAAAACGGTTGATCGTAAAATGATGACAGCGGCTATTAAAGATACTGACGGGGTGAGTTTGAAAGGTGGAAGAACCTTCTCTCGCTGCATATTGGAGTTTAGTTTTATGCTTGCTATTGCCGCCGTGACTTTGTTGACTTGGGGGGTCTTGAAGTGAGCCTTATCAATGATATGTTGCGCGATTTGGAGAATAGAGAGGGCCGGAGCAGCGCTAAAATAACTGATCATGAAGCTCAAATTGTTTCCGAAAAGAAAACCTCTGTGAAAAGGCTTGCTGTTTTTGGCGGCGTTGGTGTGCTGTTGGCAGGGCTTGTTTGGGGTTGGGTCACTTTTTCACCACGACTGTTGTCTTCGGATTCATCTGAGCCGTTCAATGGATCTTCTTTGTCAGCTTCTCTTGTTGAGGCCCAAGATGCAGGAGCCGAGAGTGAGAAGGGAGCTCATGAGACTCTTTCTGTTGAGACAAAGAAGGGCATTGATCCTGCCGTTCAAGATAAGGTTCAGGTTGCAAGGGAGCGACAGCCGACACTTCTGGGGGTGGATGTTATTGAGTCTGCTGGACAATTACAGTTGAGTTTGGTTTTTGAATCTCTACCTGGTTATCAACTGTTGCAGAACGATGAGAAAAAAGCGCAGTTGATCGTCAGTTTTTCACAAATGTCCATCGGACACGCTTTTGAAATACCGACATTTAAAAATGATTTGTTAAAAAGAGTCAGCCTCTTGCCGCAGAAAAGTGAGCTGCATTTGCTGGTTGATCTGCATGATCGTACGTATGTTGAAAAAACACAGCTTATTGAGGGAGACGACCAACGTTATCGGTTGGTTATTACCTTCGTAGCAACTCCTTTGCCAGATGCTGTTGTCCTGGCTCCTACTGAGCCGGCCTTCAACTCTATGGCCAAGGAGGTTCGGGAAGTTGAAGCTGCTTTAGTCGACACGTCTCCTAAACTCAACAAAAGTAAAGCCGTCGTCAGTTTGGAACAGCAGGCTTATCAATCAGGTTTGAAGCAGGTCAAGCAGGGGAATTTTGGTGCTGCCGATGAAAGTTTTAGGCGGGCACTGTTAATTGTCCCTGATTTTGTGAGTGCTCGCTTGCAGTTGATTAAGATATTACAGCGACAATTGAAGTTAGCTAGCGCCGAAGAAGTAATCAAAGAAGGCTTGGCAGCGACCCCTGGAAATTGGCCTTTACGTAAGGTCTATGCGCGGCAATTGTTGCAGGAGCAAAAGAAAAGCGAAGCTTTGACTTTATTGCAGGGATCTCCGCTCCCTAATATATCGGAAGATCTCGATTATTATGCCTTGATGGCGGCATTGATGCAGGAAAATAGTCAGTTTTCTGAAGCAAATACGATTTATGAGAATTTGCTTCAATTACGGCCCCAGGCCGGTCTCTGGTGGATGGGTAAGGCAGTTTCTCTTGATCAGTTGGGCCACAGTGAAGAATCCCGGAAAGCTTATGGGAAAGCCCTGCTTTCCTCTGGGTTAAGCCCTGAATTGCGGACCTATGTGAACGATCGTTTGCAGGCATTGTAAGTCGAATATTTATTTGAGGAGTGGTTATGTCCACTGAAACGACGACAGAACCGAGAAAGAAAATCAGAATTGGCGACCTACTGGTCAAAAACTCTGTTATCACGAATGAACAGTTGATGCATGCATTGGCGACTCAAAAGAAAACGGGCGGGAAGCTAGGGAATACTTTGATTGAGCTAGGGTTGGTGACCTCGCGACAATTTCATGAATTCCTTGCCAGTCAGATGCAGCTGCAATTTATCGATCTGACACACTATAACTATACGCCTGAAGTCGTTCGCTTGTTGCCCGAAACCGTCGCTCGGAGGTTTAGGGCCATTGTTCTAAACAAGGATGGGAGTCGTTTGCTTGTCGGTGTAGCTGATCCGACCGATATCTATGCTTATGACAAATTAACTCAAGTTTTGAAGCAACCGATCACTTTGGCGGTTGTCTATGAGACTGAAATCCTAAAAGCACTAGATACCGTCTACAGGCGGACACACGAGATTGTCACGATTGCTGAAGAGCTTGGAGAAGAGCTTTCTCAGGGAGACAGTAACCTCGAACGCTTGCTGACAGAGACTGACGTTGAAGACGCACCGGTTGTCCGTTTGTTGAAATCTTTATTTGAAGATGCCGTTCAGGTCGGTGCTTCTGATATTCATATTGAACCGGATGAAAAAGTCTTGCGGATTCGTCAACGCGTTGATGGTGTCCTGCACGAACAGGTGATGAAGGAGAAACGCATTGCTCCGGCCCTGGTGTCTCGACTTAAACTCGTCTGTGGCTTGGATATCTCAGATCGGCGACTTCCCCAAGATGGACGCTTTAATGTCCGTATTAAGGGGCGCAGTGTTGATATTCGTCTCTCAACGATGCCTCTGCAATATGGGGAGTCTGTGGTTATGCGTCTGCTTGATCAATCGGGGGGGATTTTGCACCTAGAGCAGGTCGGGATGCCAGCCGCCATCCTTGGGAGATTTCGTCAGCAGCTTCATCGGCCGCATGGACTGGTGCTAGTCACAGGCCCTACCGGTAGTGGTAAGACGACTACTCTATATGGCGCTTTGAATGAGCTTAACAGCGAAGAAAAAAAGATTATTACTGTAGAAGATCCTGTTGAATATAGGCTTCCGCGGATTAATCAGGTTCAGGTTCACCCCAAGATAGGGCTGGATTTTGCTCGTATTCTTCGCGCAGGACTGAGGCAGGATCCCGACATTGTCATGGTTGGTGAGATGCGTGATAAAGAAACCAGTGATATCGCCCTAAGGGCAGCGATGACAGGTCACTTGGTTCTTTCGACATTGCACACCAATGACGCGATCAGTACAGCGCTACGTTTGATTGAAATGGGTACAGAGGGGTATGTTGTCGCGAGTGCTTTGCGGGCGGTGTTAGCGCAGCGGTTGGTGCGACGAATCTGTGATAGCTGCCGTTGGCCAGATCCACTTGAGCCGAGTACACGGAGTTGGCTGAGTAACTATAAGGGACGTATCAAGCGGCCGGAAAAACCTGTTTCCTTTAAAAGGGGCAAAGGATGCCCTGCGTGTAACCACACTGGATATAGTGGGCGAATCGGCATTTTTGAGTTGCTTGAAATTGATTTCGATCTGGCTGATGCTTTACGCCGCAGTGATAGCGCCGGATTTGCTGCCACAGCGCAGGCCTTACCAAGCTATGTTTGT
>JADGDX010000129.1 GCA_016744675.1 Desulfuromusa sp. | reverse complement strand
TGTTTTCTCCATCTCAGGTCGTGGTACCGTCGTTACAGGCCGTATTGATCGTGGCATTGTTCACACTGCTGACGAAGTAGAGCTTGTAGGTATCCGTCCCACCGTTAAGACTGTATGTACTGGCGTTGAGATGTTCCGTAAGCTTCTTGATGAAGGCATGGCTGGCGACAACGTTGGTCTCCTTCTTCGTGGAACCAAGCGTGATGAAGTTGAGCGTGGACAGGTTGTTGCCAAGCCCGGAACAATCACTCCTCACACCAAGTTCAAGGCCGAAATCTACGTCCTTTCTAAAGAAGAAGGCGGCCGACACACTCCGTTCTTCGCTGGGTATCGTCCCCAGTTCTTTTTCCGCACAACGGACGTCACCGGTATCCTGAACTTGCCCGAAGGCGTAGAAATGATTATGCCTGGTGACAACACGGCTATCATTGCAGAATTGATCAGTCCCATCGCCATGGAAAAAGAGCTTCGTTTCGCAATCCGCGAAGGTGGCCGTACCGTCGGCGCCGGGGTTGTATCCGAAATCATCGAATAGATCGAGGAGCCGATAAGTGCGAACTTTAGTGACTCTCGCCTGCACCGAGTGCAAAAGGCGAAACTATACAACGACAAAAAACAAGCGTACGACACCTGATAAACTTGAATTCAAGAAGTATTGTCCCTTCTGCAAGAAGCATCTTGCACACAAGGAGACCAAGTAATCAGGCCAATTCCCGGGAGATGTTTCGATAAGAGTCTCCCGGTCGCTTGAAAAAGGTTTAACTTGCAGGTCAGTAGCTCCAATTGGT
>JADGDX010000128.1 GCA_016744675.1 Desulfuromusa sp. | reverse complement strand
CCCCCCAATGCAGCATAGTACAAAAAGTTTCACCATAGGTTATCTATTCTGAGGTTTCGCTCATTACTTTTGCCATTTTGATAATCGCTTCAATATTAGCAGGTCCAGGTGTCAGCTCTTCATAGCGAAGAGGGATAAAACGCTGCTCTTCCACTGCCGTTGTGTGACGCATGATAGGATGCTGTTTTAGAAAATCCATCAGACCTTTTGCACCGGTGCCATTTTGATAATCAAGCAGGATAAGAAACTCCGGGTCTCTTGCGCCGATCACTTCCCACGAGCTTCTCCCCCAACTGGTCTCCATATCTTTCAAGATATTCTCACCACCAGCAGCTTCAATCATGGCTGTGGTGATGGCATATTTACCTGCAGTGAATGGTTTTTCTTCACCAGAATCAAACAAGAACACCCGGGTTCCTTTGTTTTTGGCCACCAGTTCCTTCACCTGCGATAGTTGATTTTTCCAATCTGCAACCAGCTTCTCAGCAGGCTCTTGTTTTCCAAACACTGCGCCTAACCGCAGTATATCCCCGTAGAGAAGATCCATACTCGCAGCTGGGCGTTTTTTATCTGTGTGGATACAACTTTCACTGAGGATTAAAGTTTTTATCCCATGGCTGGCTAGAGTCGTTGGTGTGACCTCCCCACCTGGCTTCATCCCGTAGTACCACCCAGCGATAAAAAGATCGGGAGAAACTGCCAACAGATTTTCAAGGCTCGGATACTTGGGAGCCAACTCCGGAATCTGACCCCGCTGCTTCTGAAAAGCGGGGCTGACCTTGTACCAACCGGTGATACCCGTCACACCGACCATTTGCTCCTGCAGACCCAGAGC
>JADGDX010000127.1 GCA_016744675.1 Desulfuromusa sp. | reverse complement strand
CAAAAAGGGCAGCCAATTGGCTGCCCTTTTTGTTTGTGAAGGATGAATCTGTATTTTAGTTCTTTGCAGCAGCTGTCTTGCGAGTTCCTTGTGCCACAGCTTTGGTCATACCGAACAGAGTCAGAACAGCTGGAACCAACTGAGCAACAATAATCAGAGCACAGAAACCAACAAACAGAAGAGTCAAGATACCACTGTTGTAGGTTTGGGTTGTGTCTACGGCAAAAGCTGGTACGGCGAAGAGGATCAGGCTGAGTGTTGTGATGATTGCTTTCATGATGTTGCTCCTTTAAAAGTTGAGTTTATATAAGTCAGTGTGTTTCGAATCGTTTTAGTGACTAGCAACTTCTTTACTGTCGCGTCCAAACAGTCCCTTAAGAACACCAATCAACATGATCGTTGCAGGAACCAATTGACAGACAATGATCAAAGCGAAGAAGCCAATGAACAAAGAGAGGAGCAATCCACCGCCTGAAGCGCTACTGCTACCTGCAGCAAAAGCAGAAGAAGAAAAAGTGATTAGGGCGATTAAGGTATTGCGTAAAGTGTTTTTCATGATGTCCTCCATCTCTATGTTTGTGTTCTTTTTTGTTTCGCTAATGACTAAGAGATAGAGCAGTGTCTGTGCCAAGTTTGAAAAACAAAACCCATAAAACCTTCAACATACTGTAATCAATAGGAATAATAATTTAAAATAGATAGAAGAGAAGGACAATCAGGAATGATTTGTGTATAAAGGGGACATACAGTTAAGAAGAGATAACTCTGGAAAGAGATTCCACATAAAACCTTAAAGTACCGAAATCAAAAGACTAATTAGACAAATATAAATCGTATATATTTTTA
>JADGDX010000126.1 GCA_016744675.1 Desulfuromusa sp. | reverse complement strand
GCAAGTGTGGCTGGCGCGGTTTGTGCGTTAGCACAAAGCGTGACAGACGCAATTGTCGGGTTCAACTTTTTGTTAGACCAGTGGCGAGCCTTTAGAGATCACTAAAAATTTTCGTGACCTGAAGCTTGAACTCGGGGAGATCCCGAGAAACCACGGTCCAAACCAATTCTAAATCTATTCCCAAATAATCGTGAACAAGGACATTTCGGAACGCAGAAAGCATTTTCCATTCAATCTCAGGATGGGCGTCCTTGAGCTCACTTGAAACCCGTTGTGTGGTTTCCGTCATGGTGTGGAGGTTCCGAAGCACAGCATCTTGATGTAACTCGGAACCCAGAAAGGCGCCCTTACCTTCGTCTGTTGCCTTCTCAATACGGGAAATCATTTCAAGGATGTGCTGAAGATAGATTTTATCGCTCTTCATATCGCAATGGCCTCGGTCATCACCTGGTCGCGAAGAAGTGGGTTCAACCCGGATTCAGTCACGATGTCAATGGGGCGATCAAGGAGTTTCTCTAGGTCCAGAATAAGACCAGCAGGAAACCAGGAGCTTACACGAGGCCCGGTTGTTACCAAAAAGTCCACATCACTGGTACTGGTTTCTTCACGACGCGCGACCGAACCGAACACACGTATTGACGTAACACCATGGCGTTCCGCAATTTCTAAGACTTCCTGGCGCTTTGAGTGCAACAAATCGACCGTGGTCACAACTTTCTCCAATGATTTTTGAGCCGACCTATAGTCTATCGCAAAACCAATTACCTCCGCAACTACTTTAGCGTTCCACCACGGTCTAACGTTTTGTTAACCTGCAAGTGTGGCTGGCGCGGTGCTGGCGTAAGCCAGGACCGTGACAGACG
>JADGDX010000125.1 GCA_016744675.1 Desulfuromusa sp. | reverse complement strand
TTGTAACTCCATTGCTAGGTGAACTTCATTGTTGGGGCCGTGTGTTTTTCAATTATCTTTTTTATCTGCGGCCTTTCCCTTGGCCACGACCTCTTCCACGCCCGGCCCCTTGGCCTGCCTGGTTCTCTTGCTCTTGGTTTCTTCCTAGACCCGCTCTTTGCCCTCGACCTAGGCCCTGACCACATCCTGCTGCTGGCCCTTGTTCAGCGACTCCCATGCCTCTTCCTGTCATTGCTCCCTGACCTTGCGGTCCTGTTCCATCTCTTCCTGGCATAATTGCCTCCTTTTGGTTATTTGTTGTCACTGCGGAGTCCTCGTAGGACCGCTTGCTGTGCATATGCACAAAAGAGAGTAGGCTGAGAGGGGACTGTTGTCAAGGCTAAAATGTGCATATGCACAAAATAATATTGTGATCACTCTCGCACGGGATAGATCTTTGTCCTCAAATAAAAAAAGAGGGCCACTTGATTAAATGGTCAAGTGGCCCTGAATTATTTTCTTATGGTTATTTCGATTTAAGCAGCGACTTCACTGTCATCGGGTTTGCCCCCATTTTTTCGACTCACGATAAAGGAACGCAGTAGCGGAAACAGGAGAATAAACAAAGTTGTCAAATTGATCCCCAATGTCAGTGGACGTTCCCACATAAAGCTGAGTGATTCATCGTAGATCAGCAGCGCGCGACGCAGGTTATCTTCCATCAGGCCTCCGAGGATAAATCCAAGTAGCAGCGGCGCCATAGGAAAGTTCATCAAACGCAGCGCCATAGCGGCAATGCAGAAGATAACCATCATTAGAATATCGAAATCATTAAAGGTGATCAGATAGACTCCCATCAACGAGAAAAACAAAATCATTGGCACCATATAGTTACGCGGGATTGCCAATAAACGAGCAAAGT
>JADGDX010000124.1 GCA_016744675.1 Desulfuromusa sp. | reverse complement strand
TTTAACCGCTTGCGGTAGCAGTGGTGGCGGCGGAAGTTCAACCAGCAGCCATTCAGTTGCGACTCCAGAAGAATCAGCCCTTTATTCGGTCGCTAAAGAAAACAGTGATTACCATCAAGCTTATGACTTAGATCCATTGACAACTTATTACTGGAAAGTTGTCGCCACCGATGCGCTAGATCCGAACCTGACCTATGAAAGCGAAGTGAAACACTTTACAACAGGTGAATTTTAGTCAGGCATCACGACTGATGCAAACCGTGCTTTTTAAGTAAATCATAAAAAGTTGGCCTACTGACAGCCAGATCTTCTGCTGCCTTCATAATATTCCCTTGGGATCTTTCCATAGCTTGTTGGAGCAAAGTCCCTTCTACTTGTCGTCGCGCTTCTTTGAGAGTCATCCCAGAAAAACTAAATCCTGGCAAAACGTTCTTCTCTTCTTGCTGAGGCGCTCCCTCCACTCCATCAGTACAGTTTAGCACCTTCTCTTGTATATCTTCGAAACCTAGATCACTAGCTTCAACAATTGGCGTCTCCGCCATAACGACCGCTCGCTTGATTTTGTTTTCCAGCTCGCGGACATTGCCAGGCCATTCGTATGAGCGTAACCATTTTAAGGCAGAGGTACTAAACCCTCTCACTTTTTGTCCAAATTCCTGACCAAATCGACGCAGAAAAACGTTTGCCAATAGCTCGATATCTTCGCCCCGCTCGCGCAAAGGTGGCAATTCAATGGCAATCACACCTATTCGGTAATAAAGATCCTCACGGAATTCACCTTTTTTGATTGATTCCTGAATATCCACATTCGTTGCCGCAACAATTCGCGTATCAACAGGAATATCCTCACGCCCACCCACACGCTGAATCACCTTTTCCTGAAGAAATCGAAGCAGTTTAACCTG
>JADGDX010000123.1:307-916 GCA_016744675.1 Desulfuromusa sp. | reverse complement strand
GCTCTTGACGTGGTTTTGGCCATTCTGCGGGGATGCAGATAATTTCTGCTCCCTCGAGCGCCAACTTGCGAAACAATTCGGGAAAACGGAGATCGTAACAGATTGCCACCCCCAGTCGACCGACAGAAGTATCTACAACCAGGCTGTTATTTCCGGCACCGAGAAACTGATCTTCGCGCATCGCTGAAAACAGATGTAATTTACGATAACTACCAACTATCTCCCCCCGGTCAACAACATAGGCAGTATTGTAGATAGTGCCATTCTCTAATTCTGGCAAACTGCCGACCGTAACCAGATCGAGCTTACGACATTCGTTCTGGAGTTCTTGCAACACACGCGGGGTTTCTTTGGCCAGTTCCGAAAGGTTACGATAATCGTAGCCACAACTCCACATCTCGGGCAATACCGCTAATTTGGCTCCCTGCTGAGCAACGCGCTGTAAGGCTGCACTTAGTGTATCGAAGTTAGCATCGATATACCCAAGAACAATGTTAAATTGGATTGAAGCACAAATTAATTGTTTCATTTTATCACCTTTTTCCCAAAAATTTGAAATATCGTTCTACCTATTAAGGCCATACTGTAGGCCGACTTGCGGCAATTATT
>JADGDX010000123.1:0-297 GCA_016744675.1 Desulfuromusa sp. | reverse complement strand
ATTCTTTACAGGAAAACTACTGTGAAAATAACAAGACAAGGTCAACTTTTATATTGTATTTCCCTGCTGTCCGTGTATACTGTGTACGATTTTTTTTAACAAATAGCTCATTATTCAGGGCAATTTCATCTTCCTTGAGAGCATATTATACCTGTTTGACTGTCTTGTAAATTGATAGCAAAACCGGAAAATTTCATAGGGCTCTGTTTGTCGCACAGTAACCCCACTAAGTTGACGGACATTGCACAGATCGATACACGGATTGATTCACAACCCTTTTTAGAAAGTGCACTAACA
>JADGDX010000122.1 GCA_016744675.1 Desulfuromusa sp. | reverse complement strand
ATTACCTACACCTTAAGTACAAGCCAATTTCATGACATCACTATACCTTCGGTACAAGTTTGTTCAACACAAAACGTACTCACATTTAGGGGAAAAGTAAATTCGGGACCGTCACCAGATTCATCGATGGCTGTCCCAAGAAGTTTGCAGATCATGAAACTACAGCGGTTCGCATCGTAAAATCCTGGGAAAGCCCCCCAAGCCGAGACAGTTCTGGCAAATCTCCTAAACAAGCGCCATCCCGAACACAATACCTATTTCTCTGTGAATTCTGTGAATTCTGGGAATTCTGGGAATTCTGGGGACTGGTATGCGACAATTATCCTGTCCGGTCTCGCGTCAATTAAGATGGCCGGTTGAGTGCTTCTCCAAGTAAGTTCTTCTTTGAAATTCAAAGGAGGTCAACTTGCCTGGTCAACACATCACTCAAAGACAGGAAATGCTCTATATGCAATCGCGTCAATCTGGTTTTACACAAGAAACAAGTGCAGCTAAGGCTGGGGTTAGTATCCGCTCTGGCCGGCGAATCGAAACCGGCGAAACAAGGATTAAAGCTCAGCGCCATTGGCTGACCCGGAACGATCCATTTGTTTCCGTCTGGGATTCGGAACTGGTTCCGTTACTGGAGAAGGAACCAAAGCTCTCTGGTCTGACCCTGTGGGAATATCTGGATGAAACATATCCGGGCGAATACCCCTATAAATTGTTGCGAACTTTACAGCGCCGGGTCAAGCATTGGCGGGCCACACAAGGCCCAGACAACCCGGTCATATTTCGGCAGTCGATTCCGCCGGGTCAGCAAGGGTTATCCGACTTCACCCATCCTCGCACCGCTACAACCATTGCCGGGCAGCCATTTCAGCATCTGATCTATCAATATCGTCTGGCCTACAGTGGCTGGCGTTGCGCTCATATTGTGCGGGGCGGTGAAAGCTATTCCGCCCTAGCTG
>JADGDX010000121.1:331-1048 GCA_016744675.1 Desulfuromusa sp. | reverse complement strand
ATATTCTACTCTTATGTATTATACTGAGATAGATCCATTTACAGGAAAATCTATGAAGGTAGAAAAAGATACAGCTAGAAAGTATAAACAAAAAGATATTTTAATCGATAAAGATGCTAAAAATGGATATATGGGAAATTCTTATAATAAAAACCATGCCCGACCAAAGGGACAAATCCCCTTGGGGGATAAAAGCTCTAAAGACAATACTGCCCATAGTGATGGAAAAAATAAAAAAACTAATAAACCTAAGAACAATAAGTTCAAGGGTACAAATAAATTTAAGAAGAAAAAATAATTCTTCTTTCCCCTCTCCTTCTAGAGAGTCTGTGATTATTGAGATTTAATATATTTAAAACTTAATTTCAAATCTAGATTTTTCAAAGAACGAAACAAAGTAAAATTAGACAGATCACTCTTCCTAAAAGGAAAAAAGTACTGTCAGATAAAAGAGGGTCAAGGAGTTAATAGGAGGAAATAAATTATGAAACCAATAGTTGCCATAGTTGGTAGACCAAATGTTGGAAAATCTACTCTATTTAATAAATTAGTAGGAGATAGAGTAGCTATCGTTGATAACCAACCAGGTGTTACAAGAGATAGACTTTATAGAGAAACTGAGTGGTGTGGAACAGAATTCATCTTAGTAGATACAGGTGGGTTAGAGCCTAGAAATAACGATTTTATGATGGCTAACATCAGAAAACAAGCTGAAGT
>JADGDX010000121.1:0-321 GCA_016744675.1 Desulfuromusa sp. | reverse complement strand
TATGAATGAAGCTGACGTTATTCTATTTGTTGTAGATGGAAAAGCTGGAGTTACTGCTTTAGATGAAGAAGTAGCTTATCTGCTTAGAAAGAAAAATAAGCATGTAATCTTATGTGTAAATAAGATCGATAACTTCCAAGCTCAATTAGAAGACACATATGATTTCTGGGGATTAGGATTTGAAGACTTAGCTCCTGTATCAGCAGAACATAAAGTAAACTTAGGAGATATGTTAGATACAGTTGTAGAGCATATCAATAAATTGGAGTTACCTGAAGAGGAAGAGGGAATTAAAATTGCCCTTATCGGTAGACCAAATGC
>JADGDX010000120.1 GCA_016744675.1 Desulfuromusa sp. | reverse complement strand
AGTATTTCTATCCTGAGCAAAAAATTCTGTTTTCGTGTCCAAATGGTCAGCTTTAGTAGCGGTCATGTACCTGGGGGTTGCCTAACAACAAGTTGAACCCGACAATTGCGTCTGTCACGGTCCTGGCTTTCGCCAGCACCGCGCCAGCCACACTTGCAGGTTAACAAAACGTTAGAATACTAAGGAACAAAATAGAGAGATAGGCGGGCCCCAAACCATGGGGGAAATGGTCTAATCACCAAACGCCCCAAACCGAAACGCACCAAACGGTTCAAAAGATAGCCATCGATTGAATTTCAAATTTTGGAAGACGGAGAAAATGAATCGAATTTCCACATTTTCTGGGCTACTAATATTTGTTGGTCTTTCATTGTTTGGCGCATTCACAAGCGTTGCAATGACTCCTGGTTTAGAATTCACACTTCGCTATTCGGTAATGAGAAGTAAAAGCATGGTCGTTGGGCGAGTTGTTCGAACTGAAGCAATGGATATAACAGTTCAGCAGCGGAAAAGTGTTCTTGTTGTTGAAGATGTTTTGCTTGGACATCATTCCATTGGTGATAGCCTAATAATCAATTGGCGAGCCAATGAATGGCAGCCGACTCCAGACTCCCGGGGCTATGTCTTCGATGCTCGTAGTACTCAATTAGATACAATGATTGAAAAAACCGCTCTTTGGGTTCTTTCAGCGGAAAAGGGCTTGTGGAGTTTGACCTCTCCATTGCAGTATAAGGGTTCCTCAAAGGAAGACCTTGGGGCCCTAATTCAATTTGTTGAGTTTCCAGACACAACGCAATCGGGAGTGCGACTTTTCAAGGAAATGTTTCAGGAATTGGAATCAGAGCCTAGTTCCGAAATAAACATGAACGTCTATGTTGATTTCTTACAGGCTGAGTTGAAAAAGAGGTAGTGTACTAACGGCGCGTAGTCTTCTAACAAAAAGTTGAACCCGACAATTGCGTCTGTCACGCTTTGTGCTAACGCACAAACCGCGCCAGCCACACTTGCAGGTTAACAAAACGTTAGGCATTCATGGAACTTCAACTATCGGGGATTTGTTTGAAT
>JADGDX010000011.1 GCA_016744675.1 Desulfuromusa sp. | reverse complement strand
TATTGAAGTTGCTTCACAATTCGGTTCTTTAGGGGTTGGTTTTTACATTGTTAACAATTCTGTGGATGATCTGTACCGGGTGGTGGAGGCTTTTGCTGAGAAGGATACCCAAAAGCTTAATCCTGAACAGATCGCTGGTATATTGGGAACAGATGGGGTGATTTCTGAAAAGCTGCCCGATTACGAAGATCGACCTGAACAATTACAAATGTCTTTTGTCGTTGTCGATGCCTTCAATAAGGGGCAATTGGCCGTTATTGAAGCAGGAACCGGAACCGGAAAGAGTCTGGCTTATTTGGTGCCGGCACTGCTCTGGGCACGAACCAATCTCGAACGGGTGGTGATTTCGACCCGAACAATCAATTTGCAAGAACAACTGATCCGTAAAGATCTCCCTTTTTTGCAAAGGGCAACGGGGATTGAATTTCATGCTGTGCTGGTGAAGGGACGCAGTAATTATTACTGCCAGCGGCGGGGAGAAACTGCAGGGCGTGAGCTTGGGTTGTTTGATCAGCAACTGGTTGAAGAGCTGCAGCAGATCATGCACTGGGCTGAAGCGACAGCAGACGGTTCTAAGGAAGATCTCTCTTTTATCCCTAGCTATCAGGCCTGGGAAGAGGTTTGCTGCGAGGCTGATCAGTGTGCACGGGTTCGTTGCCAACATTACAGTCGTTGTTTCTTTCATAAAGCAAGAAGAACGGCCGCACGAGCCGACATTCTGGTCATTAATCACTCTTTATTGCTCTCCGATCTGGCATTGCGACAGGAAACTAACAATTATACGGCAACAGCCGTTTTGCCACCTTTTGAGCGAGTTATTCTTGATGAAGCTCATCACTTAGAAGATGTTGCGACCAGTCATTTTTCTTCTCAGTTGACCCGTTTTACATTTTCACGGGTCCTGAATCGACTCCGTCATCCGCGTAAGCTGAACCAAGGGTTACTGCCACGTTTTCTGGATCAATTATCACAGGAACTGCCTGATTCTCTCGATGATCTGTATCGCAAACTGCATGAAGAGATTGAATCCCTGTTGATAAAGCGTCAGCAATTGTTTGATGCGGCATTGGAAGAATTGCACAGTATTGCCGAGGAGCTTCCTCAGTTTCTGGGGAAACAGGTCAACTCCAAATTTGAATTGAAACATCGTATTTTGCCCGATTTTGTTCAAACAGCGGTCTGGCAGAAACTTTGTAAGCGGGTTGATCGGCTTCGAATTGGGTGTGCAGAATTGGCGCAAGGTGTTTCTAGTTTACTACGAGCCACAGAACCTTTACCTGATGCTGTTGCAGACAAGGTCAATTCGTCTCTGGTCGATTTAGCGGGCATTGGTGGACGCCTTGAAGGGATCTCTGCTGATTTAGGTTCTTTTATGGCGGTGGCAAAAGATAGCTGTGTCTGGATTGAAATTCGGGAAGGGCGCATTGGTCGTAAAAGCGGTTTGATTACCAGTCTCTGCCAAGCTCCTCTGGACGTTGCTGAAAGTTTGAATAAGGCCCTCTATCAACGTTTCCAGAGTTTGGTGATGACCAGCGCAACTCTCACTGTGGCAGGGGATTTTAGTTATTATCATTCCCGGGTGGGTCTTGATCGCGTTGAACCGAATCGTCTTGTTGAATTAGCACTTGATTCTCCTTTTGATTATCAACAGCAGGCATTGGTTGCTATTCCGACTGATCTTCCGGAACCGGGGAAGCCAGGTTTTTCTGAAGCTGTCCGAGATGCTGTTGAAAAAGCTCTTTTGTGTAGTCAGGGGCGCAGCTTTGTTTTATTTACGTCCTATGCTCTGTTGCGGCGCGTCCATGAAGAGTTATCTCCCATTCTCGAGGCACAACGATTGCCGTGCTTACGTCAGGGGCAGGAAAATCGGCATCGACTCCTGAAACGTTTTGCTGAAGATGAGTCGAGTATCCTTTTTGGAACCGATTCTTTTTGGGAGGGGGTCGATGTCCCAGGACGTTCATTGGAGCAGGTGATTATTGCCCGGTTACCGTTTCGTGTGCCGACGGAACCAGTCCTTGAAGCCCGTTCTCAGGCAATAGAGCAACGCGGCGGTGATCCGTTTATGGAATATACGGTTCCGCAGGCAGTCATTCGTTTCAAACAGGGCTTTGGACGTTTGATTCGTCACCGGAATGATCGCGGGGTCGTTTTGATTCTGGATAGCCGTGTGGTAAAAAGGGGTTATGGTCGGATGTTTCTGAATTCACTTCCACCAGCGAGGGTGGTGCGTGGTAACAGTGATGACGTCTTTACCCAAGTGGGACAATTTTTCGTCTCAGATGATTTTTAATCGGACACTTCATTTAACTTGAAAGCAGAGAGATATAATGAAACGAATTAAGACATTGATATTTGTCCTGCTGTTACTATCATTGGTTGCGTGTGACAATGGCGGAAATTCCTTAACTTTTATGCGCCCCAACGATGTGACTTTGGCTTTTGGCGATAGCTTGACCGTTGGTGTTGGAACCCGACCTGATTTGAGCTATCCGGCACAACTAAGTCGTTTGATAAGTCGTAAAGTCGTCAATGGAGGAGTCTCAGGAGAGGTCAGTGCTGCGGGCGTCAGTCGCTTGCCGGCATTACTCGATAAGGAAGATCCTGAATTGCTTTTGATCTGCCATGGTGGTAACGATATTCTACAAAAGCTCGATCGTGAGAAGTTAAGAACGAATTTGAGACGTATGTATGAAGCAGCCAACCAACGTGGTATTAAAGTTGTGATGATTGCGGTTCCTCAACTTGGTTTTGGTTTACAAGAGGTTCCCATTTATCGGGAATTGGCAACAGAGTTGAGCATTCCATTGTTGTCGGGAACCCTAAAAGGACTCTTATCAGAGAGTCAGTACAAGAGTGATCCAATTCATTTGAATGACAAAGGATATCGAAAACTGGCGGAGGCGATCGCTGACTTGCTAGCTGAAAAAGGGGCTATTTAAAGAGAAGTCGTCGACTCTATAGGTTGAATTTAACAAGATGTTGTTTCATCTGAGTATGGAGGGGGATATGCGAAGGATTAAAGATTGGCCTGCCGATGAGCGGCCACGGGAAAAACTGCTGACATCAGGAGCAGACAAATTAACCGATACCGAACTGTTAGCTCTGATTATTCGGACTGGCGATTCTTCCAGCAAGGCCAGTGCGGTTGATTTGGCGCGCGGGCTGTTGATTCGCTTTGGTTCTCTACGGCAGCTGGCAGGAGCGAGCACAAATGAATTATGTCAGCAGGCGGGAATTGGCCCTGCAAAAGCTGCTGAGATTCAGGCACTATTTCAAATTGCCCGCCGTTTTCATGATTCGCGATTGCAACCAGGACAGCCCTATAGTTCTTCTAAAGATGTTTTTTGCCATTTTCATGAACGTCTTTGTGACTACCGCAAAGAAGTTTTTCTCGCCCTTCTTCTTGATGCCAAAAATCGCCTGATCAAAGAGGTCCAGATTTCTGAGGGGAGTCTTAGTGCCAGTATCGTTCATCCCCGTGAAGTTTTTGCCCCGGTGCTACGCGAGTCAGCTGCTGCGGTTCTCTTTATCCATAATCACCCTTCCGGAGATCCAACTCCCAGCCGGGAAGATATTGAAATAACAGAACGTCTGAAACAAGTCGGCGACCTGATGGGGGTGCGAGTGCTTGATCATATTGTGATTGGAAATGGTGCATTTGTCAGTTTGGCGGATCGGGGATTGATGTAGGGAGATTGCGCCCATCTTGCTGATAATAATAAGCTTTTAAATTATCATTTCTAGCGGGTTAGATCGGATCTAGTCGATCCCATATTCTTTGATTTTATACATCAGTGATCGCAGGCTGATTTCCAGTAATTCTGCGGCTTGGGTGCGGTTCCCTTTTGTTTTGGTTAGAGCTTTACGGATGTATTCTTCTTCAAGCCGACGGGTGGCAATCTTCAGGGAATATTCGTCAGGATTAAATTCTCCAGGAGCTGCTTGACGAATACGCAGCGGTGGCAATTCAAGGTTGTCTCCGGGGCTGAAGATCAGTGCTTTTTCTAGATAATTTTCTAGTTCTCGAACATTGCCGGGCCAATGATAGGCGGTCAGATTTTTTTTTGCTTCAATCTCCAATTGCAGGGTGGTACGTCCTTCTCTTTGACAAAGTCGCTCAAGAAAATGTTCCGCAAGAACGATGATATCCTCTGGCCGTTCTCGCAATGGCGGGAGATTGATGTCAACAACAGCGAGACGGTAGTAAAGATCCTGCCTGAAGAGCCCCTCTTTTACTGCAATCTGTAAGTCGGTTCCTGCTGCTGCAACAACGCGTGTATCAATTTTTTCGGCACGTGTTGCCCCAACTTTTCTGATTTCACTTTCTTGAAGAACTCGCAATAGCTTTGGTTGTAGTTCCAGCGGAAGATCGGCAATTTCATCAAGGAATAATGTGCCACCATTGGCAATGGAAAACAGACCCTGTTTTTCTCTATCAGCTCCAGTAAAAGCCCCTTTTTTGTGCCCAAAAAGCTCACTTTCTAATAGGCCAGAAGTAATGGCACTACAATTGATCGCTAAAAATTGGCCTTTGCGTCCACTTTCGCTGTGAAGTGCTTTTGCAATGAGTTCTTTTCCGGTCCCTGTTTCCCCGCTGATAAGGATAGATGATTCTGATTTGGCTGCTGCCTGAACCAGTTTCAAAACGTGTTGCATCTTGTGGCTGGAGTGAACAATGTCGTTGATTGAAAAGGGCTTCTCTTTTTTTGACAAGACTTCTTTGAGCTCCAGATTCTCCTGTTTGAGTTCTCTACGCTCTTCTGCTTTACGTAAGGTCAGGACGACCTCGTCAGGCTTGAATGGTTTTGAGATATAGTCGTAGGCACCCCGTTTCATACACTCGAGAGCGGTATCGATACTTCCATAGGCGCTCATCATGATAATTGTGGCATCGAGCGCACGGACTTCAGGTTGTTCAAGAAATGTTAAACCATCCATATCGGGCATGCGAATATCGGAGAGGATAAAGTCGAATTTTTCTTTGTAAAGTAAATTGATCGCTTCGGCACCATTTTGGGCTTCAGTCACGCGGTATTGATTTTGTTCTAAAACCAGACGCAGCATATGGCGCATCGAAGCTTCATCATCGACGATCAAAAGATTGTGAATTCGTTCGCTCATGGTTCCCCTCAAAAGATGGAATAATAGATTTGTTAGGATACCTTTGTTTTTTTAAATGGGCAAATAATAAGCGGGAACACGTTTGATGGAAATTTCAGTTTCTTAAGGTCGCAATCAATCTTTTCGGCTTGAGTAAAAGATCTAGTGCAGAAAGAATGTCTGGGATAAGAATGTCTGCGGCTTGGAGTGAGCATACTGCAGCCCCTTCCTGTTGCATGACTGCAATTCCGAGCGCGGCTGATTTTAACATGAGATGATCATTGTGGCCGTTGCCGATGGCAACGACTGAGTGAGGTTTGCATTGTTCAACGTGATTGAGTTTTGCTTGGTCCTGCTCTGCTTGTGGGATGATAATTAGATTGACTGGGCAATTCTCAAGCTGTCTTGCCGCGCTACCATGGGTGTCTGCAGTGATGATATCAATATTGATCTGCTCTGACAGAAGGGTAAGCTTTTCAGTGATCTGTGGCAGTAAGTTGCCATCACAGGCGAGAGTGCCATTGAAGTCGAGAACTAGGTGTTTGATTTGTAAGGTTGCAAAACCGGGAATATTGATTTGAAGCATGAGAATAGGCCTTATTTCCGTAGTCTATTTTATGAAGCGACCACCTCTAGATTCTAAAAAAGAACCATATTTCTTGTCGACATCAATTATATGTTCCAGCACCCAAACCCTTAAAAATTTTAACAGTTCACGGGCCAACTCTTCTGTTCCGGCTGTGAATCGGTTTTTTAAATCCTGAATTGCATCGATGAGTTCCTGATGGACTTTCTTGTGGTCTGCAAGGCCAGGGAAATCATATTCTTTCATAAGCTTTTCTTCGTGTTGAAAGTGATCAACTGTATAGGATTCAAGCATAGCCAAAATATCACCAAGAACGGTTTCTCCTCGTTTATCTCGAACAGCTTCATAAAGACGATTGATCTCATCAATAAGTTTACGATGCTCATCGTCTAAGGCAACAATACCGGTTTCGTATATTTCTTTCCAAGCTATGACGGGCATGATAGTGCTCCTTCAACGGTTGCTATGTTCAAAGAGGTTATTCTTGTGTCTTTGCGTGTATGGGAATCTGGATTGTGAATGTTGTCCTTTGACCGACAGTTGATTCAACAGTGATATCACCGTGGTGGCTTGCCACGATATCGTAAACCATACTCAAACCAAGACCCGTCCCCTTACCAACTTCTTTGGTGGTGAAAAATGGTTCAAAAATATGTTTCAGGTTCTTATCGGGGATTCCTGAGCCATCATCTGTAATTGAGACGAAAGCATTATCTGTTGTTGTCCAGCTGCGGATCTTGATGATCCCTTTTGTTTCTATTGCATGGGACGCATTGATCAAAAGGTTCATGAAGACTTGGCTGATTTGTTGTGGGTAACACGTCACATCGGGGAGTTCTCCATAGTCTTTTTCTATATGGATCTTATATTTTAATTCATTCCAAATGATGTTGATTGTTGCTTCCATACAATCATTTAGATCGACATGTTGAATATCTTTCTGGTCAACCCGTGAAAAGCTCTTGAGGTTTTTAACGATTGCCTGAATGCGTTCTGAGCCATCAAGAGACTCATCAATCAGGTCTTTGGTATCTTCCAGGAGGAAGTTGAGTTTCAACTTTTTCTCCAACTGGGTGAGGTGGTCAGTTTTTTCTTGAGTTGGAGCCGTGAGAACTTCTTTTTGAGCATTGATGATGCTGACCAACTTTTCAACGTACTTGTTGAGCGTTTTCAGATTTTGGTTGATAAAGCCCATTGGGTTGTTGATCTCATGAGCGACCCCAGCAGCGAGTTGCCCGATGGACGCCATTTTCTCACTCTGTAACAGTTGGGACTGTGATTGTTTCAACTCTTGAAGGGCGTGTTCTAGTTCGCGGGTGACCTTTCGGTTCTCTGTCATGTCATGTAAAGTGATGACCGTACTGGCGGTATCGTCTTCCTGCTTAAAATGGTATTTTTTAATCAGGAACCAGCAATCCTCCCCGGGCAAATAACATTCATTGATTCGTCCCCCTGGCGGAGAGAAGTTGATCCCCCCTTTTTTTAATGCACTTTCCCATTTCTGATCAAGCAGATCGCCGTAACTGATGTTCAATACGCGAAAGGTGCGGTTGTTGCATCGTTTTATTCTATTTTTATCATCAACAACGAGGACCAGATCATCAATACAGTCCATAGTTGCTTCCCAGTTGCGCTTTGCGTTGCAAACCTGGTCGAAAAGTTGTTGCTTTTCTTCTTTATCTTTGTGGTGCTCCGTCATGTCGCGATTATTGCCGTAACGTCCCACTGCTTCACCGTTTTCGTCAAAAAGTGGTTTGCAAAAATGTTCAATCCACTTTTTTTCACCAGTTTTCGTTGTAATGATAAAACTAAGTGAACATGCTGGGGCCGAGCAATCCTGCTCCATAGAAAAATGATTGGTAACGGCCTCTTTGAAGTCCTCTTGAGCCAGTTCAATCATAAGGCTCGGGTTAGCTTCAAACTCTGCGGAAGAATAACCGGTGATTTCTTCACACGCCTGAGAAACGAACACGTAGTTCTGATTTTGGTTGATCCAATATTCCCAGTCGAAGGTGTTGTCAGCCAACATCCGAAACTTGTATTCCTTTTGCTTTAAATCTTCTTCGGAGAGGACATGGTTATTGATATCAATAACTGTCCAGAATGCTCCTTTACGAGACTGATTTGGCTGGCCAGTGAGCCTGACCCAAATGGGGGAACCATCAATTTTTTTCAATTGATATCTGATGTTAAGAGGTTCGTCATTCATGACGGCTGAAAAGTGCTTTTGACCAAATGATTGAAAGGTCTTATTGCTTAAATGAATACAGAGTACCGATTGTCCAATCAGCTCAGATGGAGTTTTGTAACCGAGGATTTGAGCAAAGGTTGGATTGACATCGACAATCATACGTTCTTTATCAACAATTATAATTCCGATATGAGGATTACCATAAAGTAGTTTGTACCAGCTTTCAGCTTCGGAAATTGTCGACTGTTTCGTCTCGTTGTTCATGAAGAAAGCCCCAATCAGGATGTGTCAAAATATGTGATTTTAAAACTATATCAAAAAAAACATAAAAATATAATAATTCTAATGATTGCGGCTAAAAAGAAAGGGGCGGTAAAATCCGCCCCTTTGTGGTCAAACAATGTTTATTGTAAAGCTTATGGTTGCCAGATTTTGAGCAATGCTTCTGCCATTTCAGCAGGAGAATCAGCAACGCTGACACCACATTCGCGCAGGAATGCTTTTTTGCTGGCCGCATCACCTTTGCCACCTGAAATGATAGCTCCAGCATGTCCCATCCGTTTTCCTGCTGGTGCCGTTGCCCCTGCAATAAATGCTGCAACAGGTTTGCTCATATGGTCACGGACATATTCGGCTGCTTGTTCTTCAGCGTCGCCACCGATTTCGCCAATCATGATGACTGCTTTTGTTTCTGGATCAGCTTCAAACATCTTGAGTGTGTCAAGGTGGCTGGTCCCGTTAACTGGGTCTCCACCGATACCAACACAGGTTGTTTGCCCGATATCGCGTGTTGTTAATTGCCAGACAGCCTCGTAAGTGAGGGTTCCTGAGCGAGAAACAACGCCAACGGGGCCGGGCTTGTGAATGTAGCCAGGCATGATGCCGATTTTACACTCGCCGGGAGTGATAACGCCTGGACAGTTGGGCCCAATAAGTCGACAGTTTTTACCCTGCATATATTTGTTCACTTTGACCATGTCAAGAACAGGGACACCTTCAGTGATACAGATCACTAGTTCAATCCCTGCATCTACAGCTTCCATGATGGCATCGGCACTCCCAATTGGTGGAACATAGATCACTGAAGCGTTAGCACCGGTTTCTTTAACGGCATCTTCTACAGTATTAAAAATGGGGAAGCTATCAATACTGGTCCCTCCTTTTCCAGGGGTCACTCCGCCGACCATTTGTGTGCCGTAGTCGCGGGCACCTTGAGCGTGGAAAAGGCCTGTTGCCCCAGTAATTCCTTGGGTGATGACCTTGGTATTTTTATCGATCAGAATACTCATTGTTATTTCTCCTTAACTCTTTCGAATCTTTGATTCGGTGGCTAAGCAAAAATTTTGTCCTGCAAGGCGCTGTGTTTTTTCGAGGGTGAAGGCATACCTAAGTATGTCAAGGTCTCGAAAAATGCCGCAACGGCGCAGGTCAGTATTTTTGCGACGCCATCAACCGTTGACGGCTTTGACAATCTTCTCAGCAGCATCGGCCATTCCATCAGCGCTGACAATATCAAGACCTGATTCTGCAAGGATCTTTTTGCCAAGCTCTACATTGGTTCCTTCGAGACGAACAACCAATGGCACTTTGACGCCGACCTGTTTTGCGGCCTCGACGACACCTGTTGCGATGACATCACATTTCATGATTCCACCGAAGATGTTGACCAGAATTCCTTCAACTTTACTGTCGGAAAGGATAATTTTGAAAGCTTCGGTGACACGCTCTATGGTTGCACCGCCCCCGACATCAAGGAAGTTAGCAGGGGACGATCCATAGTGTTGGATAATATCCATCGTTGCCATCGCCAAGCCAGCACCGTTCACCATGCAGCCGATATTACCGTCCAGGGCAATGTAAGACAGGTCGTATTGACCCGCTTCAATTTCCATTGGATCTTCTTCGTCATAGTCGCGCATGTCACGAACATTTGGATGACGGAAGAGAGCATTATCGTCAAAGTTGAGTTTTGCATCGAGGCAGAGCAAATTGCCTTCAGCAGTCAGAATCATTGGGTTTATTTCAAGAAGTGAACAGTCTGATCCGACGAATGCGTTGTAAAGATTTATCAGGATGGGAACTGCCTGTTTCACCTGAGGGATGGCAAAGCCCATTTTGAAGGCCACTTTACGTGCTTGAAAAGCAGTCAGGCCAACGACAGGATCAACAGCTTCAAAGAAAAGTTTCTCAGGAGTTTTCTCTGCAACTTCTTCGATATTGACGCCGCCTTCAGCAGAAGCCATGAGGGTGACTTTGTCGGTTGCACGATCTACGAGGAAAGAAACATAGAACTCATCAGCGATGTTACTTCCTTCTTCGATGAGAACCCGTTTAACAATTTTTCCCTCTGGACCGGTCTGGTGGGTCACGAGAGTCATGCCAAACATATCTCTGGCATATTGCTTAACTTCGTCCGCAGTTTTGGCAATTTTGACACCGCCACCTTTGCCACGACCACCAGCATGAATTTGAGCTTTGACCGCCCAGGGGCCATCGCCTAAACGCCTTGCCCAATCACGGGCAGAGTTACTGTTGTAGACTACGTGACCTTCCGGAACCGGAACTCCGAATTTGCGTAGTATTGCTTTAGCCTGATATTCGTGAATGTTCATCGCATCCTCACAGGGTTAGAAAGAAAGACGGGGTTCGTACATTTTACAAATCCCGAAAAGCAAGAAAGTTGATCCTGAAAAAAATGAACTTTTATGCGTATACCCGAGAATCTGGCAGGTTGTCAAGTGGTCAGACCGCATCCGGGGCTGATATTCTACATAACATCGTTGTAGAACTTTATTTCTCGAAGATACGTTTTTTATCAGACAATAAAAAAACAGGCCAAAACGTATTGTTTTGGCCTGTTGGATGTTCTTATTATTGAATTGTGGTTCTATTTTGTTTTTTCCCAATCGGCGAGGAATTTTTCAATTCCGTTATCGGTCAAAGGATGTTGTGCTAGTTGAGTCATAACACCATAGGGGATGGTACAGATATCGGCACCGATGAGTCCGGCATTCAAAACATGCAGAGGGGATCGAACTGAAGCGACAATGATTTCTGTTGTGTAGCCGTAGTTATCATAAATTGTCCGAATCTGTTCGACACCTTCCATTCCTTCATGGCCGATATCATCGAGGCGACCAACAAAGGGTGAAACATAAGTTGCACCGGCTTTTGCTGCTAAGAGTGCCTGCAAAGAGGAAAAGATCAGTGTTACGTTGGTTTTAATCCCTTCGGTACTGAACTGTTTTGTCGCTTTTAAGCCTTCAGTTGTCATGGGGACTTTCACGACAATATTTTCGTGGATTTTCGCCAGTTCACGTCCTTCTTGGAGCATCCCATCAGCGTCAAGAGCAATAACTTCCGCTGAAATGGGACCATCAACAATACTTGTAATCTCTTTGATAACCTCTTTGAAGTCACGCCCGCTCTTAGCAATGAGTGACGGGTTGGTGGTGACCCCATCAACGAGTCCAAGATCATGGGCGGCGCGGATTTCAGTGACTTCTGCTGTGTCGATAAAAAATTTCATTTTTAAAGTTCCTTGTGAGTGTCAATCGATGAATTATTCCTGGGCCTTTTTATATTCTTTTAAACATTTTTTTGAGCAAAAATAGTGTTGCCTGCCATGAATTGTGGCTTTAAATGCATCACTTTGTGGGAGATAGGTTCCGCATTGGGGATCTTCAACCATCGCCTCGCCATCTTGACTTTGGTTTTTTGGACGTTTGGATTTTCCCGGACGCAAGAGACCAGAAATCATTGAATAGAAGATAAAGCCACATAGAGTGAGGAGTATCAGTTTAATCATGAGATGACCATGTTGGGTTTAATTGGTTAATGCCCTCAGTGTCGGGCAAGGCATTGAGCAATGTATTGATGGTTGTGTCGTATATGGGGTGCTTCAATTCTGGTGCCAGTTCATTGAGCGGTTGCAAGACAAAACGACGTTGATGCATCCGTGGATGAGGCAACGTCAGCGAGGGGGTCTCTATGACTTGATTATCGACCAAAAGCAAATCAATATCAAGAGTCCGCGCCCCCCAGCGTTGATCCCGAATGCGACCAAAGTGATCTTCTATCTGCTGACAAAGTTGTAGCAGGTCGGGTGCTGATAATCCAGTTTGAATTTCAATGACACCATTCAGATAGTCGGGCTGTCCCGGTGGCCCTCCAACCGGTGCAGTTTGGTAGAGTGGAGAACTGGCAATGAGTTCGACTTGGGGGTGTTTGGTCAGCTCTTGTCTTGCATAGACAAAATTGTTAAGGACATCCCCAAGATTTCCACCAAAGCCGAGAAACGCTCGACTCTTATTCTTTGCTGTCATAGTCTGTTCTTTCGAGAAACTGAAAAAAGGATGATAATTTTCAGTCAACCATTGATAGAATCAGATCTACACTAGACCATAAGCGAAAAAAAAAGCAATTTGACTTTTGAGGATGAAAAAACCATGTCGTTAAATATAACTTTGGGGGCAAAGGACTTAAATAAAACGGAGACGTTTTATCGTGAGGTTTTATTTCTCCCTTCTGAATTCATTGAAAGTAGTCGTCCAGAAAAGAGTTTTCTCGTCCTCTTTTTGGGGAATATCAAAATAGTTTTTCAACCCTTGCAAATTATGGAAGCGCAACACCCAACGCTCCTGCAAAATTTGACTCGCGGCCCTCTTGGTTGTGGTCTCCAGTTGGAAATTGATTGTGAAAATTTGGATGATGTTTACCGGATGGTCAAGCACTATCATTGGCCCATTGCCTATGAACTTGACGATCAAGAGCATCAACGCCGTGAGCTCTGGATTCATGATCCCGATGGCTATTTATTGGTCCTCAATGAGGAAGAGATCACAGCAGAGTAGCCCAAGGAATAGTCACGATTGAGATTTACTCTTTAAAGAATTCCCTGTTTTATCTGCTGTGATTATGACGTTTCCTGTCTCCAATTAAAATTCGAGAATTCGCCCACTAGCTGCTTTAAGTTGCTGTAAGGCGAGCAGGTAATTGATTCGACTTGACGCTTCAGCCCCTGCCGACCGAACCTGATCTGTTTGGGCTTCATTCAAGCGCGTTAGATTAGCAACCCCAGCCCGATAGGCTTTTTCGATGTGGTCACGAATTTTTTCGGTTAAGAGGAGAGATTGCTGCTGACGCTGGTACATGGCGCGAGTTGCCTCGGCCGAAGCGATCGCTTGCCGTATCGCTGATTGTATCGAGAGAATCTGTTGTTGCTTCTGCTGTTGCAGTGCCAAAATCTCTTTTTGACTCTCCTTAACCAGTGCCGTTTTTTGCCCCCCTTGGTAAAGATCCCAGCTGAGATGTAATCCTGCATAAGCATCATGTTCTTCTTGATCGACTGGAGCCAATTCCTCATATTTACTGTAAGAGTAGCCACCGTTCAGAATCAGTTTTGGCCAGTAGTTTCCTTTGTGGACCTTCTTGTTCTGCTGAAGAGCGGCAATTGACGCTTCAAGGGCTTGCAGATCGGGGCGCATGTCGAGTGCATACTCAATTTCAGTTTTGTACGCAGGGATAATGCTTGATAAAACCTTGGTATCGCAGCGAACGGGATACAGTTCTGGCGGCAGCTGTGAGCCGGGTAGGGCTAGCAACTCACCTAGAACAGCTGTGACAAGTTGAAAGCTTTGCTTTGCTCGCAGATAATCGGTTTCTGCCTGTACCGCGCGGACTGAAAAATTGAGCTTTTCTGCTTCAGGGATACTTCCTGCTTGCCAGCGCTTATCCGCTTCGTCTTCCAATGTTCGGTTGAAAATCTGATTTTGTTGAGCGATGAGCATGCTTTCCACCGCGAGCTGTGCCTGATAAAAGGCACTCGACACGGCTTGAGCTAGCAGGCGTCTTGTCTCATTGCGGGTTTGTTCTGAAGCCTCCACTTGGTACTTTGTTGCAAGAATTCGACTTTGACTTGAGAAACCATCAAACAATAACCAGTTTGCTTCGATTCCGGCCCCCCAGATATTGAAGCTGTCATTAACGCGGGTTTCTGGCGCCAAATCTGGTTGCATGGTGCTGTTCTGGTAGCGTTTGCCAATAGTGATACTGACCATTGGTCGGAGAGCAGAGCGCGCTTGATCGACGACGGCTTGTGCGGCTTCGATCCGTGCTGATGCTTGGAGAACACTTGGTGATGCTTCGAGAGCCATCTTCTGAGCATTTATTAAAGTTAAATCTCCCTCTGGAATGGCCATGTTGATTTGCGGTAAAACGGCTGCTTGGACGGGCACAGTCAGGGAAAGAAGCAATACTATATTGATAATATTTTTAAACATGCTTTTTATCCGCCTTGATTTTGTAAACTTTGGTGTAAGCAACTGGAACGATAATCAGCGTCAGGAACGTTGCGGCGAACAGGCCGCTCATGATGACTGCTGCCATGGCCGCATAAAAGGCATCGAACAGCAGCGGCGCCATGCCGAGAATTGTGGTTCCGGAGGCCATCAACACGGGGCGCATTCTGCTCACCGAAGAGTCGAGCACGGCCTTATATGGCTCAACCCCGGAAGATAGGTCTTGTTCGATCTGGTCAATCAGCACAATAGCGTTTTTAATCAACATTCCTGAAAGGCCGAGAAAGCCGAGAATTGACATAAAGCCGAAGGGTAGCCCGGTTAATAATAGGCCAGCGGTGATCCCGATCAACGAAAGTGGAACAGTCATGAAAATGATCAATGGTCGGCGGAAGGAGTTGAACAGCCAGACGACGATCAGAAACATGCCGAGGACGCAGAGGGGGAACACTTTGGCCAGTGGTGCTTGGCTTTCTGCTGAACCTTCGAACTCACCACCCCATTCCATCGAGTAGCCGATGGGCAATTCAATTGCTTCTATCTGGTCTCGGACGCTGGAATGGTAGTCGGCCGCCAGCCCGGTAGTTGGATTACATTGGACGGTGATTGTCCGTTGCCGATCACGGCGCATAACCAGCGCATCTTCAGTCACGGGAAGAATCCCTGTAGAAACTTGCCGCAGTGGGACAAAACTGTTCTGTAGTGAACTCCAGATTTGAATGTTGGCGAGATTCTCGAGACTGGCCCGTTCTTTTTCTGGAGAACGAAACTGAATCGGAATCAGTTTGTCGTTTTCGCGATAGAGCCCAGCGGTGACGCCGTTGAAGTTCCACTGTAAAGCGTTGGCTACCTCACTCCGGGTGATTCCGGCGTAACGTGCTTGGGTTTGGGAAAATTGTGGGTGCAGCACATCAACCGGTTGCCGCCAGTCGGTGCGTAGGTCGCGGGCGTTTTCGGATTCAGCGAAAACTTTTTCCGCCTTATGTGCCAATTCTTTAAGTATCGCAATGTCGGGTCCACGGAAGCGGGCCTCAATGGTGTAGGTAAATGGGATGCCATTGATAATTTTCTTTGCAAACGGCTGAGACTGCGGGAAGTTCTCCGCCATGTATTTTTCGATATCGGGCAGTAATTGATCTATGCTGCGATAATCATCGACCTCAACCAGAATCTGTCCAAAAGAGCTATTTGGCGTTTGATAATCGTAGCTGATGATAAAACGCATCCCCCCTTCGCCGATAAATGAAGTGGTGTTGACCACTCCCTCCAGTCCTTTGATGTATTGATCGATCTCCGCAACATCTGCGGAAGTCTTCTCAATATGCGTTCCCTGAGGATTCCAGTAGTTGACATAAAAGTAGCGCTGCGTCGAATCGGGGAAAAATGATTGAGGGATAAAGCCGAAACCGAATAGCGCCGCACCCAATGCCATAATTGTGACAATCATGACAATGGCACGATGGCGGATAGAGAGGTGCAGAAGGTTACGATAAGACTTGTTGATCCCCTTGTTATGGGAATGGTCGTTGTTAGCTTTGTTTGGCTTGAGGAACCATACACAGAACAGCGGGGTGACGCTGATTGCTAAAATCCAACTGAAGAACAGTGATAAGGCCATGACATCGAACAACGAACGACAATACTCGCCGATATTTCCCGGTGAGAAGCCGATAGCGGTAAATGCGAGGATGGCAACGATAGTCGCTCCGAGTAACGGCCAAATAGTCGCCTTGACCGTTTTGGTCGCTGCCGTTTCGACATCGTCGCCATGTTCCATTCGCACCAACGTCCCATCGGCGACAACAATTGCGTTATCTACGAGCATCCCCAACGCTAAAATTAACGCACCAAGGGATATTTTTTGTAGATCAATACTCATCGCTGCCATACCGACAAAGGTGCCAAGGATTGTCAGCAGGAGGACAGCACCGATCAACATGCCGGTGCGCCACCCCATAAACAGCATCAGCAGCACAATAACAATGGAGACCGCTTCAATCAGGTTGATGACGAAGGTGTCGATCGATTCAACAACAACCTTGCTTTGATAGTAGATAGAGTTTATTTCGACCTGCGGTGGTTTGTTGGGTGCGAGTTCGTCCAGTTTGGCTTGGATTGAGTCACCCATGGTGACAACATTCCCACCATCCAAGGTTGAGATGCCAAGACCAATCCCCTCTTTGCCGTTGTAACGGAGAATATTCCGTGGTGGATCAATGTAATCACGATAGATCGTCGCAACATCGCTCAAACGAACCATACCATGGGCACTGCCGATCAGAAGATCAGCGATCTGTTCTTCACTGCTCAAACTTCCCGTTGGGGTGATACGCAGGTAATTATCTCCAACCTTGACTTTGCCGCTTTGTTGAACACGATTTTGTTCCTGCAGGGTCCCCATGATCTGCTGTGGGGTGAGTCCTAGCTGAGCCAGTTGCGATTGCTTAAACTCGACGAAGATAGCTTCCTGTCGGACACCCCACATATCGATTTTAGCAACATCGTCACACAGAAGTAGCTCTGTCTTTAGGCTGTCAGCGTAGTCATTGAGTTCGGAATTGGTGAGACCTTCACCGGTTAAAGCAAAGTAGGCCCCATAAACATCGCCGAAATCATCATTGACGACCGAAGGCCCGGCTCCTGGTGGTAACTGTCCCTGGACGTCAGCCACCTTGCGACGTAGTTCGTCCCAGATTTGTGGTAATTCATGCGACTTAAAGGTGTCCTGCATATCAACGTAGACAAAGGAGTAGCCTTCCTGCGAGGTGGAATAGATCTCCTTGACCTGTCCCATTTCCTGAATTGCTTCTTCGATTAGGTCGGTGACTTCTTCTTCGACCTCGGCTGGACTGGCTCCAGGATAGGTGGTTGCCACGACAGCAGTTTTAATAGTGAAAGTTGGATCTTCCAAACGCCCCAGACTTTGATATGCGATCACTCCGGCTGCAACCAATAAGATTGTGAAGACGATCATCAAGGTGCGTTTGCGTAGGGCAAAGAGTTCTGACTTCATGATTCGCCCTTTCGCTTACATCGTGATGGCGGAGGCGTTTTTCTGCTCCGGAATATAGTAAGAAGAAGGTTGTCCATCATTATCTGCAATGCTGACTTCAGCTGTCATTCCTGGAAGGACATGGATGTTGGTTGGTGCAGGAAAGGAAAAACGCAGCGCGTAGGTACGGGTGATCGGATCGGCGGAGAGATTCCACTCAATCAAGGTTGCGCTAACAGAACGGTCTGGGATTGCCGGAAAATCAACCGTTACCTTCATTCCGGGTTTAAGAGGACGACGGGCAATTTCGTTCTCTGGAATCTTGATCTCTACCTCTAACGTTGAGATGTCCTGAATTGCCAGAACTTCTTGTCCCGACTTAACCATTTCGTAGTTTTCGGCACTTTGACTGGTAATTACACCGCTATAGGGAGCGACTAGCTTGGTGTCTTTTAGCTTATGTCGAGCGATTTGCAGTTGGGCCTTGATACTCTGCACACCAGAAAAAGCACTGTCAAACGCGCTTTTGGCGCGGTCAAAATCGGCCGTGGCACTGACGTGCTGGTCGAACAACGTCTGTGCCCGGTCGAAATCGCGCTGAGCATGATCGCGCCGTGACTCGGAACCCGCTAGCTGTGCTTCGAGTACGTGGATGGAGTCTTCAAAATCGCGCGAGTCGATCTGCATCAGCAGTTGACCTTGCTTCACCTTATCGCCTGGCTTGACAGGCACCTTGATGAGCGGCCCTCCAACCCGAAACGCTAATTTAGCCTGTCGACTGGCGAAAACAGTGCCCGGATAAATTTGGTTAAAAGAGCTGTTTCTGATCTGCAATTTAGAATTGTTCTCTGTTGCGGCAGCAAAACTCACTGGCAATAGCAATAACAGCAGGATAAAGATGGTTGTAGCATTTCGTTTGAACATGATGAATCTCACTTAGTTGAAAAATAAATTATTGAAGTGGTAGCTCGTAATACAGCAAAGCGCGTTTGATACAGTTATCAAGCAGAGTATCAAGATATGTTTGACTGTATTCTTCCCGACCTAACTGTTGCAGAATGACGCTGCGATAGTCGGCATGAAAAAACAAAGGAGTGAAGAGTAATAAAAAGTGTTGAGATAATAGCTCTTTGGTTAAGGATGAATCGATGACTTCTAATAATACGCTGATCTGTTCGAGCTCAGGATCCATCACCGAAGAGAGGACAATGTTTCGTAAATTGTTGTCCGTTTGCAAAACTTGATAGACCACGCGAGGGTGCCAGTTGGGAATGTCTTTATCGAATAGGAGATTGGCAACCCTTGTGATCGCTAAACGAACTGCTTCGGCCTGACCAGCTCTACTTTTCAGATCACATCCGGTTAAAAGCTTTTCCACCGGATGATCAAGCCAACGCTGAAAAGCAGTCTGCAGGGTCACCTCAAACAACTTGTCTTTACTGCCGAAATGATAATGAATGCTGCCGATGTTTTCACCAGCTCTATCAGCAATGGCGCGGGTGGTGACGGCAATAAAGCCATCTTCAGAGGCTAGCTCCCCGGCGGCATCAATCAGCGCCTGTTGAGTTTTATTGCTGCTTTGATATTTATTCATTACATTCTCCCGAGGTTTATATAGGAGAAATTTAGTCGAACGACCAAATTAAGTCAAGTGACTTAATTTGGAATGGGGCTGCTTCTTTAAAACACGGAAGGAGACAAGTGGGAATTTGAATATTATTAGTCTCGGACGCGTAAAATTTTATTTCGTGCTAGGTAAACAATTTGATCTTTATGGCGTAAAAGTAGAAAGCGTAGTTTTTGATTTAGAAAATCTTTAACTCTATTGTTTCCTCCAGGGAGGTTGACAAAGATACTGACGTTGAGTGCTTCTCCTACTGCTGGCTCAATCCAGATTCGATGCTCTTCACCAAGAGCGAGGAGGGGGTCAAATTCTTCTTCTGCTGCAACAGTAATCGATACAACTTGTTCAAGGTTTATTAATTCGACCTTGTCTTGATATCGTAATGGGAAAAAATTGTCTTCACCATTAACGATTTCACCAACCTTTTGTAGCCCGAATAAATGTTCACCATGGAGTTGTAAAAAAGTTTCGCCAGTCAATTCAGAGCCATTGGTTAAGGTCAGTACGACTTGACGTGTTTTTACGTTAATCCGTTGATTATTCATTTTAGATCCCCGCTTTCTGATCCTGTGACACGAATTGATTCTTGTTTACGGCAAAAAGGCAGGCTTCCTCAGTGGTAATACGTTTGGCCTTCAATAATTCCTGAAGAGCTTGATCCATCATCTGCATCCCATCTTTACGTCCCGTTTGAATAATTGAAGGAAGTTGGAAGGTTTTTCCCTCTCTGATTAAATTTGCAGCTGCGGGGTTGACTTTTAATATCTCTAAGGCTGCGCAACGTTTTCCATCAACGGTACGTAATAGTTGCTGAGCCACAACACCTTGCAGCGATTCCGCGAGCATGGTTCGGATTTGTTCTTGTTGCGTCGTAGGAAACACATTCACTAAGCGATCAACTGTTTTTGCTGCGCTGCTTGTATGTAGGGTACCGAAAACAAGGTGGCCTGTCTCAGCTGCAGTAATTGCGAGTTCAATGGTTTCCAAATCACGCATTTCACCAACAAGAATAATGTCTGGATCTTCACGTAAAGCGGCCTTAAGTGCTGAATTGAAGCTTTGAGTGTGGACACCAACTTCACGTTGGTTAATTAAACTTTTAAGGCTCTTATGAACAAATTCGATGGGATCTTCAACTGTCAGAATATGTTCAGATCGGTTTCGGTTGATATGGTCAATCATGGCAGCTAAAGTGGTTGATTTTCCGCTTCCCGTTGGTCCTGTGACGAGAATAAGTCCCTTTTTGTAATGAGTCAGACTAAGAACAGTCTCTGGGAGGCCAAGTTGCTCAACAGTTAGGATTTCGGTCGGAATAATTCTGAAGACGGCACTTATACCAAGCCGTCCCATGAAAATATTTGCCCTGAAACGTGCATTGAGAATTGGGACTTCATAGGCAAAATCAAGATCATGATGTTCTTCAAAAAACAGTCGTTGCTCGTCACTCATGATTTCGTAAAGTAAAGCTCGATACTGCTCATGGTTCAGGACTTGTTCAATTGCTGATCGCAACTGCCCCGAAGCTCTTATCATCGGGGGGTTGCCCGGTGAAAGGTGTAGGTCGGACCCTCCTTGTTGTTGGAGAACTTGAAACAGTTTGTCGATTTTGGCCATTTATATCCCCCTTGGCTGCCGTTAGTAAAAGGCAATCATAGCAGGGAGAGCAGAAAAATACACAGATTCTAATCTAGGCTTAGGTCTATTTTGTTTTTATGGGTGTTTGGGATTCCGTGTGGAATGAACCTAGAGCTTTTCTTAACCTAAAAATCTGGTCTAAATGTTGATATTTCAAAAGTTACTACTTTTGCCAAACAGCATGATTGCTTTCAGGCACGGTGTCAAAAGTAGATTCCTAATTTATGAAACAAAAAAAGTGGGGCCATTGCGGACCCCGCTTTAGTTTAGGAATTAAAGATCATCACCTAGTAGTAACAGTAACCACGGCATGCTCTTGCCACAGGTGGAATTGGGATCGGCAGGGTCAGCTCCACATTGAACTTCCTCGGCATCACAGGCATCACCAATATCGTTACCGTTGGCGTCATTCTGATCGGGATTGGTGATTGTAGGACAGTTATCAATGCTGTTGTTGATACCGTCAACATCACTGTCGGCGTCACTAATGCTCAATCGAAATACATCTGAGGCCGTTGCACCGCTCGGATCACTTGCAGTGACTCGAATATCCAAACTGCCTATATCAAATACAGAGGGTGTTCCTAAAAGGGTGTGTGTACTCGGGTCTAAACTTAACCAAGGGGGGACCCCAGTGCCGTCGACCATAGCAATGCTGACTGTTAATGTGCCATCATCAGGATCAGTAAAAGTATTATCGGGGACAGTGTAGCTGAATGGGATATTGACTGAAGCAGACTGATCAGATAGATATGATACGCGTATTGGAGCATCATTTCTGGCCGTGATGTTCACCGTGAGACTCCCGGTCACACTCATTGCGTCACCGTCCCCCTGTTCCCCAGTATTGCCATCGTTAAAAGTCCAGTCGATCTGAACAGATTCTGGAGGGTTATCCGAGGTATTACGATAGGCAATTTGCTGCATGGTTCTGCTGACAAGAGCTTGAGTTGCATTACTGAGAAAGGTCAGGGTCAAGGTTCCGCCACTGTTGCTGGTCACGCGGCCGATGGAGACGCTATCTATCGCAAAGTAGCTACCCTGAGTCAGGACTGTCAGTCCGGAATCGGACAAAGCCGAGAATACGTCTGTCACATTCGCACCATCATGACGTACGAGGGTAAGACTAGCCCCATTATAGCTCCCAAAAGTAGAAAGTTCCGTATCAAAGATCTGGACATTAGGGGCTAAGACAACTGCAGCTGAGGGATAGCTTGTGGAATAGTCTTCAGTAAAGGATGGGGTGGCATCCAACGTATTTTCTGGGGGGGAGAATGTGTTGTCAAAGCTGCCATCTGTATTTAGACGTGCCAAGGCAAAATCGCCGTTTTTATAGCCCACAATCAGAATTTTGCCATCATCCTGAATGGTGGCACTGTCATTGAGGGACTGGGGGTATGTAATCATACCATCATCCGAAAAGCTGGTATCTAGGCTGCCGTCAGTATTGTAGCGCGCTAAAGCGAAAACACCTTGATTCGACCCTGCCAACAAGATCTTTCCGTCAGCTTGGAGAGTAGCACTAAAGGCTTGCGCCTGAAGAGGAGGAAAAGCAGTGGTGACTTTGCCATCACCGGAAAAACTCGTATCCAAATTGCCGTTGGTGTTGTAGCGAGCTAAGGCAAATTCGTAATCACCGTTAATGGAGGCGTATCCAGCCGTTATTATTTTGCCATCATCCTGTACAAGCACACTGAAAGAAAAATCACTTTCAGAGGCAAAGTCTGTGGTGAGCTTTCCATCTGGAACGACAAACGTTGGTGGAGTATTTGTGTCCGCAAAAACGGGTGAGATAAAACAAGTGGACAGCAGAGCGAATAACAGAACAGTGGTCATCACATGGCGCATCAAGGGAGGCCTCCTTCAAAAGTCGGATATTTTATCGGCAGTATCTACTATAGTGATGCTTTCTGACAAATTACTGAATTGGTATTTGAAATGTTGGATGAGCTGAGCATGACATGTGACACCTATCGGAGAATGATAACCGGCAGGGCAGTATCCTAAACTGTTCCATCTTTGTCAAAACTTAGAAGTTGTGACTGGTATTATCTGTCCTCAACATCCGCTCAGTGAATCAATGTCAAATGTCATTTCAAAATAGACTTCGTGTCTCCTTAGAATATTTGAAAATCATTTATGCTTCACGATAAAACATTGACAGTCTGTTCCAACTTTAAAAGAGGTGCGTTTTCTGACTAGCAAATAATTTTCAATAGTAGATTTTATACTTTTTTTACAAACAAAAATGGCCAATCCGATTTCTCAGATTGGCCATTTTGCTATTGTTCTTATTGGGTAGATGGGTCGAAAATCAGGCATACCCTCCTGGTTGCCCAAGCATTCCGCGTGTGACAAGGACAATCCCTTTTTCAGTAATGCGGAAGCCATTGGCTTTATCTTGTTCGGAATCGTAGCCGATAACGGTTCCTTCAGGGATTTCACAGCCTCGATCAATGATTGCACGTCTGATTTTGCAATGTCGGTTGATGACCACTTCTGGCAGAATGACAGTTTCTTCAATTGTTGAATAAGAATGGATCCTGACGTTGGAAAACAGGAGCGTTTTCTTTAGTTGTGATCCCGAGATTATGCAGCCACCTGAGATGGTTGAATCAACAGCTGTTCCACGGCGGTTATCATCATCAAAAACAAACTTAGCCGGTGGTAGCTGCGCCTGATATGTCCACATTGGCCATTCTGGATCATAGAGATTCAGTTCTGGATTGGGCGATATCAGTTCCATATTGGCTTCCCAAAAGGCATCGAGAGAGCCGACATCACGCCAGTAAGCTAACTGGTTTGTTTCAGGATCACGGAATGGATAGGCATAGACATTGTGGTCATCGACAATAGAAGGGATGATATTTTTTCCAAAATCATGCTCAGAGCTGGAATTTCTTCCATCTTTTTCGAGGAGGTCAAAAAGAAAATCGGTATTGAAGATATAGTTCCCCATCGATGCCAGAGTTGTTCCTGGCTGCCCGGGTATGGGTGACGGATGTTCTGGTTTCTCATCAAACCTGAGAATGCGTTTATCTTCGTCAACGGTCATTACGCCAAAAGCCCCTGCGGCTTCTTCGATCGGAACTTCCAGACAAGAGACGGTCATATCTGCGCCTGTCGCGACGTGTTCAAGGAGCATGGGGCGGTAATCCATTCGGTAAATATGGTCTCCAGAAAGAATCAGCACATATTTGGGTTTTTCTGCCCGGATGATGTCGAGGTTCTGATATACCGCATCGGCAGTCCCCTGATACCATTCCTCAGAGAAGCGTTGTGATGCAGGGAGGACTTCGACAAACTCACCTAATTCTTTTTTAAAATGACTCCAGCCCCGAACCAGATGACGAATCAATGAATGGGATTTATATTGAGTAAGGACACCAATTCTGCGGATACCGGAATTCACACAGTTTGAAAGAGGAAAATCAATAATCCGATATTTTCCACCAAAATAGACGGCAGGTTTGGCTCGCCATTCGGTAAGTTCATGGAGGCGACTCCCCCGACCTCCTGCCAAAACCAACGCAAAGGTATCTTTAACTAGATGGCTAACGTAGCGATAAACGATGTGACGATCTTGTTGTTCAGGCATGATCCCTCCTCAAAGAGTTAACGCGGATAGGTCCAAAGGTGGCATGGTTTCACTCAATTCGATTTTTTACACTCTAACAGATTAAAATCGATTTGAGCAGCGTTGATGTGATTATTTTGAGCGGTAGTTTGTCAGATAGACACCACTGCTAACAAGGACGACACCGCTGAGGAGAGAGGCCGTTAGCGGTTCATCAAGAAGCCATGCCGATAGAAGGATGGCAAAAACTGGAACAAAGTTAATAAATTGCCCTGCGCGGGTCGAGCCGATCCGTTGAATTCCCTGATAGTACCAGACAAAACCGAGGACTGTCCCAAAGAGACCAAGGTAGATGAGGCTGAGCCAGGCAGGCAGTGAATAGTCTGCGATATGAGCGAATAGTCCTTCTGCACACGCTGCAGGAAAGAGTAAAACTGTGCCACACAGAGCCGAATAGGTGACAGCAACCAGTGGGGTAAAAGTGTGCATGGCAGCACGTCCAACGAGTGAGTAAATGACCCAGCAAATAACGCAGCCAAAAATATAAAACTCTCCTGTTCCAATGCCGCTGGTCAATAATGTGGCTGGTTGGCCGTGGGTTATCACGACAATTGCACCGCTCACAGAGATGATGATTCCGAGTATTTTCGGCAGTGTGAGCTTTTCCCCCAAGAAAAGAGCAGCAAAAAGGGCTATCACAATGGGGTTATTGGCAATAATGACAGCAGCACGTCCGGCCTCAATGAGTTCAAGGCCACGAAAAAAGAAGACGTTATAGGCAAAGACACCACTAAGCCCAAGAATGAGTAACGGAATCCACTGCGTTCGCTGAATTGGAGGGAGGCATTTATGGCTACGCAAAGTAAGAATCAGCAAGGCGACTGATGCAATTGCAAAGCGCAGGAATGCGGCAGAAAAAGCTTGAACTTCCCCGGCAAGAAGTCGTCCCGCGATGAAAGTCCCGCCCCAAAATAGAGCCATCAGCAGGAGCTTTAAATAAGTCATGAAAAGGGATTGGGCTGGCATAAGCCGGCACTATACTCTTTATCTGTGAAAATTTGGGACGGAAAAATTAATTTGTTTGTGGTTTGAGGTTTTGTCGCTTGCCCCAATATTCATGCAAGAGCAGGGAAAACAGGAGAACGGCTCCCCCAGCGCAGAGTCGTAACAGGTTAGCATCACGGTTCCAGATCAGCAGGTTAACAATCAGCCCTGCTGGAATCAAAGCATTGTTCATGATTGCCAACGTCCCTGCATCCACCTTTGTCGCCCCTTTATTCCAGAAAAAATATCCTAATCCAGATGCAATCAGGCCAAGATAGAGAAGAATTTCCCACTGGAGTGCCGTCGTTGGCAGTTTGGCTGGGTTTCCAAACAAAAACCAAGTCACAATAGTGACGGCGAGGGCTCCTAGGTAGAAATAACCAAAAACGGCACGCTGAGGAAGTTGTAGGTTTTCACGCTGTAGGAGAACTTTGTAGCCCACCTGACCAATAGCAAAGCAAATATTCGCTCCCTGAACGACCATAAATCCAGTAAAAAAATCGTTGCCGAGCGAACTGTAACGAATAATTGCTGCTCCGAAAACTGCGATAAGAGCCGTGACCAGATATCTGAAGCTGAAACGTCCCTGCATCAGGTCAAAAATAAGGGTGACATAGACAGGGGTTAGAATCGTGAAGATGAGGACTTCAGGAACGCTCAAGAGAAGAAAAGATTGATAATAAAATACATACATGCAGCCAAGCTGAATTGCTCCTAAACCCATCAATTTCGCGGCGAGAAGAATCGGAATACGGCGCATAAACGGGAGAAAAACGATTGTTGCTAAAGCAACTCGGGTGAGGACAGAGAAGTAAGCATCGACTTGCCCGGCTAGATAAACACCAATCAGGCTGAAGGAAAATGCCCAGAGAATTGTGATTGAAATGAGATAGCCCATGCCGTGTTACCCCTTGGATTGTCATTTTGATGGATGTTGATTTGTGAGGCACGATAATGAACAGATCTTTCCCACTAGTCAACCTTATAATTTTAGTTGGTTTACTAGTGAGTTTCTTCTCTGTCAAAATCATGTCATTTTCTTGTCTAAGGAGATGTAAGGCGCGAGTGATATTTTTCTTAACAGGAATAAGCCTTTAAATTTCAGTATGTTATTTGTTCTGATATGCTTTTGGCATAGTTCTCGCCTATAAACCGTTCCGGGTATGAATAATGACCACCGGAGGTGTGGATGAGACAGCCAATTCAGATTGTAAAAATTATCGGACTCTTGTTGTTTTTGTTGATATTTTTGATGAGTATCACAATGAATGCACAAGGGGCTGATTCGATCAGCCTTCTTGAGATAAAAAAGGAGGAGAGTTCCAGTTCGACGCGAATGACCTTTAAATTTTCCAGTTTGCCTGAATTTTCAATGAAGCCTTCAGGGCAGCGAGTTGAGTTGCTGTTAAACAATGTGGAAGTTTCTCAAGAGCTGAACAGTCTTCCTGAGGATGAAAGAGTCGTTAAAATTCTGCTGACAGAGAAGAAAGAGACGCTGATGGTCTCTGTTTTGTTGCGTCGGCATCCAGCTCAGGTATTTATCGAAGCGGATGAAAAATTATTTCAATTGATCATGAATATGAATTGGGACGCCGATGAGATTGTTCGTCCGTCTGTGGCATTTCAAATCTCCGATATGCCGCCACGCAAAGCAGGCAGAAGGGCTGCTGAGTTCCAGCAGAAATCTCCTTGGAAAGACCGTTGGGATGCATTTTACCGAGATTACCGGACTTATTGGAAATTAGATCTCCCGGTGACTTTAACCCTGCCTCAACTTCCCTCACTGGTGAACGACGAAGAGAGCCCTCTGTGGCCATTACAAAACCATTCTAACAACAATATGTTTCTCAGCTTGATTCAAACGGCAACAGAATTAACTGGCCTAGATCAACAACAGCGCAACCAGCGCGATGTGTTGCTCGCTGAGGCTCAATTGCGAACGGGAGCAATCGCTGCGGGGATTGCACGACTCGATTCTCTGCGATGGAAAGAGGTCGAGGAACATGATCGTGTCGAATATTTGACAGCTTATGGACAGGCCCTCGAAGAACAACCTTTGGTTGCGCAATTGACCTTACAGCAGCTCTTATCTCAACTCGAAGAAGATCATCCTCTCGAACCACTGGTCCATTTGCTGTTTGCTGAAACAGCTTTAGCTTCAGGACAGGATCGCCTTGCTATTGATCACTTACAAAGTCCTGATCTGAATTGGCCAGATCCTCTCCTTGTGCCATTAGAGCTGCGAATAGCTGATGCTAAAGCGGGGCTTGGTGATCTGGATGATGCTCTGGATGTTTATCGTGATCTTCTTGAAGAGCCGGGTCTTTTTGAGTATTACCGATTTTCTCATAACCGAGCGGCTTTCACGGCGTTTAAAAATAGGGAATATCGTTTTTCCAGTGAACTTTATCGAAATCTGGTCGAGCCTCTGAAGGAAGAACAGGGCGATGACTTATTGCTATTCGCTGCTGGAGCATCTGCATATGAAGCGGGGGACATGGGATGGGGAATGATCGGTCTCCAGCGAGCAACTCTGGATCGCCCTGAAACAGAAGGGGGTGACCGGGGAGAGCTGCGCCTTATTGATCGAAATGTGATCGACGGTGGAGAGCTGGAGCTAGCACAAGCTGTTAATCAGTATGAAAAGTTGGGAGTGAGATCTCCATTTCGTCCCGTTCGCGAAGAGAGTCGATTTAAGCATGCTCTGACACTCTACCTCTTAGGAGAACATCAGAAAAGCCTCACAGAATTGATGCGTTTTCGCCGTGAGTTTGGAAATTCGGAACTTATCAGAGAGGTGGATCTTTTGATTTTGCAGCAGCTACCAACAGTTGTTCATCAACTCATCCAGGATAAGAACGACCTGAAGGCGGTTGTCCTTGCCGAACAAAACCGGAAGTTATTACTTCGGAGTGGGTTCGATAAAGATTTTCTTTATGACCTGTCAACAGCATTTGACCGGCTTGGCCTCTACGAAAGGGCGGGGCGGGTGCTTCTGTATCTCTTTGATCGGTCATCAGGGACTGATATGCAGCAATTTGTGTATCTCCCTCTTGCACAGTCTTTTCTGAAGCGTAAGGAATACAAAAAAGCAGGTCAGTATGCGACGCGTTACCTTGAAAAGTTTCCTCAGGGGGAAGAGAGTGGAGCAGTGTTTGGTATTTTGCTCGATGCGTTAAAGCATGAAGATCGAGACGATGAACTTCTGGCGTGGTTAAGTCGAGATGATCGACCAAGTAGCCCCGCATTAGAGATCCGCGCTGCTCATATTTATTGGAAATTAGGTCAACTAGAGTCGGTCGTCAAGAGTCTGGAACGGGTTTACGGTGTCGGTGACTCTTTGGAAGTCAAAGAAATGGCACTGCTGGCCGAATCTTATTATCAATTAAAGAAAAATAGTGCCGCTGAAAAAATATATCGGCAGCTTGACGAAGACCCAAAATTTGGTGTGCAAGCTCGCTACCGCACGGCACAAATCCTCCTTTTGAAGGGGGAACGCAAGACCGCCCTTAAGCTTCTGCAGAAGGTTGTCGAAACAGATGGAGACAGCTCTTGGGGAAAGTTGGCTCAGGACTTGCTCATTGAAGAACAACGTTGAAAATTTCAACTTGAAAGTCAGAAATTGGTCAGGAGTAAATTATGGCAGATATAAGAATTGCAGATCGAACAATCGCAGCCTTGCAGAAGGGGCTTGATTTACGTGCTCAGAAGCAACAGGTGATTGCCGGAAATATCGCGAACGCAGATACGCCTGGGTATTCGGCACGAAAGTTGGATTTTGAGGACAATTTACGTAAAGCGATCAGTCAGCCTGATATGGGCGGTCGAAAAACCAACGCGAAACATTTTCCGATCGGCTCGAATGGAATTTCCAGCGTTCAGGGAACGTTGACTAAACAAGTTAACTCAAGCCCTCTTGGCGATGGCAACAGTGTTTCGGTTGATGATGAAATGTTTGATTTGGCTGAGAATCAACTTCTTTTTGAAGCCTCTAGTCAGATTATTAAAAAGAAATTTTCAATGCTTAAGTTTGCTGCAAGCAATGGTAGCTAGGAGGATTTATGGATATTTTTTCAACAATGAAGATCAGTGCTTCAGCACTCAAAGCACAGCGTATCCGGATGAATGCTATCAGTTCAAATCTGGCAAACTTGGAGACGACACGAACTCCAGATGGAGGACCGTATCGCAAGCGGGAAGTGGTTTTTCAGAGCACACAACAAGGATTTTCCGATGCACTTGATAGCCGCATGCGAGATGCTGCACAAGGGGTTACGGTGTCACAGGTTCAGGCCAGTGATAAACCGCCCCGGATGGTCTATGACCCCTCTCACCCTGATGCTGACGACCAAGGCCAGGTAGCCATGCCGAACATCAGTCTGGTGGAAGAGACGGCCGATATGATGTCAGCATCTCGTGCATACGAGGCCAATGTCACAGTGGTGAAGTCGGCAAAACGGATGGCTTTAAAAGCCCTTGAAATAGGACGGTGAGATAAATGATGAGAAGTGTTGCTGATATCACGATGAATGCTCATCTCAAAGGATTATCCCAACCCAAAACAGCTCCGGTTGAGAAAATTGGGAATAAATTCGGAGAGATGTTGAAAACTTCGATTTCCGAAGTGAATCAGGCTCAGATCAGTGCCGACCGCGCTGCGGAACAAATCGCTGCCGGGGAAACTAAAAATTTGCATGGTGCGATGATCAAGTTGGAAGAGGCTGATATCTCCTTACGCTTGATGGTTCAGGTGCGGAATAAAGCTGTTGAAGCGTATCAAGAGATTATGCGCATGCAGGTCTGATGGCGTCGCCAAAATTTCGACCTGCGGCGTTGTCGTATTTTTTCATGATCTTGACATACTGTTGTATGCCTTCGCCCCTGAAAAAATACTCTGCCTAGCAGGACAAAATTTTAACTTAGCCACTTGATGGCGGGCATATCTTCAAAGTAAATGAAGTAAAAGTGTTTAGAGTTAACGCAATCGATTGTGGAGGATAAATTCGATGGCTGATGAGATAACAGAAGAAGTCGTTCCTGAAAAAAAGAACCTACTCGATATGATCATGGAATGGTCACTGGCACGTAAGCTGAGCCTAGTCGGGGCAACAGTTGTGAGTGTTCTTCTTTTCAGTCTGATTATCATGCAATCTCAAGTGGCTGATTACAGTTTGCTGTTTGCCAATCTGCCCAGCCGAGATGCCGCTTCAGTTGTTGAATGGTTAAAGGGTCAAAAGATTCCTTATCGCCTTGAAGATGGTGGGCGAGACATCATGATTCCAGCTGATAAAGTTTATGAGGCACGGATCGAGCTGGCAGGGTCCGGATTGTCTGAAGGTGGAGTTGGATTTGAAATTTTTGACAAGCAAAGCTTTGGCATGACCGACTTTGCTCAGAAGGTCAATTATCGGCGCGCCTTGCAGGGAGAATTGATGCGTACGATTACTTCTTTGGCTCCTGTTGAAGCGGCACGCATTCATTTAGCTTTACCAGAAAAAAGACTTTTCAGGGAGCAGCAGCAACAAGCGACTGCTTCGGTTATCGTAAAACTCTCATCGGGTCGTTCTTTAAAAGAATCACAGCTGCAAGGGATCGTTCATCTTGTTGCAGGCAGTGTTGAGGGTTTGGAATCGGAAAATGTGACAGTCGTTGATTCTAGTGGCAAGGTTTTATCAAAGAGCCACGGAGATGAAATGGCTGGACCAATGACACCGGGGATGTTGAATTATCAACAGACCATGGAACGGCGTCTTGAAGTACGTGCTCAATCGTTACTGGATCGTGCTCTTGGAGCCGGAAACTCTTTGGTCCGGGTGAACGCCGAAGTCGATTTTGACCAGCGTGAAAAAGTTGAAGAAGCTCTCGATCCAAAAGGTTCCGTTATTGTCAGTGAGCAGAGTAGTACCGAAGAAGGAGGAACCGATGGATCAAGTGGTGTTCCCGGAGTTGCTTCCAACCTTCAGGGGAATGCGGCAACAACAACAGCAGGAACTCCGTCGAGCCGCTCGAATGAAACGGTTAACTATGAGTTAAGTAAGATCGTCAGTAAAACTGTTCAATCTGTTGGCTCATTGAAAACCCTATCAGTGTCAGTCCTTGTCGCAGATCGGGTTACACCTGGAGCAGAAGGAGCCGAACCAACAAGCACGCCACGTAGCGCAGAAGAAGTGTCAGAAATTGAGCAGATGGTTCGCTCTGCATTGGGCATCAATGACACCCGCGGTGATTTGATTTCTGTGGTTTCAATGCCATTTGAGAGTGACTTCACCGATGATGTTCTTCCTCAACCTTCGCTAATCGATAAAGTTTATTCGTTTATGCCGATCATTAAGTACAGTTTGCTGGCAATTGCTTCATTGTTTGCTTATCTGTTGTTCCTGAAGCCTTTGATGCGAACCTTACGCGGTGTTTCTGAGGAGACACAGCCAATGAAAACTGTTGAAGAGCTGGAAGCTGAAATGCGTGGTGACTCAGATACACCTTTGTTGGGTGGGCCGAGTGATCCGTTAGCTCAAATTCGCCAGGAGGTTCTCGGTGGAGACATGATGCCTGTCCAGGTGGTCAAAAACTGGCTGCGCGAAGAACCTGCTGAATCATAGAGGCGCAAGAACAGAGTGAAAGGTTGAGTGGCCGGAACCAAAACTCAATACTTTCAGTCTAAATAGATTTAAGTTTGGAGTGATTTGTGAAAAAAGCAAAACATCTGTCAGGAGCAAAAAAAGCGGCACTTTTACTTCTTTGCCTTGGTGAAGAAGCAACAGCCAAGATTTTTGAAACTCTCGACGATTCAGAGGTTCGGGAAATCAGCCGCTGCATGATGGAAATTGATCGTGTCGATCCAGCACTGGCGCGAGAGATTCTCGAAGAATTTAAAGAAGTTCGCGGTGGAGATGTTGGTGTTTATATCCGAGGCGATGAGTTTGCCAAGCATGCCATTCTAGGTGGTGCTGACGATCAACGCGCTCAGTATCTTCTTGATCAAGTTTCTTCAGGGATCGAAGGACGGCCTCTGGAAACAATTTCAAAAATGCACCCGCGGATGGTCTCTGGGTTGTTGGAAAATGAACATCCTCAGACAGTTGCCTTGATTCTCTCGACTCAGAAAGAAGATCATACCAGCCGAATCTTGTCGGAACTCCCCGATGATATGCGTGGCGATGTTATGTATCGTATTGCCAAGATCGATAATGTTTCGCCCGAAGTTATTAATCAAATCGAAGAGGCTCTGCAACGTGAAGTTGGAGTCGTTGTTGGTAAAGACCGCAAGCAGGTTGGTGGGATTGATAAGGTCGTTGAAATTCTCGGGAAGATGGACAAAGGGGAAGACCAGGTTATTTTAACCAGTATCGAAGCTGCAGATCCCGACCTGGCAGAAGAAATTCGTCGGAGAATGTTTACCTTTGAGGATCTGGCGTCTGTTGATGGTCGCGGTATGCAGGCGATTCTGCGCGAAGTCAGCACCGATATGTTGACCCTCGCATTGAAAACCGCCAGCGATCCGATTAAAGAAAAAATCTTTGGCAATATCTCACAGCGTGCCGCTGACATGATAGCGGAAGATCTGGAAGCGATGGGACCACGGAAACTATCAGAAGTTGAAGCAATGCAGATGGAAGTTGTTAAGGTTGCTCTGAAACTTGAAGAAGAGGGCAGCGTTGTCATTCCAGGAAGGGGCGGTGGTGGCGATGAGCTTGTCTAAGATCTATCGAGACGCAGAGACCGCTGATCTTAAGGAATTCCAGTTTCGATCTTTTGGAGAGACTGAACCGACTTCACCTGTAGACAATGATGGTTTTACTAAAAAAGGGGGCGTTCCGGTTCCTTCTGTTGCCGCATCTGGACATTCTGCTAAGGAACTTGAGGATGCTTATGCGCGTGGTCGGCGCGAAGGGTTGGATAGTGCTGAAGAGAATTTAACAACGTCAGCTCAAGCATTAGCTGCTGCGGCAGAAGAGATCAGTCGCCTTCGCGATTCTCAGGCAAAAAACAGCGGTCAGGACATGTTGAAGCTGGTTATGGCTGTTTCGGAGCAGATTGTTCGCCGTGAAGTCACAGTTGACCCTCAAATTATTCTGACGATTATTGAAACAGCTCTCCAATCTTCGGTGCGGGCAGATCAGTATCGGATTCAGATCAATCCTGCCGATCTTGAAATTGTCACTCAACAAAAGCCACTTTTTCTTGCCAGTATCAGTGGTTTAAAAAATTTGAGCATTGAAACAGATGCAGCAATTTCACCAGGCGGTTGCCGGATTGACTCTGAGTTGGGTGATGTGGATGCAACACTCGAAACGCAGATGGACTCAATTCGACAAGCCTTACATGAAGCTATTTCGGATGTGGAATGATGGATCTAGTTGAACACGTCAGATCGGTCAATCCGCTTAAGGTGAGCGGAAAAGTGACCCAGATTGTTGGTCTGGTTGTCGAAGGGTATTGTCCGACCGCAACCGTTGGAACCCTCTGTCGGCTAATTCCTCTGGGTGGTGGTGAGTCTGTCCCGGCAGAAGTTGTTGGCTTTCGTGACTCTCGTGCCCTTCTGATGCCATTGGGAGAATTGCGGGGTCTCGGTCCCGGTAGTTTGATCCAGATTGTTCGAGACAGTGCCTCTATCCCGGTCGGTGACCATCTTTTGGGGCGTGTTCTTGATGCTTTAGGCCAACCTCTCGATGAACGTCCTTTACAGACTTGCGAAAATGAATGCCCCCTTTACTCATTGCCAGCTAGTCCGATGGCGCGTAAGCCAATTATCCATCCTCTTGACCTTGGAGTCCGAGCCATCAACGGCTTGTTGACGTGTGGTTCAGGGCAGCGCATGGGAATTATGGCCGGTTCGGGTGTTGGCAAGAGTGTTTTGCTGGGGATGATGGCAAAACATACGCAGGCCGATGTCAATGTGATTGCTCTGATTGGTGAGCGGGGCCGGGAGGTGCGTGAGTTTATTGAACGAGATCTTGGTCCCGAAGGGTTAGCCCGTTCGGTTGTTGTGACAGCAACCTCAGATCAGTCTCCTTTGTTACGGATGCGCGGCGCCTTTGTTGCGACGACAATTGCAGAGCATTTTTGCGCTCAAGGGAAAAACGTTCTGCTTCTGATGGATTCGGTCACCCGCTTTGCTATGGCGATGCGTGAAGTTGGTCTGGCGATTGGTGAGCCACCCACAACCAAAGGCTATACGCCCTCTGTTTTTGCTACATTGCCCAAACTGTTGGAACGTGCCGGTAGCTTTAAGGGAAAAGGGAGCATTACTGGTCTCTATACCGTTCTGGTTGAAGGTGACGATATGAACGAGCCAATTGCTGATGCTGTCAGGTCAATTCTTGACGGGCATATTGTTTTGTCTCGTGATATCGCAGCAAAGAACCACTATCCTTCGATCGATATCCTTAATTCGGCCAGTCGCGTTATGCGCGATATTGTTAGCCCCGAGCACACTCAACTCAACGGCCGCGTCCGGGAGATTATGGCCACTTATAAAGAGGCTGAAGACCTGATTAATATCGGTGCTTATGTTGAAGGGAGCAACGGTAAGATTGACTATGCGATCTCACAGATAGAAGCGGTGACAGATTTCCTCCGTCAAGGGATGAATGATGCCGTGGGTCTGGATCAAACCTTAGATGAACTGACGAGCCTTTTGCAAGATCGCCGTCAGGGGACAAGGTGATAAATGGCTGGAAAATTTAAACTCCAATCGGTTCTGAATTATCGACAATCTCTGGAAGGTCAGGCGCAACAGGTTCTGGCTACCAGTTTGCAACGGCAGAATGATTTGGAAAACCAGCTTCAGATGCAACAGGGCAATCTGCAAAAACATGATACTGAATTAAAGGATCGCCAGAAGGACGGGTTAACGGTTGCTGAGATCGATCTTTATGAATCACAAATTGGCCACTGTCGACTTTTGATTGAGGATATTCAGCTTCAACTGAAACGTTTGGAACAACAGATTGCTTCAGAGCGTGAGGAACTGCTCCATGTTGCTCGAGAACGACAGGTCCTGGAGAAATTAAAAGATAAACAAGATGCTGAATATCGCCAGGAACTGTCTCGTAAGGAGCGGGAGATACTCGATGAGATCAGTCTACGAAGCAAAGGAAATAACTGATGATGAGAATGATATTACTGTCAATGCTGTCTCTAATGTGTTCCGGGGTTGTCTTGGCCGCAGAACCAGGTCAGGTAGATGAGGAAAAGATTTCCTCCGTTGAAGAACGTCGGATTCTGGTTTCGATCGAAGATGAATACGCCAAACTAGATGAGATCGAAGAAAAAATTGATGCTCGGAAAATGGAGCTAAAGACCCTCGAAGTTGAAGTCGATAAGAAGCTCGCAGCAATGAAAACGTTGCGAGAAGAATTAGTTAAATTGCTCGATCGCAAAGAGGAAACGGAAGGCGAGAGGATTGGGGAACTGAGTAAAATATATGAAAAGATGGTCCCACAAAAAGCGGCCGCATTAATTCGATCACTTGATCATCAATTGGCAGTCGACCTGTTACTCGGAATTAAGAAAAAGACAGCAGGGAAAATACTCGACAGCCTCGATGCAGAAACAGCAACAGAACTAAGCAAAGCTTTTACCGAAATACCGGTGAAGGATAGATCGGGCGGCTAAGCCCGAAAACAAAACCCAACGAAAGGAGGTGAAACAGATGCAAGCATTGTCCATGATCGACACAGGTATGAGTATGACAGAACCGATGGTGTCAACAAAACAGGTCGAATCTAAGGGGAATACTTTCGGTCAGGTTATGAAAGAGCAACGACCAACTGAAGCTCCTAAGCATAGACAAAAAGAGGCCAGTCAAAAGGTTGATGCAAAACCACATGCAGCAGACCAAAAGGCACAACCGACACAACAGGTTGAGAGTCAGAACGTAGAGAATGCCGCTGCGGCTGAAACAGACCAAGCTATTGCTGTTGTTGAACTGCAAAAGACCGTTGTTCAATTAGTGCAAGTTATCGCTGGTGACTCGTCACCAGAACTGACTGAAGAGTTTGGTACTGTGGAGGAATTGTTGAACCAACTGGTGCAACAACTGGATAGCAGTGATTTGGAAGGTGAGCAGGTTCTCGCGGGCATTGATCTGTCGGCACTGACGGAACAGTTACAAGTTCTAAGTGAGGATGGTGGAGAAAATCCACTGGCTCAATTGGCGTCACAACTCGAAATTCAATTGGAAGAAGAGATGCCAAGTGAGCAAGAGCAGTCAGGTGCTGTTGACTTAGCTGCTGCTATGATGGCGGTCGATAGTTCAAAAGTTGATACGCCTAAAATAGTGGAAAATCTGTCCGAAGCTCGTCAAATTCTTCAAAAAGTGATCAATGCCGTTGCTGCAGATCCAAAGGCAGTTGCCTCAACCTCAGGTGAGGTTGTCGAAGTGGCTGCTGAGATGACTTCTGAAGAGTTTCTTTCTTCTGAAGTTGTTGAGGAAATCGATCCACGTTTTGCCGGTTTACTTAAGCCGCGGACAGAAACGATTCAACAGCAAATGTCACGTCAATCTGTGAATCAAACAAAGGGAGCTCAGCAAGGCAATACAGCTGTGACTCCGCAAAATGTTAGCGTGACCGATCAACCTGTGAACGAAGCAACAAGTGAACAAGGTGATGCCGATTTCGCAGAATTGCTTCAACAAACTCCAAAGCAAGGATTGGATGCACTAACCCGTCAAGTCCAAGGGGCGTTTCAACCGACAGCCTCGCAGGTTCAGAATGTTGCGAATCGCGTGATGCCAGAAGTGCCGACCGTTCAATTGCCGAGCGGACAGCAGGTTGCTGAAAGTCAGATTTTTGACCAGGTCGTAACCCATATTTCAGGCAGTCAAAATGGTGAGTCTGGCCGTATGGTTCTACGTCTGCAACCGGCGGAGCTAGGTTCTTTAAAACTGGAACTGATGGTTGAAGGTGATCGTGTTCGGGCGAATCTTCATGCACAAACGCAGCAGGTTCAGGAAGTTCTTGAACGTAACCTACCACAATTGCGGAATGCTCTTGCTGAACAAGGTCTGAAGATTGACCAATTTCAAGTCAACATTGATCAACGTCAACAAAATGGTCAGTTTGATAACCTGTCTCAACAGGATCAAAGCCAGCAATCACCCCAAGAGGATGAGTGGTCTCAGGTGATGGAGGAAGATCAAGCTATTCCTTTAGCCCATCTGATGCAAACAGGTGGTGGAGGTATCAGTCTCCGTGTGTAAGAGAAAATAATAAAAGAAAGGAGGACTTTTAGATGTCAGCAATTAGTGGAATTGATACAGGTTATACCGTTCCAACAACGACGACAAGCAGTGATGACGTCTCGATGGGGAAAAATGACTTTCTTTTGTTACTCGTGGCGCAATTGGAAAATCAAGACCCGATGAATCCCTCGGATCCGACTGAATTTACTTCTCAGTTGGCCCAGTTCAGTCAGTTGGAACAGTTGACGAATATGAACACGAGTCTTGAAGGGCTGACGGCAATGAGTAGTGAGATGGAGCGGATGTCAGCATTGGGATTGATTGGTCAAGATGTTGTTGCCCAGACCGATAAATTTCATTTTAATGGTGAAGAGATGGAGCTTGGTTATCGTCTCGACTCACAGGCCGAAGATGTCAAAATGTATATCCTGAGTGAATCAGGGGCAACGTTGGCTACTTTATCTGGTGAAGAAAATGATCCGGGTGAATATTTTGTCAATTGGGATGGAACGAGTGATTCCGGTACGCCTCTGACTTCAGGTGATTATTCCTTAATTATTCGTGCTGTTGATGGCGAAGATCATGTGCTTGGATCATCACCTTTGATCCGTGGACGAGTGGAAGCCGTCGATATGAGTGGACCGATGGCTGAACTGGAAACAACATCGGGATCGTTTGCGATGAATAAGGTCGAAAAAGCTGGGGTTGCCCTATGACCGATCGCATTACCATCATCCCGCAACCGATTATATCCCCCCAAAACCAAGTTCGTAAACCTCAGGGGACCGCAACCGGACGTGGACAATTTGATCAACTTCTGCAGGATAAATTAACGCAGGGAACGGTCAAGTTTTCAAAGCATGCGACTCAGCGAATGAACAGTCGAGGGATTCAGTTTAATGCCAATCAAATTGAAAGGCTCGAAAGCGCAGTTTCTCAGGTGAACGACAAAGGTGGTAAAGAATCTTTAGTAATGCTCGATAATACGGCGCTGGTGGTCAGTGTCAAGAACGATACGGTTGTGACAGTGGTTGATCGGGAACAATTGAAGAATAATGTTTTTACTAATATAGATAGCGCAATTTTTGCCTAACCGAACCGGTCCTCTTGCAGGAGGTTCGCAAGCCGCCGACTGATTGACGCGGCTTCAAACAGGGAGTGATAAGATGGGAGTTTCCAGTTCTCTTTATAGTGGTGTCAGTGGTCTTAATGCTAACGGTAATGCCATGAGTGTTATCGGTAACAACATTGCCAACGCCAATACAATTGGGTTTAAATCAAGTCGCGCAATTTTTGGCGATCTGCTCTCCAGTGAAATCTCTGGATCGGGTGGGACTTCACAAGTTGGGCGTGGTGTTGGTTTGTCGATTGTCGATAATATTTTCAGTCAGGGAACGTTTGAAAATACTGAAACAAACACCGACCTTGCCGTTGAAGGATCCGGCTTCTTTATTGTCAGTGACCCAGCGGGTGGGAATGCTGTCAACAACTACACTCGTGCGGGAGCTTTTCGTTTTAATGGCGAAGGCTATATGGTAAATCCTGAAGGCTATAATCTGATGGGGTTTCAGCTGGATGAAAATGGGAATACCGTAGGTGATTTGGTTCCAATTCAGGCCAATACCCAGTCGTTTACGGCCGCAGGGCCAACCGCAAACATTGACCTGAACACGAACCTTGATTCCGATTCCATCGCTGTGGTAGGTGGTTTTGATCGTCTAGACCCTGCTGACACTTCAACCTACGCCACCTCAATACAGGTTTATGACAGTTTGGGTAGTACCCATTTAATGACGACCTACTTTACCAAAACGTCTGATCTGAATTGGACATACAATACCGTTGTTGATGGTGGTGAAATCAATGTTGTTGCCGGAATCGATGGCAGCGGAACTTCTGGTGAGTTGGCAGTTGTTGGTAGCGGAACTCTTGAATTTGATGCCAGCGGTCGCCTGACTTATGTTGATGGGAGCCCACTTCACAGCACCGCAGGTGATGCTGATAGTGACCCGCTCGTTCCACGGCCGACAGCTGCGACCACGGCTGGTGCTCTTCAATGGGCTAACACTTCGGTTCAGACACAACAGGTCGAGATTGATATGCAGACCAGCCAGTATGCTAGCCCTTCTGTTGTTGTATCTCAAGAACAAGATGGTTATGGGACGGGAACTCTGGTGCAGTTAAGCGTCGATGAAGCTGGGAATATTATTGGTAATTTTTCCAATGGAACACCACGTAATCTGATGCGTTTAGCTCTGGCTAAATTCACCAATCCGAATTCCTTGGATAAGATTGGTAACAATATGTATGCCCAGAGCAACAATTCAGGTGTCCCGGTTGTCGGTACGGTTGGCTCCGGTGTCGGAACGATTTTTACCAACTCACTCGAACTGTCCAATGTTGATCTGGCCCAAGAGTTTGTTAAAATGATCACCACCCAGCGTGGTTTTTCGGCCAATTCGAAAACAATTACAACAACGGATGAAATGTTGGCTGAAGTTATTTCTCTGAAGCGTTAGAAGAGTCAAAAACATGACATGAGGTGTCAATGCCGCCCTGATTTTCAGTGGCGGCATTTTTAATTGATGCCATCTGTGCCGTTATGTTGTAAAAGATAGACACGTAACTTACTAATATCGTTTTGATTTATTTTTCTTGGGTATTTCAATTGAAATGGCATGTAACCTGCTTGACAATGAGTTGGTAGTTAATTTATTCATCCTGTGTTGATTGGGGTGGAATGATCATATTTTTGTAGGAATCAATGGGATAGAGGACAGATATGGATCTTGCAACAGTCATTGGTATGGTAGCGGCATTTGGGTTGATGCTTTCGGCAATCCTTCAAGGTGGATCGCTGATGATGTTTATCGATGTTGCCTCGATGATCATTGTTTTCGGAGGTGTGACGGGTACTGTCCTTGTCCATTTTCCTTTAGGGGATGTCCTCGGAGCTTTTGGAGTTGCCCGTAAGGCTTTTTTCCATAAAGCGCAGTCTCCCGTTGATATTATTGAAAAGCTCATTACCTATGCTGGGAAAGCGCGTAAAGAAGGGATTCTTTCCTTACAGGCGGTGATGGGTGAGATTGAAGATGAATTTTTCCTTAAGGGATTGCAAATGGCAGTTGACGGCCAGGAACCAGAAGCTCTTAAGGATATGTTGGAAAAAGAGATTGAATATGTCATGGAGCGGCATGAAAAAGGGGCCGACATTTTTGCTACAATTGCAGCATACGGTCCGGCAATGGGAATGATTGGTACCCTGATTGGTTTGGTGCAGATGCTGCAGAATATGAGTGACCCGTCTTCCATTGGTCCTGCAATGGCTGTTGCTTTGTTGACCACCTTCTATGGTGCTGTTATTGCGAACGTTATTGCCAATCCGATGTCGGGGAAATTGAAGATTCGTTCAGCGAGTGAAGTGTTGAATAAAACCCTGGTCACCGAGGGGATGAAAGCAATTCTCGAGGGTGAAAATCCGCGCTTGATGGAACAGCGTCTGCACGCTTTTGTTGCTCCTAAAGAACGTCAGAGTAACTTTGGCTAAGAGGGACTGACCATGGCGAGAAAACATAAATGTCCGCCCGCAGGGGCGCCGATGTGGATGGCAACTTTCAGTGACTTGGTCACCTTGTTACTGACCTTCTTTGTTCTGTTGCTGTCGATGGCAAATATGGATGAGGTCAAGTTCAATAAAGCGAGTGATTCTCTTGCTGGTGCATTTGGGGTTATGGGAAGCAGTGATAAGACCGAAATTACTCAGCCTAAAGTGGTTACTTTTTCGCCGGTTAATGACGATTTTACTTCACAAGTTTATCGTCGTATGAAAACCAAACTTCGCGAATTGAAATTAAATAAAAAAATAAAACTGGTGAAAGATCGTGGTGCCGTTGTTTTGCGGATTGATGAAGCATTGTTATTCAAGTCGGGGGAGAGATATCTTCAGCCCGAAGCTCAAGAAATACTTAAAAAAGTTGCTGGGTTGGTTCGTCCATTGCCTTTAAACCTGAAGATTGAAGGGCACACTGACGATCTCGGTGACGAAATGAATAATTGGGACCTTTCAGCGAACCGGGCCATTATGGTGTTGCGTTATTTGGCAACCAATCAATTGATTCCGCTGAATCGAATGGCGGCAACCGGGTATGGTTCGCAAAAGCCCCTTTTCCCTAACGCGAGTGAGCGGGAGCGTGCATTGAACCGTCGGGTTGAGTTTGTCCTGGAAAACCAGGGTGGCCCAGATCAGGAACTCCCCTATCTCTTGGATGCGAAAGATCAATCTCCATTTTGATGAAGAGAAAACTCTTTTTTGAAGGAAAATAAGAAAGGTAAAACAATGGCAAAAAAAGAAGAAGCAGAAGAATCTGAAGAAGGTGGTGGATCAAAAAAGAAGCTCATTATCATTATTGCCGCAGTATTAATTCTTCTGATTGGTGGTGGAGCGGGCTATTTTTTCTTGATGGGGGGCGAGGAAGAGGAAAAAATATCTCCTGAGGAGGAGCAGGCTGAACTAGAAAAACAGGCCAAGCAGGTTGGGCCGATGGTCAGCATTGACAGTTTCATTATTAATATTATGGATGATGAGGAAAGCCGTTACCTCAAAGCATCGATCACCGTTGAAGTTGATAGTGAAGAAACATCGATGGAACTCAACCAGCGAATGCCACAGCTGAAAGATGCTATTTTGCTGTTGATTGGGAGCAAAACCTTTGGCGAAGTAAGCGATTTGCAAGGGAAAATTCAGTTGAAGGCCGAATTGATTAATAAGGTGAATAGTATTTTGCCCAAAGGGAAAGTCAAGCGGATCTATTTTACCGATTTTGTTGTCCAATAAAGGCCGCGGGAAAAGTCTCCCGTGTGGTGTCACGGTATTTTTTCAGGATCTCGACATTCAATATGTCTGTCATCATTCCTGAAAAGTGACAAGTCTTATAGGGCAGAATTTTTTGCTTAAGTAATAATTGTTCACGAGTGCATCAACAAAAGGCTCTGGCGTGGAAAAAATACTCAGTAAAGACGAAATTTCCGACCTGTTGTCGGCAGTCAGACATGGTGATATCGATGTCGAATCGGTCGGTGCCGAAGCCGAATCGGGTTCTGACTCCGGTGGGTCTGCGAAGAGGGGTGCTGCTTCGGCAGAAGCGTGTAACCTCTTTAAGGCCGACGGCCCTGATGGCTGGAAACTTAAAAACTATGACCTGATCCTCGACAGTTTTGCCCGGAATTATTCTTTATCATTGTCAACACGCTTTCAGCGTGCCGCTAATATCAAGCTGGAAGCTATGGAGTCAATGACTTTTGATGCTTTACTGCAGCGATTATCTGGTCGTGGAGCGATTGGGGTCTTGCAGCTAGAACCTCTTAGTGGCGGGGCTTTACTTGTTTTTGACGAAAAGCTTTCATTTTCTCTGGTTGAGATGGTGCTTGGTGGAACCTCAGACGATGAGACTCAGATTCCCGATCGTGGGATGAGCGCAATTGAACTAAACGTTATTCGTGATGTCATTCATTCCAGTTGTCCAGAGTTGAACAAAGGGTTCTTTCAGCTGCAGGAGATTGACGCTTCCTTGGTTGAGGTTGTCAGTAATCTGCGGCTTCTTAATTTTGTTAGTGCTGAAGTTGGTGTCGTTGCCGCTCGCTTCAAGGTCTCTATTGATAGTCTTGAAGGCGATATTACCCTCGTCGTCCCTCACACTGCACTGGAACCATTGCAAAAGAAGCAACAGCTTAAAGCTGTGCCAGCGAGTGCCGTTCAAAACAGCAAATGGCAAACATTGGTGTGTGATGAACTTGGCCATATGGAAGTTGAAATCGAAGCTCTCCTGTCAACATTATCGCTGCGGGTTCGCGACATCTTGAACTTTAAGGTCGGTGATGTGATTGACCTTGGTTGTAAGCCAGATACCCCACTACAGATTAAAGTAGAAAACCGACCAAAGTTTCTCGGTATGGCTGGGGTTCAGGGCGGTAAAAAAGCAATACGCGTTATGGGACGAATTCCCAACGGAGGATAGATGATGAGTGATGTAAATCTTGAAAATGGAGAACCTACAGAAGCTACTGCCTCAAAGGGTGGCTTTGATGAGCGCGGTATTGATCTGTTGCTTGATATCCCCCTAGAGGTTTCGGTAGAAGTCGGTCGTTCCCGAATTTTGGTTCGTGACTTACTGCAATTACAGGAGGGTTCTCTTGTTGAGCTGGATAAATTGGCTGGTGAACCTTTGGATCTCTATGTCAATTCACGCTTAATTGCTCGTGGTGAAGCCGTTGTTGTGAATGAAAAATTTGGTCTGAGATTGACCGATGTGGTCAGCCCCTCAGAGCGGATAGAAAACTTGGGATAATCTATGCGTCTGTTGGTTTTTTCCTTTCTTATGATTGCCTCGCCAGTTTTTGCTGCTGATGTTGTGGCTGAGCCTAGTTTTCTTGGGTCTGCCCTGAAAATGGTTGCAGCCCTCGCCGTTGTCATTGGTATTTTATTACTTTTTTATGCAGCCAGTCGCAAAGGTTTTGGCGTTTTGCCTCAGAAGAAGAATGGTTTAATTCAGGTAGTGGAAACACGACCTTTAGGCGGGAGAAAGTTTCTGTGTGTTGTAAAGGTGCGCGGTGAAGAGATGCTTCTTGGGTTAAGTCATGATCGTATTGAACATTTGAGCAATCTTTCATCGGGAGATACGTTTGAGAAGACTTTGCAACAAGTAAAAGAGGATCAATCATGAGCTTGAGACTATTCTTTGCCCTGCTTTGTTTGTTTGCGCCACTCTCTGGCTACGCTGAAGGGCTGCCGACAATTACTCTTGGGATCGGGGAAGCAACCGACCCGGGAGAGGTTTCTACCGCCCTGCAAATTTTGGTTGTCCTGACGATTCTTTCTGTTGCTCCTGCAATTTTGCTGATGACGACGGGTTTCACTCGAATTGTCATTGTTTTGTCATTTATGCGTCAAGCCATGGGGACTCAATCTGCCCCGTCAAATCAGATTGTCGTCGGATTGGCACTTTTTCTCACCTTTTTTATCATGGCACCTGTCTTCAATCAGATTAATGACCAGGCCTTACAGCCTTATCTGGATAAAAAAATCAGTCAGGAGCAAGCATTGGAAGAAGCGGTACAGCCAATGCGTCAATTTATGTTTTCGCAGGTGGCTGAGAAAGACTTACAGCTTCTGGTCGATATTTCCAAATCACCACAGCCAGATAATCAGGCTGATATCTCGTTGATGACACTGATACCGGCGTTTATGCTATCCGAATTAAAGCGCGCTTTTCAGATGGGTTTTCTCCTCTTTGTCCCGTTTTTGATGGTCGATATGATTGTTGCTTCCATTCTTATGTCGATGGGGATGATGATGTTGCCTCCGATCATCGTATCACTCCCATTTAAAATTCTGCTGTTTGTCCTTGTTGATGGTTGGTCGCTGGTTATTGGTTCTCTCGTTCAGAGTTTTGGGTAGAATTTAGGGAGATGACCCTGAAAAGGATGTGTTTATGACACCTGAATTTGTTGTCAGTATTGGTCGACAGGCGATAGAAACAACTTTGATGTGTGCGGCACCGATGCTTATTGCAGCGTTGGGAATTGGACTGGTTATCAGTATTTTTCAAGCAGCGACTCAAATCAATGAACAGACCATGACATTTATCCCTAAAATCGTCGGTGTTTTTGTCACTTTGCTAATTTTTGCCCCCTGGATTCTACAAAAAGCGACAGCATTTTTGATTTCAATTTTTAATCAATTGCCCACAATTGGTCAGTAAGCGGGTCTTTGGCGTATGGAACTGCCAGAATTATCTTTGCCACTTATACAAGGTTTTTTAATCTGCCTCGCGCGTGTTGCAGCGATGTTTGCTGCTATTCCAGTTTTTAGTGGCGGACAGATTCCTCCTCAACTGCGCCTCGGTGTTGCCGTCATGTTTGCGATGCTGACCTATCCTGTTGTTAAAGACTTTATTCCTGCACAGAGTTTTACCCCGCTAGAGCTTGGGTTGGTTATTTCAGCTGAAGTCATTCTTGGGTTATTAGTCGGTTTTTTGGCTCAGCTGGTTTTTATGGCGGCAGAATTTGCCGGTTCGCTGATTGGTTACCAGATGGGTTTTGCTGCTGCAAATGTTTTTGACCCGACAACTCAGTCTCAAGTTGCATTGATTTCTCAATTTCAGGGGATTTTTGCAATTCTATTGTTTCTCTCCTTAGATGTTCACCACCTGTTTCTCGAGGCAATCGTTGCTTCATTTGAAATGTTGCCACCGGGAAGCCTAACCCTTTCAGGGGGGGCGATTCCAATGATTGTCGAAGTCGCAAATCATTCGCTGATTCTAAGTATTCGCTTAGTTGCTCCCATTCTGGCTCTTTTGATTTTGTCGACCCTCACCCTTGGTATCATGTCTCGGGTTTTCCCACAGTTGAACGTGTTTATGGTTTCCTTTCCCCTCAATATCGGCATCTCATTTATCGTCATGGGATTGACCTTTGGTATTGTCGCAAGCCTTCTCCAAGGTGAGTTTTCATCCCTTCCGGAACGATTCTTGAATCTCTTCAGTTTGATGTAATTTTTTTAACCCGATTTGCCAAAATTTCGTCACGTTATTGTTGAATTAAAGACTGAATAATGGCGGATTCTTTTCTCTGGATGAGAAGAGGGTGAATAAAGGGGCATTCTCGGGTGTTTTTACTGTCAGTGATCATGGATTGATTCTGGCAAAAACTGAATGATCCAGGAGAAACGAGATGGCTGAAGATTCAGGCCAAGAACGTACAGAAGACGCAACGTCTAAGCGGCGCCAGGATTTTCGTGAAAAAGGGCAAGTTGCACAAAGTAAAGAGGTGGCAACAGCAGCTTTGTTGACGATGTCTATGTTGCTCTGGGTTTTTTATGCTCAGCAATTCTGGGGGCGTCTCGAGGATCTTTATATCGCCTTATTAAGGATGATGGCAGAATTTGATACGACGCCCCTTAGTTTGAGCAATTTGGCTTGGGAAATGGGTCTGGTGATGGCAAAACTCCTCTGGCCGGTGTTCCTTGTGACCTTAGTGGTGGGGTTTTTATCGTCCTTTTTACAGGTTGGACCGTTATTTTCGACCAAGGTTTTTCAGCCTGATTTAAATAAGTTTAACCCCATCAAGGGCATGGCAAAATTTGTTTCCAAGCGTTCTGCTGTCGAACTCCTCAAATCATTAGCCAAAATCATCTTAATTGCTTTTGTCGCATATAAAACGGTTGCCAATGAATTTGAAACAGCACTGACCTTGTCTTTGCTTGATCTCAACCAGACTTTAATTTTTCTTGGTCAGGTCGCTTTTCTCGTTCTAGGAAAAACCTGTGGGATTATCATTCTTCTGGCGGTCATTGACTTCTCTTTCTCTCGTTACGAGATGGAGCAAAAGATGAAGATGACGAAGCAGGAAGTCAAAGAAGAGTTTAAGGAAACAGAAGGTGATCCACAGCTAAAAGCCCGTATTCGTTCGGTACAGCAAGAAATGGCGCGTAAACGGATGATGGCTGAAGTGCCAAAGGCCGATGTCATTGTGACGAATCCAACGCACTTGTCAGTCGCCATTTCTTATCAACGTGAGGAGATGGATGCGCCACGAATTGTTGCTAAGGGTGGTGATCATCTCGCATTTAGAATTCGTGAAATCGCGAAAGAACATAAGGTTCCAATCATTGAAAACAAGCCGGTGGCACGGGCCTTGTACAAGCAAGAGGTTGGTGACGAAATTCCCGAAGAAATGTTCACCGCGGTCGCTGAACTGTTAGCTTATGTTTATGGCTTGAAAAATAGATAACCGTCTGAAATAACAGTATTTAACTTACTGCTCGTAAAGATTTTCCAGGGTTCTAATAAGCCAAAAGCTTGACATGACCCTGTCAGAATTCAGTCTAGGATGGAGAAAATATGGCAGCAATAGATGGAATCATCAATAATCGGTGGAGAGAAATATTACTTCGGAGCGATTTGTTAGTCGCTTTCGGATTAGTTCTTATTCTGATGTTGATGATCTTACCGATTCCTCCGATGCTTCTTGATGTTTTTCTATCATTGAACATTACAATCGGTCTCTTAATACTGATTATTACTCTCTACACCTCACGAGCGCTTGATTTTGCTATTTTCCCCAGTGTGTTGCTGATCACAACCTTGTTTCGCCTTTCTCTTAACGTCGCCTCTACGCGCCTGATCCTTCTCCATGGTGATGAAGGGCCATCGGCGGCTGGAAGTGTTATCCAATCTTTTGGACAGTTTGTTGTCGGTGGAAACTATGTGGTTGGAGTTGTTATTTTCACGATTCTGGTTCTGATCAATTTTATGGTTATTACCAAAGGTGCCGGGCGTGTTGCTGAAGTGGCTGCTCGTTTTACCCTCGATGCGATGCCGGGCAAGCAGATGGCGATTGATGCTGATTTAAATGCAGGATTAATCAGCGATGAAGATGCGCGGACGCGGCGAAAGGAAATTGCGTCTGAATCTGACTTTTATGGCGCGATGGATGGTGCCAGTAAATTTGTCAAAGGGGATGCGATTGCGGGAATTATCATTACGCTGATCAATATTGGCGCTGGCTTTGTGATTGGGGTGGTGCAAAAAGGGATGCCGATGGCTGATGCTGCGGCAAACTATACGATCTTAACCGTTGGTGATGGTTTGGTTGGCCAGATTCCTGCTCTGATTATTTCAACAGGCGCCGGTATTATGGTTACCAGAACGGCGAGCGATGCTGATTTCGGAACCGAAATGAAGCGTCAGTTCACAATTCATCCACGTGCTCTCTGGGTTGTCTCAGCAATTTTAGTCGGCTTTGCTCTGATTCCTGGATTACCCCAATTACCTTTCCTTTTTCTTGCCATGATCGTTGGCGGAATCGCTTGGAAGGTTCAGAAAACACAAGATAAGGTCAGCGAGCAGGGTGAACTTGACAGTGGCCCCGAACCGAAATTGATTGAAGAAGACAACTACGAGCAGATGCTCTCTGTCGATCTTCTTGAGATGGAAGTTGGCTACGGTTTGATTCCTCTTGTTGATACCGCTCAAAACGGGGAATTGCTACCTCGGATTAAGTCCATTAGGCGGCAGTTTACCCTCGACATGGGGTTCATTGTCCCACCGGTTCATATTAAGGATAATCTACAGCTCAAGCCGAACGAATATGCGATTGTCCTCAAAGGGGTAAAAATTGGTGGGGGTGAGCTCCTTCCTGGCCATTTCTTGGCGATGAATCCCGGAACAGCGACAGAAGTCATTAAGGGTGTTGAGACCGTTGAGCCAGCATTTCAGCTACCAGCTGTCTGGATCTCTGAAGATAAGAAAGAACGGGCTCAAATTTCTGGCTATACCGTTGTCGATAATACCACCGTCGTTGCAACCCACCTAAGTGAGTTGATTAAAACCCATGGTCACGAATTACTTGGACGCCAGGAAACGCAAAACCTTCTGGATAATTTGAGCAACGAATATCCGAAGCTTGTCGAAGAGCTGGTCCCTTCACTTTTAAGCCTTGGTGTGGTCATGCGTGTCTTGCAAAATTTATTGCGAGAGGGTGTTTCAATTCGCGATCTTAGAACTATTTTAGAAACTTTGGCAGATTGGGCACCAGTTGTGCAAGATCCTGATCAATTAACAGAACATGTTCGTGCCATTCTGGCTCGTTCAATCAGTAACAGTTATAGCGAAGATGGGCAGGTATTAGAAGTGATGACCTTTGATCGGAACGTTGAAACCAAAATTCAGGAAGCGCTGCACACCACAGATCAAGGGGCTTACCTTGCTCTTGAGCCTGGTTTTGCCCAAGCCTTGATTAACAGTTTGAGCAAGACATTGCAGAATGCTGTTGGCGCAACTCCGGTTCTCCTGTGTACGCCAACAATCCGACTCCATGTCAAAAGGTTGACCGAACGCTATCTCCCCAGTCTGGCAATTATCTCTCACAACGAGATCGCGCCTCATTTGAAAGTGCGATCGATAGGAACGGTGACTGTCGATGTTAGTTAGAAAATTTGAAGCGGAAAATATGGCGGCTGCTCTTCAGCAGGTGAAGCAAACCCTCGGTTCTGAGGCTTTAATTCTTTCGACCCGAACATTGGGGACAAAAGGATTAGGTGTCCTTGGGAAGCAGATCATTGAAGTGACCGCTGCGATTGAATCACCGGCGATGAAAAATGGTTTCCGTAAGGCTGTGCCGAATACAGAATCAAGGCCAGCGACCGTTGGAAAGATTCCTGTTGCATACGGTCGCCGTGTCGAGACTCTGGAAGATGAGCAAGTTTCTTTGTCGCAGGAAGCCACGAAGAAAAAAATCAATCAGAGAGTTGAAGTGAAAAGCAATCCTCTTGAAGACGAAGTTCGTCAGTTGCGATCACAACTTGAAGCTCAAAATGTGAATCAGTTGCAGGCTGAAATCAATCAACTGAAGGAATTAATGCAACAATTAACACAAGCTCAACTGGATTCTCGAGTGGAAACGACAGCCAGTTTCGTACAGCCACAACCACAACCTGTTCAGGAAACCAGAGGGCAACAGGTCGCTTCATTATCTCAAGTGAAACCCTCTTCGCCACATTCTCTTAAGGATCTCCTTGATCTGATGGTTGAGCGTGGTATCGATCATGAAGCGGCAGCTACGATTGCCCGTTTTGCTGCACCGCAAATGAATGAGCGCCAGCGTCAAGAGCCCGATCAGTGTCGGGATTTTCTGACCGGGACAATTGCCAGTTTAGTTCAGACAAGCGGTCCTCTCTGGTCACCAGGTGAACCACAAAAACGGATTTCTCTGGTCGGAACAACCGGCGTTGGAAAAACAACAACCATCGCTAAGTTGGCTGCAGAAGCAATGACCCAAAGTGGTGCTCGCGTCGCCTTGGTGACCATTGATACTTATCGGATTGCCGCTGTTGAGCAATTGAAAGTTTACGGAGAAATTATGGGTCTTCCCGTTGAAGTTGTTCTGTCTCCAGAACAGCTCCAGGAAGCTTTCCGTCGTCATCAGGATAAAGATCTTATCTTGATTGATACCGCTGGTCGCAGCCCACGTGATGAAGACCAAATTGAGGAATTGAACCAATTTCTCGGCAAAGAGTCAAAGGTTGAAAATTGTTTGGTCCTTGCAGCACCAACGGAAGAACGTTTGCAGCAGAAAACTCTGGAAGCTTTCAGTTCTCTTCCTCTCTCTCGGTTGATCTTTACCAAATTAGATGAGACCGACCGCTGTGGCACGTTGATCAACATTCCGATTCAATGCAATTTGCCCTTAGCTTATTTGACTAATGGTCAACAGGTTCCAGAAGATTTACTTAGAGCAGAACCACGCATGGTCTCTGAACTGGTGATGGGTAAAACTGAAGAGATGCGGAAGGTGGCGGTATGATGAGTGCTGGGACAGATCAGGCAGGAACATTACGCAACATGCAAAATCAACGCAATGAAGCTGTGTCCGGATTACAGATGCCATCAACGAGAGTTTTGTCGATCACCAGCGGTAAAGGTGGTGTCGGCAAAACAGCTGTTGTTTCTAATGTTGCTGTGACTTTGGCGAAACAGGGGAAGAAAGTTTTGGTGATCGACGCTGATCTGGGGCTGGCTAATATCGATGTCGTCCTTGGTCTTTCTCCTGAGTATAACCTTAACCATTTTTTCAACGGCGAACGAACATTGGAAGAGGTCATGGTTGAGGGGCCGCATGGCTTGAAAATTCTCCCTGCAGGTTCTGGTGTTCAGCAATACACTCGGCTTGATGGGCAGTTAAAAATGCGCCTGATCGACTCCCTCGATGCTCTTGATGAGCACTTTGACGTTGTACTGATCGATACCGAGGCGGGTATCTCTGACAATGTGACTTATTTTAATGTGGCTGCTCAGGATATCCTCGTGGTGACTACGCCCGAACCAACAGCCATTACTGATGCCTACGCTCTGATGAAACTTCTTTCAACTCAATACCACCAAAAACGTTTTTTGCTGGCGGTGAATTCGGTTCGTGGCGCCGATGAAGGGTTGGATGTATTTGAAAAATTGACCATGGTTTCAGGGCGTTATCTCGATATTTTTCTTGATTACCTAGGCTGTGTCCCCTTTGACAGAAAAATGCATGAGTCGGTTCGTCAGCAGAAAGTGATGGTTGATCTTTATCCCGAGCATAAGGTGGCAAAATCTTTTACCGCTTTGGCCGAAAATTTGATTGAAGCACCAGTGGACAATCAAGCCCAGGGAACGTTGCAGTTTTTCTGGAAACAGTTTCTCGGAGTGGGTACGGAGGCGAGTTGATGACTTTCAGCAATGGCTACGGTCCGCCGGGAGCGGCGGAGCGGGAGAAAATGATTGAATCTCATCTGTCACTGGTTGACTTTCTGGTTGATCGAATGATGACACAAGTGCCTGCATTTGTCAGTCGTGATGATATTCGCAGTGCAGCTTTGATGGGGTTGATGGATGCATCCAACCGCTTTGATCCGCGTCGTGGTGTTCTGTTTAAAACCTTTGCTGAGCGTAGAATCAGAGGTGCTGTTTTTGATGAAGTGCGACGGATGGATTGGTTCTCTCGGACCTTGCGCGAAAAACAATCACGTTTGGGTAAGGCAGCAGATGCTTTAGCAAAGCGGATTGGACGCGCTCCCGAAGATCCAGAACTGGCCGAAGAGCTCGATATGAGCTTGGACGATTTTCGTGAACTCCAACTTCAGGTCAGTCAACTGGGGACGATCAGCTTGAATGAAAGTCTCGATAGCGATGACGACTCAGGAAAGACCTTTATCGATAATCTCGAAGATAGCAAGCAGGCCAGCGTTCAGGAGCGGATGGAGGCGAATGAACTGACAGGGGAGCTAGCGGGATACCTCGACCAACTCTCTGAAAAAGAACGTTTGGTTGTTGCCCTGATTTATTACGAAGAGTTGTCACAAAAAGAAATTTCAGACGTTCTGGAACTCTCTGAAGGGCGGATTTCTCAGTTGCACAGTCAGGCATTGGCGAAACTTAAAGTTAAAATGAAGCGCAGTATCAATGCTCTACGCGAGGATAGCTAAAAATGGTTGCTGCACAACTGCCATTGCTGCTGACCGGAGCGGTCGCTTTGTTAGCATTATTGTTTGGTTTCAAACAGTTAACGAATAATAGAAAATTAGGGCGTGAGTTATCTCAGTTGAAAGAGCGGCTTGTGAAAGTTGAAGCACATCAGGAGCAGAAACCAAGCTTTTCAAGCCGTCTTGATTTGGTTGAGAAGGAACAGAAAATAGTTGAAAGCCCTCGCAGCAGTTCCGAAAAGTATCGTTATGTTTCATCTTTGGCTGGTCAGGGGGTAGATGCCAAAGGGATTGCTTCCGCACTGCAGATGGCTCCGGCTGAGGTTGAGCAACTTCTGCAGTTGGTGCGGTTGAAACAGAAGGTTCCGAGTTAAAGATTTATGGTTGGCAGGTCGACAAGTAGGCATCAGTTAGAATTGGAGAAGCCGGATGTCAAGTGGTAAATATGGAGCAATTTCAGGAGCAGTCTCGCGGATGCAGATGTTAGAAAACATCAGTGAACACCTGGCTGCGGCAAAAACTCCCGGCTATAAAAAGGGGATGGTAACGTTTGAAGCTAGGCTTGGAGAAGCGAAGTCTGGCTTGGCAACCAAAGGGGTCAATTATAGCCGTCTGACAGAACAGGAAATTGATTTTACTCCCGGACATATTGAGTTCAGCGGTGATCCTCTGGATCTGGCAATCAACGGCGATGGATTTTTCCAAATTCAGCGCAGTGATGGCAGCTTTGGTTATGCCCGCAAGGGAGATTTTCAACTTAATGGTAATGGAACCCTGGTTGACACTAATGGTTTAGCCGTGATGGGGTCTGGTGGGGGAGAGATTGTTTTGCCACATTCAGATGTTGATATCGGAGCTGATGGTTCGATATGGGCGGGGCAGGAAAAAGTCGGACAGGTTGGATTATTTCAGTTTGCCGACACCTCTGTTTTGCAACGAATTGGTGGTGAAATGTTTAGGCCTTCGGGTGATATCCAGCCAGAGCAGCACCCCGATCCACAGATTGTACAGAAAAATCTTGAAGCATCCAATATCGACATGATGAAAGAGATGGTGCGGATGACCTCAAATCTCCGCGCATTTGAATCAACTCAGAAAGCATTAAAAATATATAGCGATATGGGCAGCAAGGCTGCTGAAATTGGCCTGGTTCAATAGAGTATTTAAAGGCGTAAGACACGCCAGTGTAGAAGGAGTTAGATATGATCAGAGCACTATGGACGGCATCAACTGGAATGCAATCACAACAGGTCAATATGGACGTGATTGCCAATAATCTGGCCAACGTCAATAGTTCCGGCTTTAAAAAAAGTCGTGCCGATTTTCAGGATATTCTTTATCAGACCAGTCGTGCCGCAGGAACTGGAGTTGATGGTGGAGAGGTTCCAACGGGTGTTCAGGTTGGTCTTGGATCTCGCGTTGCTGCGGTACAAAAAGTATTCACCTCAGGTGATTTCCAGCAGACCGACAATGAGCTTGATGTTGCCATTGAAGGGCAAGGTTTTTTTCAGGTCAACCTGCCCGATGGCAGTGAGGCTTATACCCGCTCTGGTGCGTTGAAGAAGGACAGTACCGGGCGTTTGGTGACTTCCGATGGTTATCCGATTCTTCCAGAAATTGTTATTCCAGAAGGGTCGACCTCGATCACGATTGGCAGCGGTGGAACGGTTGATGTTCTTCTCGATGGCGAAAGTGCCTCGACTCAGGTGGGGACGATGGAGCTGTTTCGTTTTGGAAACCCTTCAGGCTTAAGCAGTTTGGGGCGTAACCTTTATGCAGAAACACCGACAACCGGCGCTCCTTCGTCGGGAACTCCCGGAGAAGAAGGGTTTGGAACGTTATCACAGGGGTTTCTGGAAGGATCAAACGTAAATATTATGGAAGAGATGGTTAATATGATTGCTGGACAGCGCGCCTACGAAGTGAATTCCAAGGCGATCAAAACAGCCGATGAAATGTTACAGATGACCAGCCAGTTGGTTCGTTAAAGGATAAAACAATGAAATATTTGCTCTGTTTATTTCTGGTTTTTTCAACTCCGATCATAGTTTGTGGCGAGACAGAAGCTTCTTCTGCCCAGGCCTCTCAACTGATTGAGCGGCAGGAAATGGAGCAGGTCTTAAATGATTTTCTGACTGAGTATTCAATGCAGATGCCACATATTGACCTTCGTTACAAATCGATGACTCTCCCTGACTCTTATCGGGTTCCTGAAGGGCAAATTACTCACCAGATTATTCCCGCTAAGCCTAGTGTCATTGGAAGTCGACGGATGACATTAATGACGCGCGTTGATGGAGAAATTGTCAAGAATCAATCGGTACGGGTTGTCTTGGAAGCTTTGGCAGATGTCGTTGTTATTGCAGAAACACTACGGCGCGGAACGATTCTTGGTGAAAGCAATGTCGAATTGCGTTATCAGGATGTCAGCCGTTTAAAGGCCCCAATTTTTTCTGTTAATGATGTTGTTGGAAAACGGCTCAAGCGTTCAGTACGATTAGGCGAGCCTTTGCAAAGGCAGCAGGTTGAATTTCCTCCGGTTATCAAACGTGGTGAGCGAGTGGTTATTGAGGCCCGTGGTTCAGGGTTGATGCTGACAGCAGCTGGTGAAGCTAAACAAGATGGGCGAGCCGGTGAGGCCATTCAGGTGATGAACAGTAATTCTCGTAAAGTTGTTCTTTGCCAGGTGGTTGCCCCCGGGTTGGTGAAAGTGGAGTTTTGATATGGTGAAAAATACGTTTTTACTGATGTTGACAATTTTATTGCTGGGGGCTTGTGCCGGTCCAGCATCACGCGTTGATTTAAATGATGTTGAGCCTGTCGCTCCTATCGTTACTGAACCTGCACCACCACAGACCGCGGGTTCTTTGTGGACAGAAAGTCGTGGTGGCATGTTTGTCGACATGAAGGGACGTACTGTTGGTGACATTATTACGGTCGTGATTGTTGAAAATGCAAGTGCAAGCAAGGAAGCAACAACTGAGACCGATCGCACAAGTAGTATGTCCGCCGGGATAACGAATGTCTTTGGGCTTGAAAAGTATATCAGTCAAATTGGCAATAGTGCTATTGACCCAACCGCTCTCGTGAATGCAACAACAACAAACGATTTTGAAGGCGGGGGCAAGACAGCACGTAAGGAGAATCTAGTTGCGACATTAACGACACAAGTGGTCGAAGTTATGCCCAATGGGAATTTGAAACTTGAAGGTAATAAAACTGTGACGGTGAACAATGAGATGCAGATCGTTAAGCTCAGTGGGATTGTGCGCGCTGCAGATGTCTCCCCACGGAACCTTGTTGATTCAAAAAATATTCTCAATGCCCGGATAGCTTATATCGGTGAAGGAATCATAAGCGACAAGCAACAGCAGGGCTGGCTGGTAAGGGCGCTAGACCAAGTCTGGCCATTCTAGTTATGATAATGGCTGATGAAAATGTCGGTCAGCGGTTCGAGTGTCTTGTCTTTGAACACTCATGATTAGCCGAGTAAATTTGGTTGTGCCGAAGAGCGAATACAGGAGTACCAATATGAAAAATTTGACCTATAAAACTATCATCGCACTGCTGATTCTCTGGGGCGTTGTGCTGCTTTCGACAGCAGAAGCCTCCCGAATTAAAGAGCTGGCTAAGTTAGAAGGGGTGCGCTCCAATCAATTGATTGGTTATGGTCTGGTGGTCGGTCTTAACGGGACCGGAGATAGTTCTAGTACGCAGTTCACCATTCAATCCTTGGTGAGCATGATGGAGCGACTCGGTGTAACGGTCAATCCTGATACGGTTAAGGTAGCTAATGTTGCTGCCGTTGTTGTCACAGCAGATCTTCCTCCTTTTTCCCGGGCAGGAAACACGATTGATGTTTCGGTCGCTTCGGTTGGTGATGCCGCAAACCTTGCAGGTGGAACCTTGCTGATGACCCCCTTAAAGGCTGCAGATGGAAAGCACTATGCGGTTGCTCAGGGGGCGTTAGTTGTTGGTTCTCTCGCATTTGGAGGTGAGGCAGCCAAAGTACAAAAAAATCATCCGACCTCTGCTAGAGTCCCGGATGGAGCGTTAGTTGAACGAGAGGTTCCTTTTGTTTTTGGTGAAGAGTCTGAATTAAACTATCGCTTGAAAGATTCTGACTTTACGACCGTGTCGCGGATGAGTGAAGCCGTTAACCAACACTTTGGTGGCAATCCGGCCCATCCTCTTGATGCCGGACAGATGCAGGTTGCCATTCCCGAAGATTATCGGGGTCGTGTCGTGGAATTTGTTGCTGAACTCGAACATTTAACAGTGATCCCCGATACTGTGGCCAGAATTGTTGTCAACGAAAAGACCGGGACGATTGTTATGGGAGAAGGGGTTAGGATTTCTACCGTTGCTGTCTCTCACGGTAATTTAAACTTGATTATCAGCGAACAGAGCAATGTGTCGCAGCCAAGGGCTTTTTCCGAAGGGGAGACTGTTGTGACTCCGGAAACTGATATTGGTATCGTTGAAGAAGCCGGAAATCTGGTTGTGCTGGAGCAAGGTGTCAGTATCGGCGAGGTTGCATCTGCCTTAAATGCAATTGGGGCGACACCCCGTGATTTGATTGCGATTTTCCAGTCGATTAAAGCTTCTGGGGCACTCTATGCTGATCTGGTGGTTTTATAATGGATCCTAGAATTGATTCTTCCGCGCTTCTCAGTCAGGCAACACCAGCGCCATCCAAGCCTCACAAAGGGCAGAATGCTGATAAGTTGAGAGAGTCAGCACAGCAATTTGAGGCGATATTTATTCAGCAGATGTTTAAAGAGATGCGAAAAACGATTCCTGATGACGGATTGATTCAGCGTGGCAATGCTGATGATATTTATGCTCAAATGCAAGACTTGGAGGCAGCTAAAATCACGGCTCAGCAAGGCGGCATCGGCTTGGCTGATATGATGATGCAGCAATTGATGAAGGATTAGTTTCAAGTTCAGAGGAAGTTTCTTTGAGGTTGGTCACTTTTTAGCTGTACAATTTAGATAGGTCTTAAACGAAACACATAGAGCCCGCTCAGGAGAATTCCTCCGGCACAAAGAAACAAGGCTGTGAAGCCTGTGCTCTCACCGATCATTCCCAGAATGAAAGCCCCACAGAAAACCCCGGTATCAATGCCGCCAGTAAAAATCCCGATGACTTTGCCGCGGATCGCATAGGGTTCATCGCGTACAGCCATAGCATTGAGTGCGGGGAACAGCAGGCCATGACCAATTCCAAAGATGAAACCAACAACTAGTAACAGCAGGTTGCCATAAACCAACGGAACCAGAAGTAAGCCTCCCGCCGCTAATAAAAGGCCCCAGGGGATGATCTGGTTTTCTCCAATTCGATCGGCCAGTTTTCCGGCAAAAAAACGGACTCCGATGGCTGCACATGAATAAGCGACATAATAAAGTGATATGTAGCTGAGCCCTCGTTCTTGGGCAAATGGGGCTATGAAGTTTCCCGTTGCAGCTAGCCCGAAGCCAAATAACAGCGCCAGTCCTCCACAGATGAGCTGTTTTCGTTTCTTAAGCAGGGAGAAAAAAGAGGGGAGCTTTTGAAGTGTTGATGGCTGCTGGTGGTGCAAGTCTTTGACGGGCATTTGCAGTAATAGTGCTGTTGCAGCAAAGCCTGCCGTGAGCAAGAAAAAAGGGGAAAAGCCAAAGTTCTGCAAAATAGGTTCAGAGACCATGGGACCGATTGCCATTCCGATTAAGCCAGAGGTGCCAAACATGCCGATTCCTTCATTGAGGCGTCCGACAGGAATGATATCGACAATGAAGGTGAAGATTGAGGTAAAGCAGATAGCCAAGCCAATTCCATGAATAATCCGAATCAAAAGCAGGGCAACGTAATACTCAGAAAGTGGACCATGCAATGGCAGATAGGTCAGAGGTAGGGTTGTCATAATAACACAACCCACAGTAAAGCTGCGTTTGCGACCAATCCGGTCGATCATTTCTGAAATCCAAGGGCGCGAAAGTGCTGACGCGAGGGCAAAAGCACCCATAATGATCCCGATATCCTGATGCGTTCCCCCATGTTCAGTAATAAACAGAGGGAAAAGAAAAAAGGAAGAAAAACTGGCAACCATAAGTAAATTTGCTAGAAAAAGAGCCGCAAATGCAGGGGTATAAAGCATGTTATATCTCACAAAAAATATTTTAGCCGAGTTTTTCTATGCCTTGCAATGTTAACAGAGCAAGAACAGAGTAGCGCAGCCCTTTGCCAGCTATCACGAGTACGGAGAAGCGAAGCAGGGGAGTTTTAAGCATTCCGCTGACAAAACAGAGAGGGTCTCCGATAACTGGGAGCCAAGCCAGCAAGAGAGTCCAACTTCCATAGCGGTTAAACCACGATTCGGCTCTTTGTTGGTGCTTTTTATCAGTTCTAAGAAGTTTGTTCACCACCCAATCACTGCCATAGTTGCCAATGAAATAGGTACTGCCCGACCCCAGAGAATTCCCTAGCGTTGCGATTGCGACGGTTGAGGCAGGGTGACTTCCTTGTAGGAGCAAGACAACCAGTAACCATTCAGAACCGAGAGGCAACAGGGTTGATGCGCAGAAACTGACAAGAAAAAGTGATATAAGTCCATATTCGGTGAATAGTTCGGGCATGAAGGGATCATAACAGAGCTCTTGCTGGAAACAAATGGTTGAAAGGCCTTGTTCCGTGACTTGTCAGGGTGTAAATTGTCCGCTTCGTCAATTGAAGCTGAAAAGGGACGCTGCTCGCATGGATAAAGTACAAGTTTTTGATAAAATAAAAGCCCTGTTGGAGATGATTAAATTCTCTCACACGATATTTGCTTTCCCCTTTGCTTTGATGGGGGTGGTGCTGGCTGCGCTGGCTAGTGGGAAGGCTCCGGGGGCAGGTCAGGTTTTCTGGATTTGTGTTGCAATGGTTGGTGCAAGAACTGCTGCGATGGGTTTGAACCGCTTGATTGATGCCAAGATTGATGCCGGTAATCCGCGCACCGCAGATCGCCATATCCCTGCTGGACAGATTTCAGTTATTGAAGCCAGTGCTTTTATTTTGGTTGCCCTGATTATTTTCTTTTTTTCTGCCTGGATGCTGAACCCTTTATGTTTAAAATTAGCACCCATTGTTGTTGCATTCTTTGTCCTTTATGCTTATTGCAAACGCTTCACTCATCTTGCTCATGTTGTCCTTGGCCTGTGTTTAGCCGCCGCGCCTATTGGTGCTTGGGTTGCTCTGCGTGGTGATCTGGGTTGGCCCGTTATCTCTTTGGGCATTGCCGTTTTATTCTGGGTTTCGGGGTTCGATATTTTCTATGCTCTGCAAGATTATGATTACGATGTTGAGCATGGATTGCATTCCGTCCCATCGAAACTTGGAAAAGAAAAATCCTTCCTTCTGGTGCGAATTTTTCACGGGTTAATGCTGGTTTTTCTGCTTCTGGTCTTGCCGGGGAGTGGACTGGGCTGGATTTATGTTGCCGGAGTTGTGGTGGTCGCGGGATTACTAGGCTATGAACACCTGCTGGTTAAGCCTGACGATCTGTCAAAGCTGGATGCGGCTTTCTTTAATATGAATGGTTATATCAGCGTGACTATTTTTGTATTTACCCTGATTGATGCGTTAGCTTAGCCACTGAAATACAGTCCTTTGTAGTAAGGAAAATAGGTCGTTATGGATCATATTGTTGTCGGCATCACCGGAGCTTCCGGGTCTATTTATGGGTTGCGTCTGGTTGAGGAATTGTTACGTGCGCAAATGAAGGTGACAGTTTTGTTGACCAATGCAGGACGGCAAGTGATGGCTTTTGAAGCAAAATTGGAAGCATCAGAAAAGCCACAAGAATGTTTACAGCAACTCAAGGATTATTTCAGCACAGAACATAACTTATCCCATTATGGGATAGATGATTTTTTCGTTCCTGTTGCCAGTGGATCGAGTGCACCAGATGCTGTGGTTATTTGCCCCTGTTCCATGGGAACGGTAGGGCGAATTGCTGCAGGGTTATCGGATAACTTATTAGAGCGGGTTGCCGATGTTGCGTTGAAAGAGAACAGGAAATTGTTATTGGTTCCGCGTGAAACTCCGTTTAATCAGATTCATTTGGAGAATCTGCTGCGCTTGTCTAAAGCTGGAGCAGACATTTTACCGGCGATGCCTGGGTTTTATCAGCAGCCAGAAACTGTGGCCGATCTGGTTGATTTTGTCGTTGGAAAAATATTGGATAACCTTGGCGTCGAGCATCAGTTGTTCAAGCGTTGGGGTGATAAATAGAAAACACTAGAATTCGGTCCCTGTACCTGCCCTTGCCCATAAATGAAGACAGGCAACCACAGGGGGTTGCCTCTACAGATGTGACGATATGAAAAACTTATTTGAAACACTGACAGATAAAGTCAGTAAAAAACAACGCGTCACCGATGCCGAAGCGATGGCGTTGTTTGAATCGAACGACCTGCTGGCGATTGGTGAGCTGGCGGCGGAAGCGAATCGGAAGAAAAATGGTGGTCGCGTTTACTTCAATGTTAATCGGCATATTAATTACACCAATGTTTGCGTAAATCAGTGTACCTTCTGCGCTTTTTCCAAGCTAGAAGGGGAGGATGATGGCTACACACTGGCTCTTGATGGAATTCGAAAAAAAGCACAAGAGGCCGTTGCTGCCGGAGCAACAGAAATCCATTCTGTTGGGGGATTACACCCACGTCTTCCGTTTGAGTTTTACCTTGATATGGTCCGTACGATTAAGACGGTTTCACCACAACTCCATGTAAAGGCGTTCACCGCGGTAGAGATTGATTACTTTTCCAAAATCAGCAAGACATCGACACTTGAGGTGATCCACGCATTACAGGAAGCGGGACTTGGCTCAATGCCTGGCGGTGGGGCTGAAATTCTGAACAAAGAGGTGCGGGATAAAATTTGTCCTGAAAAAATATCGGGGGAGCGTTGGCTGGAAATTATCGAACAGGTTCACCACGCTGGGTTAAAAAGTAACGCTACTATGCTGTTTGGTCATCTGGAAAATTATTCTGACCGGGTGGATCATATGCGTCGCCTGCGCGAATTGCAGGATCGTACCGGGGGCTTCCAGAGTTTTATCCCTCTTGCTTTTCAGCCGGATAACACCAGAGTCCCTGGAGCCAAAGGGGTTGGTGGTGTCGATGCTCTCAAAGCCCTTGCGATCAGCCGAATTTATCTGGATAATTTCCAGCACATCAAAGCCTATTGGGTGATGCTGGGGATGAAAATTGCTCAGACAGCACTTTGCTTTGGTGTCAATGATCTGGATGGGACTGTGATCGAAGAACAGATTGGTCATGATGCTGGAGCTGATTCGCCACAAGAGATTGGCAAAGATCGGATTATCAACCTGATTCGCAAGGCAGGAAAAACTCCGGTGGAGCGAGATACGCTTTATCAAGAATTGAAAGTTTATTGAGAGATGATTTCTGAGATACAAGGAAAAATAGAAACAGGGCAGCCGCTTGATCGTGAAGACGCACTCTGGTTGTTGACTGAAGCTGAGCTGCTTCAGGTCGGCAAATTAGCTGACGAAATTCGGCGGAAGAAGCATCCTGAAAATCGGGTGACTTTTGTTGTTGATCGCAATGTAAATTACAGTAATGTTTGCGAATCGCAGTGTAAATTCTGTGCATTCTACCGCTCTGCTGATGCAGATGATGCCTACCTGCTCGATCTTGAGACGATCTTTGCCAAAGTACAAGAGCTGGTCGATAACGGAGGAACTCAATTGTTAATGCAGGGAGGGCTGCACCCGACCCTGGATATTGACTGGTTTGAAAATCTCTTTCGGCAGCTCAGAGAACGTTTCCCACAAGTTCAGATTCATTCCCTCTCGCCAGCAGAAGTGATCCATATCGCAAAGCTTTCTGATTTGACGATGGAAGAGTGTTTGCAGCGCTTACAGGCCTCCGGTTTGGCTTCCGTCCCGGGTGGTGGTGCTGAAATTCTGGTCGATCGAGTTCGTCAGGAAATATCTCCGAACAAGATTGGTTGGAAAAAATGGGCTTGGGTGATGGAGGAAGCACACCGCCTTGGAATGCGAACAACTGCAACGATGATGTTTGGTAGCACCGAACAGCCCGATGAGATCATAGAGCATCTGTTTAGAATTCGTGAAATACAAGATCGAACAGGTGGTTTTACAGCGTTTATCCCATGGTCGTTTCAGCCCGACAATACTGAACTTGGTGGAGAGTCGGCGAGTGGGATCGAGTACCTTAAGGTCTTGGCTGTCTCGCGGATTGTGCTCGACAATATTGAAAATATTCAGGCCAGTTGGGTGACGCAAGGGGCACGCATGGCCCAGGTCGCCCTCTCGTTTGGTGGCAATGACTTAGGCGGGACAATGCTTGAAGAGAATGTTGTCGCGGCTGCGGGCTGTTCTTTCAGAATGACGCAAGATGATATTGTTGAACTGGTTCGTGGTGCAGGGTTTGTCCCGGCACAGCGAACGACGGAATATGAGATTTTGGAAGATTATTAAACTGAAAGGCGAATAGCCCCCATATCCGGCCTGTCGGCCACTTTCTCCCCAAGGGAGAAAGGATAGATAGTGGAACTGTGAGGGGGTATTTGAAAAAGGAAAATGAATATGTTGCCATTACGTAAAAATATTGCCGAGATGGCTGGTTATGTTCCCGGGTTTCAACCTGAGGGTGAAGGTTGGATCAAGCTGAACACTAACGAAAACCCTTATCCTCCATCACCGAAAGTGGCAGAGGCGATTATCGCTGAAATGTCTCGTGGCGGGGAAAACCTACGCAAGTACCCTGATGCAGGAAGTAAAGAGGCAAGGCGTGTTGCTGCAGAACTGTATGGTGTTGATCCTTCTTGGGTGATTATGGCGAATGGGTCAGACGAATTGCTCAATAATCTGATTCGCGCTTTTGCCGGAGAAGGCGAAGGGGTTGCCTATGTTCACCCCTCATATTCATATTATGCAACGTTGGCCGATATTCAAGGGGCAAAAATACGTACTTTTGGGTTGACAGATGATTGTCTGATAGCTGATTTTCCAAATTGTTATGAAGGGAAAATTTTCTTTCTCACGAGCCCGAACGCACCGTTTGGTTTTGGTTTTGACAATGATTATATTGCAGAATTGGCTGGGCGTTGTGCTGGGATTTTGGTGGTTGATGAAGCTTATATTGATTTCACCACTGTGTCCGCAATGGAGCTGGTGAAACAATATGAAAATGTCGTTGTGACACGAACTTTTTCAAAAAGTTATTCCCTTGCTGGAATGCGCTTGGGGCTTGCCGTTGCGCGCCCTGAGGTGATTGCGGCTCTCGATAAAATACGTGACCATTATCACCTTGACCGCTTAGCATTAGTCGCGGCGACAGCTGCACTTCAGGACCAAGAATATTTACAATCAACGGTGTCCCGAATTTGTGAAACGCGTGACTGGTTCAGTGCAGAGCTAAGAAAGATTGGGTATCGGGTTGAGCCGTCGCTCACCAACTATATTTTTGCCGAGCCCGGTGACCGGTGTGGCAAGCGTGTTTACGATGGACTGTTTGATCACAAAATTCTGGTGCGATATTTTTCTGATCCATTGTTAAAACATGGAGTACGGATTTCCATTGGTAGCCGCGAAGAGATGGAACAAGCCCTGACAGCAATCATCGAAACCAGTTGATTTTGTAGGGGCGGCCCCCTGTGGCCGCCCTGGGCAGGCACAGGGGCATGCCCCTACATGGATAAAATGAACGATTTGCAAACAGATTCCTCTATCTTCTCTTCGTTGCTGCTTGATTGGTACGGCTGCTCCGGCCGCGATCTCCCTTGGCGGAAGACCCGTGATCCTTACAAAATCTGGTTGTCGGAAGTGATGTTACAGCAGACAACCGTGGCCGCAGTCAGTGCTTATTACAAACGTTTTTTAGTACGATTTCCAACCGTTGAAAGTTTAGCCGCTGCACCTTTAGAAGATGTGATCGATCTCTGGGCCGGATTGGGTTACTACTCTCGGGCTAGAAATCTATACGCTGCAGCGAAGATGGTTGTGGAACAGTTCGACGGTGTTTTTCCCGAGGATGCAGAGGCTTTGCAGCAACTTCCCGGAGTGGGGCGTTCGACAGCAGGAGCTGTGTCTGCTCTAGCTTTTGATCGACATGCTCCCATTCTGGATGGCAATGTGCGGCGGGTGCTTTGTCGCCTTTTTGCTCTGCAGGAACCTCCTCGGTCAGCTAAGGCGGAAAAGCAACTGTGGTGCTGGTCTGAAAAGATCACTCCGGTTGAAAATGTCCATGATTTTACCCAAGCAATTATGGATTTGGGAGCGATGGTTTGTCTCCCACGTAAGCCGCTCTGTGATGAATGCCCGCTGGTTGAACTTTGTCAAGCTAACGCATTGGGATTAGAGAAAGAACTGCCATTAAAGCAAGTGGCAAAGCAAACTCCAACCCGCTATGATGTGGCTTTGATGATTGATCATGGCGATCGTTATCTGGTGAGGCGTCGCAATGTGGATGGTTTTTTAGGTGGGCTTTGGGAATTTCCAACCATTAGCATCTCTGCAGAGGATGATTCTGAACAGAAATCACGGCAGTTGCTCGGTCATTTGAACCTCGAGGGAAGTGGCAAATATGTTGGCTGTATTCAGCATGTTTATAGCCATTTTCGTCTGAAATCAGAGATATATTATAAACAAATTGAAAACTTATTCTTGATATCCGAAGAGGAAAACGTTTGGTTTTCTCTGGATGAGTTACAAAATATTGCTTTGCACGGAGCCCATAAAAAGGTTCTTGCTAAGTTTCAAAAAGAGCGGAGTTTGAATGTCTTTACCCCCGATTTTGACCAAGACCGATGAAGTTGTTGAGTTTGCTGCCGAGTTAAATCGTTACCCGGTTATCGCAGTCGATTTGGAAGCAGACTCAATGCATAATTATCAGGAAAAAGTCTGCCTTCTGCAGTTCTCGACCCCCGACACAACGGTTTTAATTGACCCCCTCGCGGGAGCTGATTTGAAGGCGTTGCGGCCGATATTGTCAAATCGTGAGGTTCGTAAGATCTTTCATGCTGCAGATTATGATATTCGCTGCCTGGCTCGTGATTTTGATATCGAAATAAATGGTTTGTTCGATACGATGATATCAAGTCAGTTCCTTGGGGAAGAGCGTTTTGGGCTGGCAGATGTTTTACGTAAATATTTCTCAGTTGAACTGGATAAGCAATACCAACGTGCTGATTGGTCAAAACGGCCACTTCCGGAAGCGATGATTCGTTATGCTGCAGAAGATACGAGCTACCTGCATGGGTTGGTTGAAAATCTTGAGGCGCAACTGATAGAAAAGGGTCGTCTTGAATGGGTTCAGGAAGAATTTTCCCTGATGGAGAAAGTTCGCTTTGCTGTTCGTCAAGGCCCTCAGTTTCTGCGTTTTAAAGGGGCAGGTACTCTCGATCGCCGTCAGTTGGCGGGGTTAGAAAATTTGTTGCAGTGGCGTGATAGTGAAGCTCAACGCCGCGATTGCCCGTTGTATAAAGTTTTTGGCAATAAAGATCTTCTTGAGTTAGCCCGACAGATGCCCGAAAAAATCAGTGATGTTTCGGGAATTTCAGCTCGCTTGCTTGATCGCTATGGAAAGAGAATGATGCCGGCCATTCAGGCCGCTCATGAGTTGTCAGACGCTGAACTTCCAACGTATCCTCGCGGCGAACGGCGAGCAAAAGATCCACAGATAGAAAAACGGGTCAGCCGATTGAAGGATTGGCGCAAGAAGGTTGCAGCAGAACTTGAGATCGATCCGGGAGTGCTGATCAACAATATGATGTTAGAAGAATTAGCACGCCAGCAGCCTACGTGTGAAACTGATCTGGAGGGAATTGACATGCTGAAAATTTGGCAGCGTAAGGTTCTCGGCGCGGGAATTTTACAGACCCTGAATTGAGATATGACTTAAAATAAACAGATCTGCTCCCAGGGTTTATTCACTATAGTGTCGCGGTGATTCTCGGAGCTAAAGTTCTGGTTGTTTCGGTTTTACTGCCAAGTGGCTTGACATGGTTCATGCCTGTGAGTAGGGTTCGATGTATTCGTATCAAACACTTAGTATTTCATTGAAGGGGGGGGGCAATGTATCTTAAATACCTATTTATTCTTATCTGCAGTTTTTTTCTTTTGCCAACAGGTCTAGTTTTGGCAGGTGTCGATGTTTCTGTCAGTGGTGGCTATTTGGCTGGGAAAACTCAATATCAAATTGGTAACCGTGTAGTTCTGGCTGATGACTCTGTTTATAACTTGCATTTCCCTCTGAGTGAACTCGATTTTCCTCTTGATTCATATGTGCTCAAAGGGCAACTTGATGCTGATTTTGCCAACAAGTGGGCCTTGATGTTAAGAGCAGAGACCAATTTAACCGATGATAGCGGCAAAATGGAGGATTCTGATTGGGGCGTCTGGGACGCTTCTCCGACTGATCAGTTGGATATTTATTCCGAGAGTGATACCGAGATGGACATGTATGCTTTCGAAGGGAAACTGACTTATCAATTGTACCAAGGCTATTACGGTGAAAATTCCCTCAATTCTAATAATGCTAATTCGGAGCTGAAATTTTTTTATACGGTTGGGCTTGGTTACAAATACCAAAAGTTTGATTTTGATATTTCTGATCTGGATCAATGGTACCCGTCGGCTCCCACAGTATCACACGATACCGTTGAGGGACTTGTGGCCACATATGAGGTTGAATATCAAATCCCCTATTTGGAATTGGGGATGAAAATGTCAAGCTCAGACAAGTTTGTTATGGAGCTGGCAGTTGCTTACGCGCCGCTGGTTGATTTTAAAGAAGAAGATCAGCATCTGCTCAGAGACATGGTTAGCCCTGCGGATCATGACTGGAACGGAGATGCTTTGATGGCTTATTTGTATGCGCGCTATAATTTGAATAAGAGTTGGTTTGTTAAGGCTGAACTTGAAACAATGAAGATAGAATCAGAAGGGCGAAGTAAAACTTACGTCAATGGAATTTATGACCACAGTATTGATCATGAAATCTCAAGTCAGCAGCATCGCTACTATTTAACCTTGGGCTATTCATTCTGATTGTTAATCAACTCTGCATATAAAATACCGGGACAGAGTTTTATTCTACCCCGGTTTTTTGTTTTAACTTTTTGGCTCCGTCATCGAAGCCGGATCGAGAAGTCTGTCCAAAACTTCTGCAGCAACACCATCTTCCAATGCCAATTCCCGTAATGTCTTCCCTGTTTTATGAGCTTGTTTGGCCAAATCGGCAGCACGGTCGTAGCCAATTTCCGGAACCAAGGCAGTCACGAGTGCTAGGCTTTGCTCTAGCAAATCAGTACAGCGTTTTTCGTCGGCTTGAAGTTCGGCTAAACACTTTTCGTCAAAAGCTTTAATCCCGTTACTGAGAAGTTCAATACTCTGCAAAATGTTGTAGGCCATGACCGGCATCATGACATTGAGCTCAAAGTTACCCGACAAACCACAAAGAGAGACAGTTGCGTCGTTGCCAATGACCTGAGCGCAGACCTGCATCAGAGATTCAGCCATGACGGGATTGATTTTTCCCGGCATGATGGAGCTCCCCGGTTGTACGGCGGGGATAACGAGTTCGCCAATTCCACAGCGTGGGCCACTGCCGAGAAAACGGATATCATTGGCTATTTTAAACAGGCTGACAGCACAACATTTCAGGCTGCCGCTGACGGAGATGAGGCCATCCTTTGCCCCTTGAGCCTGAAAGTGATTCTTTGCTTCTCGGAAAGGGAGGTCTGTTTCGTTGGCGATAGCTGCTATTGTTTGGGCAGCAAAGTCGGGATGGGTGTTGATCCCGGTTCCAACAGCTGTTCCGCCCAACGCGAGTTCAAAAAGTCCATTCGCATTATTGGCAACTTGTTCGTGAGCAACTTCTACCTGCCTTGCGTAACCGGAAAACACCTGGCCAAATTTTATCGGTGTGGCGTCTTGTAGATGGGTGCGACCAATCTTCAGAATATCCTTGAACTGATCGGTTTTATTGTCAAGTTGCTGAAGTAACTGCTCCAATGCAGGGAGGAGTTTCTGATGTAATTGCTCGGCACAGGCAATATGAATTGTGCTGGGAAAAACATCATTACTCGATTGCCCCATGTTGACATGATCATTGGGATGAATCGATTTGCTATCGAGTGGCTGACCGAGAAGCCGCATCGCACGATGAGCAATCACTTCGTTGGCGTTCATGTTGCTGCTCGTTCCTGACCCTGTCTGGAAAATATCGACAGGGAATTGTTTATCGAATTTTCCTTCAATCACCTCTGTCGCTGCTTGACTGATGACTTCAGCGATCTCGGCAGGAAGAAGGTCAAGGTTTTGATTGGCCTGTGCAGCATGTTTCTTGATCAGGCCGAGGGCTCTTAACATCGACTGTGGGAGTGGAATTCCCGAAATTGGGAAGTTGTCAACTGCTCTTGCCGTCTGGGCGCCATAAAGAGCATCCTTAGGGACTTGCATATTTCCAAGAGAATCTTGTTCAATCCGATAGTTTTCCATATAGGAGATCCTTTTCTAATTGTGAATTGATGTTGCCCTTAATAATAACGCTCTGCCGAGAACTGTAAAGCACCTTTCTTTCCCCATGCCCATCAGCTATGATGCCGGCCATGGAAACCCTTGCTTTATTGTTGATTGTTTTTTCTGCACTGATGCACGCACTATGGAACCTTCTGGTAAAAAAGAGTCGTGATAAAACTGTTTTTATCTGGTGGATGTTTATCTGCTCCTGGAGCTTGATGAGCCTTTTTGTTTTTGGCTCAGGGAACGAATTGCCCGATCTTTCTTTGCGTTCTTTATTGCTCGCAGCTGCAGCAGCCGTTTGTTTTGTTCTGTATCACTGGTTCACCGGTGTTGCTTACCGCGAAGGGGATTTGTCAATGACATATCCTCTGGCGCAGACAGCGATGCTGTATGTGCCTATCTGGGGAGTCCTGTTTCTTGGGGAAAGTATTACTTTGCCCGGTGTCGTCGGAATATTACTGATCATTGCTGGAGCCTATTGTATTCAGTTGCGACAGATTTCGGCAAGCGAACTGTTACGCCCCTTTACTCAGTTGAGAAATAGCTCTGTGCAGGCGGCTTTATTGGCCGGTTTCATTTACTCTATCGGCGCTATTATTGATAAGACGGGTGTTGATCAATATTCGGCTTATCATTTTACCTATATTCTTGTTTTCTTTATGCTCAGCTTTATGTCAATAAACCTGTTGCGCCCGAATTATCGGGGACGAATTATGGAAGAATGGCGCCAAAACCGCACGTTGATTCTGTGGTCGGGGCCAGTTATGTTGGCATCATTTCTTTCTTTTCGCTTTGGATTGCAATTATCCCCAGTGAGTTACGCTGTCCCTGTGAGGCAAGTGAGTTTGTTGATTGGGGTTTTGATTGGGTTGTTGTTTTTGGGTGAACCTTTTGGGCGGATCCGTCTGCTGTCCAGCGGGCTGATATTGCTTGGGGTTGTTTTTGTCTGGCATGGATAGAAAGATTTTTTGGAGAAGAATGTAAATGAAAAACCTCGCTAACTTTTTGTTTGAAATTGGGATGCTTAAGCGGACCCCGCGCACCGGATTTCAATTTCTTGGTTCTGGAGCCGAATCGGTGGCCGAGCATAGCTTTCGCACTGCGATGATCGGTTATACTTTGGCACAGATGGATGCTACGGCAGATGTTGGTCGCGTGATCCAGTTATGTCTGTTTCACGATGTCCCCGAGGCGCGGATTGGCGATCAAAATTACGTCAATAAAAAATACGTTCAAGTCGATGAAGAAAAAGCAGTCGAAGATCTGGCAAGGCAGTTACCCTTTGGCGATGACTATCGGTGTACTCTGAAGGAATTTAACGCGAAAAAGACTCTAGAAGCACAGCTTGCGCATGATGCCGACCAACTGGAGATGGTTCTGTCTTTGAAAGAACATAAGGATCTTGGAAATCGTAATGCCGATGAGTGGTATCCTTTTTCACGGTTGCGTTTAAAAACGGAAATAGCCAAGCAACTGGCCGAGACAATTTGGGAAACTGATTCTTCAAAGTGGTGGTTTGATGATGACCACGAATGGTGGGTCAATGGTGGAAGTGAATGATCGAGTGAGAGCTGCACGGCATCTGCGGCGTTACAACCCTGATTTCCGTCCTCGACGTAGCTATCGCTACGCCTGCGGTAAAATCTGTGTTGTGCCTTGCAGCTACCAACCATCTCTCTCTCGCTATCATCAGTTGTAAAGCTTCAATTCTTGACCCTTTTTGGTAGGCATGCTATCAACTTTCTCCGAATTAGTTATCGTTGTTTAAAGGAGTAAATTATGCTCGATATTAAATACTTACGGGACAATTTTTTAGATGCAGAAAAAGCTATTGCAACTCGCGCTGGAAAGGTTGATCTGTCCAACTTTAAGGTGTTGGATCAGCGGCGACGTGAACTCCTCAGCGAAGGGGAACTTCTGAAAGCTGAAAAGAATAAAGTTTCTGCATTGATTGGCAAAACGAAGGATAAAAGCCAGGTTCAGGGTGAAATTGCTCGGATGAAAGAGGTCTCCGCGCAGATCAAGGGTTTGGATGACAAGCTTCGTGATGTTGAGGATCAACTCAATGAACTGCTGATGGGGGTGCCGAATATCCCGCATGAAATGAGTCCTGTTGGGGCTTCTGAAGATGATAATGTTGAAATTCGAATTTGGGGCGACAAACCCGTCCTTGATTTCCCGCCAAAGGCCCACTGGGATATCGGGGAAGATCTGGGGATCCTTGATTTTGAGCGGGGCAGTAAACTCTCTGGGGCGCGCTTTTGTGCCTATTTTGGAGCAGGTGCTAGACTTGAACGGGCATTGATCAATTTCATGCTTGATCTCCATACCAGTGAGCACAATTATACTGAAACGCTTCCCCCTTTTCTGGTCAACCGTGCTTCAATGACCGGTACAGGACAGTTGCCAAAGTTTGAAGATGACCTGTTTCATACTGAAGATGTTGATTTATTTCTGATACCAACAGCCGAAGTTCCTGTGACGAATCTTCATCGCAATGAAATTCTTGCTGAAAAAGATCTTCCCCTCTGTTATGCCGCCTACACGCCTTGCTTTCGCAAAGAGGCCGGTTCTCATGGAAAAGATACCCGTGGTTTGATTCGGCAGCATCAATTCAACAAAGTTGAAATGGTCAAGTTTACCCGCCCTGAAGATTCAGATACTGAGCTTGAATCGTTGTTACAAAATGCTGAGAAAGTTTTACAGTTATTGGGTTTGCCATATCGGGTTGTTGATTTGTGTACGGGAGATATTGGTTTTTCAGCAGCACGAACTTTTGATATTGAAGTTTGGTTGCCAGGACAAGAATGCTATCGAGAAATTTCCTCGTGTTCCAGCTTTCGTGATTTTCAGGCTCGCCGAGCTTCCATTCGCTTCCGCCGTGAAGGGGCAAAAAAGCCTGAATTGGTACATACTCTTAACGGTTCTGGCTTGGCTGTTGGTCGCACCCTTCTCGCTGTCCTGGAAAATTATCAACAGGAAGATGGCTCCGTTATGATTCCAGAGGTATTGAAGCCTTATATGGGTGGCTTGGAGCAGATAACAAACGCGTAGAGAAAGTTTTAAAAATAGTAGGTTTAACTTGCATTCTCAAACGTTTTTCGTTACAGTCCCAAAGTTTTTCGGTAAAATGTTTATAATTACGGATGGCTGGCCGAGTGGCTTAAGGCGGTAGTCTTGAAAACTATTGAGGGGCAACTCTCCCGGGGTTCGAATCCCTGGCCATCCGCCATTTTAAAATTAGAAAATCCTTGACGGGATTCGAAGCGGAGCAAGCGCTGACTTAATGTCAGAAAAGCGGACAGGAAGTCCGCGTCAGCGAGTGCAGGGGAGTCAACGCAGGAACCAGCGTGATGCAGGTGACAAAGTGGACGAATCCCTGGCCATCCGCCATTTTAAATTGAACAATCGTTGATTGCGGAGAGGTGACCGAGAGGCCGATGGTGCTCGCCTGCTAAGCGAGTGTAGTGTAACGCTACCGAGG
>JADGDX010000119.1 GCA_016744675.1 Desulfuromusa sp. | reverse complement strand
CTCTTAAAGCTAAATCCAGAAGCTTTAGGGCCTCCATCTTACCGCATTTTGCCGCCCTTGGCCCAAGTTTTTGAGAATATTTATCCAAATCAAGGCTGCAGAGTTGGTGAACGAACATTTGATGGCCAAATACTGGCTCGGTTTTCGATTCAGAGGCAAATTTCGGAAACAAACACCTGGTTAAACGAAGCGCGATAGGCTCCAACCAAAGAATATTCCACCCTTTGCCCAGCCAGGCGGATGTTTAAAAGTGAATTTCCAAAGCCTCACTCAACTGAATCAGTTGCTCCGTTTTATTAGCCAGGAACCGGCAAAAGCAGAGCCAGAAAAACGAGGCCAGATTCCGGAACAAAACAGAAGTTCACATTTTTGACAGCCCGAAAATTGAGCCACCAGGAAAGTACCGATTGTATTCCAAAAAGCATTCACAAAATCAAAGCAGTGAAACACCAGAACCAAACAATTTTCCTCAAGGCCAATTCGGTCAGATCAATTCAAGGGCGACTCCATAATATCTGGGTGGAACAATAGTGCTCCAGAGAAATCTATTATTCACCAACGAAAACCAAGGTCTTTACGGCAAAAGGAATTACTGCGATGAAATCGAATACTTTGAGTTGCTCCAAAATCAGTACTGCCAAAATTTCAAAATTCTTAATTCTATTTACTCAACACACATAACGTTTTGTTAACCTGCAAGTGTGGCTGGCGCGGCTTATGCGCCGCGCATAAGGCGTGACAGACGCAATTGTCAGGTTCAACTTCTTGTTATGTTCCCAACCAGCAATTGGCACCCAAAATGAACCTAATTCAAAATTGACTCTGCGTCCTGGGAAACCCCAAGGATTCGGACTATTTCAACAGGGTTCGTATCGGTCAAGTACACCACCATATATGAAAAAACAGGAAAAAATCGAACTGGTCGCGATGTCAAATCTTCACGAAAGTGACCAGCTTCCGGATTGTCTGCAAGCAGGCGGAAAACCTCCAAAAACCGCTCTTGAACTTTGAGCGCTGAGGGAAGGCTATCTTCTGCGATATAGTCGAGGATGGCACCAAGGTCAATTTCCGGATCTTGGACTAGATTGTAGCCTGCCACCTTATATTTGCC
>JADGDX010000118.1 GCA_016744675.1 Desulfuromusa sp. | reverse complement strand
ATCTGGCTGATGCTTTACGCCGCAGTGATAGCGCCGGATTTGCTGCCACAGCGCAGGCCTTACCAAGCTATGTTTGTCTCGCCGATAGCGCACTGCAATTAGCGATTGAAGGGGTGACGAGCATGGAAGAGGTCCTGCGAATTTCTGGCCAGTTGGAAGAGGGGGCTCTTGACCAAGATTTGGCAGGGGAGGCATTGCTTTCTGATCCTTCCGCTGATAGTGCTGGAGCATGATGGGATAGCTTATGCCATTTTATCAATATAAAATCAGGGATGCTCAAGGGGTTTTGGTGGAAGGAGAGGCAGAGGCTTTCTCCGCCGATGCCCTCGCTAGTCAGTTCATTGCCAGCCATTCAACCCCGATCAGTATCACTGAAGTGGACGAAAAGAAATCACAAAGTTTCAAAGATGTTTTTCGTCTCAAACGTAAAGCCAAGGTCGGTCTCGATGATCTGATTTTGTTTTGCCGTCAGATGTATACCTTAAATGCCTCAGGCGTCCCCTTGGTCCGCGCCATTCGGGGCTTGGTCGATACCGCTAGGAACCCAACTTTGGGTGAGGCTTTAGATGGTGTCGTCGATGATCTTGAATCTGGGATGGAGCTGTTCGGTGCTTTTAGTCGCCGACCTGATGTTTTTCCACCCCTCCTTTGCCGCATGGTTCAGGTTGGTGAGGCCACTGGAAATCTCGAAAAAGTCTTTCTGCAACTATCGACCTATTTTGAACGTGAGAAGGAGATCATCAATAGGGTTAAGGCGGCATTGCGTTATCCTAGTTTTGTTGTGGCTGCGATTATCTTTGCGATTATATTTATCAGTCTTTTTGTTATCCCAGCATTTGAAAAGGTCTTTGCCGGTGCAGGAGCGGAGTTACCATTAGCGACACGAATTTTGATGGGGCTGTCATCGTTTATGCAAAGCTATTGGACTCTTCTTCTCGGGCTGACAGTTATTCTGATTTTCGCCCTGAGAAAAGCACTTAAAAGCATCAAGGGACGGTATTTGTGGGATCGCTATAAACTTAAAATTCCCCTTGTTGGCGATATCCTCATGCGCTCAACGCTCGTGCGTTTTTCACGTGGGTTTAATATGAGCTATACCGCCGGGGTTCCTTTATCTCAAGC
>JADGDX010000117.1 GCA_016744675.1 Desulfuromusa sp. | reverse complement strand
TTGGTCGGTAGATTTCTGTTAGTTTCGAAAATAAAGAAGCAACGTCGGTGCTGGTCCTTGTTTAACAAAAAGTTGAACCCGACAATTGCGTCTGTCACACTTTGTGCTAGCGCACAAACCGCGCCAGCCACAATTGCAGGTTAACAAAACGTTAGACCCAGAAAACCTATTGGAGAATTTTTGCCAAAGCGGAATTCAAATCGAGAAATCCTCTTGGCCCTCTTGGTCATGGTCTTATGCGGGCAATCCGAAGGAACGACCATTCAGCCTGGCTATAATTTCCTTGATGACTTTGAAGAAATGAAGCCGGGTCAATCTGTGGTAATTGCCGTTGCTATAGGGGAGGACACACGGGGCGGAACTCTCGGTTTTCGTGAATCCGGGACAAGGCGCACTCTTGCATTTCAAATTGAAAAAGTACTGTGGGGTGACCCCGTTCAAGGTGCGCCAATACTGCTGCCAAACACGTTTGTTTTTGATGGTTCTTGTTGGGGAGCAACGGTTGTCGTAGGTCGTCAGTGGGTTTTTCCTGGTGATCGAGTTCTTCTTGCTATGAGTTATCAGCCACCCAATGAAACAACCGGCCAGTTTGGAGTTTCTTGGCCCAATGTAATTCGATTTTTGGGCCCAGGACCACTTACAAATGGAACCAAGTTGTTTGTGAGTGTGCCAAATACAAAAACTCCAAAGCCATCAATAGACCCTTGTGGGCAAAACACGTCCTTTGAGGACATGCTAAAAACATTGAGCGTAAAAAAGCGAGAGTCCATCTATACTCTTGGGGACATATTGAGGACTTTGCCTCAAGTGGACATAACGTCTGGGTCTAACAAATAGTTGAACCCGACAATTGCGTCTGTCACGGCCCATGCTTGCGCATGGCCCGCGCCAGCCACACTTGCAGGTTAACAAAACGTTATACCGAAAAGGAGCTGGTGGAACGTGTCTTGGTACGAAAAAGCAGCAACGTTGCTCGTGTTCTGCATGGCTTGTGCTGGTGCCGTATTCCCACAGTCGGCACGCCAGCAGGACGGGACTTGGCGACTAGCAAATCCCGATACTGCGGGTACATCGTTATTGGACGCTCGTTCGGCACGGTTGTCTTTACCGAAAGGTGCCCGAGCCGTTTCTTTCACGGACATTGAGATTGAACCGTCTGGGCGAACGGATCGCATATTCAC
>JADGDX010000116.1 GCA_016744675.1 Desulfuromusa sp. | reverse complement strand
CTTGTTAACTGTAGACTTCGATGTCCGGTAAGTTTTCATACACAGCCATACACGTATTGTATTTTTGTAGGGTATTCACAATAACCGGCAGTGGCTCAGGCCATATGCCTTGAATATCAGTTTCAAGACGACCTTCTGTACCAAATGCTAAATGTTCTACTGGTGGGGCAAATTTTGCTTCAACTCCCTCTTTATTCCCTCTAGGGTCAATTCTGTACCAGCCGAAGTCATTCAAATAAACGGCGTTCAAACCATGTAAGCAATATGGTGCTCCATCGCCAGTTAGAGATAGACGCTGATAACACAACCCTGCTTAAAAGCCCCGGGGTCAGGTCTTGCCCTGCCACATTTTAACCTGAAACAATCCGACTAATCGTTGAATAATGCCGTCCAAGATGATCTGCTATTTCTTTTAACGTATAGCCATGATCTAGATGAGCAATCTTAATGGCCTTATTTCGCAACGGTTTGTCCTGCGTTTCTATCATCAACTCGTCAAGGCTTGGTCTGCCAATCAGTCGCTGTTGACGGGTAAACTCTTTGATCTCTGACTTATCTATAATCTTAGAGTTCAAGCCTTCAACAAAACTTTTGCCACCAAGGATTAACTGCCCTACCACTTTTTCAAATGGCGATGTTGACATTTCTAGAGCATCTAATACAAATTCTCGATATTTTTGCTGTGCTTCAATTCTGTTTTTTGAGAATTGGGATAAAACCCAATCGACTGTCAACCAGTCGGGTTCTTTCTTCTTTGATGCTGTTGCATGATAACTGCTCCACTGCCATCCTGCTGGCTTGGTACAACAACCTGCCCTAACTGGATTTAAAACGATGTAGCGGCAGAGTTCAAGAAGGTAGGATTCTTTTTCAACCAAAATCGACTTGAACCGCCCTTGAAAAACGTGCCCGACTTTACCGTAAGTGCGATTAAGTTTTTGGGTATAAACACCGTTGAGCTGCCGCATTCCAGCTGATAGGTTGCCGTCCGGTGTTTCTATCAAGAGATGATAGTGGTTATCCATCAGACAATAAGCATGACAAACCCAATTGTATCGAACTATCACTTTCCCAAGGATAGAAAGAAAAGCGTCCCTGTCATCATCGCTATAAAAAATCGATTCTTGGCGATTTCCCCGAGCAGTGATGTGATACAAGGCTCCTTTAAATTTTATGCGTAGTGGTCGCGACATAAGCAGAGATTATCACAGAATTCTGCTATTTCAAGACCTGACCCCGATTTTGCAATAATTTCATTCGTCTGAGCTGTAACGGTATTTGGAACACGGAGATGGAAGAAGGAATGAAGACTTTGGGAAGGCTGGCTCAGAAGAGCTGACTTTTCTATTATTATTGTGCTGAAGCTACAGACTTTGCGGCTGTAATTTCCATAAGCAAATCTGGGTTAATCGAAACGACATAATAAATACCGTTGATGTTTGCAATTGTATCTCTTATAAAT
>JADGDX010000115.1 GCA_016744675.1 Desulfuromusa sp. | reverse complement strand
TTTGTCCTCTGGCTATTCATTCTCGAACTAGTTGTTTTTGGTGCGATCGGGACATTTGTTTATCAATGGTGGGTGGGGCCATAAAGCGGGAAAGCTTGACATTGCGGGGGCGTAACAGGAGATAAAAATGATTGTCGAGCAACGCCCAGGCGCAACAAACTTTTCCCACTTCCTAGAGACCTAGAAAATAGCGGGACGCTGTTGCTTTAGTGTCTTAATTAAAATATCCATTAGGACAACTAATGAGTTGTCCTAATCAACGCCCCTCCCTTCTGGATAGCTCGACTGACATGGGCTCGTGTTCCATGTTTCATCCCTATCATAGGAAAATTTCAACATCATCAATAGCGTCTTCGACCCTACCTACCAACTGTTGATCTAACAACAAAGGTTGCAAGATATCTAATAATTGCTGTTTATTCGCATCTTGATTCCGTTGAGCTAAATGTCCTAAACAAGTAATAGCGACTCCCCGAACCTCTAGGCTTGCATGCCCCAAAAGAGAAACAAACTGCTCTACCAACCAATTGTAGTCCGAAATGAAATATACAGCTCTGACGATAGCATTACAGATATTTTCTATAACACCGACACCTAAAATTTCCAAAAATTCTGTTTTAGATATTTCTTTTAGTGAACCATACCTTATATTCATTACCTACCTATATAATGAGTTACTATTTCTGCCCCACCAACAACAACAACGAAAGAGACCATTTTTTTAATCCGCTGTCCATTTCCGTCATAAATAAAGTCAGTTGTAATTCCATCTTTGACTATTGATTTGTAAGCAAAAAGATCTATTCTAAAGCTAGAAACAGCTAATCCGCAATAGCTTCGATACTCTGCTTTTTCTTGCGAGCAAAGTGGATCAATTTTTTAAAATCACGTAAAAGACAAAGCAACTCTTCCTCATCAAAATAAGAGCTTAGCTGCTCAATCTCCATCTCAAGTGACACCAATTCCTCATTGTTATATTCAGCATCTTCATAGTAATTCGCAATACGGTCTAGCAACAATAGGTCAAGCTTCCGCACAGCGCATATCAACTTATAATGCTGTTCAACACTTATCTGTAGCTCCAACCCAGGGCAGCCATTGTCATCTAATACAGTGATATCCATCGACATATAATATTTAAGCTTCTCCTAGAGGAATCAGGAAAATTACCACCTATTCCAACGATCTATACCAAAAGCAATTACAATTGCTGAGCACAATGTGAGCAAAGTACTTTTAAATGTATCAAACGAATGAAAATGATTTGGTAATAATAGAATTCCTACCAGTACGACACCAACAGATATTGCTTTTTTGATAATAGTCTCATTCATGCCCAAGTCCATTTAAATAATCACTGCCAATACTAAGACCCGTCCCTATGGTTTTTGCCCCTCCCATAGGACCAGAAGGAGCACCTTTCCATCCATCTAAAAAATCAACTGTTCCTTTTGCTATTGGTGAAGCAGCAATAGCTTGCGCAGTCGGAGACATCGAGACCATTAGAGATACCT
>JADGDX010000114.1 GCA_016744675.1 Desulfuromusa sp. | reverse complement strand
ACCCACCGAGGCAGCGGAACATTATTGACCGAAGATTATCCAAACGTGATCCGGCAAGGTCGGGATGGGGATTTGACCGATTTGTTGATGCTGGTCAAACATGAAATGCAGCAGGGCTCTATATTGCCGATTTCTGAGGAATCAATCGCTGACAATATTCACAATTATTTTGTCTATACCGTCAATTCTGCAATTGTCGCTTCAGCAACTTTGGTTGATTATGGTGATTGTGCTGAGTTGGCTAAATTTTGTACTTTGCCACGTTACCAAGGTAAGGGACGAGCGCGGCAGCTTGCACTTCAGATGATCGGAAAAGCCGCAGAATTGAAGAAAGATTACGTTTTTGCTCTTAGTGTCAATCCGAAAATGTGGGATTTCTTTTTGGGACTTGGCTTTGAAGAATCGTCACGGCAAGACATTTCGCAGAGGTGGCAGGATCAGTACGATTTCGACCGTCCTTCGAAAGCGTTTATGAAAAAAATTGGTCATGAGGCCGGAGAGTAATGCGTTCTTTTTTTGATCAATTTCCCTCAGTTGGTTATGTCTGTGCCCATCGCGGAGCCCGTTCAATCGCACCTGAAAATACCCACATGGCCCTTGATAAGGCGCGTCAATGTGGCGCGGATCTTTTGGAGATAGACGTCCAATTAAGTGCCGATGGGGAATTGGTCCTGTTCCATGATCGAACTTTTGAGCGCACAACAGACATTGCGACTCTGTCAGAATTCTCGTCTCGTACCTCTTGGGATCCTACAAAATTGACGTTCTCAGAGTTGGAGCAATTGGATGCTGGTTCTTGGTTTTTACAAGCTGATCCTTTTGGAACAATCGCATCGGGAGAGGTTTCACCTAACGAGTTTTCTCTTGTCAAACAACAAAAAATTCCTTTGTTGCGCGATGTTTTGAACGATTGTCGTCAGTACAACTTTCCTGTGAATATTGAAATCAAAGATCAAATGGGAACGTCCGCAGATGGGGACATTGTCGGGAAAGTTGTCGATCTTATTAAAGCAACAGATACTGAGCAGCTGGTCCTTGTCTCCTCATTTAACCATGACTATCTCCGCCAGGTAAAAAAGCTCAATCCGTTTCTTGGCACCGCAGCTTTGGTAGAAAACAGTCATCCCGAAGATCTCTTGGATTATTTGGCCGACCTTGGTGTCGCGGCTTATCATCCTGATCAGCAGATAACTGATGATGTGCTGATCAAACAGCTAAAAGATTTGGGCATACGGGTGAACCTTTGGACGGTTAATGATCTTGAAAGAGCCCAATATTTTATCGACGCAGGTGCCACTTTTATTTGTACCGATTGGCCGCAACGCTTGGTTGAGCGTGGTCATTCTCCTTGAATTTCGTCCCGCTTCATGATAGAAGCACTGACTTGTTTAGGTAAATAAATTACGCCTGTTTCCATTATTACCTGAAGATAGATTGATGATGAATGTTGCTGAACAAGATCAGTTTTTTATGCGGGCGGCACAGCAAGAAGCCGCTATCGCCGAAAGCTTGAAAGAGGTTCCCATTGGGGCTGTTGTAGTGTTGGATGGCCAGATTGTTGGCCGTGGACACAACTTACGGGAGACCAGTAACGATCCGACCACGCATGCTGAGATTATTGCAATTAAGGAAGCAGCAAAAGCGTTAGACTCATGGCGGCTGCTCGATTGTACCCTCTATGTTACACTGGAACCGTGTGTGATGTGCATGGGTGCTATCATTTTGGCT
>JADGDX010000113.1 GCA_016744675.1 Desulfuromusa sp. | reverse complement strand
GAGTTAGTGTCAAATGTTGTGTATGAGCTCTTAAGCGGCAACATCCTCAACCCCATCAGTGAACACGATTCCTTCGATTACTTTCCCCAGCAATTTATACCCACAGAGCTTCTGCCAGCGCTTCTCCGCGCACAGGCATAGCTGAAACACCATGGTCAACGCTGTTGTCCTGGACAGACAGCCCCGGGTCTTCCTCGTCCGTAGCCGAACCGTGGCAAAGGTCGACTCAATAGGGTTGCTCGTTCTGATATGTTTCCAGTGCTCTGCCGGAAAATCATAGAACGTCAGCAACACGTCTTCGTCTTTGACCAGGCAAGCCACAGCCTTTGGATATTTTGCGCCATACATTGCCACAAACGCCTTTATGGATTTCTTGGCATCTGCGCGACCTTCGGCCATCCAAATTTCCTGGATTGCGGCCTTGGCTTTGCCATGTAAACTCTTGGGCATTTTGTTCAAAATGTTAGCCGTCTTGTGAACCCAACAACGCTGGATGCGGGTCTCTGGAAACACTTTTGCCAGGGCATTCCAGAACCCCAAGGCTCCATCGCCAACGGCAATTTTGGGAGCCCGTTTCAGGCCCCGATGTATCAGGCCCTGAAGCAACTCATTCCAAGATTGTTCGCTCTCGCGGTACCCATCCAAAATGGCAATCAGTTCTTTCTCTCCGGACGGCGTTGAGCCCATTAGAACCAGAATACATTGTTTCTGGCTCTCCATGCGGGCCTTCATATACACTCCGTCAGCCCATACGTAGACGTATTCTTTGCCAGCGAGAGAACGGTTATTCCAAGCTCTGTAATCACCCTCCCATGTCTTTTTCAGGCGGCTGATAGTCGATGATGAAAGACCTCTGGCGCCTTTACCTAAAAGTGAAGCGAGGGCATCACTGAAGTCGCCGGTTGAAATGCCCTTGAGGTACAGCCAAGGCAAGAGATCCTCGATGCTTTGGCTCCGGCGCAAATACGGAGGAAGCAATTTTGACGAGAACCTGATGCCGTCCTTTCCTTTTTCTTGATCCCACGCCCGTGGAACCTTGGCCATGACCTCACCAACTCCAGTTTGAATAGGACGGGGCTGGTGGTGTCCATTTCTGGTTACCCGCTGCCGGCCTTCGGTGGTCCGAAGTTCTTTGAAATCCTCCAGGAACTCGGCCATCTCAAACTCCAGGGCTGTTCTCAAAATGTCCTGGCAACCCTCACGCAAAATCTCGGTCAGCACGTCTTTCGGTTTATCTTCTGGACGAATAGACTCGATTTGGCATATCTTCTTTCCCATGGCGTATTCTCTCCTTTCAAAGAGATTTGAGTTAAGCATGGGAGAGGATACGTCGCCTTTCAATTTAGGGCCATCAACAACTTTCAACCATAACTCTCCACTGGATACCACCGATGGTCTCGTTGCTGGTCATGTGGAAGTAGGCTGCGCCGGGAGTAAATATGTGCGACGACTTCTTCGCCAATGCGCAGCAGGTTTTCTTTGCTGGAGGCGCCCAGGTGGGGAGCCATCAAGACATTGGGTGCGCTCAGCAGAGGGTAGTCAGCTGGTGGCCAGTACGCTGGGGTTGGGCCCTGCTGAAAGGCAGGAGTGGAAGTAGTATCGTGAAAGGTGTCGATGTAATCATGAGCAGTGGAAAGCCTTACAACATTGTGACCTGTTGGCGGGTATGCTTTCTGAGCCTGGTCTGATTTGTGCGTCATGTTCAGTGTTCTCTCCGATTGCTGATCCGTTGTCAACCTGGCGCTACAAGTCCCTCACGACATGTCATGGCTGAGGTACTAAACCCTGAATTTCATCAACCTCCCAAGGTGATTGTCACCTGGGAGATGTTGTGCCCTGCCCTGCTGTTCAGACTGGATCACCAGGCTCAGGAGCTCATGTTTACCGGCCCCGCCGACCCGTGAAAACCCTTCTTCACAAAACTGTGCGTCAGAACCTGGAGACTTGCCTGGTTGCCAATGATGAGCCGGAAGATTTCCGAGGCCGGTTTCCCCTTCATGTTGAAG
>JADGDX010000112.1 GCA_016744675.1 Desulfuromusa sp. | reverse complement strand
CATTATACTCGGCTTTTAAAATCCCCTTATCCATGTAAACTGTGAAACCTGAGGAGATGCCGCCAAGAGAAAACAGAACGCCTTCCGCATCCTTGTCAATCTCTGCATCGATTACAGCCAGTGTAGACCGTCCACTGGCAAATTTCGGAGCCATTGCTTCTGGAATACGGTTTTGTCCTTTATAAAATGTCCACTCCAATAGCGGTGAAGAGGGCAATTCACTGGGACTAAAAAGCATTGTGTACATGGAAGCACCAATTGGATACACAAAGTTATCTGTCGCTTCTTTATCAAACAATGCCTTCATTTCAGCCAATTTTTCCGAGTTCTCTTTGGCGATGTTTGTTGACTGAGAATAGTCATTGTCCAGGTTGTAGAGTTCCCATTCATCTTTCTCTGGATCCCACTCCCAAACGGCAGATATATCGGTCGACCAAGGAACTCTTGGACTGTGAGCTCCTGCGAACCAACCATTATGGTAAATCCCGCGACTACCTATGATCTCAAAATATTGAGTTTTATCAGAAGCCTTTGCATCGGGATTATCAAATGTATAAGCTATAGAAACACCATCAAGGGGCTGTTGCTTGACACCATCTACAACATCAGGAGGTGTGATATCAAGAATGTCATAAATCGTTGCCGCAATATCATTTACATGGTGAAACTGCGAACGAACTTTTCCATCTGCTTGATCTTTTTAGGCCAGGAAATAACAAGTGGGGTACGGGTTCCACCGAGATGTGCGGCGACAAGCTTGGTGCTCTGAAATGGTGCTGAGCCAGAAAAAGCCCATCCATGGTGGTACATAACATCAAGTTTTGGACCGCCCAGAGCGTCCAGTCCACCGTAAGTTTCATTAAGAACCTTCATCTGCTGATCGATGGTAGATGGCATACTATTTTGAGCCAATAATTCAGAGATAGTTCCGTCCATGCCTTCTGCCGAAGGGCCGTTATCGGAGTTAATATAGATAATCAAGGTATTGTCCAGTAATCCTTGTCGTTCTATCTCATCAACGATCTTTCCGTATTGCACATCGGTGTGTTCTAAGAATCCTGCATAGATTTCCATCAATCGTGTTTGAAATTCTCGTTGAGACTGAGGGATATCATCCCATTTCTGCATCCCTTTTTGTAGCGGATTGAGAACAGCATCCTGAGGAATCCAGCCTAGTTCCTTCTGTTTTGCAAAGGTCATGGTTCTCAGTGCTTCCCAACCATCATCAAATTTGCCGTCATATTTGTCTGCCCACTCTTTAAAGATATGAAAAGGACCATGAACCGCACCTGGTGTGAAATAAACAAAGAATGGTTTATCCGGAGTGAGTGTTTTACTCGTACGAATCCACTGGATGGCTTTTTCAGCCAAGTCTTCAGTTAAATGATATTTGGGGTCATGGGGCGCTTCGATCGGATTAGTGTTCTCGAACAGCACGGGTTCATACTGTGAAGTTTCGCCGGCAATAAAGCCGTAGAAGTAATCAAATCCAAGACCGGTGGGGTAGCGATCAAACGGTCCCATTTTTGTAAGATCTGTTACGGGGGTATTGTGCCATTTACCAAATGCCCCCGTGTTATAACCATAGTAGGAGAGCACTTGGGCAAAGGTGGATGTTGATTTAGGTATTTTCCCAACATAACCATCCCAGTCTGAAGCAAGCTCGGCGATCTGGCCAGCGCCCACGCGGTGGTGGTTTCGACCGGTCAGCAGTGCAGCCCGTGTAGGTGAGCACATAGCGGTAGTGTGGAATGCATTGTAGCTGATACCTGTTTTTGCCAGGCGATCCATGGTGGGCATGTGGATGGGGCCCCCAAAGGTCTCGGGATTGGAAAATCCAGCATCATCTGTCATGAAAATGACGATATTGGGTGCATCCATGGGCAGATGCCTTTCCGCTTTGCGCCACTGGTGCTTGGAATCCTTCAGGGTCTTTCCGGCTACACTGGCAGACGAAGGTTCCGGAAAAGGTAAACTATTCTGGGCGCTAACCAGACTGACGGAAAACATCAGCGTCATCAC
>JADGDX010000111.1 GCA_016744675.1 Desulfuromusa sp. | reverse complement strand
CGGCTGTAAAAACGCGTCGGACGCTTAAACGCCGCGAAACATCGAATGAGAGTTGCTACTGTTGACATCCTCCCCTCCCTAAAGGGAGGGGATTCCTCCTGCGAGCGTTTGATGTCCCAAACGGAGAATGTTCTTTGCTGCATTAATATCTCTATCATGCGTTGTGCCACACTCAGCACAAGACCATTCTCTTATTTCAAGCCCTGCTCTACCTCTCGGACTATTGTGGCTTATACAACCACAACATGAGCAAGTTTGAGTCGTGTACGCTTCGTTGACTTCAACAAACACAGATCGCATCCCTTTGGATTTATAATCAAGCTGTGTTTTCAGCATAGACCAGCCTGCATCTAAAACCGATTTTGCCCTTTTAGTTTTTGCGAGGGCGTTACTGCTGACGTTGCCGACAACGATTAAATTGTTTTTATTGACTAATTGGTGCGTGAACTTATGGATCGCATCCGCGCGTTGATGTTTAATTTTAGCGTGGATAGTTTTAATCTGTTTCTTTTTTCTAGCACGTTGCGCCTTGGCTAATGTTGCTTCGGATTTACGATAGCAATCTTGTCGCTTAAGCACCGTCCCATCCGAACAGGTCGCGGTTGTTTTGAGACCTAAATCAATACCGATTTGACCGGTACCTTTTGAGGCTTGTGTTTCAATTTCAACCACAATATTGAGAGACCAACGTCCTCTCGCATCTTGACTAAAAGAACCTGATCTAAAATCATAGTGAGATAAACCATAGCTATCCCATACAGAGTAGTATGTACCCGCAAACCAACAGTGTCCATTTTTGAACTTCAGTTGCCCCTTCTTAAACGGTATCCAGCCTAAAGAACGTCGAGAACCACCCGATGTACGCCATTTCAATTTATCTTTTTTATGCTGTTTTCTTTTTCGAGCGTGTTCTGCAATGGTTTCCTGCATCGTATGTGAGGGGATAATGAAGTCTCTCTCTGCTCGTATGCCTTTCAGTTGTTTTTGCAGATCGAACGCGGAAATAGTATTTCGGATAAAGCCCACTTCTGGAATAGGAATCCAGCACCACAAACTGGTTTCCTCGTTAGCCGCATTCCAGATTTGATTCACTTCAAAAGCCATACGGTTCAAAATAGGCTGGTGCTTATCCTTCACTCTGACTTTTAGTGTTTTGGTCTGTTTTATCATATCTATTATAATACATGATGTTAACTATCATTTAAACCATTGGTATAATCATGAATGAGAGCAGCTTAAGAAAAGGACGGCATTGTGTTTTTATGTTGCACTGCCACCTGATATTTATCACTAAGTACCGTGGCAAAATACTCAACAACGAGGTACTTCATACCATGGAGCAGGTTATGCGAGATGTTTGCGATAAATTCGAGGTCGAACTCACCGAATTTAACGGTGAATCTGACCCTGTGCATCTTTTAATTCATTATCCACCTAAAGTCGCTCTCTCTAAACTCATTAATTCGCTTAAAGGGGTATCAAGTCGTCGTATCAGACAACAATTCCCTGACGTGAAGTACCATTGGACAAACAAAAAATCAGGCGCATTATGGAGTCCACGTTATTTTGCAGGCTCAGTCGGTGGTGCTTCGATAGAAATACTGAAGCAGTCTATCGAACAACAAAATCGACCCTACTGATCTGATTTATCGCGTCCCGCTATCCTTCCCCTCCCTGAAGAGGAGGGGCTTGACGCGGATTTTGGTCACAACTAAAAAATAAGACACTTTTATCTCGATAGTAGACAATGCCCCCTACTTCAGCAGTGGTTTATAACTTAGAAGAGTAAAAAGACTGTAGACTTTATGGGTACTCAAAATGAGGTTGTAAAAAAACCTCTCGTAAAAAGGAGGCAGGAAGCTCTTTAAACCCTTGTGCTTGCTTTTCTCGACTGCATTCACCAATAGCAGGCGGCAAAGGCAGAAATGGTCCTTGAGATGGCCTAGCCAACTGCTTAGAAGAAAACAACTCGATGGGATACGTATTTTCAAGCCCTTTATTAAATGCCGTTAAACCTGTATTACCTGCTTGATTCAATCCCCAGTTCAACTCTTTGTCGATATTAAACCAAACCAGTGCCTTTATTTGAGGATAGTCTTGCAGTGAAGACA
>JADGDX010000110.1 GCA_016744675.1 Desulfuromusa sp. | reverse complement strand
CGCACAACAATTATGGGAGCGAGACGGATCTCCAATCAAAACAACGGGATGGAGGTGGTGAGCGACTTAAGCTGCCAGATTACGGGCTATATTGCCCAGAAGTTTGAGCTTCACATTGGCTGCTGACAAGTTACCGAGTAGATTCCATCCAGTTAGAATCTCAGGCTGATCCGGCCCCTCCCTTCAGATGCCTTTTCGCATAAAAAGCTCCTGATCAAAAGGCACCTGATTCTTAAGCATGAAGTAAACAGCCCGGCCAAGTCGATGGGAAAGGATTGCCAAGGCTTTACCTTTGCCATGTCGACTTGCCAGCTTTTGTAATTGTGCTTGAAGCGGCTTATTCCCTTTAAGCATCAGGACTACCGCTTCACCAAAAGCCCAGCGCAGATGTGCATTCCCAATCTTCTTGCCAGAATGGCCGTAACTTTTCCTATTCGACTGTTTTTCTGGTTTCACCAGTCGACAGTAAGAAACAAAATCTTGCACCCGGGGGAAACGACCAATATCTTCAATCTCGTAAAGCATCACCATGCCGAGAATCCGACCGACCCCGTTGATACTCTTTAGCAGTGCCAGTTCGATCGGTGCTTGCCGGTTGGTAAGCCGCTCAAGCTCCCACTCCAAAGTACCGAGTAACTGTTCGTAATGTTCAATGGTGAGCAAGTCAACTTCAACCATTCTGCGGACAATCGGATCGGAAAACTTTTTGAGCAGATCGCCCCGCTCACTTGGCTTAGCAATTCTTCCCAGTGGATCGGGTAAATTATATTGTGTTGCAGTGTTCTGAATATGGGCAAACAGTTCTGACTTTTTGCGGACTAAATGATTACGACGACGCAGTAAATCACGAGTTGCCCGTAAGCTTTTCGGATAGACGTAAGCTAGCGGAAAAGAACCACCACGCAGCAAAACAGCAATCTTGTGCGAGTCAATGCGGTCATTCTTCGCCTTACCACCATGAATGGCACGCATGTAGAGTGCATGACCAAGGACAAATTCAATGTCTTCATCAGCACAAAGATCGGCCAGCCAGTACCAGGAGAACATGCACTCGCAGCCGATCACCAAGTTCTCACGATAAGGTTTGATCAGCTTCAGAAGTGACTTTGGCCGGGTTGGGATGTTCTTGTGCAGCACTACCTCACCGGTTGAATCAAGGATGCAGACGTACATAGCGTTTGCATGCAGATCAATACCGCAGTAAAATTGGTGCTGTTTAGTGTAGAATCTCATAATGCAGGCTCCTTTCTTTGAGGGATTGGCGTTTCTCAAAGGATACCGGATAGTCCGGTATCTGTGGAGGGGGCCTGCACTAGTATCAATACAATCAACGCGGACGGAATATACGTCTGCTTTTTAATCAGAATAATTTGGTGGTATGCGTAAGTAATTCTGCCGCCGGTTATCAAAAACGTTATATTTCAAAAGATAGAGTATGATCGAAACAAAAGTATTCGAAAAATTCGAGAATTACCTTCGTGAAAGAATAGGCACTGGCCTGCATCTCACAGAAGATAGTGTCCGGTACAGTTTTTTCGCTGCACTCACGGATTCATGCTCGATCAGACAACACGAGATTGTTCTTGAGTTGCCACATCCGAGTATTCCAAATGCAGAAATTGACACATACATAAAATCACCAGAGTTAGACGCGTATATAGAATTTAAGTTTCACCGTATAAGCAATAGTACCTCTCCGAAACCACAAAAAGCGGGTTCACTATTCAAGGGGTAAATTGGGACACTCCCCCTATTTTTGATTTTCAACCATAACAATCTGATATAGCCTAGCGGGTATTCGTTTTGAATTTACTATTTTAGCGGTCTACAATAGAGATTAGCTAGGACTACAAGAGACTTGATTTCTAATGCCCCGCCAGACCATCAAGTTCACCCTTATCAGCAAGTAAACAAAAAGTAGCACTTACATTTTTTGAGATCCTACCCAATGGACAAACAGCTCATTTTCAATTTTAAAACGGATATATCTAGGATTAATATCCCCACAAAACTCAACAATCCATTTGGTACCTCTATTCCTGAAATTGCTATAGTGGCGGCAACAGAATTTCAAGAATATATTGCCAGCGAATCTATGAAGTGGAATCATGACTTTCGTATTCAGAAAGGTAAAATGTTTGGAATTCTGGTAATTCAAAAAGAAGACGATACTTATGGTTATTTAGGA
>JADGDX010000010.1 GCA_016744675.1 Desulfuromusa sp. | reverse complement strand
GTAAAAACGGAGACGCTCAAGAGTGGCCCTGGGTAAGGGAACGGCGCGGTCCTTTCCACCCTTACCGTCACGCACCCAAAGTAGTAACCTTTCACCATCAATATCCTCAGTGCGCACCTGCCGCCCTTCGGACAAACGTAATCCGCAGGCATAAATCAAAACCAGAGCCATCTGCACCATCGGGTTTCGCACCAGCGCCAGAATGGTTCGCACTTCAGTCACAGAAAGCACGACCGGCAGTTTAAATCGCTTACGTGGCTTGACCAGATCAAGAACTGGCAGTGGTCGACCAAGAGTTGTTTCGTAAAAAAACTTGATGCCAGAGAGGTACTGTCTGACTGTACTGCGCGAGGCATGCCTGACATTAATCAGGTGAAGAAAGAATTTACGGATATCCTCATCGTCAAGAAGATCCGGTGACCGGTTGAAGAATTTTGCTAGCAAATTGACAGCAGATATATAGCTTTGCTGTGTCCTCTCTGCATAGCCGTGAAGCTGTAAATCCTGAATCATTCTGTTCCTGAGATCTGTCATGATATCCTCCTTTGGAAAGGTGTGATATCAAAACAATATCTAATTTACAGAAGAAATGAAAAAAGGCAGCACAAAAGCTGCCTTTAAAAAGCTACCGCGAAGCGGTTTAGTTCAACATCTTATAGATAGCCATTTTTCCGTATCTTTCAAAATATCCTGAAGGGAGGTAATCACTATTTTCAAGAAATGTTTCCTGTCATTGTCGTCCCCGATTTGTTGGATGTTTCTTGATGGACATAGTTTTCAATCATTATGAGCGGCCTGATCCAGAGTGTCAGAGACCCACTGGTTCAAACTTTTACCATGTGCAGAAGCTGCTCTGGCGATGTCGGCATGTAGCTTGGATGGAACACGGACATTGAACCTCCCGGAATATTCTTTCTTGGGTTCAATTCCATCTTCTGCACACATATCAAGAAAGACTTTGAGTGAGAGAGCTCCTTCTTTTTTCAGGACCTCAATATCTTTAGCGTAAAAATCTGCCCCGCCGTTTAGACCTGTAAATTCCCCTCGAAACATTTCAATGTTGGGGTCGTAGGCAATGACGGCTCGATAGCCATTAATTTCCATTGTGTTCATCATGGTGTGACCTCATTTCTTTTTAACCATTCACGGATTGCGGCAACCGCACCCTTGTCTGTGTCAGGCGATGGGTGTGGTCGGTGAAACACCCTGATATCACCGAATAATCGTACGCCGATACGTGATCCCTCTCGTTCGCTGAGTTCTGCTCCTAGTTCAATGAGGAGAGTTTCGATATCACGCCACTTAATGTTTGCACTCACGGGGCGTGAATAGATCAGTTCCAGCGTTTTTTGGTGTTTACGTTTCATATGTAAATGGTACTATAGATTGGTACTGCTGTCAAATGGAAGAAACAAGAGATATTTTGAATTAGTCATCGTCTGCGGATGAGAATTAATAGCTTATTGAGCTTGGAATCACAAGTGTCTATGGCCACTCTTTCCATACACATTGACAGTTGGAGGGAATCAGATTGTGAAAACCGGATAAGTTGGATGAGCTTTTAACTTATTCAAAAAACTCTGGTGTTTGCATGGGTTAGAAACAGAACAGAAGTATCGCGGAGCGTATGAGCGAATTACAAAATGATTGAAGGATTTTGTTTCTCCAGAGTTTGACGCAGCAGGAGAAGTGATGATGGCAATTTGGGCGATCAGCGTTAAGGAGATTTTCCCAACTCAGACGTATTCATTGTCTGACCTATCCTAGATCTATCCCCTGAATTCCCACCGTCGTTATCCCCGATTCATTGCATGATATCTGGTGTCTGATATTTGAATCAATATAGGTCAAAAGCAGACTTGACCCCTATCTTTTTTTAACCACTTCCAGTCATTTTTGGAATTAGTGGTTAGGATGAACTCCATTATTTCACAATAAGACATGTGCCTTACTGGTTTTCTATTCGGTACTACGAATTCTGCAATAGAAGGGCTGGCAAGCAGCAATGAGCTGATTATGCCTAAAAGAAACGCAATCGGTTCGACTTCTCTTCCGCCAACCCATATTATTCCTGCAACTAGTGCGAATACGAAAAATACACCCCCCAATACTCTCAAAGCATGTGCGTATTCTTTGATCCATAGGGCGATGCTTATTGCAGGTTTATATTCTCTGATGTTTGTAATATTTATTTTTGCTCATTGGTGATAAGTGGAAAAGTTTCCATATATCACAACCTATATGCCGGACAATTTTCCACTTATTGACATATTGTGCAAAGCATATGGAAATCGTATTCCGTGATTGGCAAACCCAATATTGTCTATGTATCACGATATCAAGGATGAAACTTGGAAAGTTCTCTATGGCTTCATCTCAGGTCCGATGTTGTGTATATCCAAGCATTCGGCACATTTTGATAATAAAAGGTTTGGTCTTCTGAGGGTACTACTGAGAAATGTTATGGAATAAGCCCCCTCTCTTTATCAAGACTATTTCAACATATATCAAGACCGCTATTCAAGCAAGACTGCAGGAACAGACTGCAGGAATATTCGGCGACAATTATCCTGTCCGGTCTCGCGTCAATTAACATACTTGGTTGACCATAGTCGATTATCAAAATTAAGCGATTCAGACTGTTCAATTCTGCCTGTTTTCAGGCCACATAGTGAAGACAGGATATTTGAAACAACTTTCTCAACACGATTGAACAGGCTAACCCACTAAAATTCCAAGAATTTCAATAAAGTCGTTGTCAAATATCATGTCATAATGGGTCCTAATCGGCAGATATTAAATCTCCATACTTTTGAGAATTGCCAAGAAGTGATAACCTTATCATTCTAATGGTAAATCGGCGAAAAAGGTTAAACCATGGCAGAAGTTACTAAATCTTATAACGAACAGGCACAAGCCTATGATGACTTTATCAGAAAGCTGGTTCCTGATTATGAAGTCTTTCACGAGCTGCTTCCAAAATATCTTGGGCAGGTAACAACTGCTTTTGATGTCGGCTGCGGGACCGGAAACACCTCTCTGAGATTATTGGAAAGTAATCCCAACTTAAAGCTGACCTGCTTGGATACGTCACCTCAAATGCTTGAGGTCACAAAGTGTAAGCTAGGCGATCGGCATATCTTTACAGAATCATCTATTGAAAATTATGAACCTGCTGGCGATTTTGAAGCAGTTGTTTCTGTGATGGTCATGCATAATATCCAGGATAAATCTGATCGGCTTAAAACATATAAGAAGATAGCGGATTACTTGACAGATGGGGGAACCTACCTGACAGTTGATATTTTTCGAGGTGAAACTGAACAACTTCAAGACATCTATATGGCTCAATGGCGAGATTTTATGTTGAATAATCTTCCAGAGAGTGAGGTAGACGGAAAATGGCTCAAGCTCCATAAAGAGAAAGACAAGCCATTGAAGCTATCCGAGCAAATAAGGCTGCTCAAGGAAGCTGGTTTTTCTACCGTTGACGTTGTTCACAAGCGTTTGCAGTTTGCGATGCTATTTGCTCAGAAATAGTATCGAATATCGTAAGTTTCTCAACGAATGCCATTGGCATTTTCTAGGGGCATTTACTTTTGCAAATATAAGCAATATTGAAAGTTCTGGGGTCAGAAAAACTTTTGTACTCTTCCGTTTTCAAATGTCATATCAAAAGGGGTTCGCATATGTCCTTAGGACTTTTGAACGGGATATGTACTAAGTTGTCTCGCGACGTTCAACATTCATGGACGATGTTAGTAACATTAGTACGATGTGCAAAGGGAAAATAGTTTTTTACAAAGGACATTCCGAGGCAGGAGAAGTCGGATTGATGGATTTTAAAAGAGATGTCGGTAAATGTCGGTAAATAGCAACAAAAAAGGCCAGTCGAAGTGACTGGCCTTTTCTTATAACTACCTGATATTATTGTTGAATATGGTCGGAGCGAGAGGATTCGAACCTCCGACATCTTGGTCCCAAACCAAGCGCGCTACCAGGCTGCGCTACGCTCCGACGGACGGCATTGGTACCATGGTGAAATTAAAAATACAATCTTTTTTTTAACTATTTTCTGCTCTCTTTTAACTCTCTCTAAACCTGTTAGTCTTGTAGTGAAGGAGAGAAGCGGTGTTAGGCGAAAAAACAATATAATTTTTCAGCTGAATATTATTGACCTGTTGGCCAAGCTAAAGACGTCACTTGATGGTTTATCAACTGAAATTTCAGCAGAGCGGCTCAGAGAGTTTGGACTGAATAAATTACGTGAAGAGAAGAAGCTTGCACTGCGGAAGATGTTGTTTGGGCAGTATCGAAACACGATGATCGTCTTTCTTTTGGTTGCGGTACTGAGTTCAGGAGCTTTTGGTACCACTGTTACTTTTTCGTCAGGGAATTCTATCAAATCGGTCATTATTGATAACGGTGTTGGTCAGTATTGCAGTTCAGCTGGTAATCATATATGTTCCATCGTTGCAACGGCTGTTTCATGCGCAATCACTTGGTTTGATCGAATCAGTTATTTATTTTGCTATGGCAGCAGTGGTTTTCTTAGCAGTTGAGTTCGAAAAGCTGCTACTGCGCAATAATTCGATAAGATATTTTTAGGCTGTAGGCGATATGGATTTGCTAAATGGCTCCAGCTTGCTTTTTTAAATAGGATATTTATGAAGACACAGGAAATGACTCCCGGGCAGTTAATTCACGGATTTATTGTTGAAAAAATTGATGCTCTTCCCATCGTCAATGCAACCATGATTCGCTTACGTCATCAGGAGACAGGCGCTCGTTTTATGCACCTTGACCGGGATGATGACAACCATCTTTTTGCGGTCGGGTTTCGCACGCCCCCTGATGATTCAACTGGTGTTGCCCATATTCTTGAACACACAGCATTGTGCGGTTCGAAGCGGTTTCCCGTCCGAGATCCTTTCTTTTCAATGCTGAAACGTAGTCTGAATAGTTTTATGAATGCGATGACGGCGAGTGACTGGACCCTTTATCCCTTTTCCAGTATGAACAAAAAAGACTTTCATAATCTCCTTGATATTTATCTGGATGCGGCCTTTTACCCACGCCTGACGGAACGTGATTTTAGTCAGGAGGGACATCGTCTTGAATATGCTGAAGGGGCCGATTCTACGTCACCACTGGAATATAAAGGGGTGGTGTACAACGAAATGAAGGGGGCCATGTCGGACCCATCTTCTCTCTTATCACGGCGTATGGATAAGCATCTTTATCCAACCACGACATATCAATATAATTCAGGGGGTGAACCAGAAGATATTCCAGACCTGAGTTGGCAGCAACTTCGCGATTTTCATGCTCGTTACTATCATCCGAGCAATTCTTGGTTCTTTAGTTCAGGGAATCTGGATTTGACCGATTTACTGGACATTGTTGAAGACCGGGTGCTGAAGAATTTTGAGCGGCTCGATTCTGATACAGAGGTTCCAGCAGAGCAGCACCTTAAAACACCTTTGCGGGTGTCAGAAACGTACCCTCTTGATGCAGGTGAGCCACTTGAAAAACGGTCTCTGGTTGAAGTTGCCTGGCTCGAGTGTGACATTAATGACAGCTTTGAGCGGTTGGCGATGTCGTTACTTTCTGCTTTGCTTCTTGGAAACCCCGCTGCACCACTTTATAAAGCGTTGCTCGATTCTGGTTTGGGGGCCAATTTGGCTCCAGGGACTGGATATCATGATGACAACCGCACCACCTATTTTGCCGCGGGACTGCAGGGAACTGATCCTGAGCATGTCCCCGCAATCGAAAAACTGATTATTGAGACTCTTGAGACAGTTGCAAAGGAAGGATTTAGTTCAGAACGGATTGATGCAGCAATTCATCGTCTTGAATTTTCAAATCGAGAAGTCACGGGCGACAGTTACCCTTACTCATTGCTTCTGTTAATGCGTTTGATCGGTCCATGGATTCATGGCGGTGATCCTCTTTCTGCACTGAATTTTGAAGAGGACTTACAACAATTGCGGCAACAACTGGACAAGGGGCCATTTTTTGAAAACCTCATCCGGGAGCGATTGCTTAATAATCAACATCGCGTCACTTTATTATTACAACCCGATACGGACCTTGGCCCTCAGCAAGAGGCTACGGTGCGTGCAAAATTGGATCACCTTGAAAGCCAACTTAGCCAAAGCGATAAGGACCAATTGGTGACTCGGGCTATAGATTTGGCTGCGGCACAAGAAGAAGTTGAAGATCTTTCGTGTTTGCCTACTCTTGAGTTAAGCGATATTCCTTCTCAAGAGTCAGCTGCTTCAGTTGATCTACAGGTGGAAAAAAAGGTCAAAGAATTCTGGTTTGCTCAGCCGACTAACGGTATCGGCGTGGTGACTCTTAATTTTGGAATCGACTGTCTCACTGTCGAGCAGCGTAAATATCTCCCTATTTTCTGCAGCATGCTGACACAAGTTGGAGCTGGTGGGCGTAATTATCTCCAAATGGCCGAAGCCATGGAGGCTGTGACAGGTGGCATCTCTGCACGAACCTCATTGCTCGATGATCCTCAGAACTCAGAAGGCTTTAGTGCCAGCTTTGAAATCAAAGGAAAAGCATTGGTTCGCAATTGTGAACCTCTGTTCGGCTTATTGCATGACATTTTATTGACCCCCAATTTTACCGATTTACAGCGCATTTTCACTGTGTTAAATCAGTTGCAGGTGTCACTTGAAAATTCAGTTCCACAATCGGGACACACCTATGCAGCACGCACTGCGGCCGCTTCTTTATCTTTGGCTGCTTGGCAGCGAGAACAATGGGGTGGTCTTTCACAGGTCGCATTGATACGAAGCTTAGCAGCAAAGTCGGTGGAAGAGTTGACAGATCTTTCAACGGTATTAGCCGAAATTGCTGAGAAATTGTTTAACCAACAACAATTACAAGTTGCTGTGACCGTTGAGGCGGAAAACTTTACTCCTTTTAAAGCTGCTCTAAATGGACTGATTAAACGAATCCCCAGCGCATCCTCCTGCGAAACGGATGCTACCGAAGAGTTTCAATCGCAACCGTTACGACTGGGACTTCCATGGTCATTGCCGGTGAATTACGTCACTCGAGTTTTTCGTGCTGTCCCCTATACTCACCCCGACAGTGCAGCATTGACTGTCTTGGCTAAATTATTACGGGCTGAGTTTCTCCATCGCGAGATTCGTGAGAAGGGTGGCGCATATGGGGGCTTAGCTGGTTATAACGCAGAAGCAGGTCAATTTAGTTTGTTGTCATATCGTGATCCCCATATCTTAAGAACTCTCCAAGTTTATGACCAAGCAATTGATTGGGCTGTTCTTGGTAATTATCCAGAGGACTCTGTCAAAGAGGCTGTTCTCGCAGCGTTTGGTGATCTTGATAAGCCTCTCTCTCCTGCTGGAACAGGTGCCGAAGAGTTTGCAAATATTCGTCAAGGGATGACGTTAGAGATGCGGAATCAGATGCGTCAGCAATTACTGGCTGTCGATGCTCACACTTTGAAAACGGTTGCTGAAAAATACCTTAAAGATGGAATGAGTGCCGTTGCTGTCTTAGCGAGTGAAGCTGCATTGCAACAAGTCAACGCTGAGCTTGGTGATCAACAGTTGGAACTGCGGAAAATCTGACTCATTGCGGATCCAATTTTTCCGCCCTTAATTTTGTAGGAGTGGCCCTTGTGGCCGCTTTGGGCAGGCACAGGGGCCTGCCCCTACTGAAAGATGAAAAATGGCAAAACAATATTTTTTTGCAACAGCCGCTCTTGGTTTAGAGCCACTGCTGGCGACAGAACTCGAAGAGCTTGGTGCCGCTGAAGTCAAGCAGGAACGTGCCGGAGTGCGATTTGCGGGTGAGCTCGAAATTGCTTACAAAGCGTGTCTCTGGTCACGCTTAGCGAGCCGGATTCTTTTGCCATTGGGCAGCTTTGAAGCGCTGGAGCCTGATCAGCTTTACGACGGAGTGTTAAAGATTGATTGGTCGGAGCATCTATCAGTCGAGAATACTTTAGCGGTCGATTGCACTTTAGTGAGTTCTAAAATTAATCATACCCGTTATGGTGCCTTGCGAGTGAAGGATGCGGTTGTTGATCAGTTTCGCTCTCGCACTGGGGGGCGACCTTCTGTGTCTGTTGATCAGCCCGATTTAAGACTGAATCTCCATATTTATAAAGATTTGGCAACGCTGAGTATCGATCTCTCTGGAGAGAGTCTCCATCGTCGGGGTTATCGAATTGATGGTGTCCATGCTCCCCTGAAAGAGAATCTGGCGGCGGCGATTCTTATACGGGCCGGATGGCCCGACATCTGTGCGAATGGTGGTGCTTTGGTTGATCCTCTGTGTGGGTCGGGAACTCTTCCGTTGGAAGCCGGGTTGATAGCAACTGATACCGCTCCGGGGTTGTTGCGGGACTATTATGGGGTTGTCGGGTGGAAGCAGCATGATATTGAGCTTTGGGATGCCCTTGTTGAGGCTGCCAAGCAACGATACTGGGCTGGCCTAGAGAAGAAATTGGCCCCTATCATTGGTTTTGATGGTGACAGTCGGGCTGTCAGGGTGGCTTGGCAACATGCTCAAAATGCTGGGTTGGAAAAAATCATCCATTATGAACGGCGAACGTTAAGTGAATTTAGCGCTCCAGGTGGAATTGAGCGGGGCCTTCTCGTTGCGAATCCCCCCTATGGAGAACGTCTTGGTGATGCCAGTAAGTTGCCGAGCTTTTACAACCTTTTGGGTGAGAAGATGGCACGCCAATGTCCAGGGTGGAAAGCAGCAGTGATTACATCCAATCAGCAACTTGGGCGCAGTATCGGGTTGCGGGCTGGTAAGATCAACGTGCTCTACAATGGAGCATTGAAGTGTCAGTTGCTTCAGTTTGAGCTAAACGAAAAAAATCGTTGGCAATCTCTTGATGAAGGTGCGGGAAAAGCAGTGAAGAAAAAGCTTTCACCCGGAGCTGAAATGTTCGCGAATCGACTGCGTAAGAATCTCAAAAAGTTGAAAAAATGGGCTAATCGTGAGGGGATCGATTGTTATCGTCTTTATGATGCCGACTTGCCTGAATATTCTGTTGCTGTTGATCTGTATGGAGACGAAGTCCATTTGCAGGAATATCGCGCACCTAAAGACATCGATGAAAACAAAGCCGCTGAGCGGTTGCGGGAGGTTCAGGATGCGCTTCCTCTGGTCTTGGATATCACTCCCGATAAAGTTCATTTGAAAGTGCGCCAACAGCAGAAGGGCATCGGGCAGTATGAAAAACAGGCGCGACGCGGCATTTTGAAGGAAGTTCAAGAGGGTAACTGTAAATTTTTAGTCAACTTGACCGACTATCTTGACACGGGCCTGTTTCTCGATCATCGGCCGACCCGACAACTCATTCAATCTCTTGCCGATGGGTGTCATTTCCTCAACTTATTTGCGTACACAGGGGCTGCAACGGTTCATGCTTTAATGGGGGGTGCAATTTCAACAACCACAGTTGATATGTCTAAGACTTATTTGGCTTGGGCTGAAAAAAATATCGCCCTGAATCACTTTGATCCAAAAGAAGAGACGTTTGTTCAGGTCGATTGCTTGAACTGGCTTGACACTGCCGCGGGGCAATATGATTTGATTTTTCTAGATCCACCAACTTTTTCAAACTCTAAGGGGATGGATAGCACCTTTGATGTGCAGCGTGATCATGTTGAATTGTTACGGAAGACACTTCGACTTCTAACGCCTGGGGGAACTCTGATCTTCTCTAACAATTTGCGAAAATTCACTATGGATCGGGAGGCTTTGGCGGATTTAGATATTGAGGATATCAGCCAGAAAACGATTCCTACAGATTTTGAGCGTAATGGACGAATTCACAATTGTTGGATGGTAAGGCAACGTTAATATTTTGCTTTAGATTAAAACAGCGCTTTGGTATGGTGGGTTAAGCTAGATTTGTGGGAGACTTATGTTTGCACTTGATCCACGTTTAGAAAATGATACCATTTCTCTTGGCAATTTTCCTTTATGTCGCTTGCTGCTGATGAACGAAAGCAGCTACCCTTGGTTTATCCTCGTCCCGCAGCGGAGCAATCTGCAAGAAATTCACCACCTTTCAGAGACTGACCATCATCAGCTTTGGCATGAATCGACCCGCCTTTCCTTATGGATGGAGCGGTTTTTTTGTTTTGATAAGATGAACATTGCTGCTCTTGGAAATATTGTCAATCAATTACACCTACACCATGTTGCACGTAAGGTCGGGGATCCTGCCTGGCCAAATCCGATATGGGGATACCGCCCACCCGTTCCCTATGAGCTTCGGGGAATAGAAAGTCTTCATTGTGCTGTACGGGCTGAATTCTCCGAACTGATAAAAGTAGATAGCTGATTTTCACTCTCTTATTTGAGTAAAAACTCTTATGAAGTTTGTCAGTCTAAAAAAACGCTTACTATTCGGCTCACTATTTGTCTGTTCTGTGATTACTCTGGTGGTTTCAACTTATCAGATTAGTCGTTTGGAACAGCGAGAGTTTGATCTTCTCGAATACGAAATTTCGCGTTTTGAACAGAGTCTTCTGCCGAGTATTAGCGAGGCGGTGTGGAATTACGATTGGCCCATGGTTGAAGTTATTTCAGCGAGTCAGATTGACCAAACTTTGACCCATCTTGAAATCTGTGGTTTGAGTAAGGAGGAGTGTAGTAGCAGCGGTCAAGTTGGGCAAAAGCCCTTTCGTGAATATCATCACGATATCTTCTATCAAGTTTCTCCCTCATCCCCAAAACAGAAGATTGGGACCGCTTATTTACAATTACATTATCAGCCCTTTGGACAGCTTTTTAAACGTTATATCTTCTCAACATTTTTGATTAATGGTTTCGGTGTTTTTGGTGTTGCTGTCTGTATTTTCTTGTTGTTTTATTTTGGCGTCATTACTCGACTCGTTCGAATGGCCGATTATACCAGAGAGATTGATTTGTCTTCGGTGGAGAATCTTCAGTCGCTCTCTTTTAGTGGTAGAGGTCCCACACTGGATGAAGTTGATCTTTTGAGCGAAGCAATGAATGGATTCATCGGAAGAACAAAAGAAGAATTTCTGCGGCGAAAAAAATTAGAACAACAGTTAAATCATGCACAAAAAATGGAAGCACTTGGAACCCTTGCGGGGGGAATTGCCCATGATTTCAATAATATTCTCGCGGCTATGCTCGGTTATGTTCAGCTCAGCTATAATTCAGCGGAACCCGGGACAAAGTTAAGGGAACGTTTGGAGCAGGTTCTTAGTGCCGGAGAGCGAGCTAAGGCACTCATTTCACAGATATTATTATTTAGTCATAAAACCAATGACTTTACAGAAAAAATCGATGTGGCCGAGATTGTGACTGAAGCCCTTGATTTAGTTCGTGGCTCACTTCCGCAAAATGTGACGATCAAGACCGAACTCGACTCGGACCTGTGGATTCGTGGTGATGCAAGCCAGTTTCACCAGGTTGTGGTTAACCTTTCTACAAATGCTATTTATGAGCTTTCTGCCCGTGGGGGAGTTATTGACGTTTCCCTTAGCTCTCAGAGGGTGACTAAAGGGCAAGCTGAAATTCTAGGAATTGATGCAGGAGACTATGTTTATTTGACATTTTGTGATGATGGACCGGGGATAGCAAGAGAGATTTGTGAAAGAATTTTTGATCCATTTTTTACGACAAAAAAAGCTGATAAGGGGACCGGATTGGGTCTTTCTGTTGTTCATGGCATTGTTCAGTCACACGATGGAAAAATTATTGTTGATCCCGATCTGGGGCCGGGGGCTTGTTTTGTTCTTTATTTTCCCCAAGTAGAAAAAGACGAAATGACAGCTCAAGCGAACCCTGTTGCTCTTTTACGAGGGGATGAACACGTTCTGATTGTGGATGATGAACAGGTGGTTCTCGATATGGGGCGCGACATGTTGCAAACGTTGGGATATCAGGTAAGTAGTTGTATTAATCCGCTTGATGCACTTCCTCAGTTACTTGAGGCTGAAGATATTGCTCTGGTTATTACTGATTTCACCATGCCTGAAATGGGTGGAGATAGCTTGGCTCGAAAGATAAGGCGGCAGCAACCCAACCTGCCAATTCTCATGTGGACCGGTTATTCCGATATGCTTGATCTATCAAGTTTGCCGGAAGGAACTCTTTCTCAACTTCTCAATAAACCTTTTACCATTGAAGATTTATCCCAAGCAGTCCGCCAGGTGCTAGATCGAATTTGACGTGTTGAGAATCGTAATCATTGTCTCGAATATGCTACAATGATTCGACGTAGATAAGGGGGTTTTTCTATTATGGAGGATCGTGATGCAAACTTTTTCCTGGTTGATTAAAGTTGTTCTTGTTGGATTGTTAATGCTTCTTGTTGCCGGATGTTCTGTTACGACCCGTGAAGTTGGGTCAGACGAAAAGGTTATTTATGATGAGGGATATCACTTTTCAGATAAAAAGGCGATTGTCGACGATATGGCCACATCGCTCCTCACTACATATCCTTTATTGCGCGCAACAGATCGGCCAGTTCTAATTGTTTATGGGATCGCTAATCGGACTAGTGAACATATCAGTACCAGTGCTATGACTGATGATATGCGCCAGGCACTCCTGAAGTCGGGTCGTGTTCGTTTTGTCAATAAGATCCAACGTAGCAATATTGAGCAGGAAACCAGTTATCAATATGGCGGCAACGTCGCCGCTGAAACCCGAATTCAAAAAGCGCGTCAGGTCGGGGCTAAATACATGTTAACCGGAACCTTGCGTTCCATTGAAAAAAAACAACCACGCCAGTTTCGGCTGAAGAAAAAAACTCTGATGTACTACAGTTTGAATATGGAATTGACCGATCTTCAGACTGGACTGATCGAATGGGCCGACAGTACTGAGGTTATTCGCGAAGCGACAAAGCCGTTTATTGGTTGGTAAACGGTTTGATATCCCTATTATGACAGCTTCCCAACAGGCCGGTTTCGGATTTTTCTGCCAATTCAGCTACCGTTTTTTTGTTCTAATTATTCTCATGCTCTTTTTGAGTGGTTGTGCCGGTCGACTGAACAAAGCCAGCGATTTCTTTCACGCAGGTGACCCTCAACGGGCTTTGAGTCTTCTTGAAGAGGGGGATAATCTTGGCAAGCGTAATCGGCTTCTTTTTTTACTGGAAAAGGGGCTGATTTTTAATCAATTGGGGGAATATCAACAGAGTGTTAATCAATTGCTTGAAGCTGCAAAGTTGATTGATCAGTTTGAAGTTGTCAGCCTCAGTGAGCAAGCTGGGTCCCTTATTACGAATGAATGGATGACTCGTTATCAGGGTGAGTCCAGCGAACGGCTCTGGGTCCATAGCTATTTGATGATGAATTATCTGCTGCTTGGTCAGTACGATGATGCACTGGTTGAAGCAAAACAATCTTTAAGTCGTTTGGAAAAAAATCCAGAAGCGCTGAATGCTGACTATTTTACCCGCGCTTTGATTGCACTCTGTTTCGCAAACCTTGCCGAGGATAACGATGCTTATCTGGTTTATCGAAAGTTGGCGGATGATTTGCCTAGTCCTGCTCTGGTTGCTACAGATATTGTCGCGCATGCGGAGCGTTTGGGAATGGTTGACGAGGTTGAAAAATATCGACCTTTTTTATCCCAGAGCTTTCCTGAGGGGGAGTCTGAGCTGGTCTTGTTTGTTGCCAATGATCGGATTCCATTAAAACGCCCTGGTAACGTGATTCTGCCACCATCATTTCGATTTTCATTCCCGTATTATTCCGCTGAAAAGGCTTCTTGGCCACGGATCAATATTTTGCCGCACAGTTGGAGTTATCGCCCACTGCTCTCAACTGATTTGGGAGTTGTCGCCCGGCAGGCATTAGCAGTACGCAAAGCACGTATTATTGCCAAGCAAAGCATTCGAATTGCAACCAAGGAAGCTATTTCTCAGTCGGTCGGGAATAAGAATGATGTTGCGGCTGAAGCGCTTGTTCGTGTCGCCTTGTTTCTGCTTGATGAGCCCGATACCCGTTCTTGGCAAACATTACCAGGGCGCTTAACCCTCGTGCGGATTCCATTGCCCGCTGGCCGGCATAGACTGCAAGTGCGGTTGTCTGCGTATGGAGAATTTGATCAAGTTATCGATTTGCCAGAGGTTCAGCTTCGTCGGGGGCAGCGGAAGTTTTATTCGGTTCGCTTCTGATTTTTAAGCAACCACGACAATTGATTCATGCCGGGGGATATGCCTACACTGTACGCTGTTTTTTAAAGTGGATGGGCAAACAACCAGTTCAGTTTGGTTTCTTCGAGATTTGAATTGCAGGTTTGATAGAAATAATAAAATTAATTTCTTTTTTCTTCCCAACGATTAGAGGGTGTCTTCTGTTCCCCTCTGGAAATATTCACAACATGGCACATTTTTCGCTAGCTAATCCGAAACACTTATCTCTACCAAAGGACTGAACATGATGATTCTGAAGTATCGACACGTTTTCCTTGTTTTACTATTGATGGGGCTCTTTTGCGCTCCCGTTTTAGCACAAGAACCTGATGTTAAGGATATTCAATTGCGAGCTGAAAAGGGGGAGGTTCTCGCCCAGGTGCAGTTGGGTTTACTCTATGCCAACGGAGAGCAGGTTGAACAGAGCTTTGGGGAAGCAAAAGGATGGTGGGAGAAGGCGGCTGAACAGGGAGCTGCTGATGCTCAATTTTATCTCGGAAAAATTTATGCTTCGGGTGCTGGTGTTGATAAGGATCAATTAGAGGCAAAAAGATGGTGGGAACTGTCAGCTGCTCAGGACAATGTCCCTTCTTTGTTTAATCTGGCGATGCTTTATATCAATGGTGAAGCTGTTACTGGGAGTTATGTTGAGGCTGGTCAGTATTTTGAAAAAGCGGCGCGGTTGGGAAATGTTCAATCCCAATTTAACTACGGTGTTTTAAACACACAGGGACTTGGCTTTCCCCAAAGTGATGAAACTGGCTATGCGTGGATAAGGCTTGCTGCCGACAAAGGCCATCCTGATGCTATGGGATTTATCGCGGATCTTGAGAAAAGGATGAGTGCTGAACAGTTGGCGACTGCTCAAGCGAAGAGTGATGAGCTCAGGGCAGTGATCCCTCAATAAAATAAAGCGATCTCGTAAAGTTTATTTTTTAGGCCCTCTGGAGCAATGTTCCAGAGGGCCTTTGTTGTTGCTACTGCCGGGTGAGTGAGCGGTATCTGATCCGATGTGGTTGGTCGGCTTCTTTACCCAATCTGCGTTTGCGGTCTTCTTCATACTCCGAATAGTTCCCTTCGAACCAGATGACCTGTGAATTCCCCTCAAAGGCGAGAATGTGGGTGGCAATTCGATCGAGAAACCAGCGATCGTGACTAATGACAACGGCACAACCGCCAAAGTTTTCAAGTCCTTCTTCCAGAGCTCGTAACGTGTTGACATCTAAATCATTGGTTGGCTCATCAAGGAGCAGGACATTGGCTTCTTCACGAAGCATTTTTGCTAGATGGACGCGATTTCGCTCACCTCCAGAAAGAACAGCGACCTTTTTCTGCTGATCAGAACCGGAAAAGTTAAATCGGGCGACATAGGCGCGGGAATTGACCGATTGTCCGCCAATCAGAAGGCTATCCTGCCCTCCTGTGACTTCTTCCCAGATGGTTTTGCTGCCGTCGAGTTCGCGCCCCTGATCAACATATCCAAGCTGAACGGTCTCGCCGACTTTGAAATCACCATTGTCGACTTTTTCCTCACCGATGATCATATTGAACAATGTCGACTTGCCCGCTCCGTTTGGACCGACCACGCCAACAATCCCCCCTGCGGGAAGGTTGAAGCTCAGGTTGTCGATCAGGAGTCGTTCGTCAAAGCCTTTACTGACGTCTTTGGCTTCAACAACGATATCTCCTAAACGAGGGCCTGGTGGGATATAGAGTTCAAGAGTTTGTTCTTTTTCTAGACCAGCGTTGCCCAGAAGGTTTTCGTAGGAATTGATTCGGGCCTGAGATTTTGTACGTCGTCCTTTCGGAGACATGCGGATCCACTCAAGTTCTCGTTGCAGTGTTTGTTGGCGTTTACTTTCAGTTTTTTCTGCTTGGCGCAAACGTTCTTGTTTCTGCTCGAGCCAGCTGGAGTAATTCCCTTTCCAAGGGATTCCTTGACCTCGGTCCAACTCGAGAATCCATCCCGCAACATTATCGAGGAAATAGCGATCGTGAGTGACTGCAATCACGGTTCCTGGATAGCGTTGCAAGTGTTGTTCAAGCCAGGCAACAGTTTCCGCATCGAGATGGTTGGTCGGCTCATCAAGGAGAAGAATGTCAGGTTTTTGTAAAAGGAGTCGGCATAAGGCAACCCGGCGTTTTTCCCCTCCAGAAAGAACTTTGATGGAGGTCTCGGGTGGTGGGCAACGTAAAGCTTCTTCAGCCAGTTCCAGGCGCGAATCGAGTTCCCAAGCATCGGCGGCATCCAGCTTGTCTTGCACTTCAGCTTGTCTTGCCAGAAGCTTATCCATATCACAATCTGGATCGGCAAACGCATTGTTGATTTCTTCAAATTCAGCCAAAAGGTCAACAATTTCTTGCGCCCCTTCTTTCACTGTTTCGCGCACCGTTTTATTATCATCGAGTTGCGGTTCTTGCTCTAGGTAGCCGACACTGTAACCGTCAGAGAGGGTTGCTTCACCGTTAAACTCCTTGTCGACTCCGGCCATGATGCGCAAGAGAGTTGATTTTCCTGATCCATTTAGGCCAAGAACCCCAATTTTAGCTCCGTAGAAATAGGAGAGGGAGATATCTTTAATAATTGGCTGTTTGTTGTAGCTTTTACTGACTCGCATCATCGAATAGATGATTTTTTTTGTGTCTTCACTCATTGGTTGTCCTTTTGGAGCGGTTATAAGACAGATTTATCCCCGTCATTGCTAAGAAAAATGATGAAATTTTATAAAGTTTGCGACTGTATAGCATCTGATTTATAGCGTTGTATAGTTACTGGGCTCGTTTTTTTTATCTAATTCGCTGAGAACTTGAAGAAAGCTATAGGTTAGCTGGGGGTGGAGTTTATTTCCCGCAAGATCAAGCATGACAGAGATAATCTGCTCTATTTCCAAGGATTCCTCATAGGCTCGGTGAGTCCTCATTGCATCATAGGTGTCAGAAATCGCTGTGATATGAGAACAGATATGTTGCTTCCATGGCCGTGATGTTTGTGGGTACCCGGCTTTATCGTAACGCATATGGTGTTCGAAGGCAGTAACGACGGCTAAACGTGGGACTCCTGGTGTGTTGAGTAGGTATTCGGCTCCAAGGCGGGGATGTTGTTGCATTATTTCCCACTCTTTCTGATCCAATTGCCCTGATTTGCTTAAGATTTCTGGAGAGATGAACATTTTTCCGACATCATGTAGCATAGCCGCAATCCCGATATCGTTGAGCAACTGCCCTTCAATCCCAAGAACTTTGGCTTGGGCTAAATTGAGCATGCAAATATTGGTTGAGTGAGTATAGGTGTATTCATCCATGGAGCGTAGCGGGGCAATAGCCATAAATGCATCACTTTGGCTGTTGAATGCATTGACAAAGCCATCAACAATTTCGTTGATTCCTGACATTTCCAGTTTTTGTTTATTGCGGACACTCTGGTAGATATCCATGAAGCGGTCAGCTTCATAATCTGCAATCTCTGCGAGATCAAGCCCTGAAAACTGTTTTGACCCAGCATCTTTATAACGAATTTCGATCTGTCCGTAGTGAATATTCTCGCTGTTTTTAATGTCAATCTGCTTGTCTGGTGATTTGCTGAGAATGTTGATGAGACCGAGAAGTTCTTCTGCATAGACTCCGGGATCTATCTGTAAATGACTGATACCATTCTTTGCTAGAGCATCTAGTAGTCGTTCCACGGCTAGATTGTTCTCGACCGGTTGGTTTGAAAAAATGAGTTTCTCATCAATAACTTTTAGGGTGACATTGCCATGAAGATTGAAAAGTTGTTGGAGCTCGTTAAGTGCCTGTTTGTTGAGGCGCAACACCTGACGATGTTCGGGGTTATACAGAGCGGAATTGGCGGCTGCAGTGGTGAGCAGTCTAATCATTTTTTGGAGGTGTTTATCCTGAGTATTGATCATTGTCTGGCCCCTGAAAATTCCTGCCGTTGTCTGATTGCTTGGTTTGCCAGTTGTTTATGTTTTCCATTGGTAAGTTCATTGAGAAGCTTATCCGCGGAAGCCCCCGGAAATAAGGCTAAGTTTTGTAGAATTTCTACATGCAATTGTTTTGTCCTGCGCGATACAAGTAATCCTTGCTTGTGTAGGATTCGACGTAGAGCAGGAAGGCTCTCTTTGTGACCAATGCGTGTCAAAGTGCGAGTTATCTCTTTCTGTATCTCTAGGTTTATATCGTTATTAGGTGCAGCGCTAAGCTTTTTGTGCAGGATTTCAAGAACTCTCGGATCACGACTGAGATCGGCAATTTGTATGGCCGATAATTGGGCTTCAGGATCTTCATTGAGTAACTCTTTGAGTAGTTGCCGGTTTGCTGTTGCTGGGTTACACGAAAACAGGATACGCATCACTTCAAGCCGAACCTTGGGGTGGGGGTGTTCGGTGAGATGGAAAATTTCTTTGACATTGGTTGGAGCAAGATCCTTTCCAAGGACAATGAGAAGATTTCGTACCAAAAACCATCTTTCATCTTTGAGAGACCGTATGATCACCTGTTGAGCATCACCGCCAATTCCTTCTAGAACGTCCATCCAAAGTTGTCGTTCCGACCATTTGGGAGCAAGGCCAAGATACTCAATCACTGGTTCGCAATAGGGTTCTCCGACAGCGATAATGTAGTTAGCAATATCCTGAGCCTTCTCTTCTCCCCAGAGATCAATGCCATCTAGAACTTCCGCCATGAACGTGGTTTGGGCATGATTGGACAAAACTTTTTCATCAAAAATACTGGCCGAGGAGTTGCCACTAAATAAGTATGTTGACCAATGGATGTGAATGTCTCGTAGATAAATAAAATCCCCCGTATCGAGGAAGAATCGAGACAAATCAATCAGGTTCTGTTGAATTGATTCTTCCTGAGCTGGGTCAAATTGTGTCTGTAAAATTTCAAAGATGATTGCCGCACAGTTTTGCTCAGCCCCTTGATCTTCAATCTGCGCTTTAAGTTTCTGTTTCTCATCCTCAGGAATTTTGCCAATGACGTTGTCGCCAAGGATATTAAACAACGCGGCCTGGTAACTGTCGGGCATGTATAAATCTTGCCGCTCTTCACAGAACAAGACATCCAGACGAGCTCGTACGATATCTTCCGAAAGCGGGGTCGTTTTGGTTTTAATATTGTGATGAAATGTCGGGACGGAACCTTGTGCTAGGTTGTTGATTAAGCCGAACAATCGAGAAGAGATATTCAGTTCCTTGCGATCTTTTCCGGCAATTGTATCTTTAAGCAAGTGATGAGGGATCTTCTGCAGAATGTCGGGGGCCTGGTCTCGGTGTTGTTCGAGGGTCTGAAAGGCACTTTTTAAAAATTCTTGCTGCGCTTCTGGGGATAAGTGCTCGAGAAGAGAAGCTAGTTTTTGATCGTTGTGTGTTTGCTTTTGCTCTTTACTTGTTCGAAGACTGTTTTTGATGAACAGGCTGATTGACTGAGCTGATTGCTCGCGATCATTCTCGTTGCCAATAAGTTTTCGATTGAAAATGTCTGCAACAACGCTTAAGTCGAAAGATCCCTCTTGACCACCAAAGTCAATAATTCCATTGTGAAGACCGTGAATAAAGTCTTCCCACAATAATCCTTCTTCAGCTGGATTCTGCCCTGTAAGGTTTGAGCTGGACTGGAAGGCATCATAGTCAATCAAGATAATAGAGATATGTTTGATCTGCTGTTGCTCAAGTAAATTGTCGAATCCCCCAAATGACACGATAGTCTCTCTATCGGAACGGAGTAATTGATTGAAGCGGATCAGTTCTTCCCCAGTTAAACCATTGTGGAAACTGATGGATGCAATTCCCAGTGCAGAGAAAAATTGAGCAAATTGCTGATTTGTTGAATCTTCTTTGTCGAGCCACAGTTGTTCATAATAGAGAGCATCAGGGGAAATCCCCAAGGTGATGACTGGAGACGAGTGAAAGAGTTCCTTGAGGATATCTAGGGTTTTGGTGACGCTGGCAGCGATCTGAGGATGCTCAGGGGGGTAGAGGGTTAATTTTCGTCGCGAGATGTTCAGTTCATACAAAAACGTTGTCAGTAGCGGCTTGTCCAGATCGGTCGTCGTATTGTCGGTCACATTCTGACTCACATGTCCCCCAGAATAAAAAATTGATAAGGGTAGAAATGCTGCTAAGCATAACAGATACAGACTAAAAAAGTCTGCCTTTGTTGTCTCTTTGGTTTGTTTTTAGAAGGTCAGCATTGTGGCTTATTTTCCAGTTTCTTTTAAATTACGGCCGATTGCTTTTTCTTTTGTATGGTTGGGCTTTATCTGAGTTCGCTTGGGTAAATGGGCAAGAGAGGGGCTGTATTGCATTTGTCCTATTTTGATGCTAAATTCTGCGACGTGAAAAAACTAAACCTTCAGCAAAAATCTGCGTATGAGCTCCAGCAAACATTTTGATGTTGCTGATGCGGCTTTGGCTGCACAACTGTTCGGTCAGCAGAACAAGCATCTAAAACTGGTAGAGAAAAAACTTGGCATTCGCCTTGGTAGCCAGGGAACCGTTATTCACCTGTCAGGTGATGCGGCTCAAGTGCATGTTGGGTATCGCCTGCTCGAGGAACTTTGCTTCCTGTTGCAGGAAGGGGTTCCTCTTTATCCCGTAGATATTGATTATGCTCTCCGCATTCTTTCCTCCGATTCGACAACGTCTTTAAGAGATATCTTTTGTGATACGGTTTTTATTTCCGCTCGCAATAAGCTTATCGCCCCTAAAAGTTTAGCGCAGAAAAATTATATTGATCATATCCGTGAAAACCATGTTGTCTTTGGGGTTGGCCCTGCCGGGACAGGGAAAACTTATTTGGCGATGGCGATGGGAGTTGCGGCTTTGATGCGAAAAGAAGTCAGCCGAATCATGTTGGTGCGTCCGGCAGTCGAAGCGGGTGAAAAACTTGGTTTTCTGCCCGGTGATCTGGCAGAAAAGGTGAATCCCTACTTGCGACCACTCTATGATGCTCTCTACGATATGCTTGATATGGAAAAGGTTCAGACATTTTTGGAGACGGGGGTGGTTGAAGTTGCACCGTTAGCATTTATGCGGGGGCGTACTCTGAATGATGCTTTCGTTATTTTGGATGAAGCACAAAATACAACGACTGAGCAAATGAAAATGTTTTTGACTCGACTTGGTTTTGGTAGCCGGGCAGTTATTACAGGTGATGTCACTCAGATTGACTTGCCCCACAATAGCCAGTCAGGGCTGCTGCATGCCATCGATGTTTTGTATGGGGTTCCGGGGATCGCTTTTACCCATTTTAGTGATGTCGACGTCGTTCGCCATCCGATCGTTCAGGCGATTGTGCGGGCCTATCAGCAGGCGGATAGTCAGAAAATAGAAGAGAAACGCTCCACGACGTAATTGTCTGGTGATGTTGAGGATATATGACTAAAGAAGAAAAAAATAAATTATTGCAAAAGCGTAGCGCGATTTTAAGTCATGGCGTTCAGGATCTACGTAATCAGCAACAACCACGCCTTGGTGGGTGGCTTCTCATCCTTGTTGCAATGCTCTTGACTCTGATTATTATTCCCAAAGGGGGGCTTGTTCCTGGGCATTATTCTCCCGGCGATATTGCAACCAGGGATATTAAGTCTCCGCGCGATCTTTTGGTTGAAGATGTGTTGCTAACCAATGCAAAGCGCGATGAAGCTGTCAATTCGTCCCCTACTATCTACGACCTAGATGCCTCCGCTGGCACACAGGCTGTAGAAAGGATTCGTCAGGGACTTGGGTTGTTACACCAGCAGGGTGATATTGAAAATATTGACACGGAAGAGCTTCTCTTGCAGCTTGAGTCCGACTTTGGTGTTCCTCTGACAGTTGAGGAGTTTCATCCATTACTTAATTTGGCTCAAAATCAAAATATCTCTGGTTTGACTGGAGATCTGCTGTCGCCACTTTTTGAACGATTGGTCATTGCAAATTTACAAGTATTTGAAGCTGATCAGGCTCGGGGGATTCTCGTTGTTTCCCTTGACACGGGCGAAGAAGTGGTACTGGACTCTTTTGAACCTGCTATTGGATTGAACGATGCATTGCTTCGGGCAACCAGCGAGTTATGGCTCATCCCAGGGATAACATCCGCACAGCAGCAAACCTTATTGAAATTGGTCCAGCAGCAATTGCGTCCAACTCTGACAGTGAACCAACTGAAAACGGAACAACGTCAGTTGGCAGCACAAGAGCAAGTCGCGCCGGTTTTATTTCAGGTTAAAAGAGGGGAGATGGTTGTTCGGGAAGGTGAGAAAGTCACCTCTGACCAGATCCTGAAGCTGCAGGCAATTCGGAAGTCTGGCCTTGATAATCGTAATTTACAAACAGCAGCGGGGTTGTTGATCTGTTCCTTGCTGCTCATTTATGTCGGATTTTATTTCAGCCAAAAGAATATCAGTAAGTTTCGTCCCGATTCACGCGATTTGTTGTTTCTTGCATCGGTGTTTTTGGCGTTGTTCCTATTGATAAAAATATCAATCTTTGTTGTTGCTGGAATGGGTAACACATTTGCCTACATTGATTCTGCTATTTTGTTTTATGCGATTCCATTTGCCCTTGGCGCCATGCTGGTGCGGATTGTTCTGAACTCAGAAACAGCTTTTTTATTCGCGGTATGTAGCTCTCTTTTTGTCGGTATCCTCTTTGGAAATAGTTTGTTGCTGGTCATTTATGTTCTTGCCGGTAGTTTGGTCGGAGCACATGGTGTTCGCCATTGTCAGCGCAGAACGACACTCTACCGGGCAGGGGTGTGGATCGGATTGACAAACATGGCGCTGCTCGTCGGGATACATTTTCTTACCGGCCATAGTTTTGAACTCCAGCTCCTTTGGAAGCTGGGGTTTGGTTTCTTCGGTGGTCTCGGCAGTGCTGTCATTGTTAATGGAACGGTTCCGTTGGTTGAATCGGCATTCAAGTATACGACTGATATTAAGTTGCTTGAACTTGCTAATATGAATTCACCCATTTTACGCCAACTGATGATTGAGGCCCCGGGGACATATCATCATTCAATCCTGGTTGGTAATCTGGCTGAGGCCGCCGCTGAAGCTGTTAATGCAAACCCCTTGTTAACCCGAGTTGCTGCCTATTATCACGATATCGGAAAGATTAAAAAGCCTCTTTATTTTATCGAGAATTCGGGCGGGCAACGAAATAAGCACGATACCCTTGCTCCATCAATGAGTGCTTTGATTCTGACTTCTCACGTTAAAGATGGGGTCGATCTAGCCCGTGAGCATAAGTTGGGATCTGAACTGATAGATATTATCCAGCAGCATCACGGAACGGCTTTGATTAAGTTTTTCTATGATCGTGCTAAAAACCAGGCAGATCCAGGAGTTCAGCAGGTCGATGAGCGTGATTATCGTTATCACGGTCCTAAGCCGCAAAGCCGTGAAGCGGCTCTGATCATGCTGGCAGATGCTATTGAAGCTGCAAGTCGGACATTGACTGACCCAACCCCAGCACGAATCCAAGGGATGGTTCAGAAGTTAATCAACAATATCTTTATCGACGGTCAGCTCAACGAGTGCGATCTGACCCTAAAAGATTTGAATTTGATCGCTAAGAGTTTTAATCGTGTGTTGGCCGGTTCTTTCCATCATCGTGTTGATTATCCGGAACCGGTACATATTGTGCGGGACAAAACTGCGAGTGACGATGTAGCGTCCGTATCAGCGCCAGAAAAGGTTAGAAATAAAAGTGCGAATTCAGATAGAAAACTGTCAGAGCCACCACAAAATACTGAAGCGGCCTCTGCGGAAGATAGCCCAGAGGATCTTAAGCGTCTCGGGATTTCCTAAGGCTGAACTCTCTATTGTGATTCTCGATAATGCCGGGATTCAGGATATCAACCGTGAGTACTTGCAACGAGATCGCCCTACGAATGTTATTTCTTTTGCGATGCAGGAGGGTGAAGGAGCGGGGCTGTCTCCATTGGTTCTCGGTGATGTTGTGATTTCAGCAGAACGAGCTTCATCCGATGCGATTGAGGCTGGAATTCCTTTTGAACACGAACTCTGGTTCCTTCTCGTTCATGGTGTTCTGCACTTGCTTGGTTATGATCATGAGCGCGGAACAGTAGACGAAGCGGAGCGGATGGAAGCAAGAGAAACGGAAATTTTTGACCTTTTGCTCCGTGAATTTACATAATAACTCAACTTTGATGAAGGAGAACAAAAAGGAAGTGGATAACGATCATTCGCAGGAAAGCGATGGCTGGATGAAACGGTTGGTGCGCAGATTAAGCCATCGACCACAGGCAAATAGCGAAGAAGAACTTCAGGACCTGATTGATGCTTCAGAGCAGCAAGGAATTATTGATGAAGGAGAGGGGGACATGCTCCAGTCAATTCTGGAGTTGGATGAAACGATTCTTCGTGAAATCATGATTCCGCGGACCGATATGGTTTGTGTCGATGCTGATGCCCATTTCAGTGATGCTCTTAATGCCATCCTTAAGTCGGGTCATTCACGCATTCCCGTCTATAGAAATAATATTGATAATATAATCGGCTTAGTCTACGCCAAAGATCTCCTGCACCATTGGGGACGTCCCATCGATGAGATGTCTTTTGATGAAATTATGCGTCCTCCTTACCTGGTTCCCGAATCAAAGCATGTCCGTATTTTGCTTAAAGAGTTTCAGGAAGCATGTGTGCATATTGCTATCGTCATTGATGAGTATGGCGGGACGTCGGGCTTGGTGACAATTGAAGATCTCATTGAAGAAATTGTCGGAGAGATTCAAGACGAATATGACCTTGAAGAGAAGTGGCTTATTGAACAATCTGATGGAACATTGTTGGTCGACGGTCGTTTAAGTATTGAGGAGTTTGAAGAGTATTTTGATATCGAGGTTGCTCGGGAAAAATTTGATACTGTGAGCGGCTATGTTGTTGAGCAGCACGGCAGAGTTCCTGCCGTGGGTGAAAAAGTTCAAGTTGGGGATTTTGATATGCTGATTGAAGAGGGGGATCAGCGTGCCATTCGTCAGATCAGGATTATTCCACTCACGGCGACAGGTGGTGGAAGCGGTGACCTCTGATGCGACTGGCTCTTCCTGATAGAAACCTGCTTGTCTCTGCTGTTTCTGGTTTGTTGTTAGCAGCAGCATTTCCTCGGCCCGACCTGTTTCCTTTTGCCTGGTTTGCGTTTGTGCCGTTGTTGCTGGTTATGCGTCATCGGCCATTTGCAAGTGGTTTGACGGCCGGGACTGTTTTTTTTGCAACAGTCCTGTATTGGTTGAATTTTGTTATGACCACCTATGGCGGGTTGCAGCCAATCTTTTCCCTCCTCGCGTATTTGTTTCTCGTTTTCTACCTTGCTGTATACTTTGGTTTAGCCACTTGGATCTCCTGCCGGCTAGAAACGCTTTTGAAGCTCCCTTATCTGTTTACCCTGCCTCCCATGTGGGTCGCTTTAGAATATCTTCGAGGGGTCTTTTTAAGTGGATTTCCGTGGGCGACAATCGGTTATTCTCAGCAAAATTTTTCTCTGGCGATTCAAAGCTCCGATGTGACTGGGGTTTATGGCGTAAGTTTGATGCTGGTTGCGGTCAACTGTGCTCTCGCCGGGGTTATAAAGGCACCTAGGGGGCGATTGGCATGGTTGGGTGTTGTTGGGACCATGATGATTTCAATCAGTCACTTTGGTTATGGCGTGTGGCGGGAAGCGCAACCTCTTGACCAGAGAGAAGAGCAACTCCGGGTCGCTTTAATCCAGGGAAATATTGAGCAGTCTCAGAAGTGGAACCCTGACCGACGGCAAGAGACAATTAGCCATTATCAGAAATTATCTCTTGAATCGCTCAATGGTCAGCCTGACCTCATTATTTGGCCTGAGGCAGCAACACCTTTTTACTTGCAGGACCATTCAGAATCTGCGGCTCAAGTTAAGCGGTTGCCGGAACGATTGAATACCCCCCTTCTTATTGGCAGTCCGGCTTATCGGAAGACCTCCGCAGATCAGTACCAGTATTTCAACAGTGCCTATCTGTTTTCCTCGGAAGGGGAAGAGTTGGGTCGGTCTGATAAAATCCATCTGGTCCCTTTTGGGGAGTATGTCCCTTTTGGGAAGCTTCTGGGTTTCATCAATAAGCTAGTTGTCGGTGTGGGAGACTTCTCTCCTGGGAAAGTGAGACCATTGCCCCTTGGGGAACACGAACTTGGAGCTCTCATTTGTTATGAAGCCATTTTCCCTCCATTGGCTCGTGCGTATGTGAAGGGGGGAAGTGATTTGTTAGTGAATCTGACGAATGATGCTTGGTTTGGCGATTCTTCAGCCCCTTATCAACTGCTGGCAATGACCCGTTTTCGGGCGATTGAAAACAGAGTCTGGATTGCCAGAGTCGCTAATACCGGGATTTCGGCACTTATTTCTCCTTCAGGAAATGTGACCTTGTCTGGTCCGATTTTTGAACCTTTACAATTAACCGGATCGGTCGGCTTGGGGGCGGAGGCAACTTTTTATACCCGCTTTGGTGACCTTTTTGCGTATTTTTGTCTTATGATTAGTGGAGCATTTCTTGTGACCATTGTCTGGTTTGGGAAACAAACATCAAAAGGGGATTTCCAATGAAAGTAACAGCCATTATTCCTGCCCGTTACGGTTCAACTCGCTTTCCTGGAAAGCCTCTCGCATTAATTCATGGATTACCAATGATCCAACATGTTTGTCAGCAGGTTGGCCAAGCTGGCATGGTGGATCGGGTTATCGTTGCGACGGATGATGAGCGTATTGCCCAAGTCGTCGAAGAATTTGGGGGAGAGGTTGTTTTGACGAGAGCTGATCATCCTACGGGGACAGATCGTCTTGCTGAAGTTGCTGAACAGATTGATTCAGAACTAATTGTTAATGTTCAGGGAGATGAGCCGCTCATTGATCCGAGAATGATTGATCAGGCCGTTGCTCCTTTGCTCGAAAATGAGCAGCTTATGATGGGAACACTTGCTAGTCGGATCGATCAGTTTGACGATTTTTATAACCCCAACGTCGTTAAAGTCGTCAGAGCTCTGTCTGGTCGTGCTCTTTACTTTTCCCGTGCACCGATTCCTTGCCCGCGTGACCTAGACTCAGAGCAACTCAGTGAGGCTTTGCCCCAATTAGGATTGTTGAGGCATATCGGTTTGTATGTGTATCGGCGTGCACTCTTACTTGAGTATCCCACTTGGCCGAAGACACCACTGGAAAACTTGGAAAATTTGGAACAACTACGTGCTCTTGAGCGCGGGATCGGGCTGCATGTTGCCGTGACTGAGTTCAGCTGCCACGGGGTTGATACTCCGGCTGATTTGGAGCGTGTTTCTCTCCTTATTGCGGAAGAAAAAAAGAATTAAAACAGACTGTTATTCTGTTTATTGAATGTGGACGGTTTTTTGCATATCAGGCTTTCTTTCGCTTTCATTTCTGTGTAGAATCGACCTTTAACGACAGGGCAATATTTTCTATTTTATCGATACTGTGGCTGAACAGTATTTTTGCGAAGGACGGAATGAGTAAATGAAGACAAAGTTTCTCTTTGTGACTGGCGGAGTTGTTTCCTCTCTTGGTAAGGGGTTGGCTGCAGCTTCGATTGGAGCACTGATGGAGGCCCGTGGATTACGGGTTTCAATGCAAAAAATGGATCCCTACATTAATGTTGATCCGGGAACAATGAGCCCTTTTCAGCATGGTGAAGTTTTTGTGACTGATGATGGCGCTGAGACCGACCTCGATCTTGGGCACTACGAGCGTTATACATCGGCAAAGCTATCACGCAAATCAAACTTTACCACCGGACAGGTCTACGATTCTGTTATTCGCAAAGAACGTCGCGGAGATTATTTGGGTGGGACGGTTCAGGTTATTCCTCATATTACAAATGAAATTAAGCAAAAAATTCTCGATAATTCCAAGGATGTTGATATCGCCATTATCGAGGTTGGTGGAACGGTTGGCGATATAGAATCTCTTCCCTTCCTTGAGGCAATTCGTCAGTTTAGGGCTGATTGTGGGCGGGATAATGTTCTTTATATCCATTTGACACTGGTTCCTTATATTCCTACGGCGGGGGAGCTAAAAACCAAGCCGACCCAGCATAGTGTTAAGGATTTACGTGAGATCGGTATCCAACCAGACATTCTCCTTTGTCGTTGCGATCGTGAAATTCCGCGTGACATGAAGGCAAAGATTGCACTGTTTTGCAATGTGCCCGAGGAGGCCGTTGTCACTGCTCGTGATGTTGAGACTATCTATGAAGTCCCAACCGCTTTACATGCTCAGGGGTTGGATGAAAGGATTGTTGATTATCTGAACATCTGGACCAAAGAGCCCGATTTGTCTGCTTGGGAGCGAATAGTCGGACGGGTCAAGCAGCCCGCAGGCGAAGCTACGATTGCTATTGTTGGGAAATATGTTGGTTTAACAGAGAGCTATAAATCATTATCAGAGGCACTGACCCATGGTGGAATTGCCAATGATTGTCGTGTTAATTTGAAATATGTTGATTCAGAAACATTGGAGCGTCACGGTGTTAATGGGACCTTCGATGATGTTGATGGTATCTTGGTTCCGGGCGGTTTCGGTGAGCGCGGCAGCGAAGGTAAAATTGCTGCGATACAGCACGCCCGTGAAAATAAAATTCCTTTCTTTGGCATCTGCCTTGGACTTCAGATGGCGACGGTTGAGTTTTCGCGTCATGCTTGTCAAATTGAAGATGCTCATTCTTCCGAATTTCATGAAACAGCCGAAAACCCAGTGATTCACATTATGGAAGGGCAGAAAAAGGTCAAAGGGAAAGGAGGGACCATGCGTTTAGGTGCCTATCCTTGTGATCTAGCAGAAGGCTCGTTGGCCCGCAGAATTTATGGGAAAGATCACTTGTCTGAGCGTCATCGGCACCGGTTTGAATTTAATAACGAATATCTCGAAAAATTGAAATCATGTGGATTGATTTTTTCAGGAATGAATTCTGAACTCAACCTTGTTGAGATTGTCGAGTTGGCGGATCATCCTTGGTTTTTAGGGTGTCAGTTCCATCCCGAATTCAAATCGCGACCAATGGAACCCCATCCTTTATTTGAGTCTTTTATCGGTGCTTGTTTAAAGCAGCATCAAGGGAAATAGAGCAACATGAAGCAAGTCAATGTTGGTTCGGTCTGTTTTGGTGACTCTAAAAAATTGGTTTTGATCGCTGGTCCGTGTGCTATTGAGGACGAGAGTCTGACCCTTCGGATTGCTGAAGGTCTAAAGGAGGCAACGCAGGATCTTGACTGTGAGCTGATATTCAAAGCGTCCTATGATAAAGCCAATCGAACCTCTGTTTCCTCTTTTCGTGGCCTTGGCGTGGATCGGGGGTTGCGGATTCTTGAGCGAATAAAGAGCGAATTTGATCTGCCAGTTATTTCTGATGTGCATGATGTCGATCAGGTTTCGGCAGCAGCAGACGTTTTGGACATATTGCAAATCCCTGCTTTTTTGAGTCGTCAGACTGATTTGTTGGTTGCTGTTGGACAAACGGGTAAACCGGTGAATTTGAAAAAAGGGCAGTTTCTTGCCCCGTGGGATATCGAACATGGTGTGAATAAGATTACTTCAACTGGAAATAAGAAAATCCTCTTAACCGAGCGAGGCGTTTCTTTCGGATACAACAATTTAGTTGTTGATATGCGGTCGCTGGTGATTATGCGTGAAATGGGCTACCCGGTTATTTTTGATGCGACCCACTCGGTCCAGTTGCCCGGTGGTGCCGGAGGCTCGTCTTCGGGACAGCGGCAATATGTGGGGGCTTTATCTCGAGCTGCAGCAGCAACAGGTATTGATGGCCTTTTTTGGGAGGTTCATGAAGATCCAGATAAGGCTCTTTGCGATGGAGCAAACTCTTTGCCACTAGCACACGTAAAAGAATTACTTCGACAGATCCTTGAGTTTGACGCGACCTTTAAGCAGGCAGAAAATGGGAGCGGTGAGCAATGATCGAAACAGCACGGCGGGTTCTGCAGATAGAGGCAGACGCGGTTTTAGCGTTACAGTCTCGAATTGATGGTGACTTTTCTCAGGCGGTTAAGATGATTCTTGATTGCGAGGGTAAAGTTGTTGTGACTGGAATGGGAAAGTCAGGGCTAATATGTCAGAAAATAGCCGCAACGATGGCTTCGACCGGAACGCCGACATTTTTTCTTCACCCCGCAGAAGGTATTCATGGCGATCTTGGAATGCTGTCGAGGGGGGACGTTGTTATCGCTGTTTCTTATTCCGGCGAGACGGAAGAAGTGAGCCGAATTCTCCCGGTGATAAAGCGCATGGGTTTGCCTTTAATTGCAATGTCAGGTCGCCCGAAGAGCACCCTAGGTATTGCTGGAGATGTCCATCTTGATATCAGTGTTGCTGAAGAAGCTTGCCCTTTGGGGTTAGCTCCTACTGCAAGTACCACGGCAACTCTGGCAATGGGTGATGCTCTCGCTGTTGCTTTGCTGAATGAGCGCGGCTTTAAAGCTGAAGACTTTGCTCTGTTTCACCCTGGCGGAGCTCTTGGGAAAAAGCTGCTCTTACGTGTAGAAGACTTGATGCATGTTGATCATGAAATTCCATTAGTCGATGCTGACACCTTGCTGCGGGATGCTCTTTTTGAGATTACGAGTAAGAAGTTGGGTGTGACAGGGGTTGTCGATTCGAGTGGTGCTTTAATCGGAGTCTTTACTGATGGTGATTTGCGCCGGATTATGGAGTCTGGATTGGAAAGCCTTCAGCGCCCAATTCGTCAAGCGATGGCAACTTCGCCGAAACGCATTTTAAGACGGAACTTGGCGGCAAAGGCTTTGCAGATCATGGAGGAATACTCGATTACGTCTTTGTTTGTTTTTGCCGATGATGCCGGGACGATTCCTGTTGGCATTGTCCATCTTCATGACTTGCTCAAATCGGGGGTGGTCTGATGCAGGAGAAACTGGCGAAAATTAAATTACTGCTTCTTGATGTGGACGGTGTTTTAACCGATGGTCGGATCACCTACGATAATTGTGGCAACGAATTGAAGTCCTTTGACGTGAAAGATGGACATGGCTTGAAAATGCTTCAGCGTGCTGGAATTCGTGTCGGAATCATTACGGGGCGCTCTTCAGAGGTTGTTCAGCGGCGGGCTAAGGAGCTTGGCATTGATATCCTCTATCAAGGGGCTCTGCGTAAACTGGATCCTTACCAGGAGATTCTATCCGAGCAGGGGTTGACCGATGAGCAGGTTGCTTATGTTGGCGACGATGTTGTTGACTTACCTGTTTTGCGTCGGGTCGGGTTTAGCGTGACGGTTGCAGATGCTGTTCCTGATGTTTCCCCTTATGTTGATTTTGTTACGTTACGTGCTGGTGGGCGTGGGGCTGTCAGAGAAGTATGCGATTTGTTATTGCGCGCATCCGGAAAGTGGGATGAATTGACAGAAAGATATTTTGGGACTGATATAAAAGACTGATGTTTAACTTGCGGCGGTTACTGGGGCTGGTGATTTTAATCTCTGTTATCGTTTTGACGGGGGTTATTTTTCGTCATCTGCAACAGCAAAGACCTGAAGAAATACTCAATCTTCTGCCAACAGACGTCGATCTGGCTCTAGAGGAGTTACATTACACGCAGAATGAGGATGGTCAACAAAGTTGGACTCTTGACGCCACTAAGGCCGAGTATCAACGTGAGAGTAGTTTGGCTAGCCTTGAGGATGTTCAGCTCTTGCTGTATCAGGCGAAAGATTTTGGTAGCATTCATTTGCAGGCTGATCGGGGCCAACTTCTTCAGTCGACACAGCAGGTTGATCTGTGGGGAGATGTCAGACTAAAAACTGATCGGGGGGATCAGCTTTTCACAGAGCGGTTGCATTATGATGATCAAGCCAGTCAGCTCAGTAGTGAAGAACCTTTTCGGTTTCTCTCTCCTGAGATGGAACTGACAGGGGTCGGATTTCAGATAGAAGTTGAGCAAGGGCGGATGTTGGTCAAGAAAGACGTCCGGGTGTTATTGTATCCAGAAGGGGTGGAGAAGAAATAGCTTATGGGGCGATGGTTCCTTTTATTGTGTGTTGGTTTTTTGTTCTGCTGTACTCCAGGAGCTCTTGCTGAAGAGGTGCGTCCTGAACTGGATAGAAATCAACCCATTGAAATTACCTCTCAACGACTTGAAGTTCTACAGCAACAGCGACAATCAATCTTCTCTGGTGATGTTGTTGCCCAGCAAGGAGATATGACGCTCCGTGCAGAGACATTGATTGCTTTTTTTCAGAAGGATCAAAATCAGATTGAACGGTTGGAAGCAACGGGAAATGTTCGCGTTATACAGCTGGACCGGATGGCTACGGCAGAAAAAGCAACCTTTTATCAGTTGGAAGAGGTCTTAACTCTCAGTGGTCAGGCCGAGGTAAAACAGGGGGAGAACAGTATTTTCGGAGATGAAATCACTTTGTTTTTGAAAGAGAACAGAAGCCTGGTTGAAAGCTCAACTCATGGTCGGGTTAAGGCGGTCATCGTTCCTGAAAAAAAGCAGGAAAAAAGTGAATAGGATTCTTAAGGCAACGGAATTGCGGAAATCTTATGTCGGCCGCGAAGTTGTTTCTGGGGTTAGCCTAGAAGTTGATTCCGGACGAGTCATTGGTTTGTTGGGACCAAACGGTGCGGGGAAGACGACCAGCTTTTATATGGTGGTTGGCCTAGCGACGCCCGACCGAGGAAAAGTTTTTCTCGACGATCAGGACATCACTGATTTGCCGATGTATAAGCGAGCGCGCTCGGGGATCTCTTATCTACCACAAGAAGCTTCTGTTTTTCGAAAGTTGACTGTTGCCGAAAACCTGCTGGCAATTATTGAAACCCTCGCTCTGACGCGTGGAGAGCAGAAACAGCGCTTGGAAGAGTTGCTTGAAGATTTAAATATTACCCATATCCGTGACTCTATGGGGTACGCCCTTTCTGGTGGGGAACGAAGACGAGTAGAAATTGCAAGATCCTTGGTGATCGAGCCTTCTTTTTTGTTGCTGGATGAGCCTTTTGCTGGAATCGATCCCATCGCGGTGATCGACATTCAGGGAATTATATCTCAACTTAAAGGTCGGGGAATTGGTATCCTGATTTCTGATCATAATGTGCGAGAAACGCTTGGGGTGTGTGATCAGGCATATATCCTGAATCAAGGAAAATTGCTTGAATTTGGAACCCCGGAAGAAATAGCAGCGAGCCCTCTGGCCCGGGAAATTTATTTGGGTGATAAATTTAAGCTATAAATAATGGTTAATGGTAGGTTGCTGGTGTTTCGATTATAGTAAAGATATATTTTTTAGGTACTGCTTACTTTGGAATAAATAAATTCTATGGCTCTTGATCTTCGACTACAAGTTAAGCTCAGTCAACAGCTGGTCATGACTCCACAGCTGCAGCAGGCAATTAAGTTGCTACAGCTGTCGCGGATGGAATTGGTTGATGTCGTGACGGAAGAATTGGCTGAAAATCCTCTTCTTGAGGAGGGGGGCGAGGCAAAAGAAGAACATGAAGAGGTGGGGACGGCACCTGAGGTTGAGTCTTCGGATGTGGCTGATGTTGCGCCTGAACAGGAAGTAAAAGCTGATTCTGAGGGGATGGATGACATTGACTGGCAGACCTACCTTGAAGGCTATAACCTCAACAGTAGTGATACACGTAATAGTTATGAGGATCACGAGGATCGCCCGTCTTATGAAAGTTTGTTGACGCGTCATGAAAGCCTCAATGATCATTTGATGTGGCAATTGAGTTTATCTCTTCTTCCAGATACTGAGCGTCTTGCTGCCGCTGAAATTATTGGCAATCTTGATGATGTTGGTTATCTCCATGCCAGTTTGGAGGAAATGGCTCAAACTTCCGGACAGAACCTTGAGGTGTTTGGGGCAGCATTGAAACGAGTTCAGCTTTTTGATCCGGCAGGAGTCGCCTGCTGGAACCTCCAGGAATGCTTGCTACTTCAATTAGATCGGATTGAATTATCAGACTCTTTAGCGGCTACAATTTTACGTGATTTTATTACTGAGTTAGAAGGGCGTAAATATCCGGTCATTGCAAAGGCACTAAAAGTTTCTCTGGATGATGTGCTAAATGCCGCAAAACTCATTTCTGGATTAGATCCAAGGCCTGGCAGAGCCTATAACGAAGAGGATGTTCACTATATTTCTCCCGACATTTATGTTCATAAGGTTGGTGACGAATATGTTGTGACTCAAAATGATGATGGTCTTCCTAACTTACGCATCAATTCTTTTTATCGTAACGCTTTGACCGATTCGAAAGCCGTTGATAAAAAAGCTGGCGAATATATTCAGGATAAAATGCGCAGTGCCGTTTGGTTGATCAAAAGTATCCATCAGCGACAGCGGACTATTTATAAAGTGACCAAGAGTATTGTTAAGTTCCAGCGGGAATTTTTTGATCATGGAATCGAATACCTTAAGCCTCTTGTTCTTCGTGATGTCGCTGACGATATTGAAATGCACGAATCGACAGTGAGTCGTGTGACGACAAACAAATATGTTCAGACTCCACAGGGATTGTTTGAACTGAAGTATTTTTTTAATAGCGGAATTAATACTGCTGATGGTGATGCCATTGCTTCTGAAAGTGTTAAAAGCCGTATCAAAGAGATTGTTGCTGAAGAAAATCCTAAAAAGCCTTATTCCGATCAAAAAATTGTTGCTCTTCTGGCAGATTTGGATATTAATATCGCTCGCCGAACGGTTACGAAATATCGAGAGATGCTTGGTTTGGGATCATCAACTGAAAGAAAAAGACTATTTTAATTGCTCGATTTTTCTGTAAGATGTCATCACGATGTCTTCCATGAGGTAAGGGTGCCTCATGATTGATTTTGCGCTATAATTAAACTCATCCAGATTCCATTCCGGGGTCTGTTGAAGCAAGGAGGTTGCTCTATGCAAATTGCCGTTACCTTCCGCCACATGGAGAGCAGTGATGCCATTCGCAGCTATGTGGAAGATAAATTGGCCCGAGTTAAAAAATATATCGATGAACCAATCGATGCTCAGGTAGTTTTATCTGTACAAAAAAAGATAAACCATCGCGCTGAAGTAACCATGGTGGCTAAAGGGCTGACCATGAAAAGCACCGAGAGTAAGGAAGATATGTACGCTGCCATCGATTTGATGGTCGATAAAATTGAACGACAGCTAAAGCGCTATAAAGATAAATTGAAGAAACACAAAGGTGATAGTGGAGTCCAGAGACGCTTGGAAAAAACCATTTTTGCCGCTGCAAGTGTTGATGAAGAAAATGAAAGCCCCGAGATCATACAAAGCCACTCTTTTTCCGTTAAACCTATGTCAGTAGAAGAAGCAGTGATGCAGATGGATCTCTTGAATAAGGAATTCCTTGCGTTTACAGATGATAGATCCGAAGAAATGAATGTTGTTTATCGTCGTAAAGATGGTAATTACGGTTTAATTGTTCCTCAGGGAAGTTAAACTTTTATGTGGTGGGCCTTTTCCTTGTTGGGGAGAGGCCCATGCTTTTTTATTACTGACAAAATAAGATTGTGATTATGAAGATATCTGAATTACTTGATCCTCAGGCTATTGTTGCTGATCTGCAGGCAAAAGATAAACAGAAAGCCCTTGCAGAGCTCACGGATTCTCTGATTTCTTGTGAACCTTCTTTGGAACGAGATGATGTTATTGCCGTTCTTCAAGAACGGGAGAAGCTGGGTAGCACAGGGATTGGTGATGGCGTGGCGATTCCTCATGGTAAGTTAGCTGGGATCCCAGAGTTAAGATTGGTTTTCGGGCGTAGCCATTCCGGCGTTGATTTTGAATCTATGGATGGGCAACCGGCTTATTTGTTTTTTCTGTTAATTGCTCCAGAAGAATCTGTTGGCGTCCATCTGAAAACGTTGGCGAGAATTTCCAAGTTGCTCAAAGACGTTTCCGTCAGGAAAAAGCTTATGGATGCGCCTGACCAAAAAGCTATCTATCAAGTGATCCTTGACGAAGAAGGACAAGGCTGATTCTCTGGCCCTGACACTGTCTTATTATCGCTAACCGGTTGTTGAAACTATGCCAACATTAACTATCCAAGAAATTCTTGATGAGAAAGAGGCTGGGCTTGACTTAGAATTGCTGTCAGGAGCAGGTGGCCTCTCTAACACAATTTCGGTACCAAGGATCCAGAAGCCTGGCCTTGCACTGGCTGGTTATACCGACAGTCTGCATCCAGACCGGGTCCAAATCATTGGCTCAACTGAGTTGAGCTTCTTGAAAACGATGCCACAGCAAAAAGCGATTGAGACATCACGTGGTCTCTTTCGTAAGAATCTCTCCTGTCTGATTATCACAAAAAATCAGGAAGCTCCTGATTATCTTCTGGAACAAGCTGAAGCGGGAGAGACCCCACTTCTAAGAACCAAACATCTTAGTTCAAACTTTATATCTCTGCTGACTCGTTTTTTAGAAGAACGTTTGTTGCCAACCTCAACTCTTCATGGAGTTCTGGTAGATATCCTTGGAATTGGGGTTCTGCTTCAGGGCAAGAGTGGTGTTGGTAAAAGCGAATGTGCCCTGGAATTGATTCTTCGCGGCTATCGTCTAGTTGCTGATGATATCATCAAGGTGCGCTTTAAGCTTCCATCTGTTGTTTTTGGCGAAGGGATGGACCTTCTCCATTATCACATGGAGATTCGTGGTCTGGGCATTCTCAACATTAAGCATCTCTTCGGTGTTGCTGCTATCAGGGAAAGAAAGAAGATTGATCTCGTCGTGGAGCTGGTGAAGTGGGAAGATGGTCGGGAATATGATCGCCTTGGATTGGAGGAAAAAGTTTTTAATATCCATGGTGTTGATTTGCCTTTCGTCCGTATTCCGGTCGCGCCGGGGAGGAATATCAGTACCATTGTTGAGGTGGCTGCAAGAAATCAATTGTTAAAAGAGATGGGATATCATAGCGCCCGCGAATTTCAAGAGCTTCTTGAGAAGCGTATGGCGGCGGCAGCACATCTTCATTCTCATACGATCATCGGAGAAGACCTCGAATGAGCCGCAGGTTGTTAGTTATCACTGGTCTGTCTGGGTCTGGTAAAAGTACTGCCGCACGAGTTGTAGAAGATCAGGGCTTTTTTGTAGTTGATAATCTTCCATTGGTGATGTTGCCTGATTTTATGCAGCGTGCTAGTGAGGGGTTGAAACCAGATGCTGACGTGGCTGTTGTTGTTGATGTCCGTAATCGTGGTTTCTTGACCGATTATGATAAAACTTTTGAGCAGTTAAAAGAGGGTGGCTATCAACTAGAAATCCTTTTTTTCGAAGCAGCAGATGCTGTTTTGCGGCGTCGCTACTCAGAAACACGTCGTTCGCACCCACTGGCGGTTTCTGAGACCGTTCAGGATGGAATAGAGAGAGAACGTCAACAGTTACACGCTCTACGAAATTCGGCGACAAAGATTATCGACACTAGTAATCTTAATTCACGTCAATTACGGGATCTGATGCTTGATTTTCTTGGGGAAAAGCACGGATCATTGCTTATTGTCAGCTTGGAATCATTTGGATATCGTTACGGTTTGCCCCCTGCTGCTGATTTAGTTTTTGATGTTCGCTTCTTGCCAAATCCCCACTATATTGAAGAGTTGCGACCACTGACAGGGTTAGACCCAACCCTTCGTGAGTTTGTCCTTTCTCAGCCAGCTTGTCGTGATTTTCGTCGTCATCTTGACCATTTGCTCAGTTTTTTGTTGCCCCATTATCGGGCTGAGGGGAAAAGCTATCTGACTGTTGCTATTGGCTGTACAGGGGGGCGGCATCGCAGTGTTTCAATTGTTGAAGCTCTTCATGGCAGCTTTCCTGAGGGCGAAGTTGTGCTGCGTGTGAATCATCGTGATATTGATAAGGGGTAAGGCATGATCGGCATTGTGATAGTCAGCCACATCGGTTTGGCCAATGAACTGTTATCTGCAATGGAACTGATTCTAGGACCTCAACAAGCAGTTGCTGCGGTGACCATTGATCGTGATATGGCGGTCGAAGTTGCTAGGGATGAAGTGGAAAGTGCCGTGAACCGTGTTGGGGCCGATGGCGATGGAACCCTTATTTTAACGGATCTATTTGGTGGAACACCGACGAATATAAGCGCTGAATTTCTTCAAGAAGGGGTCGTAGAGATTCTTACTGGAGTTAATTTGCCGATGGTCATAAAGGGGGTTGGCACTCGCTCCAAACATGACCTTGGCGGGCTGGCGACTTTGCTTAAAGATTATGCCAAAAGTGCAATCATGCGCCCTGCTGAACTGCTCCGGTCCGTATGATAGCTAGCTTGTTGGAGAATTAATGAACCTTGTTCTGACCCGCATAGATAATCGTTTGATACACGGCCAAGTTTTGGAGGCGTGGGTGCCTTTTGTTAAGGCCGATTGTATTGTTGTCGCTAACGATTCTATTGCCGGAAATCCTTTAAAGAAAATGATGATGCAGGCTTCTGTTCCAAGTCGGATGCGGGTTGAAATTGGTACTGTGGCCGATTCAGTTGTCTTATTGAACTCATCACAGCTCAACCGTTGCCGCGTTCTTTTGCTCTTCGGGACAACTTCGGATGCTGTGCGGGCGTACCGTGAGGGGTTGTCATACGATCAGCTGAATCTTGGAAATCTGCACGCTGATAAAGGAAAAGCACGATTTAGTTGTACTCTTTTTTTGAACCCTGCTGATATGGATGATCTAGAAATGCTTGATCAGGCTGGTGTTAAAATCACTTCTCGCTGTATTCCTGCTGATGGCGAACGGTCCTGGCGGAAGTTGATTCCCTCTGCAAAGGGGCCGATCTGATGACGGGCAGTTTAGCCTTCGGAGCTTTGATTTCTTTGGTCTGTGGGTTGGATCGTGTTGCGATTCTACAGATCATGATATCCAGACCCATCGTGGCTGCACCGCTGACTGCGATGGCTCTTGGAGAGCCTTTGGTTGGGGTTCAAATTGGTGTCATGGTTGAACTTTTATGGTTGGCTCGATTACCTGTGGGAGCTGCGGTTCCTCCTGATGACACTCAGGTGGCGATTGCCAGTAGTGTCTTAGCAATTCTTTTGGGACAGGAGTTAAATGCATCTGGAATTGAATTGTTGCTGCTTTGTTTGTTGGTTGCTATTCCATTGGGAAAGATTGGTCAGTATTTTGATCATTATGCTAGACAATACAACGTCAGATTGATTGATCGTGTTGACACTGCTCTCGACCGTGGATCTTTGCTGGGGGCTGAATTTCAGCACTTGCGTGGACTGACAAGCTTTTCTTTGGCTGCAGTTGGCACTTACGTGGCTATTGTCCTGGGCGGATTTGTCGCGATCCCTTTTTTATGGCCACTATTGAACCAATCATTGAGTCATTCATCTGCCTGGATTCAGTTGGCTTTACCTCTTGTTGGGGTGGCCGTTATCTTGGGCACAATTAATGTCAGCCGGGCGATTACCTTGTTTTGCGCCTCTTTTTGTATGTCTTTTCTGTTGATGTGGTTGGTATAGCAGATGGTTATTTCGTGGAAAACACGTTTATATATCTGGTTTCGTTTGCTATTGCTACAAGCAAGTTGGAACTTTGAACGATTGCAAGGGGTTGGTTTTTTTTATGCCCTTCTTCCCGGCTTGAGAAAACTCTACAAGGGGGAAGAATTATTGGCGGTCAGTCGCAAATATGTTGGTTATTTTAATACTCATGTTTATTTAGCTCCAATGGTTGCTGGTGCTGTTTTGAAGTTGGAGGAAGATAAGGCTTCTGGAGAAGCTGATCCAACAGTGCAGGTTGATGATTTCAAGGAGATGGTTGCTGCACCCTATGCAGCAATTGGAGACGCATTGTTCTGGGGTGGTTTGCGACCTTTGGCCGCTGGGGTTAGCCTCTTTTTTGCTATTAAGGGGATACTTTGGGCACCGCTGATTTTTGTTGTGACATATAATTTAGTTCCGACATGGTTTAGAACAGTCTTTTTTGTTCGAGGCTATCGTCAGGGAATGGAATCGGTTGAATTTATACAAAAAAATAGATTGCCAGATTGGGCTATTCATACCAAGGAGACGGCAATTGTTCTCCTTGGGGGACTCAGTGCTTTTATGGTCTTTTCCCATTTAAATCAGCAGCAGCTCCCCAGTTGGTTGGGGTTGTTAACCCTTGTTCCAATGGTGATGCTGGGATTAGTTGCGCGTAAGGGAATGTCAACACTGTTTCTGGTTACTGTGACCGTTGTAACTATTTTTCTGCTCGGATTGTTTTGGGCTGATATGGTTTATCTGATCGCTTCGTGAGGGATAACATAAATAATGCAAAACCGTAATTTTACGATAATTAATAGATTGGGATTACATGCGAGAGCTGCTGCACAATTGGTGCAGACTGCTGCTAAATTCGATTCTGATATCAACCTCATCAAAGACGATATCGAAGTGAATGGTAAGAGTATTATGGGGATATTGCTCCTTGCTGCTCCTCAGGGGACGGATATTGAGGTGACTATCGATGGAGAAGATGAGCAGCAGGCAATGGATGTTATTGCTGAATTAATTGAGGATGGGTTTGGTGAAGATTAAGGTTGCTCAAGATACTTATCTCGTTGGCATTGGGGTTTCTCCAGGGATCGCTATTGGTGCTGTCAGTTTGTTGGATCAACGCCCTCATGTTGATAAATCGCTGATTGAGACAACAGAGGTTGAGGCTGAGTTGCTCCGCTTTCATCAGGCTCTTGAACGGGCCCGAGAGCAGTTGCAAAAGATTAAGCAGGCTGTCTCGAGACAGAAACACTTGCGCGAGCATCTCTATATTCTCGACACTCATTTACTGATTCTTGAAGATGAAATGTTGGTGGATGGGACCGAGCAAGCCATTCGGGCTCAAATGAATGCTGAAGGAGCTTTGTTGCAGGTTTTGGGACAACTCAGAGCCCTATTTGATAATATTGACGACGAATATCTGCGTGAAAGACGTTCTGATGTTGATGCTGTTGGTGAGCGGTTGTTGCGCATTCTTACAGGGGTAAGTGAGCGGACTGTCGGGAATATCGGGCAGAAATCATTGGTTGTCGCACATAACCTGTCTCCGGCAGAGACGATGCAGATGGATCGCTCCAATGTCCTTGGCTTTATAACCGATAAAGGGGGCCGCACTTCGCATACCGCCATTTTGGCTCGCTCTCTGGACATTCCTGCTGTTGTGGGTTTGGAATCTGTCACATCGATGGTCTACGATCGTCTGCCGGTGATTATTGATGGGTCCAGTGGGGTTGTTGTTCTAAACCCATCTGAGGGAACTTTTAAGGAATACCTTGATCGTAAGCAATCTTACGAATATCTAGAAAAAGATCTTGAATGTTATCGCGATCTCTCAGCCGTTACGACCGATCACGTCTCAATTGCTTTACGTGGCAACCTTGAAATCGCCAGTGATATTGTACAGGCCAAAAAACATGCTGCACAAGGGATAGGCCTGTATAGAACAGAATTTCTCTACCTCGGGCGAAATGAGCCCCCAAATGAAGAGGAACAATACACATCTTACTGTGAAATACTTCGTCAAACAGCGGGTGAACCTGTCACAATCAGAACTCTTGATATCGGTGGGGATAAATTTGTTCCTGAATTAAACCTAGAGGATGAGGCAAACCCTGCAATGGGATTACGGGCTATCCGTTTTTCACTCCACGAAGAACAGTTGTTTAGGGTTCAGTTGAGGGCAATCTTAAGGGCCTCCAGTTGCGGGAATGTGCGAATTTTATTTCCCATGATCAGTGGTGTCTCCGAAATACGTGCTTGTAAGAAGATTTTAGAGGAAATCCAGGAGCAATTAGATTGTGAAGGGATCAGTTATGATAAGGACCTTGATATTGGAATCATGATTGAAACACCTTCTGCCGTTCTTATTGCCCCTATGCTGGCTGAGGAGGTCGACTTCTTTTCCATCGGGACCAATGATCTGATACAATATTTTCTTGCTGTTGACCGGGGGAATGAACATGTTGCTTATCTTTATGACCCTCTTCATCCTGCCATCTTACGGGCATTAAAAGCAACTTGCGATGCTGCGAATGATGCGGGTATCGGAATTTGTATTTGTGGTGAAATGGCAGGGGAATCACTTTATTCTCTTGTTCTTGTTGGGCTTGGTTTGAATGAACTTTCGATGAACCCATCCTGCATTCCTCGGGTCAAAAGAGTTTTGCGGCAGGTTTCAAGAGAGGAAGGCGAATTGTTGGTCGAGAAGTTGCTTGCTCTATCGACGAGTAAGGAAGTGTCGACTGTTATCGATCAGGAGATGCGAAATCGCTTGCCAGACATTTTTGCCCAGCCGCGAATTTAACAAAAAACTATTATTGAAGAAAAGGAACGATACACATGTCAATGACCGACTTTTTATTTACTTCTGAATCTGTAGGTGAGGGCCATCCTGACAAAGTTGCGGATCAGATCTCCGACGCCGTGCTTGATGCTATTCTTGCGCAGGACCCAAAAGCCAGAGTCGCTTGTGAAACCTTAGTCACGACGGGGATGGCAATGATTGCTGGTGAAATCACGACCACTGCATATGCTGATTTACCTTCAATTGTTCGACAAACAATTAAAGAAATTGGCTACAATGATTCTGCGATTGGTTTTGATTACGAAACTTGCGCGGTTATGACGTCGATTGATCAACAGTCTCCCGATATCTCCCAGGGGGTGAGCGAAGGAGAAGGGATGTTTAAAGAGCAGGGAGCGGGAGATCAGGGTTTGATGTTTGGGTTTGCTTGTAATGAGACTCCCGAATTGATGCCTATGCCGATAACACTTGCACATAAATTGACTCAGAAACTTGCTGATATACGTAAAAGTGGCGTTGTTGATTTTTTACGCCCTGACAGTAAATCTCAGGTTTCCATCCAATATATTGATGATCAGCCCACTCGTATCGATACTGTGGTGATCTCAACGCAACACGATCCTGATGTGAGTTATGAAGACCTGAAGGAGTCGGTGATTGAAGAAGTTGTCAAACCAATTCTTCCCGTGAACCTTCTTGACAGCGAAACCCGCTATCTGATTAATCCAACGGGCCGATTTGTTGTGGGTGGTCCCATGGGAGATTGCGGCTTGACTGGCCGAAAAATTATTGTTGATACATATGGTGGGCATGGGTCACACGGTGGCGGCGCATTCAGTGGGAAAGACCCGTCAAAAGTAGACCGTAGTGCTTCGTATATGGCTCGTTATGTCGCAAAAAATATTGTTGCTGCAGGCTTGGCACGTAAGTGTGAGGTTCAGTTGGCTTATGCTATCGGTGTTGCTGATCCAGTGTCTGTGATGATAAACAGTTTTGGGACAGGAAAAATCCCATCAAACAAAATTGCCGATATTGTGCGAGATGAATTTGATATGCGTCCGGCAGCGATCATTCAACAACTTGACCTGCTTCGCCCGATTTATCGTCAAACGGCAGCTTATGGCCATTTTGGTAGGGAATTGCCTGGGTTTACCTGGGAGGTGACCGACCGTGTTGATTCTCTTCGGTCTCGCGCCGGTCTTTAGTCGTTTTTTAAGTTTTTAGTTTAAAAAAGCAGATCCAATCTTGGGTCTGCTTTTTTTGTTTTTAACATTTTCAATCTCGAAAGCGTTTTTGTAAGTCATGATAACTTTCAATGCGTCGATCACGGAAAAATGGCCAGATCTGGCGGACTTTTTCACTGTGGTCCAGATCAAGATTAGCGGTTAACAGTTCTTCTTTATCGTTTGTTGCTTGGGCGAGGATTTCTCCTTGGCAACCAGCAATAAAACTGCATCCCCAAAAATCTATTCCAGCCCCTGTTTGACTTGGATCGGCTTCAAATCCAACTCGATTTGCTGTTATGACAGGAATCCCATTGGCAATGGCATGACCTTGTTGAACTGTTTGCCAAGCATCTCGTTGGCGTTTCTGCTCTGCTTCTGTATCGTTTGGATCAAAGCCAATAGCCGTTGGATAAATCAGTATTTCTGCACCAGCCAGAGCCATCAAACGCGCTGCTTCTGGGAACCATTGATCCCAGCATATGAGAACACCGAGTTTTCCTAGTGATGTTTCGATTGGATTAAAGCCCAAGTCACCAGGCGAGAAATAGAACTTTTCGTAATAGCCGGGGTCGTCTGGAATATGCATTTTACGATAGAGTCCGGCAATGCTTCCGTCCTTTTCAAGTACGACTGCCGTATTGTGGTATAGCCCTGGGGTGCGTTTCTCAAACAAAGAAAGGACTAAGGCGACGCCATATTTTTTAGCCAGCCTACTGAATAGATCAGTTGTCGGTCCAGGGATGCTCTCAGCAAAATCAAAGTTCTCTATTTTCTCTGTCTGACAAAAATAGTGAGTATTGTGTAGCTCCTGTAAAATTATTAATTCTGCACCTTGAGCGGATGCTTCCTCAATCTGCCTACAACAATTATTGATATTTTCTTGCTGATCAGCGCTGCAACTTTGTTGCACCAGGGTGACTTTCAGTGTCCTCATCTCAATACTCCTTGTGGCAGTTGCATGGTAATGCAGTGTAGCGATCCATGTTGTTTGATCAAGGGACTGCAATCAATGCCTATGATCTGGTGTTGAGGGAAAGCGTCACCAATTGTTGCTAAGGCCTGTTTATCTGCTAAGCCTCGATAGGTTGGGACGAGGATGGCTTGATTCAATATCAAAAAGTTTGCATAAGAAGCCGGTAAACGCTGAGCTTCGTCGTAACAAGGGGATGGCCAAGGTAACGGAACTAAACGGAAGGGTTGTCCTCCCTTTGTTTTGAAGCTCTCAAGTTGTGACTTCATCTTTTGTAGCTCCGCATAGTGTTCATCGTTGCTGTCGGGACATTCTACGTAAACGATTGTATTGTCAGGACAAAGTCGGGCAAGGGTATCAATGTGTGAGTCTGTGTCGTCTCCGGAAAGCCAACCGTGGTCAAGCCAAAGAAAGTGGTTGAAACCTAGTAGCTCCGAGAGCTTTGACTCTAAGTCGCTTTTTGATAGGTGGGGATTGCGGTTCGCATTAAGTAAGCATTTTGAGGTTGTAAGTAATGTCCCGGCCCCATCACTTTCGATACTACCGCCTTCGAGAATTAAATCATGTGAATATCTCTTTAGACCTTTAAAGGGATTAGTCCGATGCAGTTTCTGAGTGGTGAGGTTGTCTTTATGCGCCGGGAATTTCCCTCCCCAGCCATTAAAAATAAAATCGTGGAGTTGGGGGATGTTTTCTTCGTAGGTAATCAGTGGTCCATAATCACGAATCCAAGTATCGTTTGTCTCTATTTGATATACTGTGACTAAAGATAGGTCGATGCTTGTTTGTTGCAAGATGCTGTGGACGGTTTGAGGCTCTGGGGCAATAATAACAACCGGTTCGAAGCGGGTGATCTGAGCAATGAGTTCAATGTAAAGCTCAGTGACTGATGACAGTATTGGTTCCCAATCTGTCTGCTGGTGTGGCCAAGCAAGCAAGGTTGCATCGTGCGACTCCCATTCAGCCGGGAGTCGCCGCGTGTTTTTCAGGGGGAAAGCCATGATAATGCCCTGCTACTATCAATCGTTAGCTGTGGCCTCTTCGATAGCCATGCTGAGGATAATGACGGCTTCTTTTGGAACGTCTTGGTGATGACCACTGTTGCCCGTGTTGACTTTAGCAATTTCATCAACTACATCCATTCCATCTGTGACATAACCGAAAACGGCATAGCCATAGCCGTTAGGTGTTTTTCCTTGGTGGTTGAGAAAATCGTTATCAGACAAATTGACAAAGAATTGGCTGGTCGCGCTGTCAACAACCTGCGTGCGAGCCATTGCGATGGAGCCCCGTGAATTTATCAATCCATTGTCGGCTTCATTTTTGATTTCACCTTTAGTTTTTTTCTGTGACATCGTAGGAGTAAATCCTCCACCTTGAATCATGAAGTTCGGGATGACCCGGTGGAAAATTGTCTGTTCGTAGTATCCATCACGAACGTAGTTAAGAAAGTTTTCGGTGCTGATCGGTGCTTTTTCCATATTGAGTTCAATAGTAATTTGACCTTTATTGGTCTCTATTTTTACAATTGGTTGTGTGCTCATGTCGTGTTTCTCCTCAGGGGTGTTAAGTTCTGTTAGCGTCGCTACGAATACTATTTTAGATGATTTGTTAATATAGTTGATACCATATATTGAGTCGAAATTGGATAGGAAATGGTGGGGGATTTTGATCTAACTGGTGTTGGTGCGTAAGGTGCAATCCTAGCTTAGAGTAATGCCTGCAGCAAGCAGCTCTAAAAATTGCTCGTTTGGCACCGGTTTACTGAAAAGGTAACCTTGATAGAGGGGGCAACCTTTTTCTTCTAAGAAATCGAGTTCAAACTTGGTCTCAACTCCCTCTGCAATAACTTTAAGCTTGAGGTGGGCGGCCATAGCAATGATGGTATCAACAATTGCAGCATCGCTACTATCGGTCTCAATATCGCGAACAAAAGATTGATCAATTTTTAAAATATCGAGAGGCATCTTTTTAAGATAGGCCAGAGAAGAATATCCGGTTCCAAAATCATCTATTGATAATTCAATGCCAAGTTTCTTTAGTGATTCCATCTTTTCAATGGTGTCTAGAATGTTATCTATGACCATGCCTTCTGTAAGTTCTAGCCCGAGAAGGGCAGGATTTGCTCCGGTCTCTTTAAGAATGTTTTCGACTTGACTGACAAAATGAGGCTGACGGAATTGTCGCGGACTGACGTTGACCGCTAAATGGTGAACCGTTAACCCTTGATCGCTCCATGCTTTTAAATGTTCACACGCTGTGCGTAAAACCCATTCTCCAATGGGTAGGATTAGCCCTGTCGCTTCAGCAATAGGGATGAAGGTTGCGGGTGAAATAAAGCCTTTTTGCGGGTGCTCCCAACGTGCCAGTGTTTCCGCGCCAAGGATCTGTCCTTGACCGTTGACTTGGGGTTGGAAGTAGAGGGTTAATTGGTCCCTTTCCAAGGCATAGCGTAATTCTTTTTCAATCGCCAGTCTGGAGTCTGCTGCGGCCTGCATACTGGGCAAGAAAAAACGTATTGTGTCGCGGCCGTCATCTTTCGCTCGATACATGGCTGTGTCGGCATAGCGAAGGATATCATCGCCCGTTTCTTCTTCATCTTTGTTAGATGGAAACATTGCGACACCGATGCTCGGGGTGATATGGAGTTCATGCCCGTCGATAATGTTTCTTTCTGCCAGCCTTTTTTTGATGCTCTCGGCTTTTTGTTGAGCTTTTGCTGCCGCATTTGTAGGATCATTGCCAAGGTCTGAAAGAAGAATGACGAACTCATCACCACCAAGACGTGAGACTGTATCTTCGCTGCGCAGGTCATGAGTCAGTCGTTTGGCAACTTCTTGCAGAAGCGCGTCACCCACTGGATGGCCTAGTGAATCATTGATATTTTTAAAGCGATCAAGGTCGAGGAAAAGCATCGCGCCAAAGTGATTATAGCGGCGTGCTCGGGATATGTTTTGTTCGAGCCTGTCAAGAAGGAGGCGCCGGTTAGGTAACTCAGTGAGGGAATCATAGAAGGCCAGATGTTCAATTTTTGCTTCTGCTTGCTTGCGCTCGGTAACATCACGCAAGGTTGCACAAATTTTATCATCAGCTTGATTTGTCCCCAATTGGTAGCTTGCATTCAAGGAACATGGGATCAAAGTTTTGTCTTTGTCTTCAAGATGAAGTTCATGGTCAAAGATTTTATTGACGACTCTAAGCTGGGCAAGAAATTGATCGCGCTCTTTAAAGCCTGGAAAAATATTTTCGATATTTGTATTGAGGATGTCCTCACGGGAATATTGAGAAATATGGGAAATTGAGGGGCTAATTTCTGTTACTTTTCCATCAAGCCGAACTTCCAGATAGACATCCTGTAGATTATCAAAAATAACCCTGTATTTTTGCTCACTATTTTTTAACTTAAGGTGTGACTGATTCAGATCTTTAACCGCTTTTTGTAGTGCTTGAGTTCGTTTGGTAACCTCTTCTTCAAGGTGCTCCTGATAGGCCCGGTTTTCTACAATCAAGCGAGAGCGTTCCATTGCTTGGTTGATGGCATGGAGAAGAATGGACATATCCTGAATGGGTTTCAGAAGGTAGTTCCATGCGCCGCAATGGATTGCTTCGATGGCATCTCCGATGATCCCTGTTCCAGAGACGACAATAATAGGAGTGTCAGGAGAGTTTTGAGTGATCTGTTCAATGACCTCTAGACCGTCAACTTCTGGCATCCGCAGGTCACATAAGACGAGGTCTGGCTTTTTAAGAAAAAACATATCCAGGCCTTCTCGGCCATTTTGGGCTTCAATAACCTGATAATCGTAATCTTCCAAAAACATCCGGAAGCTTGCCCGGATATTTTCTTCGTCATCAATTGTCAAGATAACAGGGTTTCTGCGTTGTGCCATTGATACGTCCCTTTGGAGTGACTGAGCCCAATATAATTAGTACATCATTATGTCAGCAAATGCTCAGTTGGTCAAATTTAATCTAGTTGTTTTTGCCGTTTTTAATAATAAAAATGGCTTTTACCTGGACATGTTCTTCTGGTTCTGTCCGATGGGGGGAGTGTCGGAGAAGATGTGCTTACGAGGTTGTTAACCCTTGAATTGTTTTAACTGTTTCTGCGCGGAGGATTTCAGTCGCTTCGTCAGTTAAATAAAACCTTGTCTGGTATTCATCAAGAATCTCACGTTGGTAGGTTTCTCCATTTGAGCCGTAACCAAACTGGTAACTGAGCAGATTGGCAACATGGGCGGCAGCAATGATATCTTGATCAATGGATGATGAGTGGGGGTGATGATGCCAACAGATAGCGTTGCTAATGAAGGGAGGTAGCGCCCACCACTCAGCAAGGAAGCTACCAAATTCAGCATGCTGAGTCCCAAGAATGTCTATCTCAGAAGTAGGTAAGGGGCACTTCTTGTCGGTTGCCATTTTGATAGCTTCTTCAAATTGTTTAGGAAAGAAGCTTGCCATTGCAAGTTTTCCCATGTCATGCAAAAGACCGGCAACAAAAGCACGATCGTGCTGGATAGAATCAGTTGGTAAAATCGATTTTATAAGAAGCCTTGAGAGAATTGCGGTTGCTATTGAATGTTTCTTGAACCGTTTGAAGCTGAACCCATCTATCTCTGGAAGCTCACTAGCGATGGTTCGATTGACTGATTCAGAAAGGATCAAGTTTTCGACAATGTCAGTGCCAAGGACAACGATTGCTTTTTTTAGGGTATCGACTTGAAAGCGTTGACCAAATAGAGCAGAGTTTGCCCAGTGCAAAAGGGCACTCGCAATGGCAACGTCCTGACTGATAAAAATAGACATTTTCTCAATATCTATTTCATCACCGACAATACAGGAACGAACATTGGAATAGCTTTCTGGGAGCGATGGGAGAAGTGGTATGGAGTTGATTAAGGCCTGAAACTCATCGCTGTGTTTTTTTTGTTGATGACTTTGACGTATGGCGCTCCGGATAACTTCTTTAAGCTCCTGATCAACCCATGGTTTAGGAATGATTTGCTGCCCGTATCCCTCGGATAGGATTTTGGCAATACTGTCTCGATTGGAGTAAGTACTGAGATATATACGGATAATCTTGGGGTAATGCGTATGGATTTCGTCAAAGAGATGAACGTCGGCGGTTCTTGCTGTTTGTACGTCCGAAATCATCATATCACATGGTTTTGTTTGCAAAAAATCCAGAGCTTCTGCCGCACTGGAGACAAAAGCACAATCCCAGTCCTCACTGAGCAAGAGTTTCTGCAGTATTTGTAGTGTCTGCTGTTCTTGATCTACAAAGAGAAGTTTTGGGGTGGTGTTGTTCATATGGGACGCGTTAACCTCTCTTTTTAAGGGTGATACTGGTCAGCCACTCGACTGGTCATTCTCTGGCCAAAATTTCGTTTTTCTCCCTTTGATACTGCCATAAAACTTACTTTTTGTTAAATGTTATTTATCTTGCGGGTTTTGTAGGATCAGCTGTGGTCCTTGATTATGGGCTCTTAGTCTCTCACAGTTTTCGTAGCAGATTTGCCGGAATGTAGCAGAAATTCGTGTGTCCACCGCTGCGCTTTTCCAGAAAAATATCGCCGCTTTTAGGGCACTTTCCAGATGCGAAGAGACTTCATTGCGAAGCGGTGGAGGGGAGAAGAGGCGTTCTGGTATTTCTCCTGCAATCGGTTCGTAGAGAGTTGGACGCAGTCCGTAAGCGGGAGAGATGATATAGGTGTCGTGTTGATGAGGGATCAAGGAAATATTGCCGAAATGTTGGTTTGTGTTTCCGGTCAAATCGCTGAACAAGGATAACCAGTAAAGTTTGTCGGCATCATTCCGGCTGATGAGGCGATGTTTTTTTAAACGACTTGCGGCATTGATCCAGTTGTCGCAGGGGGCGTTAATCTGCGTATGCAGAGCTCGCAGAGAAAGGAGTGGGAGACGACCAAAAGCGCCACGCCGGTCAAACCTTTTCAAGCAGAGAAAAACTTGTTTTCCAGAGATAATGATTCGTGAGCGAGCGGCACTATGGCCTGCCATGCGAATTGCTTCTAGAGCAAGGTGCTCACAAATTAACAGGTCAGCATAGCGACGGGCTTCATTGCTGTCGGTGGCAGGAGAAAACTTAACAAGCATATGGCAGGGAGATCCCTGATCATCAACGCATGCAGAAAACTTTGGCTGTTCGCCACTGACTTGGGTGGGACTAATTACTCCCGCCAGTGTTTTCTGTGCCATTTGTGGGTAAACCCAGGGACATTTTTCAATACTGATTGTTTCAGGGGCGTTACGAGCTAAAGAAAAGTATCGAGCCAAAGATTCTTCGCCAATAATGAGGTTTCCTGTTCGGTCTTCCCCCCTACAGCTACTGGCAAATAGAATATCCTCATCACTCCAATCAGTGGCTTTTCGGGGGAGATGATGGAGTTCTTTTTGGCGGTAAGAAAAAGACCGCGCACCATAACCGTTGATTTTTAAGTCTTGTAGAAACCACGGGATTTGATTGAATATCTCACCATTGCCGTCTGTTTCTTCCCACCAGTATTGCCCCCCTTGCAGGGCAGTTAAGTTGCCACGTTGGTGAGCATCACCGCGTGGATCGATAGTGTAGGCAGGAAGTGGTCCTTCCAGGTTATGTATTTTTCTCGGTAATCCGTAACACGTTGAGCGCCCTTTTCCCATCACAATAATTTCGTGACTCATCGCGGCAATTAAGCGTGAAAGGGTCGGTTGGCTTACGTCGAGTCCTTGTGTTAATTCGCGAGAACTTCGGACGTGCGTTGAAAGAAGCTGTCGTATCTGCTGCTGTTTGGTCCTCATAGAGACTCCAGATGAATATATCAGTGCATATAAAAATAACTGATAACTATCTGAGATCAAGCATTTTAATAAAAAAGTAGAATTGAAAGAGGTATGATTGGTCGTGGTTCATTTTTTCTGGGATTTGTGGCTTCTTGGGAGCTGATTTTGACCTTTTATTGCAAAAAGTGGCTAGAACCTCCGCTGCTTTTTGCGGGAAACTTTACCGATCAACCATCCTCCCAAAAAAACCCCACCACCAGCAAGAAACCATTGAATCATATTCGAGCGGTGAAAATTTTGATTTTCTTCACGCAGGACAAGGAGCTCGCTGTTGAGTAAGTTGTTTTCTTCAGCTAGCTGATCATTCTCAGTACTTAAATTAAGTACATTTTCAGATTTTCCCAACAAGGTTTGGTATTTTACATTAACTTCATCCAGCTGTTGTTGGGTTTGATTGAGCTGTGTAGAAAGTTCTGATGATGCCTTTTGGTGTGTCAGCAATTCTCCTTGGTTGCTTTTTGTCTCCTGTTTTTGACTTTGTAGTTGTTGTTGTAGCCCTACTATTTTTTTGTCGAGTTGCTCGATCTGAATTTGTTTTGGTAGTGCCTTGCTGACATAATGGCGGCGAATATACCCCTCAGTCCCTTTTGGGGTGATCACCTTGACGTAAGACTTGTCCTCTTCCACAATCTGAACCTGGGTAGCCGTCGGCAGTGTCTCGAGAATTTTAAACTCATTTCCTTTGCCGCTCCGTACCGTCACAATTAAATGGTCAGAAATATAGCGAGTTTCGGCATGAGCTGTTGTGGATGCAAGCAAAAGGGACAGGCTAAAGAAAATGAATTTTGAGACTATTTTCATGACAAGCTCTCTTTGAGGGCAATGGTATGACTTATGTGACAATCAAATATGAATACTACAGGCATAAAACCGCAAATTCAAGGACAAATAGGAAGAGGGCAGGCGTAGTAATCTTGTTGTCATTATTGTGTGTTAGCTTAGGGTGAATTTGAGATAGAACAGAAGACTGACAGTAGAAATGATAAGACTCAATACCAAGGTTGCATTGATATGATCTCCTTTTCGTCGCAGGCGTTTGCCGTTGAGGTAAAGTCCAAAAATGCTGGATATAAGGCTTAGTAAAAGCAAAACGCCGATATAGCCTATCAGGGTTAAATTCCAACTGGGATTGAGCCTTTGGACGCTGTAGAAGTGATCGAGAAAATTCATCTGTTTGGGTTTGGCTATAGCAATGACGCATACTGCACCTATCAGTGCAATGACCGCAATTGCATTCGACCAAGCGAGTAATCGAAGCGTCAGGTCTGATTTCTTACGACGGTTACTGAGTCTCAGGCTCATTGATTTATCTCCCTCAGGTAGACCTTATGTGGTCTGCTGCATTTTGCTGAATAGTAGTATTTGTGTTAATATGCAAGGCAGTATAACTGGAATTTTTTTGGAGTAGAATAGGAAATTAGGTTGTGACAGAAAAATCAGAAACCAACGTGGGTAACAAAGCCAAAGTTTGCGACAAAGCAAAAGAGCAGGTTACGATGCCGTCGCTCTTTAAAGTTTTTATGCATAATGATGATTATACGACGATGGAATTTGTCGTGGAGGTGCTTCAGGATATTTTTCGAAAGTCCGCAACGGAAGCAGAAAAGATTATGTTGACAATTCATTTTCAAGGGGTGGGTTATTGTGGAACTTTTCCCCATGAGATAGCAGAAACTAAAGTGTCTCGGGCTCGTTTGAGGGCTCGTAAGGCGGGGTTTCCGTTACGTTGTACGCTTGAGGAGGCCTGAAAGTGGCAGAGATGTTTAAACAAGATGTGCAGGTTGCTTTTACCTTAGCCGTTCGTGAGGCTCAGAGGCGCAGACATGAATACCTGACGACAGAACACCTCCTTTATGCGTTACTTTTTGAGGGTTCTGGACAGCAGATTTTGATCTCTTGCGGGGGCGATATTACAGATCTGAAGCAAAAACTTGAAGAGTTTTTCGATTCGGCACTTGAACCACTACCTGAAGGGATTGATTCCCCAGAGGAGGAGGAAGTGCCCCGGCAAACATTAGCATTGCAGAGAATGTTACAGAGAACCGTACTGCACATGCAGGCGTCACAACAGAAGGCCGTTGGCGTTGGTGATTTGTTAGCGGCTATCCTTGAAGAAGAAAAATCACATGCTTGTTATTTCCTTCAACAGCAGGGGATAGAACGCGTTGATCTCCTTGATCATATCTCTCACGCGGAAGCTTCAAGTAGTTCTGCTGACAAACCAGACCAGCAACCTGCCGATCCTTCTCCCGGGGACCGGTCCAAACCGAAGCAAAAACCTACGGATCCTTTGGAATCTTATACCGTTGATCTGATTGCCCGGGCCAGAGATGGCAAGATTGATCCATTAATTGGACGTCATCAAGAAATTGAAAGAACGCTCCTTATTCTCTGCCGACGGCGGAAAAATAATCCTCTCTATGTTGGAGAACCAGGAGTTGGAAAAACGGCTATGGCCGAAGGATTGGCTCTGCGGGTAGCCGAGGGAGATGTTCCTGATCTGCTTAAAAATGCTGAGCTTTTCACGCTCGACATGGGTGCATTGCTGGCAGGGACAAAGTTTCGTGGAGATTTTGAAGAGCGTCTTAAGGCCGTTGTCAATGCTTTACAAAAGCGTGAGCAGGCCATCCTTTTTATTGATGAAATTCACACTATTGTCGGCGCAGGAGCAACGAGTGGTGGTTCTCTTGATGCCTCTAATATTCTAAAGCCAGCCCTTGGTTCTGGAGAATTGCGTTGTATTGGTTCAACGACTTATGAGGAATACCGTAATCTATTCGATAAGGATCGAGCCCTGTCTCGGCGTTTTCAAAAAATCGACCTGCATGAACCGAGTCGCGACGAAACTTTAGAAATTTTACAAGGATTACGCCCCCATTACGAGCAGCACCACAAGGCGAGTTATACTGAAGAAGCTCTTGAATCTGCGGTCCAGTTGGCCATCAAGCATCTTCCACAAAGACATTTGCCCGACAAAGCAATAGACGTGATTGATGAAGCCGGTGCCCAGCATCGTTTGGATGGATACCCGAAACGCTCGATCAACAGCGATGATATCGAGCGCGTTATTGCACGTATGGCACATGTTCCGATGCGCACAGTCGCAGGAAATGACCGTCATAGATTACGTTACCTAGAGCGAAATCTTAAACGTGTTGTTTTTGGTCAGAACCCTGCTCTTGAAAGTTTGGTTAAGTCAATTCATCGTTCGCGTGCAGGGCTTGGACATCCCGATAAACCCGTGGGATCTCTTCTTTTTACCGGACCGACGGGAGTTGGTAAAACTGAGGTTGCAAAGCAATTGGCACAGCAACTTGGAGTTAAATTTCTACGTTTTGACATGAGCGAGTACATGGAGAAACATTCTGTTGCTAGACTGATTGGTGCCCCTCCTGGTTATGTCGGGTTTGATCAAGGGGGACTGTTGACTGAAGATGTGAATAAGAATCCTTGGTCAGTGTTACTACTTGATGAAATTGAAAAAGCCCATCCTGACTTATTTAATTTGCTGTTACAGGTGATGGATCATGGAACTTTGACCGATAATAATGGCAAGGAGGTCGATTTCCGTAATATTATTCTGATTATGACCAGCAATGTTGGTGGTAGAAACATGAATGTTGTCCCGATCGGATTTGGTAGCCGTGTGGCCCAAGCTCCAAAAAGTATGATTGAGAAAGCATTCTCCCCAGAATTTCGTAACCGTCTCGATGCTGTCATCAACTTTTCATCTCTTGATGAGAGTGTCATGTTGCAGGTTGTTGATAAGTTTTTACTCGAACTCTCAGCCCAGCTAGAAGAACAAGATGTTGCTATCAAGATTTCTGCCGCTGCACGTCGGGAATTCGCTCGCCGTGGTTATGACCCGTTGTTTGGTGCTCGTCCGCTTGGTCGTTTGATACAGGTTGAGTTAAGTGATCCTTTAGCGGAGAAAATTCTCTTTGGTGAATTGCGTGATGGTGGGCGTGTCAGGGTGGGGTATCGTTCCGGTAAGTTCTCATTTCGATTTGATTGATGCCTTGCCACTTACTAGATGATCAACTCTGGTTTCCCCCTGTTGAGGAGGCAGAAGAGTATGGACTGCTTGCCGTTGGTGGTGATCTCTCTTCTGAGCGTTTGCTGCTGGCTTATCGCCTAGGGATTTTTCCTTGGTACAGCCCCGATGATCCCATCCTTTGGTGGTCACCAGACCCACGTTGCGTCCTTTTTCCTTCTGACCTACATATCTCCCGCTCCTTGCGCCGCTTCATGCGCAACGCGAATTACCGTATCAGTTTTAACGAAAATTTTACCGAAGTTATCTCTTGGTGTCGTCGTTTACGTGCCGGAGACGATGGTAGTGGAACCTGGATCACACCTGAAATGCAGAGTGCGTATATACAGCTGCACAAACTTGGATATGCCCATTCTGTTGAATGCTGGGATGGGGATTTGTTGGTCGGTGGTTTGTATGGAGTTGCTATTGATCGTTGTTTCTTTGGGGAATCGATGTTTAGTCTGAGAATGAATGCTTCAAAGGTTGTTTTAATCCATTTAATGAATCGTCTAGAGCAAAAAGGTTTTGAACTGCTCGATTGTCAACAGACGACGGATCACCTTGTCAGTATGGGGGCACAGGAAATTTCAAGACAGGATTTTCAAATATATTTACAGAAAGCCCATGTTGCACCCTATGGACCCTTGGTCAGTTCCTTTTAAGTTTTACGAGAGCAGGAAGTTCCTATGGTGGAAACACGATCAATAAATTGATTCAGATCGAACCTCACGTGGGAAGTTTTTTTGCACTGAAGAATAAACACTTATAAAATTTGGTTAGAAGGGGTGTTCGGTTGTTGCCCTGTGGAAGGCAGTGCAGGAATTGAGCTGGGACCATCCCACGGTTACCTGTTCAGCAAGCCAGACCTAGCGTAGGATCCTGCTCCATTAAAGGAAAATCGTGATGACTGTCATCGATTTTTTCAGCCAACTCAATATAATTATCCGTATTAAGCGTCCCTAAATAGAGATAGAAGATCGCTGCTAAGAAGGAATGGTGAACGCCAAAGCAGCGCTGAATTGAAGACAGATATTTTATCCGGCTTTCAGATAAAAACTTTCCGAGCATCTTTTTTGACTTGACTTCTTTTTTTTCGATGTCTAATGTCGACATTGGATAGTCGTGAGGGTGGATACTTTTCTGCCTATTATCAAAAAAGCCTATAGAAATAAGGTTGTTGATCGTCCATGGTCCGACCGATTATCGGCCTCAGGTGGGGAGCGGTTAGTATATTTCTATCTTGAAAGGTATGGAGATTTAAAATGGTCAAAGGGCAACATGAAGTTCACTTAAACCTCGATGTTCGCGGTTTGCCTGTATCAGCAACACTGGGGGTTAATGAGAAAAGTAATGAATTATTAGCTGATGGCCACAAAATTTATAAATTGGGTCTGGGGCAGTCGCCTTTCCCGGTTCCAGTTTCGATTGTACGTGAGCTGCAAAACAACGCTCATCAAAAAGATTACCTGCCGGTTCGTGGCCTTCCTGCACTACGTGATGCGGTTGCCAGTTACTATCGGCGGACTCAGGATTTAGCGTTTCTGGGAGAAAATATTCTTATCGGTCCAGGGTCAAAAGAACTGATGTTTATCTTACAGCTGGTTTATTATGGTGATCTGGTGATCCCGACTCCTAGTTGGGTTTCATATGCACCTCAGGCTCACATTGTTGGTCGGCATGTCCACTGGTTACAAACGATAGAAGAAAATAAATGGTTGCTGACCCCTGATGAATTAGAGCGACACTGTCAGAGCGATCCTTCAAAGCCAAGAATTGTCATTCTTAATTATCCCAATAATCCAACAGGTTGCACTTATTCTGACCAGCAGTTACAGGATCTTGCTGAAGTGGCTCGTAAATACCATATCATTCTTCTCTCGGATGAAATTTATGGTGAGCTAAACTTTTCTGGAGCGCACCATTCGATTTCTCGCTACTATCCAGAGGGAACTATTATTGCTAGTGGGCTCAGTAAGTGGGCTGGTGCTGGTGGATGGCGACTGGGAACCTTTGCTTTTCCAGCGGAGCTAAAATGGCTCTTAGATTCTATGGCGGTGGTTGCAAGCGAGACGTTCACCGCAACCAGTGCCCCGATCCAATATGCTGCGGTCAAGGCATTCCAGGGTGGGGTCGATTTGGAACGTTATCTCTATCAGTCTCGAAGGGTACTAAAAGCATTGAGCGAATGGATATGGAAACGTTTAGACGGCGCAGGCGTGCCTGCTTCGCGTCCAGATGGAGCTTTCTATATGTTCCCTGATTTCGATCCATTTCGGCCTCAATTGTCTGCTCGTGGGATCAACAATAGTGAAGAATTATGCCATCATTTACTACGGGATACCGGTGTGGCAGTTTTACCGGGAAGCTGCTTTGGTCGCCCCGCAGAAGAGCTAACCCTGCGGCTGGCGTTTGTTGATTTTGATGGTGCGAAAGTGTTAGCTGCAGCTGAACAGATTCCAGCTGGGCAGTTATTGGACGATGATTTTCTAAGTCAATACTGTGGAAAAGTTCTTAAGGCCATCCAGCTAATCTGTGATTGGTTGAAATAGTTTGCTATTTGAAAGATCGAAAATCGGTTTTAGGTTTTTCGCGTAGTTGTTCAAGTGGTTGCCATAGTTTCAGAAATATTGATATGTGGTGATGATGCTCGAATAAAAAAAGGGTCTCTAGTTTTATGATTGTTGTTAAAAAAACTTACAAAGATCAGGTTGTTGATCATGTGTATCAACTTTTATTGGAAGGTGAATTAAATCCGGGTGATCAGTTAAAAGAAACTTTGCTGGCTGAGAAAATGGGAATTAGTCGAGCACCAATCCGGGAGGCAATGAAAGAGTTGATCATGAACGGGCTGGTTGACTATCGCCCTCAGGTCGGGAATTTTATCCCTATTTTATCTGCCAAAGAGATTATTGATAGTTATACCACGCGGGGTGTTCTTGAGGGTTATGCCGTTATGGAAACTTGTGGTCTTTTTTCTTCTGAGGAAATCGATAAGTTGGAAAATCTGACAACTCAAATGGAAACTTATGCGCAAAAAAATAACCACAAAATGGTGGTTGACGTAGGTGGAGAATTTCACGACCTCCTAATCAGTAAATGTAATAATGTCCAATTGCTGGAATATACAGATCGTCTCAGTCTTAAGTTACATATTCTATTTTTTAAATATTGGGGAAAGCTCTATAGCCCTGCAGAAATTGGTAGGCGGCATCGGGAGATCGTCGAAAGTGTGAAAGCACAAAATCGGAGTCTGGTTGAAACGGTGGTTCGGCAACACTACGTGGAAACCGGGTCAAAAATAGCAATTTATGAGGGTAATTAGTGGTAAGTTTCTTCTTAAATAACAATATTATGATCTGATAAAACCAAATTATGGAGGATGAAATGGCTGAAGAATGGGTTAAACAGATGCAAAATGAGGTGAATACCCTCGAAAAACTTGAAAAATATATCAATGTGTCTGCCGACGAAAGAGAAGCAATTAATACTCTGAAAACAAAGTGGGGGACAACACCTTACTTTGCCTCATTGATGGACAAAGATGATCCACATTGTCCAATCCGGATGCAGGTCCTCCCGTCAATGAAAGAAAAGGTCAATGAATTCGGGATGGATAATTATTTGGTGTGGAAGGAGAATCGGGCGACTGAAGAGGTCCGCCCCGATAGTATTGCTCGCCAATACAAAGACCGGATTGCTTTCACCGTTATTGAAACCTGTGGCATTTATTGCCGCCATTGTTTTCGTAAAGAACTCGTTGTCGATCAGGACCTCCAACTGCGTTTCGATGTAGAAGAGGGGTTGACTTGGATTGCAGAACATCCAGAAGTCCGGGATGTCCTGATTACTGGTGGTGATCCGCTGCTGTTATCCGATGCTAAATTAGCCTACTTAATTGGTAAAATTCGTGAGATTCCACATGTTCAGATGATTCGTATTGGCTCACGTTTACCGATTGTTCTTCCCCAGAGAATTACTGAAGGGCTAAAAAAAGCTATCGGTGGCTTTCATCGGGTTCCGGTATGGATTAATACCCAGTGTAATCACCCCAATGAGATCACCGAAGAAACCGCAAAGGCGGTTTATGAACTGATGAGTTGTGGCATCAATGTTGGAAACCAGGCGGTTCTTCTAAAGGGGATCAATGATACCGTTCCGGTGTTCCGAGAGTTACACCAAAAGTTGCTCCGAATCAGAATCCGTCCCTATTACGTTTTCTACTGTGAACCTGCTCCGGGAATCGATCATTTCCGGACTCCAGTTGAGAAGGGTGCTGAATTGATTCGTGATGCGCTGCGTGGACATACCACCGGTTTGGCGCAGCCGATGTATGTTCTCGCCACCAATATCGGTAAGATTCCACTGATGCCCGATTACTATATTATGGATAAGAATGATAAGGAATATACACTGAAAAATCACTTGGGGCAGACGACAAAAATTCCAAATATGCCTGAATAAAATCACTTTAAATAAATGATGGAGGCTGCGGGAACAGCCTCCATCGTTACACAGTACATCTCGTCAGGGAGAAGCACACATGAACTTGCTAAGTTTACAGGAACTCATTGAGGAAAAAAAGGTCAAAAATATTGACCTGAAGTATGTCGATCTTGTCGGACGTTGGTACCACATCAATTTTCCAGCGCGACGGATTGAATATGTTATGTCGCATGGCATCCCTTTTGATGGATCCAGCATCCCCGGAATGAGAAATGTTGAATCGGGAGATCTGATTTTAATGCCCGATCTCTCCACTGCCCGTTACGATACCTTTAACCCTAATCCCACCGTACAGATCATCTGTTCAATCCGCGAGGCCGATTCGCCCGCAGGATACAAAAAAGATCCACGCAGTGTGGCGCAGCGGTCTTTTGATTACCTTAAGGCCTCGGGGATTGCCGATGAGATGCTGTGGATTCCGGAATTTGAATTCAACTTGCTCAGTGAAGCGGTCTATTACAACACAAGACATAAATCAGGCTACCGCTTTTCAACTATGGAAAATAAGGAAGCACTGCCGTTTGATTATGAAGATTCCGACGCCACTGCTCTGACTCATCGTAAAGGCTATCATCTCGATCGTCCTTATGATCGTAACGCCCACGTGCGAGAGGAAATTTCTGATTATATTGAAGAGAATATTTGCCCCATCCGTTATCACCACCACGAAGTCGGTATCAGCTCACAACAGGAGATCGAGACCGAACTAGCACCGTTTCCTGAGATTGCCGATAATATCATGTATATAAAAAGTGCGATCCAGCAGATCGCGCTTAAGCATGGTCTAGCGGCCACCTTGATGCCAAAGCCGATGTATGATGAAGCGGGAAATGGCATGCATTTTCATATGTTGTTGAAGAAGAATGGCAAGAATATTCTTTATGAAAAAGGGGGATATGCTGATCTTTCAGAGGTTGCTCTCCATTTTATTGGTGGAATTCTCTACCATGGGAAATCGCTGGTTGCTTTGACAAACCCGAGTACCAACTCTTACAAACGTCTGTTGCCTGGATTTGAAGCCCCAGTCAAACTGATCTTCGGACTGGCCAATCGCAGTGCTGCTATCCGTATCCCAAAATATGCAACCACCGAAGAGAACAAACGTTTCGAATTTCGTACTGGTGATGCAACCTGTAACCCCTACCTGGCAACTAGTGCTCTTATTATGGCCGGTATTGATGGGGTTAAAAAGAAGATTGATCCGACTGCAAATAATAATGGTCCTTTTGATGAAAATATTTTTGCTTGGTCGGAGGAAAAGCGTAATGCCCTTCCGGCCATTCCGGCGACCTTGGAAGAGGCGTTGCAAGAATTGAAAAAAGATCACGACTACTTGTTAGAAGGTGGTGTGTTTAGCAAAATGTTAATCGATGGTTTGATCGAAGAAAAAATGAAAGAGGTGGTTGCGGTCAATGAACGGCCAACGCCGTATGAGATGAACCTTTATTTTAATCTATAGGACAATGTTAGCGCATGGAAACCCCGTTCCGGGTTTCCATGTATATTCAATACTCAAATATGGAGAAAAACAATGCGTAACACGTCGCTTCCCGCAATTAAGGAACAACTAAAACAAGCCTACAATACTAAGCTGTTTTTTGCCGATCTGAACGGTCGGTTGAAGAACCTTTCGGTCAACCCGAATGAGATTGAAAACATCATGAAAAATGGTGTTGGTATAGATGGTAGTTCAATTGCAGGAATAGCAACAGTTGACAACAGTGATCGGGTGTTGAAGCCGGTTATTGAGAGTTTTCGTCTGGTTGATTTTGGTGACCGCAAGATCGGTTTTTTTGTTGGTCAGCTGTTTAATCAGGATGGTTCACGCACCTCGGTTGACCCTCGCTATGCGCTGGAGCGTGCAGTTGAAAAGGCGGCTACGGATAATAAAATAAAGTTTTTGATGGGGCCGGAGCATGAATTCTTTTTGTTTAATGGCGACGAAATGAATGGGGCTATTCATACTGATAAACTTGATTACTTTGGGTCATCGCCGACCGATGTCGGGGATGTTGTCCGTCAGGAAATTGTCAATGTGCTTGAAACGTGTGGCGTACAGTATGAAAAAACTCATCATGAGGTGACCTCCTCGCAACACGAAATAAATCTTGAGCCGGGTGATCCACTGACTATTGCTGACCGGACAATACTATTTCAATTTGTCGCAAAAGAAGTGGCGGCACAGTACAATTTACATGCTTCATTTATGTCGAAACCATTTACCGGTTTCAATCGGAATGCCTTTCATATTCATACCTCATTTTCTGACCTTGAAGGCAACAGCCTTTGTTACGATGAAAACTGTGAACATGGCTTGAGTGATATGCTGATGTATTTTATCGGTGGTGTAACAACTCATGCTCGAGAAATGTCGATTGTTTTGGCATCAACTGTCAATTCTTATAAAGCCTATGTTTTGGGCAAAGAAGCACCAATCGTGCGGGGTTGGGGACTGCAAAATCGTAGTTCTATGGTGCGTATTCCACACGCTCTATCAACGAACGCAACGCGGATGGAACTGAGATGTCCCGATGCGACTGGCAATGTTTATCTCCAATTTGCGACCCTGATTTTTGCTGGTCTTGATGGGATCGAAACTAAGGCTGATGCCGGTCAACCAGATATGGGGAGTACCTACAAAAAAGAAACGCAAGTCAAGGTCTTGGATGAACGCTTCTTGCCACGCGACTTTTATCCCGCTTTAATGGAAGCAGAAAAGAGCAGCTTCATGCCGGAAACTCTGGGTGTCGAATTGTTCAATAATTATCTCAACTTAAAAATCGCAGAATGGGATGAATATCGAACGACCATCACTGATTTTGAGCATCAGAAATATATGAGTATTTAAGACAAGAGTTTATTGATCTAAGGGAGAAATCTTCCGCAGCTGATAAGTCTATCGGCTGCGGATTTTTTTATTTACTAGATATTCTTGACACATCTTCTCACTTGCCTTTAATGTATCAGCGTACTAGTACAGTGTGGTTTTGTAGGTCTGCAACTTTTATATAATGTCAATGTCGAAAGGGAGAAAAAATGGCAACACAATTCTTGGAAATGCCCGACCAAAATGGTTATTTTGGTGAATATGGTGGTCAGGTTATCCCGCCAGAGCTTAAAGCAATCATGGATGAGATCAATGATTCCTATGATAAAGTCAGGCAAACGGAAGAATTTCAGGCTCAATTACAGGGCTTATATACCGATTATGTCGGGCGGCCCAGCCCCATTTATTTTGCCAAGCGTTTGACTGAACTTCAGGGTGGCGCGCGGATTTTTCTCAAGCGGGAAGATTTGAATCACACGGGGGCGCATAAGATCAATCATTGTCTCGGTGAGGCATTGCTGGCTAAACATATGGGGAAAACAAAAGTTTTAGCAGAAACTGGAGCGGGTCAGCATGGTGTCGCTTTGGCTACTGCTTGCGCGTTGGTGGGGATCGAGTGTGAGATCCATATGGGGGAAATTGATATAAAAAAAGAACATCCCAATGTCACAAAAATGAAAATTCTTGGTTGTAAGTTGGTTCCTGTTACGCGTGGAACCAAGACACTCAAGGATGCTGTCGACAGCGCCTTCGAAGAATATGTCAAAGATCCGATTAATTTTTTCTATGCAATTGGTTCAGTTGTCGGACCACATCCTTTTCCGCGGATGGTCCGCGATTTCCAAACAATTGTTGGAACCGAAGCACGCGAACAATTTCAGGGGAAAGAGGGACGTTTGCCTGATTATGCTATGGCGTGTGTTGGTGGAGGATCAAATGCTATCGGCTTGTTTACCGCTTTTCTTGGTGACGAAGAAGTTCAATTGATTGGTGTTGAGCCCGCGGGTAAAGGATTGGACACTGCGGACCATGCTGCAACTCTGACGTTGGGGAGCAAAGGTGCCCTTCATGGATTCGAGTGCTATAATCTACAAGATGAAGAGGGGCAGCCGTTGCCGGTGTATTCGATTGCCTCTGGGCTAGACTATCCCGGTGTTGGTCCGCAACATTGCTATTTGAAGGATATAGAGCGCGTTCAATATAAAACGATTGATGACAAAGAGTGTCTTGATGCATTTATGAAGCTGTCACGCTTGGAAGGCATTATCCCAGCTTTAGAGAGCGCCCATGCTGTTGCCTATGCCATGAAGTTGGCGCAAGAACTCTCAGCAGACAAAGCTATTCTGATTAATTTGTCGGGACGTGGCGATAAGGATGCCGATTTCGTTGCCGAATACTTGTCACTGTAAAGATGAAAACGGGCTGGGGATTTGTCCATCTGTGGGGTCCCCAGCCCATCTTTCGACAATGTCGTAATCTGGAGCATTTATGAATACTGCTTTTGTTGTTTTTGACCAAATGACAGCTTTGGATTTTGTCGGATTTTATGATCCCTTGACACGTCTCAAATCGATGGACTTTTTACCCGATTTCCATTGGCAGGTTTGCTCCTTTTGTGACGATGTCTCAGATACTCAGGATCTTCGTTTTGACCCAGATTCTGTCCGGCAGCCCCTGGGAGATTTTGATCTTCTGGTCGTTCCTGGTGGGTATGGAAGTCGTTCTTTGCAACACAATGAGGGATTTATCGAATGGATGAAGACCGCAGCTACGGTTCCTTTGAAAGCATCTGCCTGTACTGGATCACTTTTGTTAGGCGCAGCTGGGTTTCTTAAGGGAAAAATGGCGACAACACACCCTAATGCCTATACCGAATTAGCCCGCTATTGTGCACAAGTAACGGATCAACGTTTGGTCGATGAGGGAGATATTATTACTGCGCGGGGAGTCTTCTCATCAATAGACCTTGGCCTTTATCTGGTGGAGCGCATTGCGGGTAAAAACGTTCGCGTCGATATCGCCAAGCAGATGGACTATCCGTTTTATTCTCAGCAATAAAAGCCTTTGTATGGAGCATGCGGCCACAGCTCGGACAGTAGATTTATTAGCTGATTTTATCTCGTGAGTAGAGAGGCCATCCTTTTAAAAGCAACTGAAGCGAAAAGAATCATCTAGGGCTTCGGGTAAAATTAGGGTGCTGAATTGCCTGTTTATCATCTCATTGCATAGCGTGTCCCTTTGTGCCTCACTGTTGATATAGATTGGATCATATTCAACATGAAGGACTGGCTTGCCTTTGCTGATAAAAGGGGTTAGGGCGTCACATTCAGAGTAGACTTCACATTGTTCGTTGACCGCAAAATCATAATAGTCAACAAGCTCTTCTATTTGATCAAGATCATTTTTAAGACCGATAGATAATTTCCTTAAATGACTCTCGTTAGCGATGAGTCGATTGAAAAATAGTTGATCTTCCGCTGTCAGGTTAAATCCAGAGTCGTTGGTATAGCCATCGACATTGTCTGGTTCGACTCCATCACAGCCTTTTAGTGCCGCAAGGTCAAGTCGGTTTTTCATGATAGTGTGGACAGTGTTCGATCGAACGTCGAGCCAACGCTCACCTGGCCACCCGTCTAATGGATTGCCTAAATCACCAGGTTCAAATTGATCGGCATCAAAACGCCATTCCTCATAGGAACCCGCGGAAAAATAGCAAATTACTTTTTTCCCGGATTGCTGCAATTGTTGAATTAGAGCTACGGACGAATCAAAAAGGTCAATGTCGTAGATATCAACATCGTAGGATGTATTGACCGCACCTTGTATTTGCCATTGCCAAGTTGTCATGGGGGCTGGCTGGAACCAGTTTTCAGTGATTGGGGGAGGAGCGATAGGGGGTGTTTCCTCATCGCTGCTGTGACGATCACTTGATGATCCGCCGCCCCCACAACCTGCTAGTTGGGATAAAACCAATAGAATTAAAATGAAGGTCTTCATAGTCTCTCCAATTAAAAAAGCATCTATTTTTTGGTTATGATGCAAAAATTATTCTTTCAGCCAATTTAATATTTTGGCTTGTTCGGTTTTCCAGTTTTCACTTAAACGCAATTCAAGAAATGACTTTAACAGGCTGGAAAACATTTGTTCCCCTTCTTCAACGCTAGCAATTTTGGTGAAAAATGCAGCTTCTGCTTCGGCTTGTGGATCATCATTCGGGTCTTTTTCAGGACGGATCATGGGGGTGCGATATCCACCAAATTGAAACTTTTCACCTTTTAGGGTGAGTTTCCAACCGTCATCTTCATTTTGTTGTAAGTGGATCGTTGCTTCTTCTAGTTGTTTTCCTTGGCACAGTGCTGCCTTAACCTCAAGATAGTGGTCTTGCGGGCCGGCGACGACGATTTTCTGGACCCCTTCGTGGCCGCCACCAATCAACACAAGCCGGTTGTCGAGGAAGGCGGTAAAGGGTTGCTTCTCAAGGAGGGGCCCTGTTGTCGAGACCTGATAGCGGGAATCTGAATTGAGAGTGCGGTAGAGCAGCCATTGCAGAAAATCAACGCCCAGCCAACGATTGGCTTCAATCTGCTCGATGAGACTTTCAGTCTGTGCGCGGTTCGCTTGTTGTAGTGATTCTTTGAGCTGATCAGGGAGTACCTGAGATGCCTGTGCGAGGGGGTGGAATAATTGTAGGCGCAATCCAGGGAACGTCTGGTGAAACAGGCTCTGAAAGCTATCAATGGTACTTTGCCCCAAAGAGCAAAAGCGAAGCAATTGACGGTCGGTATCCCAGATGACATCATAAAAGGATGGTGTCGGCAGTGTTCGTGCCAGAAGTAAGTTTCGTGCCTGTTCGCGGATTTGTTCTTTCTCCACTTTTGGGACGTAGTTCAGGGTGGGCTTTTCAGCCAGAAACTGTTCACTTAATTGAATCACTTGTCGCTTCAGTAGTGCTGCTGGAATTCTACGGCGATCCTGACGTAAGCTGAAATAAAGAAAATGATCACGCCAACAGTTATGCTCAGAACCAAAGTCACTGCAATCATAATCATCGAGTTGAACCCACCCTGTTGAAAGTTCATCGGTTGAATTTTCAATGGAGCGAAATCCCTCTTCAGTAAGCTTTTCCTGAAGTTTCTGACGATTTTCTTGGAGATTAAGTGATCCGGTTACTTGAAAATAACAAATACTGGCGGATGCAGCCAGAAAACCCATAGTGATCTCCTTTAGGGTGATTAAGTAATAGCGATTTGCTTTTATCCGTCAAAGATTCTTACCGAGGAATATTTGATGCCGGTGTGGTGAGCTGTTAGCGATGAAAATAATAATAATGCCCACCAACTCCTTTGCGGAAGGTTTGATTGTGCTCAGCAAGTTGCCGTAGTAATTGATTGAGAGTCACCTCGTTAAGGTACCCTTGTTCAATAAAATAAAGCCCCATCTGTTTCTGTTGACTGCGTTGATAATAAAGCAGAGTGCGGACCTGCAGGTGATTAAGGAACCCGAGTTTTTCAGCTCGTTCACCAAACTTATTGCTACCACCACCTCTATGTTGAACGATAGCATGGATGTTATTTTCGCTCAGCCAGCCCCAACGTTTAGCGATCTCTCCCAGAGGAGGTCGTTGCTGCCGTTGCCATGTAACAGCAGTAATGACGGCACTAAAAGGAATGATCCCTAGATAATAGAGGAACAGACCAAATTGCAGCGGTCGTGCCGGCAGAGGCCCATATCTTTTCTGTCGTTGCGGCGACTCTTGGCGGCGGTGTTTTGTTTGAGAATAACTTGTGTCGTTACGAGAAAAAATTCCAGAGGAAAATAGTTTTCGCTGCTTCAGAAAAGTCTGAACAGTTTCGTGTGCCTGATTTAGATCTTGGAAAAGCTGATGCTGTTTCATGCGAATTGTTATTGGAGATACGGCAAAGCGGTCAGGATGGGTTTTCTTTGCTTTTTTGCGATAGGCAGAACGGACGCCCGACGCTTGCAGGTACGTGAGAAAGTCTCGATTGAGGGTGAGTTCAGGCCCGAATAAAGTTCGGCATGCTCGGAAAACTTCAGTTTCTGTGACCTGTGGCATGGAGTCTTTCCTGATGATAGAGTCGTTCGCTTGTTCAATGAATTAGTCCCGTTTTTTATAGCCTAGAACGTTGACGGTGTCCATCCTGAAACTTTGGAGAGAGGGTGATGCGAGGATATTATTTTTCCTGCTTGATGAGGATAAAAGTATCAATCCGTTGCTGGTCTTCGCTTAAAATATTGATAAAGCGCATCCCTGTCATGATCGCAGATTCGTCCTGTAGACAAGCCCAAACAATTTCAGCGATGGCGCAAACCGGGGGGTGCCCATCCTTCAAGTCGATTAGAATCAGGCAGAGCTCTCCTTGATCTGCTGGAGGCTTGATGGAAAAGCGTACTCCGCCTGAACTGATATTAACTTTACATGTCTTAAATCCTTCGTAAACCAGAGGCGCTTCTGGGCTGTAAAGGACTTTAAGGTTCTTTTCCCAGACTTCACGCATCGTTTTGAGAGTTCTTGCCGCACGGCTAAAGCGAATTCCAAGTTGGCAATCGAAGCGCTGGGTGATGCGTCTTTGGAACATTTGCAGATCGGGATTTAATTTCACAGTAAATTGATCCCCATCCAGTTTTTTACCAAAGAGGCCCGTCGTTCGAACCCCCAAGCCCATCGCTTCAGTTGTGATTTCGAAAGAAAGGCCCTCACAAAAGGGGTATTGTTGCGTAGCTCCTTCATCGTAAGCCAATGACAGCACAAGCTTGTCAACTTCCATAGAAATGACCGATGCTGTCATCAGCTCAGTACGCTCACTTCCGTTCAGCGTTTTTAGGAGTAACAGTTTTCCGGTTTTGAAATAGCGTTGATAGTTCATGGTTGATTACCCTATTTTTTGTATTTGAAAACTTCATTTTATCCCTTTTTGCAGATAAGAACAAACCAATAATTTGCTACCAGGCGATTCTCTTGAGCTATGAATAAAAAGTTTAAAATCTTAACAGTTTAGCGATGATTTGTTATGTTGCCGGGATGGAGGTATGAATGCAAAAACAGCTAAACTATTATTTTGTTGTGACTGCGCCAGGATTTGAAAAAGTTTGCGCTCAGGAATTAATTAATCTTGGGATTCAGCCAATTAAGGTGATTCGGGGTGGGGTTGAGTTTGAGGGAGGTCTGCGGGAACTTTACTTGGCGAATCTGTGGTTGAGGACCGCATCACGTATACTGGTTCGTTTGGCTGATGTTGCTGCACGTGATTTTCCGGTCCTCTTTCAACGTCTCTCACGACTCCCCTGGGGGCGCTTTATCAAGCCTGGAAGTGCTTGTGACATCCGGGTTGCAAGTCTAAGTTCTCGATTAACTCATACGGGGCGTATTGCCGAGGTTTGTCAATCGGCTATTGATAAATGTATGGGGGATCAAGATGGGAGCGGGAGCGTGACCCAAAAGGTTTATCTCCGGATGAGTGATAACCGCTGTCAGGTTTCTATCGATAGCTCTGGCGACCATCTGCATCGTCGTGGCTATCGGCAAATTAGAGTTGCAGCGCCATTGCGGGAAACGTTAGCGGCAGGATGTCTGCTTGCATGTGAGTATGATGGTTCAAGGCCTTTTCTTGATATGATGGCAGGTTCTGGGACATTTGCCATCGAAGCTGCTTTGATCGCCTTGCATCAGGCCCCAGGGAAGAGGCGAAATTTTGCTTTTATGGACTGGCCAAAATATCGTTCGGGTTTGTGGCAGCAGTTATTAGTTGAAGCGCAGCGCGAAGAAAAATCCTCAACGCAAGCTCCTATTTTAGCAATCGACAATAATCCGAAAGCTATTGCGGCAGTTCAAGCAAATGTTGCAGAAGTCGGGTTGGAGGGGGCGATCAAGCTATCCTGTGGAAATATGCAGCAGTTACAACCGCAAGTTGCGGATGGATTGATGATATGTAATCCCCCCTACGGCGAACGGCTTGGCAAGAACGCAACCCTCGAAGCGTTGTATAACGACTTAGGGAAGGTCTGTCGTCGTTATTTCTCAACTGGATGGAAAGGGGCAATTGTTTGTCCCGAATCGGGATTGGTAAAAAGAACAGGACTCTCTTCTTCTCCCTTACTGAGTTTTTCTAACGGGGGTATCAGGGTGGCCTTGTTGGAAATGCTGGAAAAGTCTTGACTTCGTTTGGGGCAGCAGGTATATGTTCCAGTTCTTGCGAGGCGAGGCTTTGCAAAGATAGAATGAAAGTGGGGTGATTGTTCGTGGAAATCACTGTTATTGATGGTAACGTTGAAAAAGCAATAAAAGTTCTTAAGCGTAAATTGCAGCAAGAAGGACTTTTTCGTGAAATGAAGCAGCGTAAATTTTACGAGAAGCCAAGCATTAAGCGTAAGCGCAAAGAGAAAGAAGCTCAGCGTCGTTTGCGTAAAAAGCAACGTGCAATGAAGCGTTTTAATTAGACTTTTTGTTTAGTCTTATAAAAAATCCGACCCTAAAAAGGGTCGGATTTTTTGTTTTAAGGGTGCTTTTTAGCTACAAGGGGATTTTTGCTTGTGGATGGAAGGCTGCTGTGCTTCATCAAAATAATGATAATGGAATTCCAGCTTGTAGTTGAGGGCTTTAATGTAGACTTCGTTGCTGATTCGTTTTGATTTCCAACTAAACTCCAGCATGTTTATTTCTGAAAGCATTTTTTGGTGTTCATTGAGATGGATTGAAGTGAGGGGAGAACCGACTCTTTCCATTATTTGCTGTTCCATCTCAAGTTGTCGAGAAATCGCTTCTGCTATCTTCTCAAGTTGATTGGTTGAAATCCTTTCTGTGGCTGTTTCCTTTAGCCCTTCTTTTAAGTTCACGGCCCTGGCATTTAGAATTGCAAGGTCGGCTTTTGCAGAAGCAGAATTATGAGTCATTACTTTCCCCACCTGATTTATCAACGTTGAGCACTATAAAATTTCATATATGATGTGTACTTCAGCGAAATACATGCCACAAATAGAGAGAAGGTTTGTGTAAAAACGCCAAGGAAGATAATCTATTGATAATAGCGGAGAAAAATAGGATTATTTTTCACAAAGAAGAGAACAATAATAAGTCCTTACTAACCATTGGTGTGTATTGTGGCCATTTACCGATGTTTTAGTGGCAAATAGCCTAATAAAAAAGGTCTCCCCGTTAGGAGAGACCTCTTAAAAGAAAACCTCTATCTTATTTTGGCCAATGTTCCAGGCTAATCCCCGAAACTTGTTCAACAATTCGAACAACCTGGCAGCTGTAACCAAACTCATTGTCGTACCAGATATAAAGGACACAGCGGTTGTCTTGAACAATAGTCGCTAAAGAATCGACGATTCCAGCGTAAGTTGATCCAACCATGTCTGTTGAAACAGCTTCTGGTGAGTTGGTGAAGTCAATTTGGTTCTGTAGTGGTGAATCCAGTGACATATCACGCAAGTAGTTGTTCAGTTCTTCTACGCTAGTGTTTTGACCTAATGTCAAATTAAGAATTGCAAGAGACACATTTGGCGTTGGAACCCGGATGGCATTACCGGTTAGTTTTCCAGCAAGTTCAGGAAGAGTTTTGGCAACAGCCTTGGCCGCTCCTGTTTCGGTGATAACCATATTCAGTGGAGCACTGCGGCCGCGGCGTTCTTTATTGTGATAGTTATCGATAAGATTTTGGTCGTTGGTGTAGCTGTGACAGGTCTCAATATGACCTGCTTCGATGCCAAATTTATCGTTAACTGCTTTTAGTACTGGAACAATGGCATTTGTCGTACAGCTGGCTGCCGACAGAATGGGATCATTGCTTTCAAGTAGTTCATTATTGACACCATAAACGACATTTGGGATGTCTCCCTTTCCTGGAGCGGTCAGCAGAACTTGAGATGCTCCTTTGACTTTTATGTGTCGACCCAGACCTTCACGATCACGCCACTTTCCGGTATTGTCGATGACCATTGCATTTTCAATCCCGTATTGGGTGTAATCAACGTCTTCAGGGCTGTTGGCATAAATGATTCGAATCATGTTGCCGTTAGCAATAATTGCATTTTCTTTCTTATCAATTCTGATCGTCCCATTAAAATGACCATGAACTGAGTCACGGCGGAGAAGACTGGCGCGCTTTGCGAGATCGTCTTCACTGCCTTTACGAACAACGGCCGCCCGCAGACGAAGCTCATTGCCACCACCGGCCTGCTCGATAAGAATTCTAGCAACGAGACGGCCAATACGGCCAAAACCATAGAGGACGACATCACGTGGCTCTTTTAGTAGATGATCTTTTCCTGTATTGAGACCTTTAAGTTGTTCCGCTATAAAGGTTTTTATGTCTCCGTTGCCATCTTTCTGGTAGCGCATGACCAGTTTGGCTAGGTCAACCTTACCTGGGGCAAGATCCATTTCTATCATTGCCTCTAAAAATGGGCAGGTATCTTTAACCCAAATCTCTTGGTTGACGATTTGCCGAGCAAAACGGTGTGCACGTAAAATTTCGATCGTTGATTGGCTGACCAGACTCCGATCAAAAACGGTACAAATAACTTCTTGATCTCGGTATAATTTTCCGATCAGTGGAATCATAGCTTCGGCAATTGCTTCGCGCTCTTTCCACTCTTTGAAATATTCGTCAGTTTGTGTGTCGACCATAATCAGTCTAACCTTTCGTAAGTTTGGATTGATTTCATCAGTATCGATGGCTCAGAAACGTGCGTATGGTAATTGAACTTAAACTCTATTGCAACTTTCTTGATGCTTGGGTTAATTATATTTTTCCTCAGAAGCTGGACAATCTAAGGATTGATTGTTACAAAATAAGAATCTAATTTTGTCTCACTGTAAAGGTTGTTGAACAGGTTATTGCCTACACACGGCATGGAGGATGGATTTAATGGGTGACGTTATCAGTTATAAAGATTTGGGTTTAGTGAATTCACGGGAAATATTTCGTAAGGCTGTTGACGGTGGTTATGCTATTCCGGCCTATAACTTTAATAACTTAGAGCAGCTGCAGGCAATTGTCCTGGCGTGTGCCGAAACACAATCCCCGGTTATTATTCAAGTGAGTAAGGGAGCGCGTAATTACGCAAATGAAACCATGTTGCGTTATATGGCGACAGGCGCGGTTCAGATGGCCAGAGAAATGGGTTCAAATATTCCGATTGTTCTCCATCTAGACCATGGGGATTCTTTCGAGCTTTGCAAAAATTGTATCGATTCCGGTTTTTCATCCATCATGATTGATGGATCACATCTTCCCTATGAAGAAAACGTGGCGTTGACACGTCAGGTTGTTGAGTATGCTCATGCCCGTGACGTCACTGTTGAGGGCGAACTCGGCGTTCTCGCTGGAATTGAAGATGATGTCGTCGCTGAAGAATCGACTTACACTCAGCCCGATGAGGTGGAAGATTTTGTTAAGAATACGGGTGTCGATTCGTTAGCTATTTCAATTGGGACCAGTCACGGCGCATATAAGTTCAAGCTGGGCGAGGGAGAGTCTGTGCCTCCTTTACGTTTTGATATCCTCAAAGAGTGTGAAGAGCGGATTCCCGGTTTTCCGATTGTTCTACATGGTGCCTCCAGTGTTGTCCCTGAGTATGTTGCATTGATCAACCAGTATGGTGGTAAGATGGACGGAGCTGTTGGAGTCCCTGAAGATCAGTTGAGACAGGCTGCTGCAAGTGCCGTTTGTAAAATCAACATTGATTCAGATGGTCGTCTGGCAGTGACGGCTAAAGTTCGTGAATTTCTAGCAAACGACCCAGGTGAATTTGATCCGCGCAAGTATCTTGGTGCCGCTCGTCAAGAATTGATCAGCCTGATTAAACATAAGAACGAGGCTGTTCTTGGGAGTGCCGGTAAGGCGTAATTGGCGTGATGAGTGAAAGAAAAGGGTCGCTGCATGGGTATGTAGCGACCCTTTTTTGCTTGCAGGGTAATGTTTAATTTGGTCGCTCCCTCTTGGGTGTGATGATTGTTTGTGTATTTTCTAAATTGGATTATTTTTTGAGGCATTGAAATGACATATAACCCACAACTCTGGACCCGTTACGAGATCGATCAGCTTCCCATTTATGTTCGTTCTGATAGACCCGCCTGGTTTGTTCCCAACAATAAGGGAGACAAGTTGTTGTGTTCCTTGAATGAACAGGGCAGTCATCCGACTAAGGATAAGTTCCTCTCCCGCTTGCCTGATGCTTCAGCCATTGACTATCCGGGGCGCTATCAATATTTAAAAACTGATCGATTAAATGAACTCTGGTTCCATATTACAAATCGCTGCAACCTTAGTTGCCATCATTGCTTGTTTACCTCTGGTCCTGAGTCCACTGAACAAATGAGCGCAGCACTGATTCTGAGTAAAGCGCAGGAAGCTGTGGCTTTAGGGTGTAAGATTTTTGCCTTGACCGGCGGCGAACCGTTTTTTCATCCTGAATTTTCTGAAATTCTATCTGGTTTGCTTGAATTTCCAGATTGCCATGTTGTGATTCTCACTAACGGGCTATTGCTCGATAAAAAGCTGACGGACAATTTTGATTTGAGCCGGGTTCATTTGCAAATCAGCGTTGATGGGTTGGCTGATCGGCATGATGCCATCCGTGGTCAGGGAACCTTCGTTCAATTACGGAAACAATTGCTGGTTTTGAAACAACGCGGGATTCCGTTCACTCTGTCGATGTGTGTTGAGCAGCGCAATCTTGATGATATGGCCAGTCTGGTTGATTTTGCTGCTGAAGTTGGCGCAAGTAACCTGCACTATCTTTGGTATTTTATTCAGGGTCGCGGGACCGATGCTGATTTTATTTCGCCCGACGAAATTTTTCCGAGATTTGTAACTGCTGTTGAAAAAGCAGAGCGGGTCGGCATTCAGATTGATAACTTGACCGCTCTAAAAACACAAATATTTGCCCCTGCTGGGACAATTCACGATGGGTGCAGCAGCGGATGGGAATCGGCAGCTATTGGTCCCGATGGGAACCTTTATCCCTCTGCCGCTTTGGTTGGTAACCGGGACCTGATGACCCCGCTGCAAGGGAGTTTGGCAGATGCTTGGCACAATAGCCCCATCTTGGAAAAGATCCGTCATGCAACAATTGCAGGCTGTGATGACCCTCTGCGTTATTTTACGGGTGGCGGGGATTTAGATCATTCCTTGATTCATGGTGGTGAATTCTCAGGGACCGATCCATATCTGCCTCTTTATGAAAAGATTATGTTCTGGCTGATTCAGCGTGAAGCTCGTCGGCAACCAGAAACTGAGTTTCCGGGACTGAAATTGAAAATGGGAGATATCCTCGAAAGCTGTGGTGCACATGGTCACGTTGCTTTAACGCATGCCAACTGCCTACTGGCGATTGCTGATCAAAACAGTCGGACTGTGGTAAAAAATTATTACAGTGATGCGGCGACCGATACTAAGGAAGATATCCTGAACCCGGTTTGTTACGTCGATGAAGATATTGCACATATTCCAGAAAAGTATCGTTTTCGTGGCTATGGTTGCGGCAGCCCAGTATTAGACGCAGAGATTAAAGCAGGTGAGACCGTTGTTGATTTGGGCAGTGGACGCGGGGTAGAAATTTACATATCAGCGCGGTTGGTTGGCCGCAAAGGGCGCAGTATTGGTATTGATATGCTCGATCCAATGCTTGATATTGCTGAACAGGGTGCAGTGGCCGTTCGAAAAAATCTTGGCTATGACAATATCGAATTTCGCAAAGGGTATTTGGAAAAATTGCCTTTAGAAACTGATACGGTCGACCTGATATTGTCGAACTGTGTCATGAATCTTTCAGCGGATAAGAGACGGGCTTTTGCCGAAATTTTTCGGTCATTGAAACCCGGTGGTCGGTTGGTGATATCAGATGTTGTTTGTGAGGACGAACCCGATGCGGCGATCCGCAATGATGCCGAACTGCAGGGAGAATGTATTGCTGGAGCTTTGGTGCAGAAAGATTTGATTGGGTTGTTGGAGGAAGCTGGTTTTGTCGATGTCCGTCTTCTAAAACGCTTTCCCTATCGTATCGTGCGGGATCATCCGTTTTTCTCTCTCACTTTTGCTGCTTGGAAACCCTGTGAGAGTGAATTGGTTCCGGTTATTTATCGTGGGCCATTAGCGCAATTGCCATTGCCAGATGGGACATTATTGTTTCCCGGTCATAAAACGTTGATTGCCAAAAGCCTTGCCGAACATCTCGATGAGCAGGTGTTTTTGCTGGATGCTGGTGATGGCAGTGTGTTGAATTTGGATTTGGTCGACGGTTGTTCCTGTGCTTTGCCTCCAGAAACCTCTTCTGTACCGCCTCCATCAGGAGGAAAATATCGTTCTGGTTGCATGGTTTGTGGTGAGGATTTGATCTATCCAGAAAAAGAAGTTGAGATCGCTTGCCACTATTGTGGACAACAAGGGTCTGCCAATGCCCACTGTGGTAAGAACCATTTTGTTTGCGACCACTGTCACAGTGAAGATGCTTTGGATGTCATGGAGCATCTCTGTCTGGAGTCAACAGAAACCGACATGTTGGAACTGCTGGCTCGTCTGAGAAAGCATCCATCAATTCCAATTCATGGTCCGGAACATCATGCATTGATGCCGGGAATTATCGTCACTGCTTACCGCAATAGTGGGGGATTGGTTGAGAATGATTTGATTGCTACCGCAATTCGCAGGGGTGGGCAAGTTATCGGTGGTAGTTGTGCGTTTGTTGGGATCTGCGGGTCGGCAACTGGAGTTGGAATTGCATTTAGTTTGATCTTGGGGGCCAATCCGGTCAAGGCTGAAGAGCGGCAGATGGTTCAACAGATTACCCAGCAGGTATTAAGAAATGTCGCAGAATTCAAAGCGGCTCGCTGTTGTCAGCGAGATTGCTGGTTGGGACTGAAAAAAGCCGCTGAATTATCTAAAGAATACCTCACCGTAGAATTACGGGCTGATGCGGCAATCGGTTGTTATCAACGGCATCAGAATAAAGAGTGTATCGGGATGGATTGCCCCGTTTTGCAAGAACAGGCAGTTAAAGCGAAGACAAGTTCGACTGCTACTGGTGTAAGCTTGAAAATGTTTGATCAGGGAGATATGGGCTGAGATATTGATTATTTTTTAAGACCTGCGGTTGGAAGTTAATTTAGTTTTCAACCGCAGGTTTTAAGATATCGAGTTTTCGCGAAGCTTTTTTCGATTGTTTTTTCTATTCTTCTTTCCCCGCTTCATCTCTGGCGATGACTTCCGTTTCTATCTGACCCGCATCTTTCCATTTTACAACACTATTATGACGAAGTAAGGCAGAACAGTATTTTTGCGCCGCTGCGGACAAAGAAACGTTATAGGTCGCAAACCTGAAGGCGACAGGAGCAAAGAAGCAATCAGCTATGGAAAAATCACCAAACAGCCAAGGCCCAATGTGAGCATTTTTTTCGGTGTAGTGTGACCAGATAGAGTCGATGCGAGAATTATCTGTCTCTGCCGCAGTTGATAGCTCGAGTTTACGGGTCGCTCGGCAGTTCATCGGCATTTCATTCCGTAACGCCATAAATCCAGAATGCATTTCTGCACAGATGGCCCTTGCTTCTGCTCTTCGTTCAATATCTTCGGGCCAGCCTCTGCCCGCCAAATATTTTTCTGAAACATATTCACAAATGGCCAGTGAATCCCAGATGCTTAGTTCTTCATCGATAAGAACCGGAACCTTACAAGAGGGAGAATATTTTCCCAATCGCTCTTTGACCCCTTCTTGCAATAAAGATTCTTGGATTTCTTCAAACTCAATATTAAATGCTGAAAGTAATAACCAAGGCCTTAGTGACCAGGAAGAGTAGTTTTTATTTCCTATGACTAACTTCATTTTACAACCTTTCTTAAGTTTAATGTGTTCAGGGGTTAATCTGTAGTGAAACGGATATCCCCATAACTAGCTTGTACTGACCCCTTTGAATTGTCACTATCGGTCATAATGGCAATGGCGTGAATTTCTTTGATCTCTGTGCCAAAGATTTTTTTGAAATCTTCATAAACGTTTCTTTTTTCTTGATACCAGACGTTGTTCTGATCTTCTGGGGTGCGAACTGCCAGCAGCATGGCATTTTTTCCGGCAAATGCGTTAGGCCAGATTTCCCCTTTTTTCTCTGCTGAAGACCAGACGTAGTTAATTGCTTTGGTTTTCCAGAATGCCAGCCCACCTTTGACAATAATATAGATACGGGCTCCGTAATCATCGCCATCCTTGGTTCTTTCTGCTAGGGGAGGGTGACCTTTTTCTAGTTTCCATCGCCAATTTAGGTACGGGTGAGTTTTAAGGTTGATGGTCACTTCTTTAAACAGCCCGGAAGCGGTGGCGTCTGCTTTTGCTCGGAGACTCGTTTGGTGATTCTCCGTGATCAACTGATAGCTGGTTTGGCCGACAAATTCTTTTTCTTCCCAGCCCTCAAGGTTACTTTCAGAGAAAAGACCCACGGTAATGGAGGTGTGTGGATTATCCTCTGCAGCCATGGATTGCGATGGGGAAACGAGAAGAGGGAGTATCAATAAGAAAAAAAGGCTGAGTCTCTTTCGTATTTTATTGTTTGATGTTGTGGTCACGGGCTGTCTCCTGTTTCTAAGTGTGGGAGAGTCAAAGTACCTCAGTTATTCTATTTGTGTCGATAGAGGCGTCGCAACGATTCAGCGGGAACGCGATACAGAAAGCCAATAATCATCAACTGATTGACGATTGTTGTCCGAACAATTCCTAAGTTTTTCCAGCGTCGCGCTGAGGTTGTCGCAGCCTCAGCAAGGGTGACAACCTGACCCCGTCGACGCAGGCGGCGGATGAGTTCAAAGTCTTCCATGATTGGGATGGTTGGAAAACCACCTAACTCATCAAAAATCCTTTTTTCCATAAATAAACCCTGATCGCCATAGGGCCATTTTAAAAAAGTTGAACGGAGATTTGTTCCCCATTCGACGATCCGCATTGCCTTGCGTGGTGAATCAGTTTTAAAGCGAAACGCTCCCGCAACGATGTGAGGATAGCTTAGAGCGTCAAAGATTCTTTTTTCATAGTTGTGAGGAAGTTGGGTATCAGCATGAAGAAATAACAGATAGCGGCCACGACTTGTTTTTGCCCCTTGATTCAATTGCTCTGAGCGTCCGTTAGCCGTGGTGATAACATGAACCCCGTGCTGATGTGCAATTTCACAGGTGATATCTTGACTGCCTCCATCGGCAACGATGATTTCAATATGATCCGAGCGTTGAAGGTTCTTCAGTGTCCGGCCAAGAACAGCTGCCTCATTCAATGTCGGGATGATAATTGAAAGCAGGGGGGTGTTATTCAAGGTGTCGCTGAAGCGGGGATCATTTTCAAGTTGAAGCAAGTCTTCTGCACGGTCAATATCGCTGAGCTTCGGGAGATTGATAACGTGCAGGCCAAGATGTGTACATGCTTCGATTGTTTGTGCGTAGACATGTGCGCTGCCCCATTCAATGTTGGTAAATAATTCTGGATGGAAGGTGTTCATTCCAATCAGATAATAACCACCGTCGATTGCCGGACCCAGAACAATGTCACAGTGTTTAAGAGACTCATGGGCCTGCCGAAGAATGTCGGGGGTGATGGCTGGGGTGTCGGTACCAATACCGAGGGTCTGATGAGCACCGCCAACCAAAGAGGTCTGAAATGCTGAGGCCATCCGCTGTCCCAGATCGCCAGTGGGCTGTTGTTGGTAGTTGAGATCTGGACCGAACCAACTGCGAAACTTAGCTTCTGTTTCTCCCGTGTAGCAGACGGTAATCTGCTGAGACTCTCTCAAACCTTCCTGCTTCCATGAGCGAGCAGTGCTCAGGGTCGATTCTGCCAGACGGCGATGGAGCTGTGCTGCTAATTGAGCTCCGAGTGCTGGAATTAATCTGGTTTTCGCTTTGCCTGCAAGTGGATATTTGCTGAAGATCAGCAGGTTGGAGTCGGGAATTTTAGTCATGAATTAAGCACCGATCAGACGTTTCGTAGTTGATTTTTGTCAAGCCCTTCAGCTGTCTAATGGACTCAAAATTACCACATCATATTTAAGGATAATAGAGACAAGGCCAAAATTTGGTAAGCCTCTCTTTCCTTGGGAACTGGAGCTGCCATTTGACAGAGCTGGTTTTCATCGCTATCTTTGACTGAGTTTATGATTCTATGTCAGGTGCCGCAGATAATAGGTTTTTTCTGATAACACCCAAACTAGGGGTAGTATCCGGTTAGGAATGGCTTCTTTTTGAAGTTGAAACCGCTCAATAACTAGTTATGTGCAAAAATGGAAAAAAGAAAAATGAAGACTAAGCAAATAAATTTCGATCAACATTTGTACCATGACATTGACGATGAGGCTTTGACCAGCGCATATCTAGACGCCACCCTTCCACTTATCGGTATGGTCG
>JADGDX010000109.1 GCA_016744675.1 Desulfuromusa sp. | reverse complement strand
ATTTTAAACAACTGCAATAATCTCTCAACATCATTTAACTCGAGTGCCATAACTCTGGGCAATTTTGACGGTGTCCATCTTGGACACCGTGAATTATTTCGTCATGTGGTTAAGGCGGCTCGTCAGCTAAATTGCCCTTCTATTGTTTTTACGTTTGACCCTCATCCGCTTAAGCTACTTATCCCTAGCAAAGCTCCTTTGTTATTGAATACTCGTGAAGAAAAACGGCGACTGATTGCTGCTTCACATATCGATTATTTGATTGAGTCTCCATTTACTGTTGATTTTGCAAAAATGACACCCGAGCAATTTGTCAAAGATATTTTAATAGATAAATTGTATATCAAAGCTTTGGTGGTCGGTTACGATTATGCCTTTGGTAAAGGGCGTTGTGGTGATACCGAATTTCTTAAGGCTTGTGGTGAGGCGAATGGTTTTAGCGTCAAAGTTCTGCAGCCAGTAGGGGAGGATGGTTTGCCGTATAGTTCCACTCGGGTAAGATCTCTGGTGGCGGCTGGTGATGTGTTGGGAGTTGCGCGATTGCTCGGTCGACAGTACAACCTTGAAGGGCGAGTTGTCCCTGGGGAGCAGCGCGGGCGTGAGTTGGGTTTCCCAACTGCTAACATTGAAACAGATAAGGAATTATTGCCTGCATCGGGTGTTTATGCCGTTAAGGTTCGTCATGGTTCACAGGAATATGGCGGAGTCGTTAATTTAGGGCAGCGACCTACTTTTGGAGGGAAATTTTCAACAATTGAAGTTCATTTGCTTGATTTTACAGGGCAGTTGTATGATGAAAATTTGCGAATTTATTTTGTGGAGCGATTGAGGGGAGAAAAAAAATTTCTTCAGATCGAAGATTTGATTAGCGCAATAAGGGCAGATGTTATCCGCGCTCGTCAAATTCTTTCATCCGTACAAGTTATTCAGTATCGTGAATATTTATCTTTAAAATGATTTTTATTAACATTTCGATATAAGATCTGTGAGATTCAATTGTTTACAAAAAAGAATGAAAGACTAAGTACTTCCAATCCAGGCCACTTTCTGGTGTTGTATTCTTTACATGGGGGAAGGTTTTAAATTGATGGTCTCTTTATCTGGGGGAAGTAAAGTCTATGGTATTCTCGGTGATCCGGTTGCCCATTCTCTATCTCCTCTCATGCAGAATCGAGCATTTCTTGAATACGGTATTGATGCAACGTATGTCCCTTTTCATGTTTGTTCAAATGATTTGCCTTCCGCAGTTGTAGGAATTCGTGCTCTGAATGTTGCTGGTGTTAATGTGACGATTCCGCATAAAGAAGCTATTCTTCCTTTACTTGACCATGTCGATCCAACGGCTCAGTTAATCGGTGCAGTTAATACTGTGGTCAATAGGGATGGTGTCCTGTTTGGTTATAATACCGATGCAAGTGGTTTTATGCGCTCAGTGAGTCAAGATTTGCCTTTTGATGCAAAAAATAGTCATGTCGTTTTGCTGGGGGCTGGAGGTGCGAGCCGTGCTGCTGCGGTTGCTTTAGCTTCGTCAGGAGTCACTTCAATTACGATTGCAAATCGCCATCAGGGAAGGGCAGAAAAAATAATCTCGGACCTGATTGATCATTTTCCACAAGTTCTTTTTTCTGCCATTGATTATAATCATGATCGGTACTTAGACTCCCTGCCTTTGGCTGATTTGATCGTAAATGCGACATCCATTGGTTTACATGGAGAAGATCTAAAGTTTTTACCATTGGAGCGCATTAAGGGTAGCGCATTAATATATGATATGATATATTCCTTATCTGAAACGCCCCTTATTAAAAAATCACGTGCTCGTAAACTATTTTGTGCTGATGGTTTGGGGATGCTTGCTGCTCAAGGAGAGGATGCTTTTACTCTCTGGACAGATATCGCGTTGACAAATGGTTTTATGCTTCAGATTCTTTCTGAACGATAGTTTGACCTTTGTACGATTAAATGAAAATTGCAAGGAAGGGGTTATGTTTAGATGAGTGTCAGTCGTCTAGGAGAATTACTGGTTAGGAATCAACTGATTTCTGATAATCAGTTAGCAAATGCTATCTCTGAACAAAAGAAGGAGGGGATCCGTCTTGGTGCTGCTTTAGTCAAGCTTGGCTATGTACAAGAGCATGATCTTGCTTCCTTTCTGTCAAAGCATTACGGTGTCCCCTCTATTGATCTTGCCGAGTTTGATGTTGACCCTGCCGTGGTTACACT
>JADGDX010000108.1 GCA_016744675.1 Desulfuromusa sp. | reverse complement strand
CCGTTATTATGATCCACAAGTTGGGCGATTTATATCGGAGGATCCGATTGGGTTTGAAGGTGGGGATTTGAACTTGTATGCATATGTTGGGAATGGGCCGGTTGTTGGTGTTGATCCGAGTGGGCTTGATAAAGTATCTACAGCTTTAGGTGTTACAAGCGTTGTTTTAAATACTTGGGGTCTGGCTACCGTCAACCCGTATGTGAAAGCTGCTGGTGTGATTGTATCTGGGTCTGCTGCATTTTATTCAGGATTGCAGTGGGGGCTGGGTAATATGCCAAAGGCAGAAGCACTGACTAATATTGGATTAGCTGCTGGTGATATCATGGGCGCGAGTCTAGCATCAAAGGCTCCTTTGTTGGCTGTTGGAGTTAGTTCTGCTTCTCGTGCGGGTGGCATTGCTAACACGACTTATGATGCTGTGACAACATTAGGGTCCTCACCGCAACTACCTTCTTCATCGGCTCTTGCTCAGCCTCAATCTGTAGCCAACATTAGTAGTAATAATCAGAAATTGACTTCAGGAAAATAAATATGGACCTGACAGATAACAATACGTTTCAGGTAGTTTTTATCATCTGCTTAGCTATCTCTTTGTCCGGAATGTGTTTGATTCTATTTTTTTTGAAAAAAAAAGGTGTTGAGATTCATTCAAGTAAAGTTATTTTGACAGTAAGCCTATCGGTGCTTCCAATTGCTTTTTTTCCGGGCTGGCTTCACCCTCAACTTTCCGTAGGTTTCAAGTTTGCTCTTACTTTTTTTTCTGTTGCTGTTGCTGTTTGTAATTTCTATGCGGTAGATCGTGGTGGAAAAGTGATCAGAAAATACTTGAGGAAGAAGGGGACAGGAACCTTTTAATGATTGATTGTTGGTTGGAAAGAGACAGACTTTTGTTTTTTAGATAGCTGCCTGTCTCGGGACTGGTGGTAAGAAGCAGTGGGGCAGTGTAATCCCACGAGTAGCGAGGAGCAGGTTTGGCATGTTCTCAACCGGGGCAATAGGCGGCGGACAAATGTTTTTCACAAGAGGGAAGAATCCGCAGCATTTGTTAGTCTGATTGAAGAGGCGAAGCAGTATTACCCGATTAAGGCGTTGACTGATGACCCAGATTGCTATCACTTCAATACCATTGGCAGTACCTTCGCCATGACAAACAGTGCACAGACGGTTGTTAACAAATACGCCTATGATCCATTTGGTAACAACGTCGCCGAAGATGTCCAGTTTGATCAGCCCTTCAAGTTTGCCGGGCAGGTAGGGATCATGACCGAGTCCAACGGATTTTATTACATGCGAGCCCGTTATTATGATCCACAAGTAGGGCGGTTTATATCGGAGGACCCAATTGGATTTGATGGTGGGGATTTGAACTTATATGCGTATGTTGGGAATGGGCCGGTTGTTGGGATTGATCCGAGTGGACAATTTATTGTTACCGGAACGACAGCGGCGTATCTCTTTGTTATTGCTCCTGCTGTATCAAGGTATGGACCGGTGATCGCTCGTGCTGCTCGAAATGGTTATGCTCGATTAGCACCTGCTGCTTCGAGAGCAGGGCAGGCAGTCATGAATTTTGCCAGAAGTCACCCTGAGATTGTTCAAGGATTAAATGATGCCATCCCATCATCTTTACCATCAACTTCCCCTGCACCCACACCGGGAGGTGCTCTCGGCTTTGCTATTGGAGAGGCATATCGAAATCGAAGTCAACAACAGCCAAGTGCTTCTACACCTAACCAGCAGCAAGGGGGCTCTTTAACTCCTTCTTATACCGGTAGTGGGGGAAAATAAGATGGGGTCAAGAATTTTCGAAATTATCCTTGGAGGATTGATGTGTTATATCGGATATTCTAGTTTTTACAAAGATGGTTGGAGTTTTTTATATGGGCAACCTGTACCAAGATTTGCCGGTTTAATTATAATGTCTTTTGGTATCGGCTTGGTGTTTTTTAGCTCTTATAGAGTCATCAAGCTTTTCAAAGAAAATAAATCACACTGAATGTAGTGGGTAATACACCCACTTTGCTGGGGGGGCTCTTAAAGTTTGACAGTTTCGGAGCCACCTCTTTTGTTGGGTTCTGGGGGCACCTTAAAGAAAGAGATTGGAAAAGACGGGGTGCAGGATTTTGCCTACAACGAAGAAGGGCAGATGGTTAGTGGTTACGGCAGCAACTACAATTTCGATTACGAACACCGCCTGATCGGGGTTGGTAGCCAAATTCAGTACCGTTACGATGGCGTTGGCAATCGCCTCCAAGCGGTCAGAAATGGTGTCACCAGCCGTTATAT
>JADGDX010000107.1 GCA_016744675.1 Desulfuromusa sp. | reverse complement strand
GTTTATAGACGATATCAACTATCCGATGACCTTTATGCAGAATCCCGATTTGGTTGATGTTGAACGGGTGGAGATATTGCGTGGGCCGCAGGGAACTCTGTACGGTAGAAACACGGAATCTGGAGCGGTTAAAATTGTCACCCGCCAGCCGGGGAACGAACTGCATTCCACGGTATTTACCGAAATTGGTTTTTACGATACCCCCGACGATAACCCTCTATTTTATCGCCTTGGTGCTTCTGTCAGTGGCCCCATCCAACAGGATAGCCTCTTTTTGGGGCTGGCGGTGCAAAGTGAAGATTCAGATGGCTACACTGTCAATGACCTCAATGGCAACGATGAAGCTGGAAAGATCGACCATAAATCAGGACAGGGTAAGCTACGCTGGACACCGCGAAATGATCTGGAGGTACAGTTTCTGGCCAACTTTTTTAAAAGTGATGATGGTTATGGCTATTTGCATTATGTCGATGGTGCGGATCAGTCCGAACGGTATCATTTGCGCTGGGATGGGGGAAATGAGTGGCAGGATGAGAACAATGGACAAGCTCTAAAAATTGTTTACAACAGTCAGCTGTTTGACGTAACTACCATCACGACCCGTAATGATTTTGAAACCGATTTTGTCAATGATGCTGAGTTTGGTAGCCTCCCCTTTGGTAATCAGGTTTTTTTGTTCAGCACAAAAACATTAAGTCAGGAGATCCGTTTCTCCTCACCGCAAGACTCCCACTCTAGTTGGCAGTGGTTGGTGGGTGGCTATGCTTTTACGGGAGAAAATAAAGCCGTTGCTGAGTTTTTTGGTCAGTCGAGAAAAACCGATTTTGATGATGAAGGCTTAGCTGCGTTCGGCCAAGTGACGAAAACATTTAAGGAGAATTTCCACTTAACTGGTGGGCTGCGTCTGGATTATCAATCGTCCGAGGGGACACAGCACAATAATCAGGTTGCTTTGGCCTATTCTGACGATCTGCAGCATACCGAACTGCTACCAAAAGTGTCTCTCGCTTATGACCTGAGTGACAAGGTTATGACCTATGTCACGGTTTCCAGAGGGATGCTCGCTGGGGGCTATAATTATTCTTTTGCAACCGGTTCCGATACTTTGACCTTTGATCCCGAAACCACGTGGAATTATGAAGTTGGTATTAAATCTACGATGTTTCAGGGTGACTTGATCGCTAATCTGTCTCTATTTTATATCGATATTCGTGATAAGCAGGTAGAAGAATACTTAACTAGTTACTCGAATGCCCCGGCTGTCCGCAGTGTAACCAATGCCGCTCAGGCATGGTCACATGGGGTCGAATTAGACGTAACCGCCCGGCTGCCACAAGGGTTTAGTCTGTTTGGTGCGGTTGGTTATACCGAAGCCAAAATTGATGACTGGGTCTCCGCTGAGAGAGGCGGTGGCCAGTATGATTATAAAGATAAACACCTCCCTTTTGCTCCTACCTATACCTATAGTTTAGGCGTTGAATATCTCCATGCCAGCGGGTTTTTTACCCGTGCTGACTTGCTTGGTGTTGGCCATTTTTACAGCAACGCCAAAAACACGCAAAAGATTGGTGGTTATGAAACCGTCAATCTTAATCTCGGTTATCAAGGGGATCATATTGAAATTATGCTCTGGGCGAAAAACCTGTTTGATGAGGAGTATTACACCACAAAAAGTGTGTATATGAATAATTCTTCCATTGCCGAGGATGGTGCACCCCGAACCGTAGGGCTTAAGTGCACATGGCGTTATTAGTTTCAAATCACAACCCGAATGGCGCTAGGTTAAGTAGTATTGTAGTAAATTCGGGACTGTCCCCAGCTTCATCGGGGGCTGTCCCAGATATTTACGGGCTATGAAACTACGGTGGTTCGCATCGCAAAAGCCTGGGACAGCCCCCATGCGGGGACAGTCCCGTATATGGTCTCCCCCTTAATTGCAAGGGCTTTTTGGTTGATGATAACAGGGACAAGATTGCTGCCGTATATCCGGTCTCTTTTTGAGAGATTTTTTGATCTCTCGGACCTCGATGAAATCTGCGCGTATCGTCCTTATCGGTTTTACGGTCTCAATGACCTTCGGGACTGTCAGGTTTTCGATACGCCGGTTTGACCTGTTTGTCATCGCTCGACTAAAATGCCATCGCAATTTGTGGTGGGAACTCCTTTGTTTGCTTTTTTTTTATGGTTGCTGTTGCATATATCAATAGATCATTTGATCTATAGGGTTTCTAGCGGCACAGGTTGGTATGCGGTACGGTGTCTTAAAATTGCCCAACCTATACGGGCCATCTTGTTTGCCATGGCGACCACAGCTTTATTTTTGCCTCGCTTCTCGTGGATACGATTGATCCAGCGGCTCAATGGATCATC
>JADGDX010000106.1 GCA_016744675.1 Desulfuromusa sp. | reverse complement strand
GGATCAAACAGCAGACCCAAGGAGGCCACACATGCCTCTCCAGTTAATGCTTAAAGAACTGCGCCTACCAACTTTTAGCCGAAACCTGGAAGCATTCCAGCACCAGGCGATTGAAAACACCTGGAGCTATACAGACTTTTTGAGCAAGCTTTGCGAACAAGAACTCGCCCATCGCTTTCAGACAAGAATTACAAAATGGACTCGTGAGGCTCGTTTGCCTGCGGGAAAGAGCTTTGCCAACCTGGACCTCTCCGATCTGCCCGAAGCAGTTCGACAGCCGATACTTCAGCTTAAAGATAACCATCAATGGACATCACAAGCCGACAATGTGCTGCTAATCGGCCCATCAGGCGTCGGCAAATCACACATAGCCGCGGCTCTTGGTTATCATCTAATTGAACGCGGCGTTCGTGTAAAATGGCTGTCGGCCGGCAACCTTGTACAGCAACTGCAAAAAGCCAAAAAAGAACTCGACCTGATGAGCCACATGACCCGCTGGGATAAGTACCCAGTGTTAATCATTGATGATATCGGCTATGTCAAAAAGAGCGACGGAGAAACCCAAGTTCTCTTTGAGTTTATTGCCCATCGCTATGAAAGTGGCAGCTTGATCGTCACTTCCAACCAGCCTTTCAGCCAATGGGACCAAATCTTTCCTGATGCATTAATGACCGTAGCTGCGGTCGATAGAATTATCCATCACGCCAGCATTATTGAAATCGAAGGAGAGAGTTATCGAAAGAAACAACACCTGAAAAAATAACGAAACTCAACCGGCCATCTTAATTGTCGTCAAACCGGACAAGATAGTTGACGCGAGACAGATGTTGATGAGTGGCTTGAAGGGAAGACAGAGACTACTTGAAAAAGATTGCAATTCAGCAAATTGACAACTTATTCCTAAACAGGTATAAATAAACATAATGAAGAAAACAGAAAAGAAGCTTATCTGGGTTGGGAACAGCCGGAAAAACTTACTCTCATTCCCGGAGGACGTGAAGGATTTTATAGGCTATGCCCTTCATCATGCACAACAAGGGACAAAACACCCAGCAACCAAACCATTTAAGGGTTTCAAGGGAGCTGGTGTTTTAGAGATTGTTGATGATCATGATGGGGATACTTACCGAGCTGTTTACACGGTTAAGTTCAAAGAGAAAGTTTATGTTCTCCATGCGTTCCAGAAGAAATCTAAGACTGGAATCAAAACGCCACAGAAGGATATTGACCTGATCCAAGCCAGATATAAGCAGGTTGAAGCAAGAGAAAAGGAGTGAAGCGATGGAAGATATTAAATTTGAAGAAAGTTCCGGCAATGTTTTTGCTGATCTTGAATTGAGTGAGCCTGACGAGCGGCTTGCAAAAGCTGACCTAGCCGCAAAGATCACTCAAATCATCAATAAGCGGCACCTGTCACAATCCCAGGCGGCTGAGCTTTTAAAAATACCGCAACCCAAAGTTTCCATGATCATGAATGGTCGTCTTAAAGGTTTTTCTATGGAGAAGCTGCTGACCTTGATGATGGCCTTGAATCGAGATATTGAGATTGTGGTGAAGCTGAAACCAAAGAAGCAAGAGCATGGCAGGCTGCGGGTTGTTTACGCATGAATTGAGGGTAAGATCCATTTTCGCGGGATAGTCAGGCTAGACGATAAGCGGGGGTTCCTGCCCCCGTTTCCCGCGATCCGTTTAGTCGGCTGCATGGCATGAGGTGTGATGAGTGCAGTTTTATTTTGCTATAAGAAAAATAGCCGAACGCCTAACTCTTAAAGGAAAAGACGTGCTAGGGAAATTAAAAAGAGGACGGCTTAAATCATCAGTTAGCTTGTCTGCTGAAATTGAAGTAGTGAAAAAGGATAATAATGGAGAGACAGTAACTATTTATGGCCCCACTGAAATAAGCAGTGAAGGGCAATTATCGAAAGTTGAAGAGACAACATCATGCCTTATCCAATATGAGGCTGATGAAATTCCAGAGCGTATAGAGAATTCAGAAAAAGAGAATGACGAACATAGAAAAAGGATCGCTCGGTTGTATTATGATTGGCGGGAGTCTGAAGGGGATTTGGCTGATAATATCCCCGAATGGTTACGGTCTGTGGATGAGATAAATGATTTTGTTTTATATCAGCACGAAGCCACCCGGCTCTATCATGAATTTATGGAATTGTGGATCAAAGAAGGCGGACATTGTCCCGATGAATCGCCTGAATTGATTACCCCAGGGCACCTTCGCCCATACTACGAAACCTTTAAATTTCTGGCAAAACTGACTGACACCGAAGAGACTATTTTAAAATGTCTTGGTTCAGCGTGAATTGGAGAATTCCCTTGTTTGAGTTAGACTACTCGAACGGAGGAAATCACCATGCGAAA
>JADGDX010000105.1 GCA_016744675.1 Desulfuromusa sp. | reverse complement strand
AAATAACTTTGTCGGGAACTGGAGGAAAAAAAGCAGAGGACAATGTTAACCTTAGCATCACATTGACAACTTATTTTCAGAGAGAATCATCATGACAAAGGGACGTTTACTTATGGTTCTTCTCGGTTTGCTTTGTGCGGCACTGATCTATGCTTGGACGGCAACCCCACAGCAAAAACGGGTCGCAAGTGTTGCAGGGATGCCGCTGGGTTCAGCTGATGCGCCTGTTTCTCAACTTGATATTGCTCCGCAGATAGCTGACCTTGATTTCTCTGGGGGTGTCAATAACAAGTATAAGCAACCCCAAAAAAACCTTTTCTCCCCCTTGTACCAGCGACCTAAAGTTGCAGTGAAACCCCTAACACCAAAACCGAAGCCTAAGGTTGTCAAAGTTGTTCCGAAAAAAGTTAAACCCATCGTCGGCGTTCCTCGCTCAAGTGGCCCCCCACCTTTGAAGCCTTTGAAGGTTCTTGGCTTTCTTGATAATGATGGGCAAAGGACGGTTTTCTTGACAGAAGGAAAGGGTGAAATCTTTTTGGTCAAGAAGGGCGATAATTTTTCTGATGGGTTAGAGGTTTCGGAGATGAGTCAAAAGGATATGACCATCGTTAAAAAGGCAACTGGGCAACACATATCATTGCCTCTAGGCGTTGCTAAGAATCAGAGACTGCCAAAGGTAAAGTTTAATTCCGGGCGCCCTAAAGCGTCTTTTCCTACGCCGAACACAAAAGAAAATCAGGATGGGGGGTCACAGCCCTCCGATCCACGGAAGCTTTTTGGCGGCAAGCCTGAGACAGATAAATAGAACATATGGATTTATTTAACGCTAAAGGGATGTTTATGGCCAGAATAAAGAAATTAAGCAAGTGGGGTGTGTTGCTGTTTGCGCTTGCGGGGTTGTTGTCGGGGTGTCTCGGTGGTCAAGGCTCCTATAAAGATGGGAATAAGTCGCTTGTTCACGGGAATTATGATCAAGCCGTTATCGAATACCTCACTGCCGTTGAGAAAAGTCCCCAAAAAAATGAATATCGACTGAAACTCCATTTAGCTAAAAATAAAGCCGCCCTTGACCACTTGAGCAAAGGTGACAGCTATTTTGGGCAGGAACGCTATGTTGAAGCGCTCCAGGAGTACCAATTGTCAGTCGACTTGGATGGGTCAGTATTCTCGTCTATTGAGGGTGTGCGACAAAGTAAACTTCACCTTCAGGTTGAAAATCTTATCCAAGACGCTGAGGAGCTCATTAAGGCAAACAGAGAAGGGGAGGCAAAAAAGTTACTTGAAAATGCCCTGACTTTACTCCCAGAGCATCAGCGGGCGCTTGAATTAAAGTCTGAGATCAAGCAGGGACTATTTGCTCTGGTCGATGGAGTTGAATTGGAGGTTGTTTCGACGCGTCCTATCAGCTTGAACTTTGAGAAAACAACTTTGCCCGATGTTTTTGAGATATTATCTAATCTGTCGGGAATTAACTTTATTCTTGATGAAGATGTGCGCGATACCAAGACGACACTTTTTCTTGAGAATGCGACTTTCGCACAGGCCTTGGAATTGTTGTTGCGGATGAACAAACTAGACAAAAAAATCCTCAATAGCAAGACGATCATTTTGTATCCCCGAACGCGGGAAAAGCAGAAACAATTTGAAGACCAGATTATTCAGACCTTTTATCTGTCTCATATGAAGGCAAAAAAAGCGGTTAACATGTTGCGAACCATGCTTCAGGTGAGAAAAATATTTGTGCAGGAAGATCTCAATGCCATTGTGGTCCGCGACCATCCCGATGTGATTAAGCTCGCAGCTCAAATGTTGGAAGCTAATGATCGGGGCAGTTCAGAGGTTGTTTTTGATTTGGAATTGATTGAAGTCAACCATACGGATACGAGAGAACTCGGTGTTAAGCTTAGTAACTATTCAATCGGGGCTGGCCTCAGTATTCCTGATGCAGGCTTCATTGTTAACTCTGGCCTTGCAGCGGGTGGTTCGACAGCAAATTTGTTGTCTTCGGGTGAACAATTGAATCCCTTTAAGACCGATCTCGATTCCTTTTACTCGATTCCGACGGCTACCTTTCGATTCCTAAAAACCGAGGTTAATGCTGAAGTGCTGGCAAGTCCGAAAGTCCGGGTGAAAAATAAGGAAAAAGCCAAAGTTCATGTTGGAAGCCGGGAGCCTGTTGTCACCTTAAGCTATATCGGCGAACAGACCGTAGAAAATGTTCAGTATCTTGATGTCGGTGTGAAGTTGGAAGTTGAGCCAGAGGTTCAACTTGATAACACGATCATTACAAAATTAGGGCTTGAAGTCAGTAATGTCTCTGGGCGTGCAGCAACTGAAAAGGGGACTTTGCTTATCACGGTTTCTTCCACGAATGCGAATACAACCTTAACGTTGAAAGATGGTGAGCAGACTGTGATAGGTGGTCTGATTCGTGATGATAGCAGCCTTACAAAGAGTAAAATTCCCTTATTAGGTGATATTCCTTTTCTCGGGGAATTATTT
>JADGDX010000104.1 GCA_016744675.1 Desulfuromusa sp. | reverse complement strand
AGTATGGTCAGTGAAGAGACCCATTTAAGTGCTGCGCTGGAGAAAGCTGGAATCCAGGCTCTGGAGACCGATCTTGGCGAGTGGATTGTGCAACTGGCGGGGCAACGTCCCAGCCACATGGTGATGCCGGCTATCCATATGTTCAAAGAAGAAATTGCTGAACTGTTCAGTAAAGAAACGGGAAAGCAGGAACCAGCAGAGATTGAACATCTGGTCGAAGTGGCGCGGAAGCAACTGCGTCAGAGTTATCTCGATGCTGATATCGGTATCACTGGAGCCAATATTGCCGTCGCTGAAACCGGTGGAATTGCTTTGGTGACAAATGAAGGGAATGCGCGTCTCGCTTCAACTGTACCAAAGGTCCATGTCGCTTTGATCGGAATCGAAAAACTTGTTCCAACTTTAGAAGACGCGGCTAAAATTGTTCAGGTTCTGCCGAAAAATGCGACCGGACAGTTATTGACCTCGTATGTGACGTGGATTCGTGGAGCTGTCCCTTGTGACGGTGACGAGAAAGAGCTCCACTTCGTTCTTCTCGATAACGGCCGCAGTGCTCTCGCCGAATCGACTCATTGTCAGGACGCACTCAACTGTATCCGCTGTGGCGCTTGCGCAAATGTTTGCCCTGTCTATCAGACCGTGGGTGGCCACGTTTTTGGTCATGTTTATATCGGGGCGATTGGCATCATCCTGACCGCTTTTTATCACGGTTTGGACAATGCCGCTGAACTTGTCAAAGCCTGTATCGGTTGCCGTTCTTGTGTCGCTGTCTGCCCCAGTCAGATTGATCTAGAAGATATTATCCTCCATTTACGTGAAAAAGTCGGCGATGAGGAAGGGATTGGGGCTGGTAAAGCTTTGGTCTTTCGCAAGGTAATGCAGAATCGCAAATTATTTCACACCCTAATAAAGGCCGCTAGCCTACTACAGAAACCGGTAACCCGTGGAGAACGGACGATCCGTCACTTACCGCTGTTTTTCTCTCCTTTGACCGAATGGCGAACTCTCCCTGCTGTTGCGGATATCGCATTACGTGACTGCTTTAACCAACAGCCCCAGAAGGTCCAAAAGCCACGCTATCGTGTTGCTCTTTTTGGTGGCTGTGCCAATGATTTTCTTTATCCCGAGCTGGGCTTGGACGTGGTTTCGGTGATGAATGCTCTTGATGTCGAAGTTTATTACCCTCTAGAGCAGAATTGCTGCGGTATCCCAGCGATTTATTCTGGTGATAGAGAGACGGCCATTGAGCTGGCAAAGCAAAATATCGATGCCCTTCTGGCGGGCAATCCCGATTATGTTTTGACCACTTGCCCTACATGTGCAATGGCATTGAAACAGAACTTTGTTGAACATCTCAAGGATCATTCTGAATGGGCAGAACGAGCAGAACAGTTGTCTGAAATGACGATTGATGCAGCGAGTTTTGTACTGAATCAACTGGATGGTGCCGGCATCTTTGCTGACCTAGCAAAAACTGAAAAAATTACTTACCACGACTCCTGTCATTTAAAGCGAGGGGTTGGCGTTTGGCAGGAACCGCGGCAACTTATTCAAAAATCGGGTCATGAATTGGTTGAAATGGATCACGCAGATCGCTGTTGCGGGTTTGGAGGGTCTTATTCTTTGACCAGTCACCCCGAAATTGCCAAAAGGATTTTGCAGGATAAAGTCACTGATATCAAGGCATCGGGAGCGACGCGTGTGGCAATGGATTGTCCCGGGTGCATGATGCAGATTCGTGGTGGATTAGAAAAGGCGGAGGTGACGGTTCGTGCACAGCATACGATTGAACTCTTAGCGGAAGCATTAAGAAATAAATCATAGATTTAGAAAAACAGTTTTCCACGTGTGAACTTCTCTCTCCGCGTGATTTACCCCGTCAGAACCTCCTCTCTGACGGGGTTTTTTTATGAGTTAAAAGGGATCTTAAGGAAATACTTGCTTAAAATGAAAATCGAATCATAAAAGATGGAAGTCTCTATTTACAGAAGCTATTATAAAGTCAATCAGTGGTCTAAAGACAAAAATGGAGGCACAGTGAATGGCAGGTCGTCGTGATCGAAATCTTTTATTACGTTATCAGAAAGAGCGGCAGAAAAATGTTTTGGCTAAGCCGGGACAGCACTCATTTGTATTGATTCTTGATCAGTTGAAGCCAGGCTTTAATGTCGCGAAAATCTTCCGTAGTGCCGAAGCCTTTGGTGCTGCGGCGGTTCACTTGGTCAACATTGGCCCCTTTGATCCGGCTCCAGCTAAGGGCTCATTCCGTAAGGTTCCCGCTGTGTTTCATGAAACTTTTGCTTCCTGCCATCAAATCTTGCAAGAAGAGGGGTATCGGTTCTTCATGCTTTCCCCTGAAGCTGAAAAAAGTCTTTGCCAAATCCATTTCCCAAAGAAAAGTGCTTTTATTCTTGGTCACGAAGAATTTGGTTTTAGCTTTGATAGCAAGGAGTATGAAGATTTTGAAACTCTGAGTATTCCTCAGTTTGGATCAATTCAAAGTTTAAATGTCAGTATAGCAACGTCTGTTGTTGAACTAAACCGCTTCGCGGTAGCTTTTTAAAGGCAGCTTTTGTGCTGCCTTTTTTCATTTCTTCTGTAAATTA
>JADGDX010000103.1 GCA_016744675.1 Desulfuromusa sp. | reverse complement strand
GTGTGACTCCCTTGCCTTTTCGTCCTTTTGTTTCTCTCCGAATCCGGACGATACCATCTGATTTTTCCCGCTGTGTCGATTTGTTTTTACACTGACACTTCTTGAGCAATTGTCGACATTGTGGGCAGGTAGGACCTATTTCATCGGAATAGACAAGTCTGCTGTTTGAACTGGACATAGTATTTTCTTCTTTAGAAGGGGGGGATCGATAATTACTGGTTCAATGTTTTTTTGAACTGACATTCAACGCAGATCATTTTTATTTCGTAGAGGTTTGAATTGGAATTTAAAACGGTTGTGGTTGTCATATGTTCATTGCAGGTGATCTTATAGCATTCGCTGCAAGTGATCCCTTCTCCGATCGTTGAGCAATAACTACAGACATGACACATCCAGGGGGATTTTTCTTCTGACATGACCTGACCTTGTTGTTGGGAAGAGATAAAAAAAGCTGCCAGCCGAGGGATATTCTGCTGACAGCTTTTTGGTTTTAATTCATTGTTTTTTGGCTTTGCAAAGTAGTGGGCTGTTATGCCTTATCGCAAAACTCTTTGACTTGCTTTGCTAGGGATTGCCCTTGTTGCAGAGCTAGGTTTAATTCATGTTCACCTGGGGCACCCATCCACTCAATGGGATCAATGAATTCCCACTTCAATTTTTCAGTTAATTTATCCAATTCACGTTGGGCTCCGCCTGACCATCCGGCTGAACCAAAGCGGAGAACTTTTTTGTTCAAGATTTTTTTACGCCTGAACATATCAAGGACCCATGCCATTGGGGGGAACATTTCGTATTCGTAAGTTGGCATCCCCAGGATAAGGCCCGCTGATTTCCATGCTGAGGCAAGTATCGCTCCAACGTGCTCATCGGGAACCCGGTGAACATGGACCGGAAGGCCTTCTTTACGAACACCCTGAACAACGTTGTTGACAAGTTTTTCTGTGTTTCCGTACATGCTTGACCAAATAACGGTCACTTCTGCTTCGGCAGGTCCATTCATGTAGCTGGCAAAACGCGAATAAGAATCGATAATTTGTTTCGGATTCTCACGCCAGATAATACCATGGGAAGGGGCAATGACTTTGATGTCTAGGCTGCTAAGCTGATTGATCCCCTTGATGACAAACGGAGAAAAGCTCGAAACGATATTTGCATAGTAGCGAAGAGCCTCGTTGCTAAAAAACGTATGCTGTTCTGTGGAGAGACGGTCATCAAAAAAGACCCTGTCGAGCTTTCCATAAGAGCCAAAAGCATCGCAAGAAAATAAGGTTCCACTGCTTTGCTCAAATGTCATCATTGTCTCGGGCCAGTGGATATTTGGTGTCTCGTGAAAGCTTAAGACTTTCCCTTGTCCCAGATCCAGAGTGTCCCCTTCTTTCACAATGTGGATATTGTCTTCAATGCCACAAAAAGACTTCAACAGCCCCGCTGCTTTTCCGGTGAGATAAAATTGCAGTTGTGGGTTTTGTTTGTGAAATTCAGGAAGCCAACTGGTGTGGTCGGGCTCCATGTGATTGATGATCATGTAATCGATGTTTTTTGCATCCACAGGGATTGAGCGGAGTTCTTCTTCAAATTCCGCCGGCTTGCCATCGGTATCTTCAAGAAGATCGATCAGAGCTGTTTTGTCACCCTGAACAATGTATGAATTGAGAGAAATTCCGTTAGGCATGGGCCACATGCCTTCAAAAAGCTGATAGCTTTCTAGGTTGACCGGCAAACAGTAAATTCCATCCGTAATTTTTACAGCCTTCATCTTGTCGATCCTTTGTCGTTGTATTTGGACGTTAGAGTTGTGAGCTATTTATATGCCGACTCGTAAACCGTGGATGTGTAAAAAACACGTCACACCGAGATACGGGTCAGAATAGCCAGTTATGTTATTTCTGTTTAGATTTGCACTATGGGGTTAACGCTTTAGAGATAGAAGCATCTTTTCTAGTAGCATGGCAATAGTCTCTCTATATTTGTCCATCTCGGCCAGAGATTGTAGATCTTGCAATGCTTTTGGTATCTCATGGTCAAAGGGAATGTGACCAATTATTTTTCCATCGAATTCAGCCGCCGCCTGGATAATTTTTTCTTCAACGGCTGTATCGAAACCACCTTTGTTCAGTAGAACAAAGTGGGGGATAGAAAATTTCTGTACCAGCTCTGCAAGCCGGCGGTAGTCAGAAAGGCCCGAGAGGCTTTCCTCGACAACTGCCAGAACCAGATCAACCCCAGTGATGGATGAAATTGCCTGACAACTTGTCCCCGGCGGTCCATCGATGACAATGTAGGCAATATCTTCATCTTTTGCAATAGCTGATGCTTCACTGCGGACTTTGGTAATTAATTTACCACTATTATCTTCTCCCGGGATGAGATCGGCATGAATCAGTTGACCATTATCGATTGAACTCACATACCAGTCACCACCTTTACGCTCCCCCATACTGATGGCATTGACTGGACAGATGAAGGCACAGGCTGCACAGCCTTCACAGTCGGGATCGATCAGAATCTCACCTTTTTCATTTTGGCTGATGGCCTCAAATTGACAGGTACTGACACAAACACCGCACTGGGTGCAGAGGTCGTGGTTGACCTGCGCGATATCCATTCCATAATAGCTGGTGGTCGATTTTTGGGTATGAGGGAGTAGAATGGGCAGGTTCGAGGCATTGACATCAGCGTCAACGGCGACAACAGAATCCATCCGTTTGATAATTGAAGCAGTAATGGAGGTTTTTCCTGCTCCCCCTTTGCC
>JADGDX010000102.1 GCA_016744675.1 Desulfuromusa sp. | reverse complement strand
CGAGAAAAACCCGTCTTCGGACCTGTTCTAATTCATGAGAATCAACGGCTGATAAAGTCAAATTCCGCATCCTCCCCAGCGCCTTCCCCCTCAATCGTTATAACGAGTTGATTAGGGACACAAGCCAGCAAATCTCCTACATGGCGCGCTTCGCCCATATGAATACAGACTTTCTGTGAACAAGGAGAGCTTACAACCCGTACCCCACCATCTTCAATCTCCAAGATGGTGGTCCCAAGTGGCCCCCCTAATTCCACCAGTTGCGCTTTCTCTAGAGGAGCAACAAAAATAATCCGGTCATCGGCACGGACAACAACACGCGAACCACGTTTCTGACTGAGTGGCAATGCAAAAGAAAGGATCACAATGATTGCCACAACAAACAGTAACTTACGATCAAATGGGGTCAACCGTGTTACCCAACCAATTGCTTTCATCAATCAACCACCATAAACACCTGAGAAGACGACTAAAGAACGGAAGGTCAAAACCATCAATCCTCGACAATCTCACCGATGAGATCATACTCGGAAGAATCGGTAATCTTCAGTTTGACATACTCACCAACATCGGCGAGCCCAGAAGTAATCAAGTACTGACCATCAATATCTGGGGCCTGCCTGGCACTGCGTCCCTTAAGTAACAAATCGGTCTCCTCGCTATACCCCTCGACCAGAACCTGCTCGGTCTGACCAATAAAAGAACGGTTCTTGTTAAAGGAGACACGCGCTTGGGCTTTCATTAATTTTTTCAAGCGACTTTTTTTCGTCCGAGCGGGAACTTGATCGGCCATTTTTGCCGCCAGCGTTCCCTCTTCGCGTGAATAATGAAATACACCAACCCGCTCAAAATAACCTTCTTCAACAAATTTATGTAGTTTGTCAAACTGCTCACGTGTTTCACCAGGAAAACCAACAATAAATGAGGTCCTTAGGGTGATATCGGGGATTCTGTCACGTAATCGTTGTACAAGATCACGCGTTTGTATCTCATTGAGATGTCGATTCATCTGGGTCAGAATCTGATCATCAATATGCTGGAGAGGTAAATCCAAGTATTTACAAATTTTCTCTTGTGTCGCTATCAGTTCAATCAATTCACCAGAAACACCGTCTGGATATGCATAAAGAAGGCGAATCCAGACGACTTTTTCAATTTTCACCAACTCTTTCAAAAGTTTTTCCAGAGTTGCTCCATCATTACGATCAGCGCCATAATCTGTAATATCCTGAGCAATTAGAACAATTTCTGTCACGCCTTTCTCTGTCAGGTCATAGACTTCCTTGACCACAGACGCCATACTTCGGGAGCGTAACTTTCCACGCAACTGAGGAATAATACAGTAGGAACAGTGGTTAGAGCATCCTTCTGCAATTTTGACATAGCTGCTGTAAGTTGGAGATGAATTCACACGCGGGGTGTCATGATCATAAAGATAATCGGGAGTCCCAATTTTTTGAGTCGCCACGGTACTTTGTAACTGCTGCTCAATCAACTCAACAATTTGTGCCCCTTCAGCCGTTCCAATAAAGAGGTCAACCTCTGGCAATTGCTCTTTCAATACATCCTGATAACGCTGGGGAAGGCACCCTGCAACGACCAGCAATTGACAACGTCCTTGCTCTTTATAGTCACTCACCTCCAGAATCGTATCAACCGACTCTTCCTTTGCATCATTAATAAAAGCGCAGGTGTTGACAATAATAATATCAGCCTGGCTTTCGTCCAGAATGATTTCGTAGCGATCGAGGGGCAGATGCCCCAGCATAACCTCTGAGTCAACCAAATTTTTAGGACAGCCAAGACTCACTAAACTTACTTTTAATTTATCCACGTGTTTTTCCCGATGAGCACATAATTTATTTATTGCCCCCCAAAAAAAGAAGGCGTTGACCACAATTCAACTGGAAGAGAAACTCTTAAGATCTCATATTTTCAAACTGAAGCTCTATAGCGAAATCTTTCCCTTTTAGTAACTGCATGACTTCCTGCAGATCATCAATCTTCTTACCCGTCACGCGCACCTGATCATCCATAATCTGGGCTTGAACTTTTAATTTGGTCTCTTTGATCAGTTTGACGATCTCTTTACCTTTTTCTTTACTGATTCCTTGGACAATTGAAGCCTTAACCCGCACAGCACCCGCAGACGCGCTCTCCTCATTGCCATAATTGAAACACTTGGGCGAGACTTTCCGGCGCACCAATTTAGCAATAAGAATATCCTTGATCGCCTGCAACTTGTAATCATCTGCAGCTAAGATACTCAGACTTTCTTTCTCCAACGTGACTTCGTTGCTTGTCCCTTTAAAATCATAACGCTGAGAAATCTCTTTAACCGCCTGATTAACGGCATTATCGACCTCTTGAAAATCAACCTTTGAGACAATATCAAAGCTGGGCATAGACGTTCTCCTTATCTACTTATATTGAGTTTAAGCGAACCAGAGGGATAAAATATCACTGATTCGCTTAGAAAATTAATAAAGCTCATAGAAACGAAGACTTATAACACAAAACCGCTCCGTGATAAAAGCAACGGAACGGCTATCGAGTAAAGATATCTAGTGGCCCTTCGATTAAAAACCCATCTGCATCCCCGGATCGACCAATTCAACCCCTTCAGGGCGCTTAAAAAAGAAGAGGGTATCAATAAGTTTCTGATTCACCTGAATGTTGCGAAACAAGATCGATGTCTGGTTTTCATTCTGATCGGTCACAAGAGTTGATAAAATGGGGAAATTTCTCCCCGTTTTGCCTTTTTTCTTCCACAAAGCAACAACCTTTTTGCTGACAACAACCTCAATCTGCCGAATTAATGGTGAATCTTCACGTGGGGTGAGCAATAACAAATAGTCGCCCCCTGCAACGGTTTTTTCCGCCCCCCATTCAATTAAGAAATCGCGAGAAAGAT
>JADGDX010000101.1 GCA_016744675.1 Desulfuromusa sp. | reverse complement strand
GTTCATGTATTTTGCTATCTTTTTCTAGTGATTCCATTATTCCCTTTGATGCCCAATTAGATTTCTAAAACAGCGATTCTTTGAATTTTACAAAACAACTTCAAATTGCCCTAAAAAAGTCATTAAAAAGTAAACGGATGAGCAACCGCACCTATTCTTGAAACTTAAATTCCGGTAAATTGCTTCCAAACCAAAGGAGGCAATATGCCATCGAAAAAGCACAAGCACCGTACTGCATCTGAAATTCTAAAGATTATTTCCGCTCAAAAAGACAGTGGCCAAAGTCAGAAAAATTTCTGCAAAGAAAATCAAATTCCCATCTCGACATTCACGAACTGGGTGGGCAAGCTCCGCAAAACAAAACAGCCCAATCTTCCTGCACTTATTCCGGTCGGTTCTGTTCCTGCCAGCACATCGTCGTCCATTGAAATAGAATTGCCCGGTGGCGAGCTGATCCGTCTTGATCAAGGCGTCTGCAGACCAGACCTCGAAACCGTCCTCAGAGCTTTAAAGCGATGCTGAATATCGGCAGCGGCAGTAAGGTTTTTCTGGTCTCCGGGCCAACAGACATGCGTAAGTCTTTCGATACTCTTGCAACTGTGGTCCGTACTGCGATTGATGCCGATCCTTTGTCTGGCCATCTTTTTGTTTTTTGCAATCGCAAGCGCGATCGCCTTAAAGCCTTGATCTGGGAACCATCCGGCTTTTGGCTAATGGCCAAACGTTTGGAAAAAGGCACTTTTTCCTGGCCTAATGCTTCGGTGTCAAAAGTGCAATACAGTGCTGCTGAGTTGGCTGCTTTGCTTGAAGGGCTTGAGCTAAGTGGACGCCGGAAGAAACGCTTCAAAGGGCTCAATAAAATCACCAAATAAGCTAATAAAGTGTTGTATTTTAAGCATTTTATGGTAGTCTCTGGTCATGGGAAAAACAAAGAAATCCAGTGGCCAGAAAGACCTGAAAAAGCGCAATGCGCAGCTTCAAGCAGAGGTCAATATCCTTCGCCAGCAGGTGGCGAATCTGACCTCTCAGTTGGCTCAAATCCAGCGTATGTTGTTTGGTCGCAAGAGTGAAAAAGTCAGTTCCGATCAACTGGCGTTGTTTGCTGGCCACCCCACTGAATTACCTACCGAAGACACAGAAATATCCGAAGAATCCGAAGACAGCAATCCTGAAGACGACTCAAGCGGGGCGAATAACCCAAAGAAGAAACCCCCCAGGTCTCATCCCGGCCGTCACCCATTTCCTGCTAATCTGGAACGCGAAGAAATACATCTACACCCAGATAATCTTGACTGTAAATGTTGCGGCGAGCAAATGGAGCCAGCCGGGGTTGAAGTCAGCGAAAAACTATCTTCTCGGCAGTCATTTTTCGTAAAGAGTTTTTACCGGCACAAATATGCCTGCCGGCATTGCGAAGACGATATGGTTCGTCCTGATCTTCCCGATGACGCCAACGATAAAAGTCTTGCAACTACAGATGTTCATGCCCGTATCGCCATCAGCAAATATTTGGACCACAATCCTCTGTACCGACAGGAGGCTATTTTCAGTCGGGAGGGAATCATCCTCAAGCGCCAAACTTTATGTGGTTGGTTGACCAGACATGGTTACAACCTGAAACCCATCGTCGATCAAATGGCGAAAGAAATGTTGTCAGGGACTTTTATCCAATCCGATGATACCGGCCTGAAATATTTGGAATCTCCGGGCCCAGCCAATCAAGGGTATATGTGGAGCTATGTCTGCGGCCAAATGGTTGTGTATGATTTCGCGACTGACCGATCTCGTGCAGGTCCGACGGAGTTCCTCTCCGGTTTTTCCGGAACTCTTCAAGTGGACGGTTATGCTGGCTATAATCAGGCTGTAGAAAAGGGCAGTTTGGCCCGTGCAGCCTGTTGGGCCCATGCACGACGTAAATTTGAATATGCCCTGAAAACCGAAGAAATAATGTCTGCTGAGATCTTACTTTTGATCCAAAAGTTGTATCTTGTGGAACGGGATATCCGTTGCCAGAATCCTGTTTTGACGCCTGGCCAAATTGTTGTGGTGCGTAAAAATCGATCACTCCCGGTGATTGCCGAGTTGAAAAAGCATCTTCTTGAATGTCGCCAAGCGGTGCTACCCAAGAGCCCGTTGGGCAAAGCTATCGAATATGCTTTTGGGCAATGGGAATGGCTGGAAACTTTTATCCACAACGGCTTGGTTGACATCGACAACAACAGCTGTGAACGCAGTATGAGGAAAGTTGCGATCGGGCGCAAAAACTATATGTTCGCCGGTAGCGAAACCGGCGGCCACACTGCTGCTGTCTTTTACTCTCTGCTTGAAACCTGCTCTCGTCTTGGTCTCAATGCCCAAGAATACTTGGCTGATATTATGGTCAGGGTCAATACCCATCCGCAATCTCGTATTGATGAGTTGACTCCGCATGGTTGGAAGGCGAAGCGGGAATCCGAAGCAAAACTGATCGCTTAGCAGAACCCCGTCGCTGAAATTATACTTTTGGAAAAGTCTGAGCGGAAGGTGCAGTTGCTCATCCGTTTACGGTCAAAAGACCCAGATTCCGGGTCAGCGAACGAGCCTTCTGGGTCGTTTTAAGCCGCTATTGGTCTGGATGGAAGAGTCCGCTACGCCTTGTACAACCCCAAACTGTGGTTAGCTGGCATCGACAAAGCTGGCGGCTGTTCTGGAGATGGAAGAGCAAGCCGAAGGATTTTGGCCGTCCAAAAATCACAAGCGAGATCATCGAACTAATCCGGCAGATGTCTTTGGACAATCCGCTGTGGGGAGCTCCGCGCATTCATGGGGAAGTGATTATGCTGGGATACGAAATCAGTGAATCAACGGTGGCCAAGTACATGGTTCGGAGAAAAGGCCGTCCAAACCAGAACTGGAAAACTTTCCTTCAAAACCATTTTGGCGAAATCGCAGCAATCGATTTTCTGACCGTTCCGACCGTGACCTTCAAAACCCTTTACG
>JADGDX010000100.1 GCA_016744675.1 Desulfuromusa sp. | reverse complement strand
AGTAAACGCCATTCAGTTTTGTACCCCATTCTTTCTAATTGTTTTTTTAAGTTTAATCGGTAGTCTTCAAATACCGCATCTAGAAAGCCTCTTACATTTTCAAGCATTACTGCCCGTGGTTTGATCTCACCAACTAAACGCAATGCTTCGGGAAATAGATCACGCTCATCATTTTTACCGAGCTGTTTTCCAGCTTTTGAAAAGGGTGGGCATGGAACACCGCCAGCCAAGAGATCAACATCACTGTATGATGTACCATCAAACTCTTTTAAATCGCCTTCTATTACGTTCCAATTAGGACGATTTTGCCTAAGTGTGTTACAGCATGGCTTTTCTATTTCGATTAGTGCTTGAGGCTCAAATCCTGCTCTTTCAAGCCCTAGAGCTTGCCCTCCAGCACCAGCACAGATTTCGATGCATGATAATTTGGTCACGCTAGTATCCTTTTGATTAATTCAACTTGTGTCATTTTACCAGATTTCATCAAGAATTCACTGCTTACTTTTTTGCACATAACGAGGCTGTAGAAAAACCTCCTCAGAGATAGTTCCTAAAACCTCAACCTTGTTTTCGCTAAAATGATTACCAAGTCTTGAGATAATACCTTCATTGACTGAATAATCGCTATTTATGACTGTTTTTCCTTTGTTTTCTTACGATATCTACCCAAATCGATGCACTTTTGTCAGGTTGTGCAGCATATTCATCAACTGCCACTGGGCGTTAACTTTTATCTTGCCCCTTAAGGTGAATCTTTTGATTCCGATAGCATCGTTGATGTGGCCGAAGACTGGTTCGATAATTCCTAGGCGCATGCTATAGATGTGGCGACCCAGTCTTGAATCAATCTTTTGCTTCATTCGAACTAATGGCCCACTCTTTTTCCTATCTGTGCTGCCAATCTTGACGTTGACTTGCCTGGCACCTTTTTGTTTGACGTTGCGTAGGCATTGACTGCGTAATGTACAGTGATCACAGTCTTCTTTATGCCCTTGAAACTGCATAAAGATATTACCAGTTATTTTGGCTTTTGCATTTTTTAGCCACAATTTTTTCCCTGCTGGGCACGTGCAACTTTGTTTATCGATATCGACGGTGAAGTCAGTGACGGTAAAGCGGTTTTTGTTGTTGTTTTTTGCTTTGCTGCTGGTTTGTGTCTCCCTGCTGTTTTAAAGCGGGGATCTCTGGAACGAAAGCCGTTGTCTGCGATATAGCCGTCAATATTCTTTTCTTCCAGATATAACAGTGCTTCTTTGTTGCAATAACCGCTATCGGCCAGAATTTTTCCGTTGTGTAATGGGCTGCGTTGATCATCGTTAAAGGCGGCTTCGATTTTTTCTACCATTGGCTCGAGCAGGCCATGTTCTTGCCCTTGTCCGTAGGCTTCGGCACTGATAACGACTTGATGTTTACTGTCAACGGCTGACACTCCACAGTAGCCTTGAATCACACCATTGCTGGTTTTCATCTTGGCACTTTCGTTGTCGGTCACGTTACTTTGCACTTCGTTGCCTGAATGTCCGTGGCGTTTGTTGTTTTTTTGTAAAAACCGATCGATCTTATCGCTGGCTTTGAGCAGGGTTTTAATTTGTTGTTCTTCTCGTTTGCGAATTAAGAGATCGTTTTCTCCTTGGTTGTCTTCGTCTCGATGCTTAGTCAGCATGTACTGCACTGCTTTGTCTATTTTCTGACTTTTCTTTTTCAGGTTTTCGTGGGTTCCGCTCCATTCTTTGGAGGCGTTGGATGGGAGCTTGCACCCATCAATAGCAAACATTTCTTTGCCAATAAGCCCGAGATCATCACAGATCAACAAGACCTGCTTAAAGAGTTTGGATATCTCATCTGCCGAGGACGAGATGAAATCGGCAATGGTTGTGAAATGAGGCTGAGTGTCCGCTGATAGTGCCATAAACAAGACATTCTCACTGCAAAGAGCTTCCATTCTACGACTGCCTGTGACTCCACGTGAATAGGCCAACAATACGATTTTAAGCAACAAGGCTGGATCATAAGCGGGGCGACCGTTTTCTTCGTTTTTATACTTGTGATGAAAAATAGTCAGATCGAGTTTTTCATCAACCAGATAATTGAGGGTGTGTTCGAATGTTCCGGGGAGGATTTGCCGTTCAAAAGAGACGGGAAGCAGGACGGTTTGTCGTTGGTTGTAATGTTTAAATCGTGGCATTTTCCCCTCCCAGAAAAGATCATAATTTAGCCACTAATATAGCATATTTGGGGTTTTCCTACAGCCTCAACGTTTTGATAACCGGCGGCGACGCGAACTTGCGTGAACCACCAAAGTATTCGAGAAAAAGCAGACGTATATTCCGTCCGCGTTAATTGATTTGTTATGTGCTTGCCTTTGTGGTACAGTAAACCGTACATGTGCTATAAAGGAGATTTGTCATGGAAGCTATTTCTTACACCAATGCACGAAGCAATTTAGCAAAAACAATGGAAAAAGTATGTGACGATCATGATCCTGTTATTATCACGCGTCGCAATGAAAGTTCAGTCGTTATGATGTCTCTTAAAGATTTTCAAGCTCTTGAAGAAACAGCATATTTGCTGAGAAGCCCTAAAAATGCTCGGCGCCTTTTAGAGTCAATTGCACAGTTAGAATCTGGTGACGGCACCGAGCGGGAGCTTTCTCTGTGAAACTCATTTTTTCCGAAAATGCTTGGGATGATTATCAGTATTGGATAAAGGCTGATAAAAAAATCCTCAAACGGGTGAATGCGTTGATACAGGACATACAACGTTCACCTTTTTCTGGTATCGGAAAGCCCGAACCGCTGAAGCATGGATTGTCGGGCTATTGGTCGAGACGAATAAACGATGAACACAGGATCGTTTATAAAGCTACGGATGATTCTGTTTTTATTGCTCAGGCTCGCTACCATTATTGATTTTCGCACATAACGAGGCTGTAGAAAAACTCCCATCCAAGAGTACTTCTAAAAACCCCAATATTATTTTTACTAAAATGATTACCAGTTTATGGAAACTGCTCCAAAATAACTGAATAATCCACAATTTTACCTATATGTTCTCGATTCTTTTGCTGTATCTACCCAAATCGGTGCACTTTGGTCAGATTATGCAGCATATTCATCAATTGCCATTGGGCATTGACTTTCTTCTTGCTGCGCAGGGTGAATCTTTTGATGCCAATGGCATCGTTTATGTGGCCGAAGACTGGTTCGACGATCCCTAAGCGCATGCTGTAGATATGGCGTCCTCGTTTTGAATCGATTTTCTGCTTCATTCGTACCAATGGGCCACTCTTTTTCCTGTCTGTGCTGCCGATTTTGACGTTGACTTGCCTGGCACCTTTTTGTTTGACGTTGCGTAGGCATTGACTGCGTAATGTACAG